>NZ_JADYTS010000034.1 GCF_021531355.1 Leyella stercorea | reverse complement strand
AGGGCAATCAAATGGTAGCGATAGAGCCGAGTCAGAGCCTGTTCACCAAACTACAGTTGAAGGCAGGAGGACTTGGCCGAAAGTTCCAAAACACCATATTCGAGAACTACGACATCAGCAACAAGCACGACGTAGTAGTAATGAACCCACCGTTTGGTACGGCAGGAGCGACAGCCATTGCTCACTTGGGTAAGGCATTCAAGCACTTGGAGGAAGGCGGTCGTGTTGTTGCTCTCATACCGAGAGGTTCGACAGACAAGAAGTTTGAGAAATGGATTAAGGGCGAGAAGACCGCCGTAATGCGTGCGGAGGTAGAGCTGCCAGACATCGTGTTCAAGCAGGCAGGTACTAATGTTGTCTGCCGTGTAGTAGTAGTGGACAAGATAAGCAACGAGGCTATGCGTGCCAAGGCTGGCAGTGTGGAGAAGTGGGACTTGGGCGGACACTACGACAAGATAGAGGACTTCTTCGAGGATTTGCGCGACGTGGAAATGCCCGACCGCATTATCGACACAAATGCGATAATGATGAAGAAGAGCAAGCAGACGGTTAAGGACTTGAAGGAGTTGAAGGACGCAAGGGTAGACTTTAACGAGGGCGGCATCAACGTGCGTGTCAGAGGCGACTGGAAGGACTATTCCATTCCGTTTGACATGGAGGGATATAATGCCGAGCAGAAGAAGAAATTCCTTGCTAGTACGTACGAGACCTTTGAACAGCAGGAACGTCAGACAAGAAACGAGACGAGCCAGGCTGTGCTTGCGGAGCTTAAGAAACTGACTTGCAAGTTGGCTGACATGACTGAGGAGGAAATGCAGCGATACTTGAAGAAGAAGTACGAGGGCAAGGGTGAGATGTACAGAATCGAGCATGCTGCCGAGGTGTATAACAAGGCGAAAGGTGACGCCTCACTGGGCCTATCTAAGCCGACTGAGCCATTGGAAGGCAGGATTGCTGAGACTGTGGAGAAAGTATCGAAGCAGACTGGCGGTAAGGTGAAGATGGTGAACTCGGTTGAGGAGATTGGCAACGAGCAGGTGCGCCGTGACATTGAGAACGGCAAGCAGGTGACGGGCTGGTATGACGAGAATACAGGCGAGGTGCATCTGTATATGCCGAACATACACGACTCGTATACTGCGGAGAAAACCGTTTGGCACGAGACCGTGGGACATAAGGGCATGAGAGGATTGCTCGGAGACAAGTTCAAAGACTATATGAGAGGTCTTTGGATGGACTTAGACAATCCGGTGAATGCCGAACTGAGAGCCTATGTGAAGGAACGTATGGACAAGGACTCTATGGGATTCTATGACGCTATAGAGGAGTTTATAGCCGAGAGCACCGAGAAGGGCAAGGGCGAACCCGGGTTCTGGAACAACATCAAGAACAAGGTGACAGATGCCTTGCACGAGATAGGCTACAGAATATCGCCTAACGTGAAGGACGTGAAGTATATGCTGTGGCTGGCGAAGAACGTACAGAAGAAAGGCAATGATCCGTGGTGGAAGATGAGGGCTGATGCCGTGAAGTGGAAGATAGAGCACGAGAATGTGGAGTATACGAAAATCCACGGTGGCGAGTTCTACGAGAACGACGGCAAGAACCACGACTTTGAGGACATGAGCCGTGAGGAATGGGACAAGGCTACTGACGGACAGATACACTACCGTACTGCTCCGAGTGCTGCCACTGCTCTTGACAGATACCATTCTATGCTGAACGCTCACGGCTATATGGCTACAGAGGCGTTTATGGACAACATGCTTTCGCTTGAGAAACTGATGAAGGCTGTAGACCCCTCAATCAAGAAGATAGAGGACGTGAAGAGTTCGATGAACCCTTATGTTCTGCAGAACACCATGCAGGGTGCTATGAGCGACAAGATGACTCTATTTGAACACCAGGTGATGAAACCGCTGGACAAGGCTATGAGCGACGTGCTGGACAGCTTTGCAGGCAAGAACACCGAGGAGAAGATAAGAGAGTGTAACCTGTACATGATAGGCAAGCACGGACTGGAGCGAAACCGTGTGCTGTTCGTGAGAGACAAGATAAGAGAAAAGAGAAAAGTGAAGAGTGAAGAATCCGATAGCATTGATGCTTTGGAGGCTGCTTGGAACGGCGAGAAGAACGACCTTGGACAGAAGCTTCGTTCGGGACAGATAGACCTAAGAGAGTATTACCGTCAGATGGACGAATGGATTGTGCAGAACATCGACAAGGACTTCAAGGCAGAGGAACATGACTATTCGGGTATGCACGGTCTGCAAGAGATAGACGACCTAAAGAGTCCTTATGACGATGCTGGTGCTATAGACTCCGTGATGAGTCAGGAGGCGAAGATGGAGAACCAGAAGAAGGGTTCGGTGGATAATCTCTGGAACAGAATAAAGGATGCCACGAACTACTCTATCAATTCGGACTATGAGAACGGACTGATGAGCGAAGAACTTCGAGACCGTGTGGCCAGTATGTTTGACTGGTATGTGCCTTTGAGAAAGTTTGACGAGGCTACCGCTGAGGATGTATACGGATATATAAGCGGCGAGGACGGCAAGGGCTTTATCGGTGAAACGCTGATGAACGCCAAGGGCAGAAAGAGTCTGAGCGACGTGAACGTGCTTGCACAGATAGGTGCTATGGCTAACCGTGCGATAAGGAACGGCGGACAGAATGCCGTGAAGCAGGCGTTTGCCCGATTCGTGAGAAACAGCGGAGAGCAGAACCTTGTGAAGGAAACGAAGGTGTGGGTAGAGAAGAAAGGCACGGACATGAACGGCAACGACATCTGGGAGGAGGCTTATCCTCAGATACCCGACAATGCGAGCGCTCATGATATAGCAACCATTGTGGATGCCTTTGAAACAGACATGAAGACGAAGCAGGCTAAAGGCGAGGCAAAGACGCTGAGCAACAGCACGGACATAGGCTTCAAGTTTGCGAGGGCGAAGAACAAGAGCGAGCACTTCGTGGACGTGAAGATAGCCGGACGTACACACAGTTTCGTAGTGCTGGGCAATCCTCGTGCTGCACAGGCTCTGAACGGCATGCTGGAGAACAGTTCGCCCAACAGCGCACTGCTGAAAGGGTTGAAGAGCACTACACGCTTCATGGCTCAGATGGCCACCTCGTACTCACCGGAGTTTGTGATGCGTAACATCATACGTGACGCCGAAATGGCATCGAGCAATGTAACGGCAAAGGAGGGTGTGATGTACGGATTCAAATGGGCACGGTACTATGCGGAGCTTAACCCGCTGAATGTGGCATTCAATGAGGGCGCAGGTGCCTTGAAGAGCTTGAAGTGGAAAGACCTGAAGAACGGTGTAGGCATGGGCCTGTACGCACGATACAGAGAGGGCACATTAGGCAACTCGAAGATGGAGCGCTACTTCAAGGAGTTTATGCAGAACGGCGGTGAGACAGGCTGGGTACAGGTGAAGACGATGCAGGAATGGGAGAAGGAATACAAGCGCGACGTGAGCCGTGAACACAGCAAGGTGGCGAAGACTGGCAAGGCGCTTCGTGACTTCCTCGTAGGCAACGTGGAGAACCTGAACGAGGTGGCAGAGAACATGGCGCGATTTGCGACCTTCTGTACATCAAGAGACCTCGGACGCTCGGCTGTGAGAAGTGCCTATGATGCCAAGCAGGTGTCGGCGAACTTCAACCGTCACGGCTCGGGTGACGCCATCAAGACGTTCAAGAACGGTGAAATGGGCACGAGCAAGGAAATGCGCAGAAATGTGTACGGCACCATTGCGAGCTACCTAAGGAACTACTCGATGTTCTTCAACGCTGGCGTGCAGAGCACACACTTGCTCATGAACAACGTGAAGAAGGCGCCTGTGGGTACTGTCGCCTCAATGATGGCTATACCTTTCGGGCTGGGCATAATGGCTGCTGTCGTGAACAACGCCATGATTGCGAGCGAGGACGAGAAGAAGCGTAAGGGCGTGAAAGACCCGTATGGCGAGTTGCCGGAATACATAAGGAGAAACAACCTGTGTATATATAAAGGTGGCGGTAAGTTCGTGACCATTCCGCTTGCCATTGAGCTGAGGGCGTTCTACGGACTTGGCGATATTGCAGCGGGTATGACTACAGCAAAGAACGTGAAGAGCACGAGAAATGTAGCAATGGACGCTGTGGGCTGTATGTCGCAGCTGCTGCCAGTAGTGGACTTCACGAACACATCGGCCTTTGATAAGGAACCAGGAAAGGAAACGCTAAAGGGTGTGCTGCCTACGGCTGCCGCTCCATTTGTGGAATGGTGGCTTAACAGCGACTGGAAGGGTACGCCAATACGCCGAGAGGGTGACTACACGAAGAACCGTCCTGCATGGATGAATGCCTACAGCGGAACTCCCGAGAAGCTGATGGACTTGAACAAGTGGGTGAATGCCAAGACTAACGACGTGGCTCCCGGCAACGAGAACATGAGGGGCAACAGTCTGCTTGACGAGGCTACTGATCCTGCAATGCTGAACCACATCATAGGAACTCTTGGCGGTGGTGCTGCCACATTCATAACCCGTGGAACTGGACTGGTGTTGAAGTATGCTGACGGTCGGGAACAGGAGATTGAGACCAAGGACATACCATTCTTGCGTTCGCTGATGTACACTCCTTCGGAACAGACGAGCATGGCGAGAACGAAAGCGAAGTGGTATGGCTACAAGGAGAGCATGGAGAAGAGCACGAGCAACTACTCGATGCTGAAGAACAAGAACGTTCCGCTGACGGAGAGAATACGTAATGCTGCCGACAGACACAGATTTGAGCAGTCGGCTGACTACGCAAGAATCCGTATTATCAAAGATGCCGAGAAGCAGATGAAACGCTGGAACAAGATGAAGCGTCTGAACGCTGACGACAAGAAGCAGGTGGACTTTGCCAACAAGAACATCGAAATGATAATGCAGAAGGCTGTGGAGCAGATGGACGGGATTAGTGAGGGGTAAAGGCTGAGAGTGTGAGCCTAACTAAGCCTTCTTAGGCCTTTCTGAGCCTTTGGTGATTAGGGTTATTAATTGCTAATTATTGATTATTAGTGTTTAATTTTGATACGCAAACTTGGTTATGTGGCTAAGTTTGCGTATTTTTGTATCAGAAAACCATAACCCTATGACCAAACAAAATTATGATATAACCCGTATGCAGCGTGAAGACTTGGCAAAAGCCTATCGCGATGTGTATCCGAAATGCTGGAGCCAGCAGGAGGTATGGGACAAGATAGCGAAGCATCCTGCTCCACGGTATTATATCACGGCTAAGGAGGCTTATGAGAAGCTGAGAAGAATGGTTGTGGGTGACTTCTCGATTGTGGACGCATTGGGCAGCAACAAGCAGAGACTGTACTACTCGCTGTTTGAGAGGATGCAGGAACTGACTCAGAGAAAGGAGTATATAGGCAAGTCGCTGTGGTTTCTATGCCCTATTATAGTATCACAACCAGCGCCGGAGTTCTTTATGGCTCCCCGCACGATTAAGGACACGTTTGTCAAATGCAGACTTTATGGTAAGGATTTCAGACATGGCGAAGTGTATGGCAGTGGACGTAAGAGTAAAGCTGCTGCTGACAACGCTAAGCGTCGTGCTGCTGACGGCAGGCAGTAGACTGGAGGGTTTCAGTGCGCACGGCGGACTGCTACCTCACTTCACTTATAGTTTTCTGCATGCGAACGTGTGGCATATGGCAGCGAACCTGTTTGTGCTATGGGGCGTGAGACAGCGCATGAACGTAACTGTAGGCTATGTGATAGCCGTGGCTGCGAGCTGGATGCCTATGTGGGCAGACAAGCCTACTGTGGGTATGTCGGGTATGCTGTTTGCGATGTTCGGTATTATGTGGGGCAAGACGGGAAGGTGGAAGGAATACTTGAAGGCAGGAATGCCTGTGATATTGATAATGATGCTTATACCAAACGTAAATGGTTTGCTACATTTGTACTGCTACATATTAGGTTTTGTGTTTTCGTTTTTAAGATTTAAGGTTTGTTAGGTTATTGTTTAACCAGGGTGTTGGAGCCGTGAGGCGCTGACACTTTTTTTTTGATAATGGGTAATGAGCCTTTCTGAGCCTTTCTGGGCCGACTGAGCCGTGGGGGTGAGGGTGATTATTTATGGACCTTGCTGAGCCGACTAAGCCTTTCTAAGCCGTGGGTGAGGGTGGTTTTTCTGAATTTTTTGGAGAATCGGTAGCTATCTTATCTTGTTGGTGAAGCGTGGGGTGAAGTCGATGACTGTGCCAGCGAAGGTGTCAGACGCTGAGATATTGGAGAGAGTGTAGCGGAAGCGGTAGTACTTCCATGGCTTGCCGTGGAGGGAATACAGCTTGTTCCAACTATGGCAATCGTTGGATGCCCAGACTGTCAGCTTGAGAGTTCCGCCAGCAGAGTTGAACAGATGGACTATCTGATGGATGGTCTTGAGCTGTATGGACGAGCCGAGCTTGAGGGGGCGTGTTGTGAACGTACCGGAATACGTCTGAGAGTCGGACTGAGCTACTGGTATCTTGCTAAAGGAATAGACGTTGTTGCTGGAGTCCTGTAGGAGCGTGTCGGGATAGTTGGACACCGCTCGCTGCATGCGCTTAGAGCCGAGGGATATGGTGGCGAAAGTTCCGTCAAGAAGATTATAGACGTATGCGTAGTCGTAGTTGACGTTGTAGATGAACAGCAGCGAGTCGCGATAGTCGTAGGCAAGGAATGCATTGCGCACGAAGGTAAGGAAACCGACCGTAGCGTCGGAGTACGGCGGATTGGCTCCCGAGAGTTGTGGACTGACGCAACGTACAGTGCCGCCAGATACAGCCATGAGTCCTTTGTCGGAGGTGAAGTAGACGACATTGCCCGTGGGTGTTATTGACTCGGGATTGTTGCAGACTTCGCGCGAAATGGGGTAGGACGCTGAGTAGAGTCCTTCGGAGTTGACGGAGAGTCCGTAGATGCCTTCAGTAGTGAAGACGATGAGCGGATACTGTCCGAACTGTCCCTGTGATATAGGCTCGGTGTTGGCAGCGATACCAAGGATAGAGCCAGTGCCTACGGTGTTGTCGCCCGATGCCTGGAAGACGAATGGGTTGTTGACAACGGAGGTGAAGATTTGGGAGTCGAGGACTTCGTAGGAGGAGGTGGGGGAGGGAGGAGACGACACGTTGGAAGATGTCATTCTATTAGTAAGCGGTAGATACCTAAACGCGTATGCACCATTGAGATACGGATGCGTTTTGAGCGGTATCTTTATTCCACGACTGTTTGATGTGTCCCATACAACGACATCAACGGCTCTTGGGTCGGGGTAAAAGAACCAAGAATCTGCAACCTTCAAGTCTTGTGTCCAAGGATAAGAAGAAGAAGCTACTACCATAGATGTAGAAGTAGCAATATGGACATAAAATCTTAGCGTACTTTCAGCACTTGACGGACTGACACTCGTAAGCGTTGCACACGTAAACATATTCGCTCCTTTGAAAGGCCGACGTTTGACGTTGAATAAATTGATACGATTATTGTAAGTCAATACTTGCTGTGGCACGATAGAAGTCCATCCATAATAATCGTCAACTGGGAGCTGCTCCTGAGAGGTAAGATTAGCAACCACATTGGATGCTATAATAGGGGAAACGTAATCAGAGGTATTAACACTTTCAACTCCAACTGAAAACAACTTGTAGAACTGTGTTTTTGAAATCATTTCGTTAATGATTTCATTGTCGGACTTGTAAGTTGGAACTATAACGTCACGGGCCTCATATTTACCCTTTTCGAAATGGTATATTCCGTCATCTTGCAGGACAGGAACGCCTGGAAGAAGACTACTACCATATGTAGGTGTTGTAACAAGAGTGCGATAAGTGGTTTCGGAGGTTTTTGACGGTAATTCTATTCTCCATTCCTTATCAATATAAAACGGTATGACATCATCTGTGGCGAATACGACAAACTCCTTTACTATATCCTTCCATTTGTCAATGCCTTGAGCCTCTATGCGATATTGAAACGGTGCGTGGAAAGGGGCATACATAAAGCATTCGGTAAAATCCATGGACTCCTTGTAATCGCTTGCAGTAACAGGAGTGAAGTAACAATTGCGGTTGACTGTCGGGTAACAAGCGACTGGTACAGAAATGCGTGCGTATGACCCATCGTAAAGCCGCATGGCACAGCGCACAAAGAACGGGAAGGCAAATTGGTTGTTTTCCTTGACTATTCTGATAAGTTCTGCTACATGGCCTTGTATGGCGTTTTGTACGTTAGCTTCGTTTGTTGAACCTTTATTAACTTCATGGTGAAAAAAGAAGCTTTCGTTGTCAGTGGGTTTTATCTCACCTTTCCACTCTGAACATCCAGTAAACTTTCCATTCGAATAAGAAGCTTTATAAAGTTTAGATGTAGTCATGCCTTTAAGAAAGCATCCTGTATTACCACCAAGGGGAAGATTAGTCCATTCCTTAAATGCGGGGTAGAAATCGTACGTCGGCAGCTCTGTACCGAGGTCGATGTATGAGCCTTCCTTGAAGAGTATGTAGTGCAGTCCGCTACTGGTGGCTACTACGAGGGTGTTGCCTACTGAGGAAATGTCGTAGACTGTGCCGACCGAGAACGCTTGGGTTTCGGTGATGGAGTTGTCGCTGAGTGTGCCGCAAAAGAGCATGTGGCCGTTGTAGGTGATGGCATTGGTGTAGTCGGCACCTTTATGGATATAGAGCAGTTTATTGTTCGTCTGTGCGAACTGCTTTGCCTGTCGTAGGGGTTGCATCTCGCCATTGCGGAAGATAAGGTCGCGTGAGGCGGAAAGTTCGGTGTCGTCGGACAGGAGGTCGGACGGCGATGTTGTGATGCCTTTGTTGAAAGATAGGGATTTTTGCATAGTGAGAGTGATTTTTAATTATTTACTGAGCCTTACTGGGCCGACTAAGCCTTTCTGAGCCTTTGATTATGGGGTGAGCCTTTGATATTTTTTTTATTCTTAGATTGAGGCTTCGGTGCGTACGCCGTCGGAGTGGTGTTTGAGTCCTTCGTCGGTGCGCCAGCGTGGAAGCTCCATTTCGTGGGTGGATACGTAGAGGGCAATGGCGGTGGACATGAGTACGTCGTCGTGATTGCCTGAGCCTTCGATGTTGCCGAGGGAGCCGTCTTCCTTTCGCTCGTATATGCGCAGCTCGTGATACATTTCGGTGTCGGGTTCGTGCCAGAGTCGGTCGTCGACGAAGGCTTCGAGATTGTCGATGAGCCAACCCTTCGTAACCTTATTGGTCTGAAAGCCGTACTTGGCGAGGACGTTGCCAGCGGTGTCTTCGGGAGAAGAACGGCGCTGGTAGAGATTGGGATAGTAGTCGGCAATCTCGTTGATGATAGAGCCGAAGTGGTCGCCCTCGGTATTGTTGTTCTTCTCACGGTCGGCAGTATTGGACTCAATGACAAGGAGAGCATCGTCGTAGTAGTGAGCGAGAGCAGCAGCCTTCCATGCGAGCACGTCGTGACGGCAGTGCCCACGATAGCGAGCCACGACACG
Organism: Leyella stercorea; assembly: GCF_021531355.1. GTDB lineage: Bacteria > Bacteroidota > Bacteroidia > Bacteroidales > Bacteroidaceae > Prevotella. The sequence goes on along the minus strand of NZ_JADYTS010000034.1, from coordinate 23,954 downwards.
AGGCTTGTCCTTGACAGAAGGCATCATGCCCATACGGTCGAGTACGGTCATAACGGTGTAGTCGGAAGTAGAGGACTTGCCACCGATGTCGACGCTGACAACGTAGCGGTCGGAAACACGCAGAATCTGATTGTTGGGCAGGCTCCAAATTTTAAGTTCGCCCTCGCCATCGTCGCGTATGGTAATCTTGGAGTTGCGTATGGTGTCGTAAGACTTCTTGCCAGAGGTGACGATGTCGGCAAGGAACTTGGGCTTCTTGACTTCGCCATGACGGAGGTCGTCGATAGAATAAGGATTGAAGACAAGATTGCCGGAATTGCGGAAAGCCTCCTCCTCGTCGATAGGAGCCTCAGTGGCGCAGAAAGCATGAGTCTTGAACTTGTTGCGGAAATTGCGATACCAGTTGATAGCCTGGAAACAAGCTCCCTTTTCCCACATACGCCAAAAGAACTTGCCCGTTTCGCGAAAACCTTTAGGGCAGGTGGAGCGGTCTTTGTTGCGCAGCAGCCACTCGGCAAAAGCCCGAACATCTTCGACAGGCTCCATATCGTTCTCGATGATGAAGCAAGGAACGAAGATGAAGGCATAGGCGTCGTTGTTGGACGGATCCATGGCAAGCTGGCAGCGGTCGTAGAAGAATCCGGAAGCGCCACGGCCTGTAGACTCGAAGACCTCGATGTTGTCCTCAATATTGTGGATACCGCCAGAGATAGACGAGATAACGCCTTCGGGGTCGTGCTCGGGAGTCTTCTTCCAATAGGCAACCTCGGAATAGTGGGCACAGTGGAAGTTGTTGCCACGGACGGCATCGAAGTTGTCGAAGGAGGCAACGGTAAGCGTAGAGCGGCGCAGGGCCTTGTTGCCGTCGGTGACGATGAAGTCGTCGGGTGAGTTTTCGTAGGGCGAGAGCATGAGCTGTGTGCCCGGGTGTCCGATAGTCCAACCCTTCTGACGCTCAACAGCCTTGCGGTACATAGCCTTAATCTTCTTGGACGTAGACTTGACCTGTGAGAGAACGATAGCATTCCATCCGTCGTGACGGAAGTCCTGCATCCACTTGATGTAGAGCTGTGTGAGAGTAGAGCCACCCCACTGACGAGCCTTAAGGATAACGACACGTATGGCTTTCTTCTCGTGGCGCAGCTTCTCGAAGAGAGCTATGAGCCGTCGCTGTGGGTAGTTAAGGCGGAAGGGAATCATATCGCCCGTGTTCTTGTCCTCAATCTTATCAGTACAGAAAAGGGCGAACTCGGGGTCTTCACGGAAACGTACCTTGAAAATCTCAAATGTGAGGAGGGCGCGTAGCTTCTGCGTGTCGGGCGAGTCTTCGTCGTAGTCCTTGCGGAGGACGTGGATAAGAACGTCTTTCAAGGTACCGTAGTGTTGTAGGTTCTTGTAAAGGAGGGTGCGCATACACTCCTTGGGAACGTACATCTTGGGTATGATGAAGTCGGGTATTTCGAGACAGACACGTGACTCAAAATCGTAGCAGCCGATGCCTGTCCACGGGTCGTAAGGCCCGTAGATTTCATTGTAGCGAGATTGGTTTTCGGCTACCAGTGCATCTATGTCACGGTCGGTAATGAGCATTTTCTAATTATTTAATGGGTCTTACTGGGCCTTCTTAGGCCTTTCTGAGCCGTGGGGAAATTTTGGGTGATGAGCCTTGCTAAGCCTTTTTAGGCCTTACTAAGCCTTTGGTTATGGACTGCTGATAAACATTAATCATTAATCAGAGTCCTTCGTACTCCTTTAGTTCTTCGAAGTCGGCATCTTCGATGCGTGGAACGGGGTTGGCACCAATGGCAAGAGGGTCGTCGGTCTTGGTAGTGGATAGTGCCTGGAGTTCCTGGAAGTCCTTGTTGATGCCCACGGAGACGTTGAGCTGGGACTGCTTGGGGACAACGTGCTTCTGCATGTCGTGATAGAGAAGCAGCCATGCCTTTGGGTCGTGCTCGGCAAGTTCGGAGAACAGCTCTTCGAACTTCTCCTGATTGGTAGAGAGGAGGTCGCGTATGAACTCCTTTTGCGCCTTGCGCCCGGCAGGAAGAAGCTTCTTGCGACGCTCGGATATGAGAGGAATGTCGTCGAGAGTCTTTTGCATAGTGAGGGAAATTTTGAACCTTGATGATAAGCCTTTCTGGGCCTTTTTGAGCCGACTGAGCCTTTGGTGAAATTTTGGGGTGCAATCGCTTTAGAAGGGGCTTAGGTGCTTGTGGACTGAGCCGGGAATGACTCGGCAGGAGAGGGCTCGTATGTTGGTAATGCCTTCTTCAAGGGACTCCTTGCGGTCGATGGTGCGAGGGTCGCGCGAGGAGAGCACAAGAGACATATATTCGTAGAGTGTGCCGTCAACTACATACTGGTGAATAGCCTTGACGAGAGAGTCGTAGACAGTGGCGTCCCAGTAGTCGGGCATGAGAAGCGAAATTTCACGTTCGTCCCACTCCTTGAGGTCGTTGAGACGGGTGACACCTTCGGGTTTGAGAACGAAAGCGGAAAGACAATGCTCGACACTGGCTATGTACTTGTCGAACCAACGGAAGAACATAGGACGATAGGTGTCAGACTCGGACGTGGCAACCTCGGCATCGTTGTGCACTGAACGTGCTGCCTTATCAATCATGCCGGTAATGGCATCAACATCATAGAGGAGCTGGTCGGCCTGTAGGAAAATATGCTTGACGGAGTGTCCGTAAGCACGACGTGGCGGTTGGGGTGCAAGCGGGTTGGGGATTGGATTCCATCCCCTTTCGCGTGAAGCCATGTGCGGATGCAGTTCGGAAAAGTCGTGATTCATATAGACATTGTTTTGGGTTAATGCTCTTTGGAAACTATGACTGTAAACTCTGCGTAGACGTTGTCGGAATGGCGAGAGAAGAGGCGTACCTTGGAAACGCCAGTGTTAACCGGACGAAGGACGAATGTCTTAGGTTGGGCAGAGCGCACGATGTGTACAATGCCTACGTCTTCGGAACGTGCCTCGATGTCGTCAACAGCACCGCCGTTAAGGCTGTAGGAAACCGTTGCGTCCTCGTCAATAGAAAGCGTGACTTCGCCCCCATTGTCGGAGCCGTCGACCTTTGCAGTGATAGAGGTGGGGAACTTGACGGTGGGGACACGTGGCGCTGAGAGGATGAAGCACTTGCGTATGTCGGATTCGTCCTTGACAAGAGCAGCCTGATAGGGTTCAGCCTGCTTGGCGTTGGTGGTCTTTATCCACCATTGCATCGTAACGTAATCCTCGGCATACTTGGCGCTCAGCCGTGCCAATGTGTCCGTAAGCGTGCCGTTGAACCGATGCGACACCGATAATGTAAACTCCACGATGTCGTCAGTCTTCTCATTGTAGAAGATTGCATTGTCGCCAACGGTCTGAGGTGTAGGCACAAGGTAGTCGACGAATATGGTTTTCAGAGTTTCCAAGGCAGCGTGGAAATCGGAAGTGAACACCCGTTCGTGGAGAGCTTCGTCGCCAGCCGTTTCGCTTGCCACAAGAGCGTTGTTGGCTCCCGCGGTAATCTTGTCCATCTGTCCCTTAAGGAAAGTGGCAGACTGGAACGCTTCACGGACAAGCGACTTTATGATTTGAAATTTGATTATCATAGTATGTACTATTTATTGGTGAAACATCAGTTGCCTGTAAAATCCGTGCCGTCGTCGTTGCACATCTTCCCGTTCACGGATGAGTATTCGGCTTTTGCCTGCAATGGCGAGGAAATGGTGAACGACTTGCGTATGCGGTTTTCCAAATCCTTCATCATGGCGGCATGTGGTTCGGCCTGTGGCTGCTGTCCTGCTGACAGCCACCACTGATAAGTCATGTATTCCTCGACGTACTGCTGCGAGTAGTTGGCTATGGCATCGGTGAGCGCACCGTTGAAGCGTCGTGAAACAACAATGGTTATGCTTGCAGAGCCTTCGCTGCCGGAATAGGAAGCCGAAATAGAAGTGTCGCCCACAGACTGATGATTCGGGGAAAAGAAGTCAACATAAACGGACTTCAAACGTTCAACGCCTCGTACAAAATCCTTTGCAAGTTTTCTTTCGTGTACGGTTATGTCGCCAGCGGTTTCGTTGTAGCGGAGCTTGTCAGCTCCCTGCTGTGTTGACGAGTCGATAGAGCCCTTGATGTAGGTTTCGCTCTTGACTGCCTCTATAGCGAGTGATTTGGAAATGGTGAAAGTTATCTTCATAATCAAATTGTTTTATTGTCAATTGCTGTATCCGTCGTTTTTTTCGCTGTCTTCAACTGTTGCAGTGGCGCTTATGTTGTACGCTGAGGAAGAGGTACGAGGCTGCTGTTTCGTGAAAGCCATCTTGACAAGCGAAGCAAGCAGATGTTGGGCATCGGCTGTGTACTTTGGCGCGATGTCGGGTGCGAACATATTGATGACCGACTGCACTGTACTGGCTATGAGGTAAGACTGTAAAGCCGCAGAGAATGCCGAGTTCAAGCCGTTGTTCCAACGGGTGTTGTCAATCTCGAATGTCAGACTTGAGCTTTCCGTGAATGATGTTATTATGGGTGATAGTTCGGCGACGACGATGTGTGCAGCCGACTTGGCGAATGTCGGCATTGCGCTTTCTTCCAATGAAGAGAGCGTAGCCGTAGAGAAAAGGGTTTCGCCCGAGGCTGTCTTGTGATGCTTGCCGATAATGGAGAGTTGCTGTTTGGCGGCAGCGGTGACATCGGATAGGGTAACGGATATTGACATATTGAGTGATTTTTTAATTTACTGGGCTGTTGGTGATGGGCCTTACTGGGCCTTTCTAAGCCTTACTGAGCCATTGATTGAGATTGCTTGATACCTTATCGCTATTGCTGTAGGTATTGCTGTGCTTGCTGGACTGCCTGTTGGTCGGCACCGGGGACGATGCCGTCTTGCGGTGGCTGTTGCTGCATTGCTGCCTGTTGCGCTTCAAGCTCTGCCTGCTGGCTCTGAATGTCCTGTAAGAGACGGTCGGCAAACGGGGCGTTGAGGTTTTGCAGATACTGCACGACGTTGATAGCGCCAAGTTCGAGGAGCTTGTCGAGCTGGTCGTTGATGTTGTTCTGATAGGCAGCGGTGGCAGCTGCGTTCTTGATGGAAATCTTGAACTTGATGTCGCGTGCAGCCATGCGGTCGTACTCCAATGTAGACGTGTAGTCGCGATTGAATATGATGCGTCCGTCTTCGTAGTACTGCTTGATCATCATGCACTTCTTCTGTGCGACGTTCTCGGTGAACGACTCGATGTCCTTCAGGATTGAGTAAAGTGAGGTGGAGGCATTCTGTGACTCCTGGGCGTAGCGTGAAGCAGACGTTCCGGCTGTAGGAGTCTTGCCCTGAAGAGCACCCGACACATTGGAAACCTCACGGATGAGATTAAGCTCAATCTGCAGAAGCTCGTTGGTGCCGAGATTGACGGCGTTGGACGTAATGACATCGGGGCGCGAGTTCGGTAGTGTAGCCTTAGGAGTGTAGAATATCATGCCGTCGTACTCGGTGGCCTGTTCGGCAAACTGGTCGGGAGTCATACCGTCGAGTACCTGCGTAGGCACAAGCATAAGACCCTTGGCAGAGGAGCGTATCGCCATATCGTTCATGATGATAAGGCGGTTGATGTAGCGCTGCTGGTCGATGATGTTGCCCATGAAGGGATGAATCTCGCCGTTGATGTAGGGATAGAGCTTGACGGTGAAGGGGTGAGACTTGAAGTCGTAGGGCGACTCGCCACGGCAGAGGACAGTTCCGTCGGGTGCCATGTAGGTGTAATACCAATACTTATCTGCCACCTTCTTGGCTGTGATATAAGCCCGTTCTTCTGGCGGAACACCCATGAGGTCGTACTGACGCTTGCGCTCGGCGTTCTTGGCGTTGAGCTGGGCAATAAGAACCTTGTCGTCGCACTCGATGCGGAAATAGGCATCAGACTCGTTGGTGGCAATAGGGTCGTAGCACTGATAGCGATACTTTGTCTCGGTAGTCCACACCTCAATGATACGGACGCAATGGCCACGACGAGACGGAATGTCGAACGAAATGTTAGATAAGTCGTTGGTGTCGTTGTGCAGCGTGCCCTCGGTAGAAACGTCGTCGGGGTCGATATTGAAGATACGGTTGAGCCGATTGACGTCAAGTCCGTACTCGTCCTTGGCAAACTTCTTATAAAGGTCTTCTCTTGAAACGTCATGAAGCACACCGATGAGCGAGAAGTCAAGGTGTCGGGGGTCGGAACCACCCTCCCAGAAGACATAGTTAGGCTCGATATAATCAGTCCATGAGTCTTCAATCTCCTGTTCGCGGTCTTCGTACGTCTCACGGCAGACCACAACACCACCGATAAGATAATCTTCGAGGACGTGCTTGAGGAGGTCTTCCATCTGTGTGTTCTGCCAGTTGCACTGCATCGTGGCAGACATCATATCGGAGAGGGACTGAGAGGAGCGTGTGCGTGCGAAGCATACAGGCTCGGTGCCCTGCTTGGCATAGAGACCAACGATGGTGTTGAGAATGGAGACCATGACGTTGTTGGAGAGAGGAACGGAGCCTTTCTTCTTGAGATATTCGCGCTCGGTGTAGTCGTAGTAGAATCCGTTCTTGTAGACCCGTACGGTGTCGCCCCACTGGTCGCCGTAGCAATATCGCTTAGCCCGGTCGCGAGCGAGGCGTACGGCTTCAAGATTGTTCCACGCCTGCCAACATCGCTGCAATAGCTCATAGTCGGTATTGCTGCCATGCTCGTGCTCCATGCGTCGGCGTACGGAGTCGAACGTCTTGCCCGAGGACGGCATAACACGTGATAATGTGGGTATATTCTTCTGCATATTCTGTATGAAATAACATTGTGTATCAGCGCAAAAATACGTGAAAAACAAGCTCTAAATGCCGTGTTTCGTCCTACAGACGAAAGACGGAAAAACAGTGATAAAAAACTAAGATATTTGCGTTTTAGAAAGTCAAATCTAAATTTTACAGAAAGAAAAATGGACGAAGAAAACAAAAACAAGAATGACGTTGCACCCGGACAGGATGCGATGGCACCTCCTGTGGAGGAACGTCCGAACCGCAAGGCCTTTGCAGAGCGCTTCAGCAAGCGTCACAAGGACATTGACTTTGAGGACAAAGAAGCCCGCTACGGCGCGATGAACGAGGATGCAGACGCTCTGTCGGCATACGAGGAGAACGGCCGTGCGCTGAGCGAAATGTTTGACAACAACCGCTGGCTTGCAGCAATGGCCATGGACTTGAAGGACAACCCCGACATGGACCCGATAGAGTGGATGGCAAAGCAGGGCATAGACATCGGCGCAGCCTTGGAAGACGAAGAAATGGGCAAGAAGGTGGCTCAGCAGATTGCGGACTTCCAGCAGAAGAAGGCTGACGAGGAGAGCCGCGAGAAAGAGATTGCGGAGAACCTGAAGCAGTCGGCCGACGCTATGGACGAGTTGGGTCTTGACGATGATGCCAAGGCAGACCTGTGGGAGAAGTTCTTCAAGATAATAGGCGAAGCTGAGGACGGCAAGGTGTCGGCAGAGACATGGACGCTGTTCAAGAATGCGCAGAACTATGACGCAGACGTGGCTTCGGCTCGTGAAGAAGGAGCTATGCAGGGACGCAACGAGAAGATTCAGAACAAGGTGAAACGTTCGGAGAAGAACGACCTGCCCCCTACCCTTAACACCAACGGCGGTGCTCAGCCCAGCAAGAAGAAGGGCGGCAGCTTCTGGGACGGCTTAATCAAATAGTTCTTCTACAAAAGACTATAGGACACCTGTCATATTTATTATTATTTATTAATTTCTAAAAATATCAATCAAATGAAACACAATCGGTTTATTAATTTTATTAAAAGTGGACGTTTCCTTACTTGGCTTTTTCTTATGCTTCTCTCCGTTGTAACTGGCGGTTCGTCGCTCATGGCTGTTGCCGACAACGTTGCTCCTCAGATTGGCGACGAGGGCCCTGCTCCGGCTTCCGCTGCTGAGGCTGCTGCCAACGAACCCGTTGAGGCTGGCAAGAGCGACCTCAACAGTCCCGGAGGTAAAAAGGACGGTCAGGATTTGACGGGCTCGCAGGCATCGTCAACGCAGCTCAAAGAGGGCGACATGATTGATGAGGAGTGGGACAGAAACATCGTAAAGTTCTACCCATACAAGACTCCGCTTCTTAGTATCGCCCGACAGGTGGCTACTAAGGTGGCTATCAAGAACTGGACCGCCAAGCACATGCGTATTGGTGGCGAGACTCTCGACGGTAAGACTACTGCCCAAATCACTGGTGGCGACACCATCGAGCTTAACTCTACCAACTTCTCTGGTTCTCTCCGTCCGTTCTACAAGTGCTCGACCGTGTACGTGCCCGACGTGGAGGGCTACAAGGAAGGTTCAACCACAGAGCGTGAGGGTATCTTGCAGCTGTACGTAATCGAGTCGAACGGAAAGAAGGTCACTCTCCAGGCTACCAACGGCAAGGCGAAGAACAACGGTACACCATCGACAGACCTCGACAGCATGACCTGTCCGGACATTCCATCGGGTTCGGTATTCCTCGTAGGCGCAACCGCAGCAAGCGAGTCGCAGCTCATGGTTCCGCCCGAGAACATGCAGCCTCGCGAGAAGGAGATTTGCGTGCAGAAAAAGCTGCTCAACATTCTCTTTACTACCGACTTCGAGAAGGTGCAGACCAAGGTGCCTATCACTGTCAACGACCTCAAGGCAGACGCCATCATGAAGTACAACCTCCGCGCCGAGCGTTCTTATTGGCTTGGCACTAAGCGACGCTTTAAGGTGCTCACCGAGGATGGTGCTGTTGAGGACGTGTACATTGCAGAGGGTATCTTGCCCCAGTTGACCAACGCTTATGCTATCGGAGAGGTGCAGGAATGGGCAGACTGGATTGCTCTGTCGAAGCTCCAGTTTACGGACTTTGCCGAGAACAACCACGCCTACGTATTCGCCGGCAAGAACTTCATCGAGAACATGGAGAAGATGAAGATTGTCAAAGACGGCAAGAACGACATCATCAACCACGACGAGTTTGACCTCACCTTCAAGCGCATCAAGGACACCTTCGGTACATTCGACGTTGTATGGGACCAGACCCTCGACCTTATGCACATGGAGGACTTCGCCGTCATTGTAGACCTCAAGGCGAGCCGTCGCTACGTGCGTGTAGCCAACAAGGAGCGCACGAACGACATGTCGAAGGGTGCAGGTGCAATCCGTGACGCAAAGCGCTGGATTCACGAGGAGGCAGACTGCATCGCTCTGCGCGGCTATAACTCGGTACTCGTAGGTCCGGAGGAGAAGATTTCGAAGCTCGGCATGACCACACTTCGCACAATTATCTCTGCTCCTAAGTTCCCCGATACTCCGGCAAAGGGCATGAAGGTGGCTCTTACTGAGGACTACACCGCTAGCGACGTTCAGTACGACAAGGGTTCGGTGTACTACTACAACGGCACCAAGTGGGAAGCCTACAAAGGCCAGGACGTAGCCGCCTAAAAAGAAGTTGTTAATAAAAAAATATTGTCTCGACAAGTCCTCGCTGAGCCATTGAGAGCAAGCTCCTTTGCTCAGTGGGGGCTTTTTCATTAAAAAAAACAGAAACAGATGATTAAGATATACAGACTGAAACAGATTCGCAATAACGTTTCGCACGTACTCGAAGGTGCAGGTGGTAATACTGTGCGCTACAACTTCACTGGTGGCAATGTGATTGCCGGAACATGCCCCGAAATCTCACTGAAGGGAAAGTACTTTCAGGACTTGCTCGAAGCGAGTGAGCTGTTCAAGGACGGTACGGTGGTGTTGGTGCGCGAAATCAAAACCTCCGACGACATGAAAGAGAATGTGCCGGAGCCAGAACCTAAGAACATGGACACGGCGGACGCGGTGACTACGCCCGACGAGCTGCTTGTGTACATCAACACCAACTACGGCAAGAAGTTTACCGATCCGAGCAAGGCTCTGGCTTTTGCTGCCAAGGAGGGAGAGGTGTTTGCCAATCTGAACCTGGGGTAACCATTAAACACTATTGGATATGACCGTAGAAGAAATAATAAAGGAAGTGAAATGGTGTGTTGACCACGAGACGAGGGAGGACTCGAAGCTGAATGACGGCGGCGAGGACATCTACATGGACAACATCATCAGGGCGAAGATAAACTATGCGCTGAGGTGGTTGGCTGTAATGACTGGTCAATGCACGAGTAAGAACACGGGCGGTTCGGGAGGGCTGAGCGTGACCCAGAATACGGTCATAGCAACGGTGGACGACGTTGGCGAGGTGACGGTGCCTGACGGGATAGCTGCTGCGGACATACAGCGTGTGAGGCTGAGCATATGGTATAAGGCAGCAAAGCCTGTGGACGACACGAGCGATGACGCGATGCTGATGTTTGACAACACGGCAAAGGGAACGGTAGAACGACCGCTGGCGACCGTAGTACGTGGCAGCACGACAAGAATACTGGTGCAGCCGTGGAAGTCGGGATGCACAGCCGAAATCTCGTATATCGGAAGCAATCAGACATTGTCGGGAACACCGAACGACTCAACGAACGTAAACGTATCAGACACTCAAAGAAATGCTTTCATATACTATATCGCTTACCTGCTTCTGGCTGCATATGAAGACCCTGGTGCACAGACTATGCTCAGCATTGCGGTTCAGAGCTTGGGAACTAACACACAGAAATAAGATGGAGACAGTCAGAACAACGTATGATGCCAAGGAACTGGCATGGACGAGCCCTGCACTGAGACTGGAGCGTGACATCTATCTGATGATAAGCTTGAAGAAGAAGGGCAAGGTGGTGATAAGACAGAGCACGGACGGCAAGAAATGGCCACGTGTACCGATAGAGCAACATAAGGACACGAAGGCTTTCTGCCTACGGATGGAGGTCGTGCCGAAAGTGTTGCAAATAAAGATTTACACATCAGAAGAACCGGAGGAAATAAAGTATGCCTACATTTAGAAATGACGTAAAACTGGGAACGAAGGTGCCCTTAATTCAGACGGACGACCTTGCAGACAAGTGTGTGACAGCAGAGAAGCTGGCTGAGGGGAGCGTGGATGCCGTGAAGATAGCGGACGGAAGCATCACTTCGGACAAGATAGCTGCTGGCAGCGTGACAGCTGAGAAGATAGCAGCAGGGAGTATAACAGCTGAGAAGATAGTGGATGGGACTATTACTGCTAACAAGCTGGTGAAGGGTATGTTTGACGGCATTGAGGACAAGCTGAAAGACGGAAGTATCACTACTGAGAAGCTGAAAGACAATGCTGTGACTGGAAGCAAGATAGCTAATGGAAGCATTGGGACAGGACATATTTTAGACAAGTGCGTGACAGCAGAGAAGCTGGCTGAGGGGAGCGTGGATGCCGTGAAGATAGCGGACGGAAGCATCACTTCAAGCAAGATTGCTGCTGGTAGTGTGACAGTGGAGAAGCTGGATGGTGCTGTGGCTACAGAGGAACTGAGTAATGCTGAAATTGACGCAATGTTTGCATAAAAAGGAAGGAGGAAAATATGACTAAATACTTGGACAATGAAGGACTGACTCATTTCACTGGAAAGATGAAGGAGTATGCTGATGGTAAAGCTGGTGAGGTGGATGGCAAAGTGACTACTCATGTTGGCAACAAACAGAATCCTCATGGTGTGACTAAGGCACAGGTGGGACTTGGTAGTGTGGACAATGTGCAGCAAATACCATTGAGTCAGAAAGGTGTTGTAAATGGTGTGGCTACACTTGATGCTAATGGTAAGGTGCCTGTAAATCAGATGCCTACAACAAAGACTATAAACGGAGCGTCGATTTTTGGAACTGGTGATCTTCAACTAAGTGCATCATTGTATGAGATTGTGGATGCTTTGCCTACAACTGATATTGACACCTCGAAGATATATCTTGTGCCAGCAAGTGCTACTACAGCCAAGAACAACAAGACAGAGTATATTTATCTTGGTGACCCAAATAAGGCGTATGATGAATCTAAGTGGGAGAAGCTGGGTGATGAACAAAAGAGTTCTACTGTAACAACTCCTGGAGGTTCAATAACAGTAGATACTGCTCTTATTGAAAATTCTCCTAATCCTGTAGCAGGAGGTGTTGTAAAAGCGAAGATTGATGAGATAGATACGAAACTTGCTAAAAAGGTGGAAAGCAGTGATTATACTACCAAAATGACTGCTATAGATTCAAAGCTGAAAACACTGGAAAATAAAACTATTGATGTTGACGCTGAGTTGAAAGATTCTACTAATCCTGTTCAGAATAGGGCTGTGAATGCTGCTGTGAACAGTCTGAATACAAAACTTGGTAATAAGGCAGATTCTACGGCTTTGAATGCTGCTACTGGTAAAATTACTACATTGGAAACTAATGCAGCTACAATACTCAGTGTAACAGGAGAAGGAAATGGTATTAGTAGCATATCTAAGTCGGGTAATACCATTACAGCAACAAAGGGAAATTTTTTGACATCAGCAGCTGGGCTTGCGACAAAAAATGATATTTTGCCTGATACGTTAGCATCAAAAGGAATTGCTACAAAAACGTGGGTAAATGAACAAGGTTTTGCAACTGGTACAATCCCAACAAATGTAAGTCAGCTGACGAATGATAGTGGATTCTTGACAAATACAGCACTGAATGGCTATGTGAATGAAGTCCAGCCAGATGGAACACAAAGTGGAAATGGTATTGCAAATATAACTAAAGAGGGTAAAGTCCTTAAAGTAACAAAGGCAACTTTTCTAACTGAGCATCAGTCGTTGGATGGTTATGTGAATAATGTCAAGGTAACTGGGGTTGCAAATGGAAATGGTATTGCAAGTATAGCGAAGAATGGTAAGGACATTAATGTAACACAAGGAGCTTTCTTGACAGCAATAGACGGTATTATTGCGGAAACAGGTAATGCTGTAGCTGGAAAAGGAGTTACAGATATATCTATACGAGGCAATAAACTTGTTAAAAAAACAGGTACATTCATAACACCTGCAACTCTGGGCGATGCTATTGACAGCTATGCGTCAAACAAAGGTTATCTCACAGAGAATAATCTGAATGAAAAGCTGAAGGAGACTGTCACCATTAAGCTGGTGTCAGACAAATCAGCGTCTGATACAAACTTGAATGGGGCAAAAGTTACTGTGAAGAGTGGTGACACAACAGTGAGCACACAGACTTGGCAGGGTACTCCTATAAACGTTAAGGTGCCATGTGATAAGGAAGTGACGATAGAAGCTGCTACTGTAAAGATGTATGCAAAGCCAAAGGTGTTGAAGTATGTGCCTTCACCGCTGTATAACAGAGAGGTGATATTTACGTATAAGGCTTTGGAGACGGGTGTGTTTATTATTGATAAAAACGACAGACTTTATAAAACAATAGAAGAGTTCCAACAGTCGGGTATGTCTAATAGTGATGCTGTTGGTGTATTACTTGTTACAGATAAGGTAACTATTGTCATTCCACCAGGAATGTCTAGTGCATTACAATGGAGTACATCAGGACAACTTGTAGAAGGAGTTACAACAACTTCTGATAGCGAGGTAGCTGTACTAGATTTTAAAGGCAAAGCTAATACAGAAGCAATAGTGAAAGCACTTGGTCAAAATGCACCAGCTGCATATTATTGCTCTAACTATACCTTTAAAAATGGTAAAAAGGGATATTTGCCATCATTAGGTGAAGGTAAGGAAATACTATCTAATCTAGTAAGCATTTATGAACTACTTTCCTATATAAGCCCAGAAACTGACAACCTTTCTTCCAGCTACAGATGTTGGACATCAACACAATATGATATAAGTAGTGCTTGGGAGTTTGAGGCAATTGGACTTGGAACAGCTGGTAAGACGACTAGTAATATGTATGTTATCCCTATTTATTCACTATACGATTAAAACAAGTAAACTATGGTAAAATCATTTGGAAAAACCGCTGATTTCAAGGTATTTGAAAAGAAGAGCGAATATATGTATCACATTGCATGGGCAAAGAAGGTACAGACAGAAAAGGATGAAGAGACAGGGAAGGTAAAGGAACTGCCTCTTTGTGACTACTGGGTTGAGGTATTTTTCTACAAGCCAAGGATGAGCGACGTGATAGAGAAGATTGCTAAGTGTGGAGAACCAGCAAGCATGGAAGAGATAAAGGAGATAGCCGAAGGTCTTGGCGAGGATGTGCTGAAGGCAATGAAAGAGACGCTGATGGCATATATAGATAAGTATGATGAGTCGGAAAATGTGAACAGTTTCTATATCAACGGCATACGCACTTGGGCAAAGAAGAGTGAGCGCATGGGATTCCAACAGAACATTGCAGACAAGGTGGCATTGGGATTCAAGGAAATCACTTGGTGGTTTGACGGTGTGCCTATTACTCTGCCATGTGACAAGGCTGAGCAACTGCGTCTACAGCTTGAAAATTATGCCTTTGACTGCTTTAATGCAACTGCATGTCATAGGACTGCTGTGGAGAAACTGGAGAGTGTGGAGGATGCTATGAGGTATGACTACAAGAGTGGTTATCCAGAGAAGCTGAGATTTAATGTTGAATATTAATTTGGATTTAGGATTATGATAGGACTAAGTATTATTGCAGCATTGCTGTTTGTGGTGATGCTGTTTGTAGTGATTAAGAAATATGGTGTACCAGAAATGGTATCGTCTATCTATTATCTGCTTGGTAAAAGTGGATGGGTGTTTCAAGTTGTCATGATGTCTGTAGGCATGTTGATGCTCATGTGTCTGCTGGACTGTGAAAAGGGTGTGCAATGTCTTGCTTTCCTTGCTTGTGGAGGGCTGATGTTTGTAGGTGCTGCTCCAAGGTTTATGAATGAGGACAGAGGGGTGCATAAGGCTGCTGCTACTATATGTGCTATGGCAGGGATTGGCTGGTGTCTGAGTGCTAACTTTATTATGACTATTGCAGCTATTGTTGCTTATGTGATAGGTATTGCATATATTAAGGGACTCAGAAAGTATGCACTGCTTGTTGCAGAGGTGGCAGCTATAGGTTGGACGTTTCTGACTTATTGGGGACTATCATTAGGTATTATCTAAAAACAGGAGTTATGGCAAAGTTTGTAGGAAATAATGGATTGGCACATTACACCACAAAGGTGAAGGAGCTTGTAAAGAGCAAGACTACTGACAGGGAAGGTGTGGCGGATGGTGTGGCAATGCTGGATGGAAACACAAAGATTAGGGACAATCAGCTGTGGGATGCTACTGAGAGTAAGCACGGACTTATGACAAGTGAAGACAAGAAGACATGTCAAGAACTGAAACAAATGAATGAGTCTGGGACACTGGTTGATGTTCCTATCTTTGAGGAGTATAACAACGAGAGTGTGACTCTGACAGAGAATGTCACACCAAGCAGTGAAAGTGGTTTTATAGTGTTTCTGAGTAAGATGAATCGCTTTGTGCTGTGTATTATTGAAAGTGGTACTGGCACTCGTAAATACTATAAGAGCTGGAAGGAAATGCGCAAGGAGGGCTTTGGCAATGGTACTCCTGAGAGTGGTAATCTGTACTCGCTGAAGGATAATAGTAAACCTATGCTATATATTGGCAATGGGACTACAATAACTCCTGTGACGCAAGGAGCTATAGAGTCAATAAGCAACGGGGAGATAGACCAGTTGTTTGTGAAGTAAGAAAAAAGAGCACGAGGGATTGATTTTCCTTCGTGCTTTTTTTTAATAAAGATAATGGAGTGCGACGGGATAAGAGGCTTGCGCGAGAGAACCGAGGAGATAGCAAGGGGATTCTGTATTGAGAGGGATATTGTAGTAGTCGGATATGTGGGTGACGGCGTGGAGAAGTTCGTGGGTGAGGGTGTTGAGGAATTGAGAGGGAGAAGAAGAGGGACAGAGAACTATGAGAGTGCGGTGGAAGGAAATGTTGGTATAGGTGAAAGCAGTGTCGGGGACAGAGTGAGAGACAAGAAGGCAGGCATCTTCAAGGGGCTGCGAATGACAGCCGAGAGATTGAAGATGTCTGCGGATAATGTCAACCTTAAAGGGAGGGACGTTGTAGAATATATGCACCGTCCAATCGTAGGAATGGAGGTATATTTGTTGTGAGCGCATAGGCTATGAGGGGTCTAATACGTCTTCCCATGGGATTGGGGTGCCAGAGAGGGCACAATCGGCATAGAAGCGATTGAAAACAAAACCGTCGGGCTGATCTTCATCATCGACGTAATCCTTGACGAAGAGGGCAAGGGCACGCTCATCGGTGATGGAAGAGCCATAGAAATCGGCAAGAGCCATATTGAGGACATAGACATGGTCGTAGGCAACGGCATTGTCGAGAGTGATGCCGTACTTGTGAAGAGTCTGTTCGACCTTTTCCTTAGTCCAAGGAGTGATAGGCTTGTTGTCGCGACGCATACGAGAGACAGCGAAGTCGTGCATACGGCGTGAGAAGTGATAGCCATAGTAACGCAGATAGGCGAGCATTTCGGGCGGACGGTAGTCGTACTGAGAAAGGGACTGACGAGGTTTCATATGAAGAATAGGGATTAAGAGGAGAATGCCATAAAGACATTCTCCTCGGGTTAGACATTAATAATCATAGTCGCGACGTTCGCGTGGACGGCGGTAGTCGGGATAGTCGTCGCGTTCTGACTCGTGACGCTGGTTGTGATAGTCGGAGCTGCGATAGTCGGGCATAGGGCTGCGCTCGCCATACCGCTCACGCTTGATAGAATCGAGACAGGACATAACTTTGCCTCCATAGCGAAGCATTTTCTCGGCGTTCTCGGTGAGTTCGGAGAACTTATCCTCGGTAATTTCAACAATAAAATTCATAGTCGTAAAGTTTTAAGTTCCAAAAGAGAGGACTTCCTACGCCTTAGGTTTGAGAGCCTGAGCAAGCATGCCCTGGATATTGGATAGAGTGCCCTCGATACCAGACATCTTGGTTTCGAGTTGGGAGATTTTCTGCTCCTGCGCCTTCTTCTCGGCTATCTGAGGGTTGAGTTGGGCGAGCATGGACTCGCAAGATGTGACCACAGAGCGATGATAGTCAACGCTTTCGAGAATCTGACGAGACTGACGGAGCATAGCCTCAACCTCGGCAGACATAGCCTCGCGCGACTCAGAGACAACGAGCGTGCCGGAATTGGCAATCTGACCATTGGAAGGGAGTTGCTTGAAATCCATTTCGCCATCGGTAAGCTTCACACGGACATCGACCACAGATTCCATCGGTTGAGGGGAGAACTGTCCGGGCTGATAAGTGGGGAACTTAGGCTGAGGATTGGAAACGGAAACAACCTGTCCTATCTGCAATTTAGGCTCGTTGCTCTTGTCAAGCACATAAAAAATACTATTAGTACGCAAACCGCTGAACATAAGAAATCCTTTCTTTTAAGAATAGGTTAGACAATACCCGTCATGAGCTGAAGGGTGTTAGTGTCGCGCTCGAACCAAAACTGGTAAATGCCAGTGCCTGGGAGGTCGGCGACGGTAAGAGGGGCGCCGTTGTACTTGGTTACGGCTTGGGTAGCCCCGTTCGTCTCGAAGAGAATAGGGAGCATGCCGGTAGTTCCCGTAGGGATAGCCTGAGCCAGCTTGACGAAGACCGTTCCGCGATAATTAGCCGAAGCAAAGGCATGGTTGCGGAAGGAGAACGTGACTGCTGTAGCAGACACCGCTACGGCAGTGGAAGCCACGGCAGCGGAACCACGGCGGTTGACCCATGAGAAGGGATAATTCCAAATAGGTGTCATAATTATTTCTTCCTTTAAAAATTAATTATTAACTTTGCATTGGGGATAGATGAGAGTAATTAACTCATTGATAAGAGGTATGTCAACGCCTCTTCCCTTTTCTTTAGTTGACACGTTATTTAAAAAAGTTGACAGATATGAACAATCAAGATTTTATTAAAAGTATCACCTTAGATGGTGAGGAATGGCGTGATGTTGTCGGATATGAAGGGCTTTATATGGTCTCTTCTCTTGGTCGTATATATGCATTTCCCCGAGAATACCAACGTACAAGCAAGACAGGTAAGGTTTATAGTATACCTGTGAAAGGTAGAATTCTAAACCAAGCCACTCAAAAACTTGGGTACAAAATTGTACTGTTGTATAAACTTGATCACTCTAAGAAATCGACAAAAGTTCACAGACTCGTTGCCGAGGCATTCCTGCCAAACCCTTATAGTAAACCATGTGTTGACCACATTGATACAAATCCATCTAATAACCATGTTAATAATCTCCGATGGGCGACATACTCGGAAAATACTATGAATCCGATAACCAACAAACGTTATTCTCTTGTAAAAAAACATTTATGGAAACCAGTTGTCGCTATCAAAAACGGCAAAGTGGTATATAAATTTAATCACATGAGAGAAGCTGAAAAGTTAGGATTTATGAGTTCTTCTATCGCCAGAGTCTGTAATGGTACAAAATATTATTGCACTCATAAAGGATACAAATGGATGTATCTATCCGACTATGAATCTCTTATCAACAAGTCAAAGAACACCGTTCCTATTGAAGTATAGGCGACTATCCCCAAAATCCGGTCCCGTTAGCTCCGTATAAGCCCATTTGAGCAGCAACACAAGTAGGGACGCCAACCACGGGACTATACTGGACTGTTGCTGTATCTGGGAGCTTGCACTTAATACCCGCCACTTCCTTCTGTAATACTCCGAGGGCATTTCCAAGCGGAGCAACCAACTGTGCCTGGTATGCCTGCAATGCCTGCGTCTGATGCTCGTTTGAAAGTTGTGCCAAAAGAGAGCTGTTTTTCTCACGAAGTGCATCCAGTTTGTCTTGTAATGCCTGTGCCTGTATTTGGTCAAGTTTACCCATAATAGCCTGAGTATTGTTCTGACCTGCATCACGCAACATCAAAGCATTTGTGTTTGCTGTGTCGTTAATCTGATGCGTTTGCTGACAAATAGACAATTTGAGATTGCCATCCAAAGCTGTAATGGCATTGTTTGTACGACAGCAACAATCAGCAAGCTGTTGTGCAATCTGCATGTTGCCCTGCTGGAGAGCATTGATGGTCTGCATGCCAGACATACCAACCTGATTGCCTACAGACTGAACCTGTGAGGTGAGAGCCGAGATAGCCGACTGAATCTGTCCTTCGGTGCAGTTGAGCTGGGTAGCGAGATTGGACAGAGCGTTGCGGTTGCCACCGATAGCGTCCATGAGCAGAGAGCGTCCGTAGTCGTTGTTGATTTCGTTGGCTATGGCACCACGTCCGTTGCCTCCGAATCCACCCCAACCGTTACCGCCCCAGCCCATGAGGAAGAAGAGGAAGATAACCCACATAAAACCGCTACCGTCACCCCATCCGTTGCCGTTCTTGTTCATTGCAAGAAGGAGATTAGGGTCGAGACCGTTGCGCTGGAGGAGAGGAGCAAGAAGCGACATCATACCGCCACCGCACTGGCCATCATTGCCGAATACATAAGTTTTTGTTTCAGACATAATAATAAAAGTTTAGGTTTCGCCCCAACATTGGGACTTGAAGCAAATTTACTTATTATATAAGGTGTCGCCTAACGATGCTCAAATGAGGAAGATGATGCTCAAAGAAAAACCGTTCTGTTATCGCAACAGAACGGCTACAAAAACGATTATGACAAAAAATTAAACGTTAACACTTATTTAGTTTACAACTATCGAGTTCGGCAAGACTCCATGAGAGTTCCTTGAATCCCGGGGATTTGCGCCCGTGAGGGATGCGTCCTTCGGATACGTAGCGGTCGAACTTTGCGCGGGACATATTGAGGTAACGGCAAGCCTCGTACTTGGAGACACGACGTTCCTTGTCGGCAATCATCGTGCAGAGGTCGAGGAACATGCGTTCCTGCTCGTCGGTGGTGGCACATTCGCCACTGTCGATGCGGTCGATAAGTTCGACGAGAATCTTGCGGATGGACTTTAAGAGGACTCCCATGAGGTTATTTCTTTCTATGTATAAGCCATATCATGCTTATTATACCTATTATAATAATAAAGACTATCGGATAGAGAGGCGCGGCGAGCTGCTTCCATAATGGCAGCTTACGTTCTACCGGGACGGGGATTTCCGTCTTATTCTCTCTGGCAGCGTAGACAGTATCGTGCTTGATAGAAATACGGTTGCACCAATGGGTAATCACCTTGGTGAGATAAACAGTGTCGCCTTTGACAATGGACTCGAAGTAAATGGAGTCGTGCATATAGACGCTGTCAAGGCGGATATTGTTGACATGCACCGTATCGTGAAGGGTACGTTCGAGGACTACGGGTCGGGAGGAGGAACAAGCAGAGCAGCACATGATAAAGCCTATACAGATAGTCATTATCACAACAAATAGATAGAAGTCGCTAACCATTGATTGAAGCCAATCACGCTGTTCTTTATCGTTTTTGTTCATAGACTTACTTTTCAAGAAGAAAATTCTTTGCCTTATCAAGGAATGCACGTCGCTGTTCGAGTCCATTGGTGCCACCGTTGATAACCTTGGTTATCTTGACGATGTCGTCCTTGTCGGCATACTTGTTGAGATTATGTGAGTCGAAGAACCACATAGAAGACTTGACAGCACCGAGAGGCTTTGCGAGGAGTTCAGGATGGTTGACAACATCGCCCTTGCAATACTTCGAATTATTGTAAGCAGTATAGTTGGCACGTCCTGTGATTTGGATAAGTCCACGACCTCGATACTTGTATCCGTCGCCATCCTTCTGTGGGGTATTGCCGAGTCTATTGGCGAGTCGTCCGGTATCGTACCTGTCGAAGTAATGGGTAGGGCCTTGTTCTTCGGTGTGCTTTAGGCAGGCAGACTCGTGGAGAATCTGTGCAAGATAGTGACACATGCGAAGAGGAGTGGTAATATGAAAGGCTTCTGCATAGCCGTTGATATAGTTGATATACTTGTCAACATAAGGCTCGGAAGCAGGAGCTATCTGAATGAGTTGCTGTCGTGTTATCTTCATTTTGTTTCGTCGTTATTTGGTTCGGGTGATAAATGTTTGAATATCTCGAATTTCTCCACAAACTTAACTGTAAGAATATAATAGAGAAGCGATGTGAGCTTGTGCCATGTTGAGCCAGGTGTGCATAGACTTCGCCAGTTGCGTACTATGTTGGTGCCAAAAAGATAAATGGCAGCGAAACAAACGTATTTGACGCAGACGAGTGCTTGTTCTTCGGTGTGCATAAAGTGCCCGACGATGAACATCGATGCTGCCGTAGCGAAGAAGATAAGGCAATAGATGAAACACATGCCAGCCTTGCGCCACGACCAATCCTCACCGTTGAATATGGCAGCCAGCCAGCCGAAGGCGAAATTCAACACAAATAAGATGAGCATGCCGAGCATAAAGTCCTGAATGGGACTTATAAGGGCGAAGAACGCCCCGGCAACTGCTATTATAACACTCCTAATATCGTTCATACCGCAAATTTAACGTACAAGAGGATATGTATTGCGGTGATTCGTCTGTGGGAAAAATAAAAAAAACAGCGACTCTCCAAGGGTCACTGTGTGGTATTGCTTAGAATTTGTCTTCGATGTTATTGAATGCCGAGCGTACGTCACGGGACAGCGTACGTGCGTAGCGTTGTGTCTGGCGAAGATTGGTATGTCCGAGAACCTTAGACACAACATTGATAGGCATTCCCTTGGAGAGGAACATCGTAGCTGCCGTGGCTCGCCCCATGTGAGAATGAAGATTGTCTACACCTATCATAGAACCTATGACTTTAAGATAGTCGTTGTAGCGCTGATTTGAGAGCATGGGCAGCTTGTTCTTGTACTTGGTGAGTATATCGACAGCCTGGGGGAGAAGCTGAAGTACGAAATCAACGTCAGTCTTGGCACGGCGGTCGTGATAAAAATACTTACCGTCGATAAGGTCGCACTCGTTGAAGTCGAACGCCATGAGGTCAGCATACGCAAGCCCGGTGTAACACTGGAATAGGAAAAGGTCGCGAGCCTTGCAGAGGTGAGCCGTGGAAACGGTGAGATTGCGGACGGCATCAAACTGCTCGACTGTGAGACAATCGACATACTTCTTGTCGCCACGGCTTATCTTGAAGCTAAGGCGACGGTACGGATTTTCCTGCACAAGGTTATCAATGACTGCATCGTTAATGAAGAGTTTCAGATACTTGTGATAGTTGTAGATGGTGGACTGCCCTATCTCGCGAGTATGCAAATATTCGTCCATCGCACGGACATTGGCGACGGTAAGGTCAGCGAAGGAAACTATCTTGCCCCACGAGCGCAAGAAGCGAGTGAAGACACGATAGCGAGTCTTAGTGCTTTCAGACACATGCCGCTTAAGGGTACGCTGTTCACAGTAGGTAGGGAAATCCATTTCCTCGGCACGTTCGCCTTGATAGAGCTTGGTGATAGAGTTGAAATCGAAGTTGTCGTCGCTGTAAGACTTGCTCACAATTTTGTCGGCCTTTGTGCAGAGAACTGCAAGACGCTTATTCAATTCGTCTTTGTCGGGACGGCGGACGACCTTGTTTTTGTTATTGTCCCACTCGTTAGGGGCGATTCTTATGCCAGTCGCGAAGTACTTCTGCTTGCGACTCAGACTGAACCTTATTTCCACAGAACCGGGCTTTCCTTCTTCCGTGGCGTGCTTTCTGTCATAAACAATGTTAAATTTCAAAATTGCCATAATGCATAAATCTTTAAAGGTGTTTATAATGTATCGGGAACAGGAACACGCATTTGGTAATACATTTTTGGGCATTTGGTAATACATTAGTAATACTTTTGTGTCAAAATTGCATTCAAGATGCGCGGAAAGCCGATGTATGCAGGTGTACCCGAACGTTGCGATGTAAAACGTTTTATGCACACGTATATATATTTAACCCGTTTGTAATCAACAACTTACACGAAGCAAAATACCGATAACGGCTTGATTGAGAAGCTGTTATCGGTATTATCAGATGTAATGCAAAATGTGCTATATGTGATCCGCATGGGGCTCGAACCCATGACCCCAACATTAAAAGTGTTGTGCTCTACCAACTGAGCTAGCGGATCTCCGTGTTTGCCTTATGTTTCAAAAGCGAGTGCAAAGGTACGTACTTTTTTTGTATCTTGCAAATTTATTGCTAAGAATCTTTAGTTTTTTGCTCCTTTGCCGATTAATTTCATTAATTTTGTGTTCTGCATTCAGTGAATGCTATATATATAATAATGTATAGCAATTCAAAACTCAAAACTCAAAATTCAAAACTCGCAAAGCGCCAATTCACAATTGAATAATTCACAATCGCAGGCGTAGCCGAGAACAATTCAAAATTCAAAACTCAAAATTCAAAACTCAATATGTTTCCAGTTGAACGTCATCCCTTTAAGCCTTTTCTTCCCGAAGGCTGTCGTCTGTTGATGCTTGGCAGTTTCCCGCCAGCCGAGAAGCGTTGGTCTATGCATTTCTATTATCCCAATTTCACCAATGATATGTGGCGAATCTTTGGCTTGTGTTTCTTTGCAGACAAGCTCCACTTTGTGGATGTTGAGCATAAGACATTCCGTCTGGACGAAATCATCGAATTTCTCACAGCCAAGGGCATTGGCATGTACGATACCGCTACGGCTGTGCGCCGACTGAAGAACACTGCTGCCGACAAAGACCTGGAAGTGGTTGAGCCTACCGACTTGAAGGCGATGGTGCGCTCATTGCCCCGTCTTGAAGCCATTGTAACAACTGGTCAGAAGGCTACCGACGTGCTGCGCGAGTGTTTCGACATCAATGACGAACCACGTGTAGGAGAATATGTGGAGTTTGAATTTGAAGGAAGAATGTTGAGGCTTTGGCGAATGCCAAGCAGCTCAAGGGCTTATCCGCTAAAGGTTGAGAAGAAGGCGGAGTATTATGGGAGGCTGTTAGCCCTATAAAGCCCCACCCCCGGCCCCTCCCCCGTAGGGAGGGGAGTGGTATGCAC
>NZ_JADYTS010000033.1 GCF_021531355.1 Leyella stercorea | reverse complement strand
ATGATAGCCTTTCTCTAATTTGAGGCGATCAACCTCTGATAATTCAAGTACTTTTATTGGTTTCATAATTCTACTTTTTCTATAAAACGAAAAATGAGCCATGTTAGTACTTATATATAAAAATAATTTAGATCACTTACTTATCTTTGTTTTTTGAAAAAAGAGAGCTGTAAAATCGGCAGTATATGAAACCTTAAAAAGAAATACTATGAGTAAGGTATTCCAAGTAAAACCTAAACGTATCAAACGTACAAACGGCACCGTCCTCACACCAGAAATGGTTGTGACAGTGACAACCATGCAACACACCGACACCCCTTTTTATAATGGAGCCAAGGAGGTGCAAGAAGCCTACATGCGCATCTATGCTTTCGACTATAAGAAAGCCTGCTGCAATCCGAATGATTTTGAATTTAAGAAGTTGGACTAAATGGTCCGTTTATATTTAAACTTAAAAATTTAGTTATTATGGCAAGTGAAGTAACAGTATGGAACAAAGTTATGTCTTCGGCTTTGGCTATTCCAGGAGTACAAGTAGATAGAGAGACGTTTTTGAGATCAGAACTTCGACAGTATTGCTCTAAAGATGAATTGGAGAAGGCTATCTCAAATCCTGTTGATGTCCTTTCGGAGGATAGAATAGATAGTTTAGCAAACTCCTGTATCAGTAATCATTTATTGAAAGTTACATCTTTGTCGGTTGTCGCTGGTATTCCAGGAGGTTTAGCTATAGCAGCAACAATCCCAGCAGACATGGCTCAATATTATTGGCATACCTTTGTCTTGGCACAGAAATTAGCCTATCTTTATGGTATTCCGGACTTAAGAGATGAAAATGGTAATCTTACCGAAACGTCACAAGATATGTTGACTTTGTTTGTCGGTGTGATGATGGGAGCCGCTGCAGCTAATAATGCAATTAAAAATGTTTCTAAGGCATTTGCTGTCCAAGTTGTTAAGCGCTTGCCTCAAAAAGCTTTAACTAAAACAGTGTATTATCCTATTATTAAGCAAGTAGCCAAATGGATAGGAATAAAGCTGACAAAAGATACTTTTGCTAAAGGCATAGGTAAAACAATTCCAATTTTGGGTGGCGTTATTTCTGGTGGATTAACTGCTGCAACATTCCGTCCTTCAGCTAAGCGTCTTCAAAAGAAATTGAAGGAACAAATGTTTGACATTCATATTTCGGAAGGTGATACTGATGAATATGTAGAGGCAACTTTTACGGAAGAGGCTGGAGTCATAGAGGATCCTGTTGTAATGGATAATCCAGAAAAGTTGATTATTCAATTTATGATAAACCTAGCAAAGGTTGGTGGTAATTGGTCTGAAAAGAAAGAGGCTATTCTTACAGATGTGATTGAAAATTCAACCTTGTCAGACGACGAGCAGTTGGAACTAGCACAAGTCATGGCTTGTGACAAGTTGATGCAAATAGATTTCTCTTCTCTTCAAAATGATGAAGCTAATAGTGCGAAGTTGTTAGAAAAAGGAGTTGATATCTTGAAAGCAGAAGATAAAGTTGCTTTGGCTGAAAAATTGTATTTCAAAAAGATAGCAAAACAATTGGGCTTTTCTGCTGAGGATATAGAGGAGGCCATGAACTAAATTAGTTGCAATTTTAATTGGAAATATTATGATAGTAGTTAGAACAAAAGAAGAACTGCAAGAAGCTATCAAAAATAAGGTAGATTCAATAAGAATAGAAGGTCCCTATGCTGGGATTGTTGCTCAAAAGATTCGTTCAAGAAAGAAGGTGAAAAAAGTGGCAATAGGAGTTGGAACTTTAGCCTTGGTAGGAGGTGTAATAGCAGCTCCTTTCACTGGTGGTGCTTCTTTGGCTGGAAGTGCTGTGGGGTTAACAGCTATGGGATTGACTGTTGGTGCAGTTACTTTAACTACCACCCAATTGGCCATGCTCCTTGGTGTAGGAGGGTCTCTTTTAGCTTATTCTATTCATGAAAAATACTCTCTTAAGTTAGTTAAAGACAAAGAGGGTAATGTCTCTGTAGAAATGCATCCTTCAAAATAAGCAAAAAAGTCATATAATGAGTAATATTGATTTGAAAGCTCAATTGGCAAAACAAATGCTTGGTTATTTGCATAATGAATTAATTAAAGATGCAAATGAACCAACTTTATATCGTTTATCATACGGTCAGTATGAAGTCTCTAGTTATAAAGGAGAATTGTTGATAGAATTTGATACACAAAAACCAGGCTATAGTATATATTATGGTTTTATGATAACAAAGAATGGTATAGATAGAAACGAAGCTACCAAGATTAATAATATATTTGTTCCAATTAGGCAACATTTGGAGTTCGTCTTGAAAAAAGTTGTTTATTTAACTGATGGAATTTATAATAGCCGGGTTTATTGGGCTTTTTGGTTGAGATGCAATGATTTTGATATTGATTCTGCGAAGAAACATATGGAAATCATTCAAGACTATTTCAACCAGTTGACTATTTCTAAATATAATGTAGTGAAGTTATAATATGGCAAAGAGTTTTGACGAGATTCTGACTTCGATGTTAGAACTATTAGAAAACAATCCTGACCAGGATATTGAGGTGCTGGTTAAGGATCAGTGTGAGAGAATGGGAGTTTCGGAGAAAGGTAAGGCTTTGCTCTCTGAGACTAACGAGTATATAGATGGTTTTGCAGAGAGAATGGCTTCTTTGCAAAAGGCTAAGGAGGAAGGCAGGTCTCGCAAGCAATGGATGCTTGCGGAGATGGACAGAATATTGGAGGAACGTGACGAGCAGGAGAAAGCCGAAATTGTCTCTGCTATTTCTGATGCTGGCGAGAATGTGAACAATGAGACCTTAAAGGAAGAGGAGGACTAAGCTTATGAAGTTTACTGCATATAACGAAGACGAAGGTCGTAATGAGTTTGGTACTCATATTGAAGGTGAGAGTCGCAAGTATTCTGCACTTCAGTCATTGTTGTCTGGTCGTGAATTGGAGAAAGAAGAAGTTGAGAGCCTTAAAGAGTTTAAGGTGGTTCAGCAATTCTTGGATTCACCAGTAGGTGATGCTTCTGAGGCAAAGTTGAAGAAGGTGTTTGCTGCTGCTATCATAACTGCTAATGAGCAAGGCACATTACCGTTTTCTATTGAAGACAAGAGCCCTATTGCTATTGCGAGTGCTATTGACGAAGGTCTGAACCGTGTCAAGCTTTCGTATAAACTTGCTAAGGAGGATTTGGATGTTATTGAAGTAGCAGACATGTTGATTGATGCTACGGTAGCTCGTGTTGTAACTGTTGCTGATAAAGTAATAGAGCGTGGAGTTCCTGTTGTGTTGAACCGAGTTTGTGATTTAATCTCAAAGGTATATCCTCCAGCTACTGTATTCGTTCCTGTTATAAAAAGTGCAGAGAAGTTTATTGTAACTGCTGCAAAAGTAGCAGTACGAAAAGGATTGAAATATGTGGCTGAAGGCGCAAAAACGGTAGTACGTTCTGTTGCTAAAGGTTTAGTTAAAGCCGGTAAGAAACTGGCTTCTTGGTTAGGATTATAATATTATGCGTATAATAGCTAAAGCAAAACCTATACGGATAAGAATAAAATCAGGCGGGGAGGAACACTTCTCGCTTGATTCTTTGCGTCAGAACCTCAACGTACAAGATTTGTGGCCATTGATAAAGGATAATCGCCTATCGAGATGGTTGAGACAGTTGGGAGAAACTGAATTAGCACATTCTGTAGAGTCTTTAATAAATGAAGAACTTGATGAACATGCATATTTTTATGTGCTTAAACTATTCTTGAAAGAACTACTCGATAATTCTCAAATTCATGATATCCACTCTTTGTTTGAGTATTGGCATGATTGCGAAAAAAGAACGTCCAAGAATTATGATTCTTTACGTAAGTACTTGCTTAGCCAATATGAAGGTGCCAAGTTTATATTTAAGCAGTATGCAAATGAGGCTTCTGATGGTGAATGGTGGGATGTATTCAGTAAATTCGAAAATGAAGAAGACCCTGAATTCTTGTTTGAACGAGGAAAACTTGCATTCGAGGGATTTACAAAAAGTGATGGAAGTAATTTCAAAGACATTATACTTGGCATAAAACTGATAGAAGAGGCTGCCGAACTTCAAAATCAGAAGGCTATTGATTTTGTTAATTCTAACACCTTTGGTGCTGCTCGGAAGAGAGCGATGTTGACTCCTGAAGTAAAAGAGAAAATAGATAATTTGATTTGCAGATGGAAGAATGATAAGATAGGCTTTATAACAAAAAAAACAGCTTATGATGAGGATTTTGTTCGAGATGTCAAGAAATTACTACAGGAATTTACCTCATTATGGAGTACTTCTGTAATGCATGATTGGAAAGCTACTATAGCTGAAGCAGAAGCTAAATATGATGACCTTGATGAATCGGATGTATTTTTCAAAGAACGTAAGTTTGTGCTGGACTTGGTACGTTACTCTTATAGTAAAGAAATACCTGGTTTGTTTGTGAAGTTAGCTGAAGATTATCATTACCCATTAGCACAATACATGATTGGAAATGGATTGAATAGTATGATAGGCTGTACAACAATGCCGATAGGGGCCAATCCTTTCAATCCTTTCCGTTCTTTCCATCACCCGTCAAATCTCATTGATGGATTCTGTTTCATTAAAGCTAAGTTTCCTGAGCAATTGAGTTTTATCGTTGACCATTTGTTTGATTACTAAACACAGAGCGATGAACAAGAAGATAATATCTGATTTTCAGAAGATGATAGATGTTAATACACCAATCATCTATATCAACGATTATGATTTTGTCCGTATAGATGAAATCATAAAGGAGATTGTTGGCACAAGCAAGGTGTTTGAATGGAATCCTGCAACTGGAACTACTAACTTCAAGACTAAGGAATGTCAAGGCTTGGGAGATAACGACACATTGGAGTTTTTCTTAAATGAGAAGTATACTACTGATACTAATCTAAAAGAAAAGTTCTTGGTGTTGAAGGATATTCAAGATTTTATAGAAGAACCGGCAATCAAGACTTTGCTTCAGTTGATAGCTCAGCGTAAGTTGTATGATAGAGATTATAATACAACCGTCATTATAGTTTCCTCTGTTCTTAAGGTGCCACAAGAATTGGAGAAGTATGTGTCCTACTTGGAAATTCCGTTCCCGGAAGAAGATGAAATCAATCAGCTTATAGACGAGCATGTCGAGGTGAACTGCTATGACAATTTCAAAGATGAGGACAGAAAGAAGCTGATGCCATCTTTGAAGGGTATGACGAGCTTTGAGATAGACCGAATGCTTGACATGGCGATGAGCAGCAATGGCTCGTTGAGTGCCGAGGATACAGAAATGATTCTTCAACAGAAGAAGGCGATGGTAAAGAAGTCTGGCTTGTTGGAATTGATAGATACTCCTGCGTCCTTGAAAGATATCGGTGGTTTGAATGCTTTGAAGGATTATCTGCAGAATAAGTCGAAAGTGATTACTGACTTGCCTAAAGCTCAGGAATTTGGCGTTTCAATACCTAAAGGTGTGTTTATCGTTGGTATGCCTGGTTGTGGAAAGTCGCTGTGTGCGAAAGCGTCGGCTGCATTGTTTAACACACCTTTGCTGAAGCTCGACATGGGCAGTATGATGGGAAAGTATGTGGGTGAGAGCGAGGGCAACTTGCGTAAGGCTATTAAAATTGCTGAGGCTGCTGCACCTTGTGTGCTATGGATTGACGAGATTGAGAAAGCCTTTTCGGGTGTCGGTGGTAACAACGACATCATGACCCGTATGTTCGGCTATTTCCTTTCGTGGATGCAGGAGAAGACGAGTAGTGTTTATGTTATTGCAACAGCTAACAATGCTCATAATCTGCCTCCAGAGCTAAAGCGTAAAGGACGCTTTGATGAAATATTCTGTGTTAACTTGCCGGATAAAGATGAGCGAAAGAAAATTTTTGAGATTCATATTGGTAAAAAGAAGAAAAACCTTGGCGAAGCAGCATTGAATTCTGTCAGTCTGATAACCGAAGGTTTTAACGGTGCTGACATAGAGTCGGTGGTGAACGAAGCTGTTGAGAAATGTTTCATAGACAGCTTGGATAATAAAGGCACAGCCTTTGATGAGAGACTCTTGAAGGACATCGCAAGTAAGACTGTAAGCATTACAAAATCTTGCAAGCAACAGATTGATGATATGAAGAAAGCATTCAAGGAGAATAACTTTAAGGATGCAACAACTGGAGATGTAACAAAATAAAAATGTAGACAAGTATGTCAAACAAAGAAAACAAAATATTAGATGAACTTAGACGCCGCGGCACAATCTTTGAAGATCCTTGTCCGAAGTCTGAGGGCTTTATTGGTAAGTTGATAGACTTATTCTTGAAGAAAAAGTCTTGAATTGTGAAACACTCGGTGTGGCGGAGGCTGGAAACCTCCGCTACTGTCAGATAAACGATAATATTATGAAGTTGGCGATTACTTATACTGAGCTGCAGGATTATGTAGCCAGTCATTTTCATAAGACAGTGAATCTTGTGTATGTTGATGGAGCTACTGTTTCTGTCTCTGTACCTATCAAGGTGCTGGGCTTTACAAAGTCTATAAGCATAAATCTTATTGTGAAGAAGATTGAAGGCACCGACTTGTTCTTATCGTATGACGGCAATATGGGTATTGACCTGCTTGTTTCGCCTGCAATCTCTTATGCCAAGAAACTTGTGCCGGAGAAAGCAGGTTGGGTGGAACAGATGCCTGGCAATATCGTTAAGTTGCGCCTTGGAGACATTGACAAATTGCAGAAAGTGTTTGAAAAACTGAAACTTGACAATATCTTATTTGAACAGGGAAATATTGGAATAGAAATGTCATTAGTCTATTGATTCGTTATAGGTGACTGACGTCTATTTCGCAAAAAAATAGAGCGTTCTTACTTTTTTCTTGATGTTCTGTCACCATTTGACGCACCTGTATAGTTACTTCGCAGCCGAAATCAAATGTATAACTATATAATGTAATGTAACAATGGAAAAGAACATCAGAAAAAGAGTATGTAGGTCGGTTGCGGTATTGATTGCCGTACTGGTGGTAACATCGGGTTATGGGTTCTTCTTTAGCTCAAGTGGCTATTGCCACAAGATGAAGGAGGCTGCCAAGTTGGAATACCGCGAGAAGCAGCTGCTTTGGCGGAAATCGGAGAATATGACCGAAAAAGAGATGTTGAAGGACATGACCTTGATGGCCAATGGCGATACGGTATTAGTGTGTTGGGGCGTAAACATGCCGATAGCAGTATACCGTGACTTTATTCATGGAGCGGCTCAACCGAAAAGGTTCACTTGGGCCTATACGAGGTATTGGTATATGAAATCGCTCAGTGACGGCAGAGAGTGGATGCGAGAATACACCAAAGACAGAAGCTACAGGGCTTCAATCTTTTTGGACAATGGCCTCTACCTCGTGCAGGAAGATACATTGAAGGACTATCGCAAGGAAAAGCCCCTTCAGATTGAAGTGAAACAGAACGCATTGTACCCGGCTTTAGGAAAGCCATCGGATGAGGCTTTCGAGAAGTGGATAAGGGAATATAAATCGGGATTTGCGTTCCCACAGATAAACAATTCCAAACGCTGGGTTAAGATACCATTCTTAGAATAACGTATACTCTAAATATTATTACTATGGACAAATTAGAAATATACAAGAACATCAAGACGATTGCTGATGAACTCTGCAAGGAGAACAAGACGTATCTTCGTGCAGATTTGGCTTTTGAACTGAAGAAGTATGGTATAGCTTCCGATTCCTCGGAGGTGAGTAAGCTGGTATTTGATGCTTACAGATATTTCCATGATAACGGCAATATCGCCATTGCTTTTGTTTCAAATAATTCACGTACAACCCTTGTGGCTGAATACAAGTTGAATGACAGTCTGGAACAGGGCAACAAGGAGGAGGCTTTGAAGATAGCCGAGACGGAACTGGCGTTGTCTTCATCTGCTTTGGAGCAGTTGAAAGAGCAAGTGGAATTGAACCTTAACCTGGTTCTTGCTAAGGGAACGTCGAAGATGGCTGATATTGTCATGGGTACGAATGGCGTGAAAGATGTAAGAAGTAAGGCTTCCACCATGTTTGATAAATATACCAAGATGGTGGAGGCTTATCACTATGCTGAGGATAGCGTTCGTGGAAACATCGAAGATTTTACCTCCTTGCGTAGTGATATCGGGACGGTTTATCGTGACTATGCCCTGAAACTTATCGATATCTATGGCGACTCCATCAAGATGGTTTCTCCAGACTTGTTCGATTTTAAAAGAATAGAGTGGCTGGATGTGGACGAGATGCTTAAGTATGTGGAGCTGGAATATAACAAGCTCACGGAAAAATGTGCAGCTTTGATTGGTGAGATTTCTGTTAGTTTCCGTACTTCCTTGCAAGGTTCTTTGCAGGCTTATAAGTCTTTGTCGAACGGCAACAAGTCCTTGGGATTGGCGATGGCAGGACTTACCATGCTCGAACACTATATGGGAGCAAGTGAACGCGCTAATCGTTTGAAGTCTGATTTATCAGTTTTCCAAACCAGCGTGAAGCATGATGCCACTCGCATCAAGGCTGATATGGGACGATTGTTGGTAATCTGTAAAACGCTCAATGATGTGGTAATCCCGAAGGCGAATGTGTTCTTGCGTTATGGAGAAAAACTGTTGGCTTCTGACTTGAAGGCGACGCTTGATGCTTTGTATGCTGATGAGACTATTCGTCCATTGGAGGAGCAACGAAAATGTCTGCTTCAGCAGATGAAGGCGCTGGACATGGAGATGAACGATCATCTTCAGAACATCGATGTCTATACCTCGCTGATTAATGACATCACCGCTACCTTGGAGTCTAAGCAGGGAAGCTATATGGAAGCGAAGGCGAAGAAGCCTTCCAAGCCTTTCTTCCTCGTCAACTGGATCACCTTTGGTATGGCCAACAAGAACTACTATCGTGACTTTGCCGAATGGAATGCAGTATGCTTCCCTCTTGTAAGAGAATATGAGAGCTATCAGGTAGATTTGAAGTTGGATAAGGAGGAATTGGAATCGCATCGTGAGGAACAAACCCGCATCAAAAATGAGTATGCCAAACTCTCCAGTGAACTGGATAAGGTTTCTAAGGAGATCAGAAGCAAGATAGTTTGCTCTGACGACTTGAAGCTGAAGATGCTGAAACATCTTCGTGATATGGTTGCCATGTTGAAACTCGGACGAGAAATCATGGAGAGCAAGATAGACGAGAAGTTGGTGCATACGGTCGATATTCCCGATTATCGGGAGGCAGCCAAGCTTCCTGCTGATGTGGAGCAGAACATTTCTCTGTTTACAGGAATGTTGGCAGATAATCTTCATGCCGACAAGGATATGGCTAAGAATTTCCTCGATGGAGTGGAAGCATACACGAAAGACCATAAGAAGATAGAGGGTAAGACCGCACAACAGAACAAACCTGCAGAGTATAGCGAGGAAGACTTGGCGCAGTTAACTGGTGCGATGGAACAATCCTTACAGAAAGGTATCGCCCTGTTTGCCAGCTTTGCCAAGCTCAAAGCGCAGCAGCTCAGTGGTAGCTTGGCTTCGGCTGCATACGATAAGGAGTTGAAGAAACATGCAGATGAGTTTAAGCGTGAGATGGCTAAGATAGACAACAAGAGTGCTTATCTTCGTGAGGTGTTTAAGCGTGTCAATCTGGCTGGCAGCGAGGAGGAGCGCAAGCAGGCTATGGAGCTGATGAGTGATTTGAGCGGTTTCTCTCTCTCAGAACATGAGTTCACGGAATTTATAAATGGTAAGAAACAAATAGAATTATAAGGTGTATGGAAAGTTCAAGAAGACAGCAGGCCCAGGCTGATTTGGGCATGGATTTCGCAAAAGAAGATCAAAAGCGAGAGGCGGCTCTTGCCAAAGAACAGGCGAGGGCTGATAAAAAAGCTGCAAAGCGTGAGAAGATGATGAACATGCCATCATATCGTCTGATGGTAGGTACGGCAAAGTATATGGACAAGTATTTCTTGGATCCTATCCTTGGTTTCATCCTTCCAGCCGGTATTGGTGATGCATTGTCGAGCGTGTTTGCTTTCCCATTCATCTACTACAGTCTTTGCGTGGTTAAGTCTATTCCGCTGACATTGGCTGTCATCTATAATATCTTGATGGATGTGCTGATAGGAGCCATACCTTTCTATATAGGTGATGTGCTGGATGTATTCAAGCGTTCGTATGTAGAGAACCTGAGATTGGTTACCGGGTATATCGAGGATGATAAGGAGATTATCAACAAGGTGAACAAGAAGGCCTTCTGGACGGCTGTGTTCATTGTCGTGCTTTGCTGGTTGATTTATGTGCTAATTTCATGGGCCATCAGTTTGGGAACCATGGTTTGGGATTGGATAGTTTCATTGTTCTAAAATATGAGCAGTAACATTTTCTTTCAACCCTTCGTTGGCAAGGATTATGCCAACGGAGGCATCTTTGGCAAGCGAATCATGATATTGGGCGAGAGTCATTATTGTGATGAGAGTTGTGCGGATTGTGGCGACTGCCGTCTGCATCGCGAGTGTATGAACTCTACGCAGCAGGTGCTTGATGATTATCTCAATGAGAATAAGGAACGCCAGAACTAGATGCGGACTTTCCTGAAGTTTGAGCGTTCGTTAGTGGGTGAGGAGACCAATCAAGCAATGAGGCTGAAGATTTGGAACTCGGTCATCTTCTTCAACTATCTGCAAGTGGCGATGGGTGGTCCTCGCGAGGCTGGCACAGCCGAACAATATCACCAGGCTGGCAAGGCTTTCTTTGAGGTTATCGAAAAGTACCAGCCCGAGTACATCATCGTATGGGGCAAGAGGCTTTGGAATAATTTGCCTGGCGGTCACTGGCGCCAAGAGCAAGTTTCTGATGTTCACTGGGTGGATTGCAATGACATCGAAGTGGAAGGCACTTGGGTGCCTAATGGATTCTACATGATGCCTGGTGGCAAGCATGTAAAGGTCCTTGTGGTGAATCATCCTTCCGTAGGCTATTCTTGGGACTATTGGTACAAGGTGATACAAAAATTTTTGAGATAATTTTCTCGCCTGTGCCACAATTTGACACACCATACCATTATCTTTGCTGTCGCAACTGAATGAGGTGGATTTTGCTCTCACTAATCTCCGATCCAAGGACTTGGAGTATTTGGAGAAGACGTTGAAGCGAAACGCTCCCTACAAGATACGGGGAGGAAGTTTCGGCGATGATAAAATAATAGAAGTGTGTAATGGTAAAATAGTAGGGAAATATGAAGGAAGAATGGATGAAACTGATAGATGATGTAGAGAACGACCGTAGCTATAATGCTGATCCTAACTTCAATTTTTTTGACTTTATAAGAGAAAAGACCACGATAGAGGATAAGCGTGCCATCGTGCAAGAGGTGGAGCGTCGTGTCAAGAAGGTGGTGAATCGGGAAGTGAACAATCCTGACTATTTCTTCAGAAACTTCAGTGAGTCGGAGCGAGAGCTCTTGGACGACTTGCTCGGGCTTCGTGAGGTGACGCTCGACGAGATGATGCTTCATCCTACTGCTGCCGAGGTGGAACGATTGAGCAAGTTGAACGACAAACTCTACAAGCTCACCTTGGAGTGTTTTGAGCAGTGCCGTAACCTTTGGCTTACGCTCTACCGTTCGCCATACAAGGTGGACGACCGTTTCTGCTACGACTTGGACAGTACGCTTCGATTCGAGTATGCTGACAAAGACTCGGTCTTGCATCTGGAGAATGATGACTATTACGGTTCCGACTTCGACTATATGATTCATCTGACAGATGAGTTGCTCAGTACAGGACATTGTAAGATGGATACCATTGTGAATGGTTCGCATGCCATATTCTTTAGTACAGAGGAGGAAACATTGAAAGAGTTGACAGATACATTGGACGATGGCACGTCGTGGGCGGAAGGCTATCTGCACAACAAGGCTTATGACCATTTATGTATCTGTTATGCGATGCATGCCTTGCATACTCACATGCCTTGGTGCTTGCCTGATATTCTCCGCATGGATGATTTCACTCTCAATGTGAAATTGAATTATGAGCGCAGCGTGTCAGAGCAGCGAGATATTGTAAACGAGAATGACCCTCATTGGCCTGAGGGTGTGCCTTGTTTGGAAAGGTGAAAAATAAATTGTGATGCAATATTCTTTTAAATTTTCATTAGATATTTAGAGATTATGGACAATCGTGTAAAATTCTATAGTTGGCTGATAGGCATCTTGGATTGTAAGCATCTTACCTTTGATGAGATTGCTGATGAATGGAAAGAAGCCCGTGTTAATCAGGATAAAGATGTGCTGGACAAACGTACCTTTCATCGTTATCGTGAGAATATCCAGTCGCAGTTTGGCATTACTGTGGAATGTAACAAGAGCGACGGCTATCGGTATTATCTGAAGCGTGATCCCGTGGATGACGATGATGTAACGGAATGGATGCTGAGTTCCCTGCGGTTGGCTTCGTTAGGTGATATGCTGAAGTTTCACAATAAGGTGATGCTCGATACGCCGCCATACAACACGGTATATCTTGATGATATTCTTGTAGCGATAGATAAGCAATATCTGCTGAAATTTAAGTATGTTTCGGGTTTCGGAGCAGAGAGCGATATCGTGCTACAACCGGCTTTCGTGAGATACTACAAGCAGAGATGGTACGTTGTGGGAGTGAAGAATTCAAGTGCAGAGGAAGATGTGAGGAAACTCGTTCGCTGTCTTCCTTTCGACCGCATCAGTTTCCTGAAGCTTATTTGCGAGAAGCATCCGTTGCCGGCAAAGATAAAGAAATTCCTGACTCCAGAGAATTATTATGAAGATTGCTTTGGCATCTATCGGATGGAAGATGTACCCGTGGAAAAAATCCGCATCCGTGCCTTCTATCCGGAATACAATTACATCGAGGAGGTTCCGCTGCACGAGAGTCAGCAGAAAGTGAAGGAGTCGAAAGACGGAATGTATCGGGAATATACCCTCAACATTCGCCCCAGCCGTGATTTCCTTCAGGAACTGTTGTGGCATGGCAGAAATATCATCGTACTGAAACCTGAGAGCCTAAGGCAGGAGATGATTGGTATCTTAAAGGATATGACGAAGAGTTATGAGACGGGCGAATGCCTGAATGGGGAGGAATAAGGGCTTAGTATTTCTCTCCTGGAAAATGGAAAATTCAAGGGGCTAAGCTACATTACTAAAAATCCCGGCAAGAGAATAGCTGCATGCTATCTCCTGCCGGGATTTATTATTTTATGAATCAATCTTTCCCTACTTATTACTAACCATTCCCATACTTAATATAATATGTAAGGAATGATATGGGCAATGGCCCACATAGGATGAAGGGAGAAAATGTGGATTATTTTTCTGTTAAAGAAGAAAATTGTTTGATAAT
Source organism: Leyella stercorea (assembly GCF_021531355.1). Classification (GTDB taxonomy): domain Bacteria; phylum Bacteroidota; class Bacteroidia; order Bacteroidales; family Bacteroidaceae; genus Prevotella. The sequence goes on along the minus strand of NZ_JADYTS010000033.1, from coordinate 21,627 downwards.
GAGGTGGTTATTGCGTTTTTTGTCGTTTTTGTTCCACTATTTTATTAATAAGGTTACGAAATATCGATAAAAACTATTAAATTTGCAATCGCAAAAATGCCAACTACAAGACCAATCCTCAGGCTTATGTCATCACCAAGAAGACTGTGAACAGCAAGTCTGTTCTGAAGTTGAACTCTGTTGCAGGTGGCGGATTTGCAATTAGCATTCTTGCACAATAAAATGCAGGATTTTAAGTTGTTATGAGAGATTTTTCTTGAATTAATAATAATGCTCATGAAAAGAATGAATAAAATGTTGTTGGTTGCTGCCTTGGCGGCAACCACACTTTCTGCTCAGGCAGAACAGAAGAAGGGACCGGCTTGGTTGAGTGATGCACTTTTCTATCAGATTTATCCATCTTCCTATATGGATACTGATGGCAATGGTATTGGCGATCTGCTGGGTATCACTTCCAAGTTGGATTACATCAAGTCTCTGGGTGTGAACGCCCTCTGGCTCAATCCGATCTTTGAGTCGGGATGGTTTGATGGTGGTTATGATGTCATAGATTTCTACAAGGTGGATCCTCGATTCGGTACCAATACCGATTTGGTTACTTTGGTCAATGAGGCCCATAAGCGTGGCATCAAGGTTTGTCTCGATCTGGTGGCAGGACATTCCAGCACCAAGTGTTCCTGGTTTAAGGAGTCTTCCGAGAAAGATCCTAACCAGCGTTACAGTGATTATTATATCTGGATGAATGATATCCCTGAGAGTGAGAAGAAAGAAATAGAAGCCCGTCATCAGGAAGCAAGTCCGGAGTCTAGTACCCGAGGCAGATATGTGGAGGCTAATGCTCCTCGTGCCAAGTATTATGAGAAGAATTTCTTCGAGTGCCAGCCTGCCTTGAACTATGGTTTTGCTCATCCAGATCCAAATCATCCTTGGGAGCAGGGCGTAGATGCTCCAGGACCACAGGCTGTCCGCAGGGAGATACGTAACATCATGGCTTTCTGGTTTGATAAGGGTGTGGATGGCTTCCGTGTAGATATGGCGTCATCGCTTATCAAGAACGACCCCGACAAGAAGGAGGTTTCCAAGCTTTGGAATGAGATGCGTGCCTGGAAGGATAAGTATTATCCAGAGACCGTCTTGATTTCAGAGTGGGCTAATCCGCAGCAAGCCATTCCTGCCGGCTTCAACATCGATTTCTACATCCATTTCGGTCTCAAGGGCTATGCCTCTCTGTTCTTCGACCGCAAGACCCCATGGGGCAAGTGGGAGCAGAGTTACCAGAACTGCTATTTCGACAAGCAGGGCAAGGGTTCGCTTAAGGAATTTAGCGAGAACTATACCAAGGCATACAATGCCACCAAGAATCTCGGCTACATCGCTGTTCCATCTGCCAACCACGATTACCAGCGCCCTAACATCGGTACCCGCAATACGCCAGACCAGTTGAAGGTGGCGATGACCTTCTTCCTCACCATGCCCGGTATTCCGTTTATCTATTATGGTGATGAGATTGGTATGAAGTATCAGATGAATCTCCCTAACAAGGAGGGTAGCAATGAGCGTTCGGGTACCCGTACTCCGATGCAGTGGACCAAGGGTAAGAATGCCGGCTTCTCTACGAGTGCACCTGATAAGCTCTACTTCCCTGTAGATACGGAAAACGGAAAGTTGACCGTTGAGGCTCAGCAGGGTGATCAGAATTCTCTGTTGTCATATACCCGTAAGCTGACCGCTTTGCGTCATTCTGCAAAGGCTCTTGACAATGAGGGTGATTGGAAGCTCCTGAACCAGAAGGGTCAGGAATATCCGATGGTATATGAGCGTACTTTGGGTGAGGAGGAGTATGTTGTTGTCGTGAATCCTGGTGCCAAGGCAGCCTCTCTCAATATCAGCTCCGTTGGTGGTAAGGCTGTTTCTGTTCTTTCCACAGGAAAGGTTGTGTATAAATCAGGAAAAAAGACTGATGTGATTAAAGCTTCAGGCATAAGTGCCGCCATATTCAAGGTGGAAAGATAGAGCTCTATCTTCTATGGTAATGATTATGCAGAAGGCATATAATAAGAGAATGTTTTTACCAATATGTTCTCTGTAGAATCACCAGCCGCCCATTGATAGGTTCCATCCCAATACACATGGGGATGGAACCTATCATTTTACAATTTCTGCTAACCAGGCAAACTTTTTACATGATTCTCATAACAAACAAGCAGCCTAAACGTGCCGATCATTACTGGTTTATAAACATGGAATCCGCATTGTGAAGCCTATGCCATATTCATCTCCCTTAACGCTGTCCACACTATTGGAATGGTCACAATGAGAGAGATAAGATCGCTCACAGCCTGGCAGATTTCCACTCCCAACAGCCCCAAATAATGAGGAAGGATGATGATGAGAGGGATGAAAAACAATCCTTGTCGCGAAGCTGCAAGTATGTTGGCACGTATTGTCTTTCTGCACGTCTGCATCATCATGTTTGCCATCATCATAAAGCTACATGCTGGGAATACAATCATCTGGTAACGCAACGCTTGAATGCCTATAGCTATCACGTCCGGGTCGTTACGGAACAAAGCTACAGCCTCCTCGCTGAAAATGATTAGAACCACAGCCCAGAATAAAAGGAATACTGTACCAATCTTTGTACTAAACCAGAATCCTTCCTTTACCCTATCATAGAGTTTGGCGCCGTAGCAGAAGCCGCACATAGGTTGAAATCCCTGACCTAAGCCAATAATGACGCTAAAGATGAACATGCCTATACGAGTAACGACACTCATGGCAGCAATGGCAGCATCGCCATAGTTTCCGGCAACGCTGTTCAGGGCGATGCTGCTAATACTTGCAAGTCCCTGGCGAGAGATGGAGGGTGTTCCTCCTGCGATGATTTCCTTCAAAAATCTTCCCTCAAAGGAAATTTTGCGATGACTGTAATGAATCACGCCCTCCTTTCTACTCATCATTAGCAGAACGACAAATCCACAAAACTGACCTATGACAGATGCCAATGCCGCTCCGCGAACGCCCATAGAAAAGCCGAAGATGAAGAGTGGATCAAGAAGACAATTGATGATGGAGCCGCTGACCACTCCATAAACCGAATACTTGGCAAAACCCTGAAATCGCATCTGGTTGTTGATACAGAAAGTACCCATGATAAATGGTGTGCCCAGCAGACTGATACCCAGATACTGACATGTATAAGGCAGAATGGTGGGTGTACTGCCCAGAAGAATGCTGATAGGTTCAAGGAAAAACAAGCCCGTCAGCATTATCACCACAGAAAACACCAATGTGTAAAAAAGTCCCGTACTTGCCATCGTCTCTGCATTCTCCGTCTTCTGAGCGCCAAGCTGTCGGGAGATATAGTTGCCCGAGCCATTGCCGAAGAAGAAAGAGAACGCCTGTATGAAGAACATCACGCTAAACACTATACCTACTGCTGCTGTTGACTGCGTGTCTATCTGTCCAACAAAAAAAGTGTCGACCAGATTATACACACTGGTCAACAACATAGATATGATTGTCGGAATAGCCATTGCGCCTATCACTCGATGGACAGGCGCGTGGGTAAGAAACTGATATTTTTCGTTCATATTGTTTACTTCGTTGCTGTTTGTCTTCATAAAACTACTGCAAAGATAAATACTTTCTATCATCGAAAATACGATTTGATAACTTCTCAACTTACGAAAAAATATTAAAAAATCGTAAAAACGTACAGTTTAGTATTTATTTCACTTTAAATTGTTTTTTCGCTTCATTGTTATTTGTATATTTGCTATTATTAACATCCTAAATCTAACAAATTATGGCTATATATAGCAAACTCACCTATACATTGCTTGCCATTGCCTTTTGCAACCTAACAACAGCATGCGAGAATCCCTTGTACGAAGACGAGAATGAGTATCAAGAAACAGAAACTCCAAATGGTGACGTGGTTAGAATCACGTTCGGAAATTTCAAGACTAACCAGAAATCATTCAGTCAAGCACAAGGCAATTCACCCGAATACGAAGCACAACAAAGCAGAACTTCAGAAGCAACTCCCATTTCAGAACTATGTACAAGAATCAACTTCGCTTTGTTCGATTACAAGACAGGAGAAAGAATCAAGACACTAAACCAAACAACCGACGACGACTCGTTCGGCAAAATAACCCTAAACTTATCCAAAGGCAAATATGCTGTATTAGTAATAGCACACAGCGGTGACGGGAACGCCACATTGTCCAATCCCGAAAAAGTGACATTCAAAGACAACAAAATCACCGACACCTTTTATTATTATAACGTCATCGACGTAGAGGAAGACAGTAACTACGACATGACGTTGAAGAGAGCCGTTGCTAAGTTTCGACTTGTAGTGGAAGACCATACTCCATCAGATGTAAAAGTAATGAAGTTCTACTACACTGGAGGAAGCTCCACCTTCAACGCTATAACAGGATACGGATGCGTCAACTCCAAACAAACAGAGCTGAGAGATGTGACAGAGAGCGCCTATAACGAAGGATCCTACTACGACATCTATACATTCCCTCACAACTCTGAGGAAAACAAGAAGCTAAAGGTGGAAATATCTGCCATGTCATCGACAAGCTCATCTACCATACTGTTCTCAAAGACAATAAGCGATGTAGCTATATCCAAGAACAAATATATATGCTACAAAGGCCATTTCTTCAACGTAGTCCCCGAAAACGACCAAGAATTCACACTATCAACAACCGACGTTTGGCAGTACGAAGAATTTAAATACTAACTTCTGAAGAAACTGGTATAATCTGCGACGACAATCGTATATTTGCCACACAAAGAGGTTATGGCGAATGGAAAGTCTGTTGACAACAGTAGACTACAACTACCCCAACTTCCACCTAACCATGCATTGCTACATCTGCAAAGTGAAAAGCGGCAATCTCACTCTACTTGAGCACGAAGCAGCCAAATGGCTCACGCGTGGTGAGCTAAGCTCCGTTAATTTCATTTCTTGGCATGGAGTTTGCGAAATACAAAATACCACTAAGCCCTTTTGCCAAAAGTCATTATTAATCAAAATTGGAATTTATGGAAAAGACTGAATTTTTTATTTGCAAATGTCATGATATCAGCCATCAGTTGGTTTTAGGGACTTTCGAACCCACAGAAGACGAAGAACGCGTTGTTTATGGAAGTTTCCATCTTGTTCATCTTGAATTTTGGGATAAACTGAAAAGTGCTACTAAATATCTCTTTGGCAGAAAGCGTAAGGATGGTGATTTTGACGCGTTGCTGTTACGCCCCGAGGATGCCGGCAGACTGGAATGGTTTGCCAACTTTTTGGATGGAGGCACCTCGGCTACAGATATGGCTGTAGCTCCCTTTGCTTTCACATTCTGCAGCAAAGAGAATGTGTATGAGGTCTCTCTTGAAGCCTATCAAGACACACTCAACGACAGAAGCATTCAGACCGAATACGAGTTGTCAGTAAGTGTGTCCCTTAAGCCTGGCAACGTGTTCTACAGACTCTATCGCGCCGCCAAATATCTATCCGGCTACCGCTCCTGCTACGGCGACTTCGACTCCTTCGAGTTTATGCCGACTGATGCTGTAAAGCTTCATCGTATGGTGAGCGGTTTGAGAGCGTGTTAGGTTTATGTGACAAGTCCCCAAATACATTAGAACTTATTCTATCTACGGCAGAGTCAATTATCATTTTGGGCTCTGCCGTAGTAATATATAACATTAATGGAGTTATTGTTAAGTAGTGTCCACAGAATTAATAAATTGCCATGGAAGCAAAGCAGTGGACTCTAATTAGTTATGGCAAGAATTACTCCTATTGATGTCATTAAGGGCATCAGCGGCAAGTATGGCAACAATTCAAACGACTACTTCGCCACCAACTCATCAAGTAACAAAATCCACCTCGCCAAGCTCTCTAACCCATACAAGGGACCTGCCACCGAAAAGCAGTTGGCACAGCGCGAGAAGTTTGCAACCAAGCAGGCAGCCTGTACCGCATGGCTTAACACCAACCGCCCAAGCGAGAAGAACGGACTGAAGGGCACCGCCGACTATCAGCGCGTACAGAAGCTAAAACGTGCCTTTGCTTTCTCCAACATCAATCAGGTAATCTACAAGTACATGGACGATAAAGGCAACATCAAACTGCCAGAGAGCACCACCACAACGACTAAACCGGGGAGTGGTGTTGGAGGTGGCGATGGCGAGGTGGATGCTTAGTACCATCCCTGCAAGGTTGACAACACCATCATAATCTCTCTCAAAACAATAACAGCGTTTCTTGCACTATTACCAAAAGGGTAATGCAAGGAACGCTGTTTTTGCCTTTATCATGGCATAAGTGGATTAAAAAATTAGTTTTTTTTCAACCATTAGACCATAAGGTTTTTATTCTCATATATTTTTAGTAACTTTGCAGCGCATTCGCAATAAGTGCGTTTGCAAACATACATAAGGCGTCATCAACGCTTTGCTCATTGAACTTTCTGAACGTAGGAAATTCAAATTGGTTGTCAATGGCATTGCAGAGAAGATGTCACGGGTAGGTTGTATAATCAACCCTCGTAGTGTGCCAAGGAGGACAAACCTCAGCGGCACACTTTTCGGGGTTATATATAACTTTCAACGTGAGATTCTATCTGTTCGTCATCAACCAATGGTTTCCTACGGCCTAGAAAGAGTGACGAGTAAGTGTAGAGTCTCACGCTTTGTATTTAACAATCATATACAACAACCCTCAAAAAATGGAAGTATGAATTTTTTTAAGAAATTATTTGGAGACTCAACAGCTCAATCTTCCTACGACATCAACAGCAACGATAAGGAAGACCATGAACAGCAAGTCACTAATTCTATGTCTCAATCTGCTCATGAAAATAACATGACAAGTTGGGAAAACTTCTTTGGCGTAAACTTAAAGTCATCGCCTAATGAGCTATGGATAGAAGGAGAATGCGAGTATAATGAAAATAATATAATCAGAATTTTCACAAACAACCATATCCACAACGTTTACTTCTCTTCAGTAAATGCAAAAGTGATTGGAAACTCCGCTACAAATTTCTTCTTCAAGTGTCCATATACATGGGATGATGCCTTTGACATTTACTATTTGATAGAAAGGGATTTAGTTCATAACGGCAATTATACAAATACTGCTGCAGCAACAAAGTTCCGTGGAAAATTTGATAGCTACTATGATAGTTTTAGCTGGGATATAGATGGTTGCAGCATAATAATGTCTCGTGATATAGATACTGGCGACATTGAACTTGGCGTGTGGACATTGTTCTATAATCAAGAATACCTTGATAAAGCAAAAGATAGTTGCAAGGACAACAAGCAAGAAGATGAAGCAACATTGCCCAAGAAAGAATTTAATGTCCATTTATCTGGAGCCTTAGATACTTTACACTTCGTTCATGCTCATCTAGGCAAGCAATTAGCAGGAGATGCACCTTGTTATGTTGCTCGTGCAGAAGGGACTACAATTCAACTTCTTGACGAGAATAATTTTGATGAGGTATATTCTTTCGAAAGCAAAGAAATAGCAGATTATCTTGGTCACAGATTGGGTGCAGCAGGATTCATTAATTTCAATTGTGATGATGTTACTGATATACAAGCAGAACTCTTTATTATCCCTGCAGAATATGCCAAAGAGACTTCAGACGATGGAGCAACAGATGCTTTAGTTCATTACGAAATGAGCTATCTTGTTGACCCTGTAGAATTTGACTATCGCAGAAAGACTATTATGGATGGCAAAATGAATCTCAACATCGTTGGTATTCAATACCGTGATAATTATGAGGAGCTTAAGTCTTCTATAAAAGAGGGAGTAACTGTCATTCTAAAACCAGATCCAACAAATGAATACGACCCAAATGCTTTGGCTTTCTATCTTGAAGGAAATATCATTGGCTATCTCCCTAAAAAAGATCAACCTTTCGCCCATATCTTTATGGCAAAAGGACAGATCAAGGCCTCAATCTGTCGTATTGACGAAAAATGGATTGACACAGAGGTTGATATTAAGAAAGATATGATAGACGTTAATGCCTTCAAAAATAATGATGTCAATTTTACTAAAATAAAATCGTTCAAAGGGGGCAATAGCAGCTGTCAATCTATCGAGCTTAGTGAATTTATAGAAACTCTATAACTGTGTATAATTATGACAAGTTTTTCTTTCGTTGCATTAGACATAGAAACTGCAACAGGCAAACGTAGTTCTATATGTGAGATAGGAATTGAATAAAAGAATCTAAAAGTTGGCTTATTAAGCCAGATGTGTATACCTGTTGGCAGAATTAATTTAGTGCATACTTTATACTGCCAACAGGTATACACATAGACAATAACGAAGTTACAATGAATAAAGAATTCTATTTATACAAAGTTATTTCATTGCTCATAATTTCTGTCTTCTTTTGCAGTTGTAGTAAAATAAAAAAAGAGCCTGTTAAAGTAATTCAAACAGGCTCGTTCTCAAATGCTTTGGTAATCAAAGTCAATAAGATAGGCAAATATTGTGTCTACATTCCAAGTGATACGGTTAGGTTGAAATTTGCTAAATTGACAAATCTAAAGGTTACAAGTGAAGACTCACAATATGGGAAATTAAACTTTCAGAGATAAGTAACACTATAGCTACCTACAAAGAGATTACAAAAAGTAAAGACTTGAAGATTAAAATAGAAGCAGATCGAAATGCAGAATATTTGTCTATAAAGAATCTAATGAGAAGCTTGCAAGATGCAGATTATACTCGATATAATATACTAACAACAAAACCTTAAAGACATGGCAAATAAAACACACCCATATGGTTACTGGACTGATGATAGAATCATTGAAGAGTCGAAGAAATACAAAACTCCAATAGAGTTTAAGATAAATGCACCTACAGCATACAAAAAGGCTAATGAAAAGAAGCTGATAAAAGAGATGATATGGTTGAAAACAGACCGTCACAAAAAGCGTGGGCCACGTGCAAATCACAAATACACAAAAGATGTAGTAGTTTCATTTATACAAGAACACAAATGTACAACATATGCTGATTTTAGGCGCATAAATGAATACGCATATAACCAAGCAAAGAAAAATGGTTGGTTACCAGAATTAGGTTTAATACAGGATAATCCAGGAAAGAAATTATGGACTAAAGAAAAGGTATTTGAAGTAGCTCGCAACTACTCAAATAAAAAGGATTTTCAAGAAAAAGAACCAGCAGCATATAGTTGGGCAAGTGAATACAAAATTCTTAATAAATTTGACTGGATGAAACCGCGTAGTTATGATGAAAGAAAAGAAGAGCATAACTCAACTGTGTACGCCTATATTGATGAAAATAATAAAGTTGCATATGTAGGGCTTACAATAGATAAAAACAGTAGGAAAAAGAGACATAAATACGAACCTAATAGTGCGGTAAGAAAATATTTTGGCAAAAACATTCCAGAACCAATTATTCTGAAGGATGGTCTGACGGTATTGGAAAGTCAATATTATGAAGATTATTACAAGAAACAATATGCAAATGATGATTATAATCTTCTGAACATTGCTCCAACTGGAAAAAATGTTGGCTCAATTGGTGGTATCGCTAAATGGACTTCAAAAGAAAAAGTATTTGAAGAATCTAAAAAATACCATAGTAGAAGCGAATTTCGAAAGAAAGCGGGCGGTGCATATAGTCATGCCAATGATAACAAGTGGCTTCCAGAAATGACTTGGTTGAAAACACCAGAAAGAGATATAAGATGGACTTACGAGGCAGTCATTGAAGAGAGCCATAAATATGAATATAAATGTGACTTCAGAAAATTCTCAGGTGGAGCACATCAGGTTGCAAGTGAAAAAGGATGGCTCAAAAAAATGACTTGGCTTAAAGATAAGAAAAAGCCACATAACTATTGGACTAAAGAAAGGGTGTTTGAAGAAAGCCATAAATATTCTAACAAAAAGGAATTTGAGAATAATGCCAAAGGTGCTTTTATTAAAGCGATGGTTAATGATTGGCTTCCTGAAATGACATGGTTAAAGCCTCTTCCTTTAGGCATAATATCAAAATGGACCAGAGAAGCAATTATTGAAGAATCTAAGAAATACACTTCAAAAACAGAATTTGCAATAAATAGTCCGACAGCATACCAACATGCATGTGAAGACAAAACAATATTCAAGGAAATGCCGTGGATAAAAGAGAAAAAGAAGCCCGATGGCTATTGGGATGTAAAAGAGCATGTAATGGAAGAAGGCAAAAAATATAGGAATCGAACAGAATTTTCTAAAGGTGCTTTTACTGCATGGAGAAAAGCAAAAGACTATGGTTGGATTGATGAAATAGAATGGGGTAAAGCATAAATATAAAAATGAAAACGAAATATAAAAATTTACTAAAGAAAGAAGAATGGAAAACATTTAGATCCAGAATACTGGAATTAGATAACTATACATGTACAAAATGCAACACATGTTATAAGGAAGAGCCTTCGAATCTTAATATACATCATAAAGTATATTATCGAGGTCTTCGTCCATGGGAGTACAATCCTGAAGATGTTACAACATATTGTCGCAGATGCCATGCTGAGGAACATAATCTCTTGGAGATGCCAAAGTTTGGGTGGGAGTATATTGGTATGGAAGATTTAGGGGATTTAGTCGGAAGATGTGACAATTGCGATAGTCAATTAAGATATCAGCATACAGTATTCCATCCAAGTGTAGGATATTTGTATGTTGGTGCAACTTGTGCTAATTCGTTAACAGAGAGCCTGGAAGCTTCAGAATTAGAGAAGAGAGAAAAAAGAAAAAGATCATCATTAAACAAATGGGAAAAAGGAGAAGACGGGATGCTATTTCGAAACTTTAATAAAAATAGGTTCGAAATCCATACTAATGGGGATTCTTTCACTATAAAAATTGACGGTTATATCCTTGATGAAAGCTTTCAGTCAATAAATGAAGCAAAATGCTTTGCATTTGAACTATATGTTAACGGGATGGTTAAAGATATGGTTTCAGATTTACGCCAAAAGGAATGGGAACAATTTAAGAATACAACAAATTATGATTTACTAACGGAGGAAAATAATGATTTAATAACAGGACTTTATTCAAACCATCATTTTTACATAAGAAAGATATATCATAGAGTTAATGTATATATGGATGATTCTGAACTTATGGAAGAATTTGAGATATATGTTGACGCACATCATTTTGGCACAAGAAAAAACATTGCTGATGCACAACTTTTTTTATTTGAATTACTCCATGACCCTATAAAATTTCGTTCTATTCGTTTGAACAAAAAGAATGATATTTTATATGAGATTATCAACAACTTGTCCAGATGGAAGGGAAAATTCGATGACAAATACTTTGACTATGGGTTTATTACATTTCGTTTCAATAATAAAGAAAAAATGTTATCTGTAAAGCATAATAGATATTTAGTGTATAGTATGGACAAGCACTCTACATACTACTTTACACCAATAAAAAAATGTGCAGACTTTGAAGAAGCAAAGAATATTGCATATACAAATCTATGTAATTATACATCTTTAATCAAAACAATCGAACAAGACGATTATGTTCATTTTATGCTTGATGTAAATTGGATAAAAGAACAAAGTAACCAATATATTATATACACAAATAATATTGGTGAAATAAACATTTCAATTTACCAATCAAATGATGGTTACTGCACCATGAGTGTTGGTTCGATAAAAGGTCGTAAAAAACTAAAGTCTATAGAAGAAGCTAAAAAGATAGCTTATAACTTTATTAAAAGTGGACAATATGACAACATCATCAATAAAAGAAATTAGAATTATGTTTTTCTTAAGGAGTAAATTGTTATATTCTATTCAAAGACTCCTTTCGGATAGCATTTAGATTGGTAATGAAAAAAGACAAAACTGAAACATATGACATCACTTCAAGAAAGACTGTTCGCCATGCAGGATAAGCAGTATGCTACTTTCCAGGCCAAACTGACACCGGGAGTGCCTGTGGAGAGTTTCATAGGCATTCGTGTGCCTGTGCTTCGCAAGTTCGCAAAAGAATTTACAAAGGAGGCTGAATGCGAGGATTTCCTTCAGCAGCTTCCTCATGAATACTACGATGAGAACATGCTTCACGGACTCCTCGTTTCCGAGGTGAAGGACTACGAAGAATGCATTTGTCTTACTGACAGATTCCTGCCATTCGTGGACAACTGGGCAGTTTGCGACATCATGTCTCCGAAGGTGTTTGCCAAACACAAGAAGGAGCTATTGGCGAAGATCAAGACTTGGAGCAAATCGTCACACGTTTATACTTGTCGCTTTGGAATAGGAATGCTTATGTCTCATTATCTGGACAAAGACTTCAAGGCTGAGTATCTTGAAATTCCAGCCTCTGTAAGGAGCGAAGAGTATTACGTAAAGATGATGATTGCCTGGTTCTTTGCCACCGCCCTTGCCAAGCAATGGGACCAGGCGATTCCCTACATCGAGCAACGCCGCCTTGCCCACTGGACGCACAACAAGACTATACAGAAGGCCATCGAGAGCTACAGAATCACGCCCGAGCAGAAGGAATATCTGCGGACATTGAAGGTTTTCGTTAAGCCAAATGAGCAGAGTCAAATTTATTTGAACTCTGCCATGGCGAGAAAACGTGTCACGAAGTGAAAGATAAAACAATTATGACACAAGACACTTCTACATATGTTGTGATTGAGCATATTTCTCTTTAAACTTTCAGGCACGATTTGCGTCTAATTCTTAGATGATGGCGTTTAAGCACCCATCGCTTTTTAGGTATTATAATTTTTTTAATTTTAGCTTATGAAAAGAATTTTTCGAAAGTTGATGATTGCCATTTGCTGCATGGTTTCATGCAATATGGTGGCGAATGCGGGCAACGACAAGCCTATCGCCGTTAATGCACTCCCGGTAAAGGCTCAAACCTTACTCAGCAACCATTTCAACAATCAGAAGGTGATGCTTGCAACGATTGAATCGGGAGTTGTCAGCAGAAGCTATGATGTGGTTCTGCAGAATGGCACGAAGCTGGAGTTCGACAAAAAAGGAAATCTTACAGAGATAGACTGCAAGCTGGGAATCGTGCCAGCTCTGTTGATTCCGCAAGCCATCAAGAACTACTTGAAGGATAATTATGCAGGACAATCGGTGAAAAAGATTGAAATGAACAAGAATGAATACGAGGTAGAACTGACAAACGGATTGGATTTGACCTTCAACAAGCATTTCCTATTAATAGATATTGACTGATCTGCATCTTGTAAATAGATTTTCCTGCATAGGGTGAAAACAACAGATAAATTATATGATTGTTTTAAGTAAAAAGTTACGAAGAATATGAATCATTGGAAGGGCATCAAGCGCCGGATAGGGAAATTCTTTGAGAAGGTGCATGAATGTATACTTATCTTTACCGACTGGCTGGGGTAAGTGCACATAATAAATAAAATGCAAAACATTGATATAATCTGATGGAAACAGAAAGAATTTTACTTCGCCATTGGCAAGAATCGGATGCTGAGGCGCTCTTCAAGTACGCCTCAGACCCTGACGTAGGACCTCGTGCAGGATGGCCGGCACATAAGTCTGAAGAGGAAAGTCTGGAGATTATCCGGACATACTTCCATAATGACACGACATGGGCGATTGTGTTGAAAGAGACTGGCGAGGCTATCGGCTGCATCGGCTACTACACCCATGAAACCAGCAACATCCCTATCGGAGAAAACGACTGCGAGGTGGGCTATTGGATAGGAAAGCCTTATTGGAACAGAGGAATCTGCACCGAATCCTTGAAGCTGATGCTCGACTACTGCATCCACGAGAAGCATTTCGAGAACATCTGGGCAGACCATTTCACCGGAAATCCTGCATCGGGAAGAGTCATGGAGAAATGCGGTTTCTCAGACACCGGAATGCTGAACAGATGCAGCCAGCTTGTGGGTGGCGACAAGGATATGGTCAAAGTGTTTAAGTACAGAAGCAAAACGCAACCCATTGAAAATTAATTGGAAGAACTGGAATTGGAAGAATCGTCACACCCCTTCCCTCTAAAAGGCTCATTATCAACGGTTTAATCTTTAAATGACAAGATGAACATGAAGTACGATATAAGTTAAACCATCGTTCCAATGCTTTTCCCTGTCCTTGGCGCACACGTAATGTGCATATTGTATATATATATCGCTAAAAGCTGGTTATTTCGAAATAAATGGTGTATATTTGCACAACAAACACAAGCAAAACACAACATGCAGATATTATTAGCAAACGCCAAGATAATGTTCGGCAAGGCGGACAGAAAGCCTGTGTCTGCCCCACTCTTCCAGACCGTGGCAGACACTTTGGCTGCGGAAATGGCAAGGATGGACGTGGAGGATTTGGCTCGGCAGCTGGATTGCAGCAAGAAGATAGCGGCAGAGAATTGGCAACGATACCAGAACTTCATGGCAGCCGAGAAGATGCCTGCCCTGCTTGCCTACAACGGTCAGGCATACAAGCATCTGCGTGCTGCCACCTTGAGCGACGAGGCATTGGAGTATGCCCAGAAGCATCTTTGGATAACGTGTTTCCTCTATGGTCTGCTTCGCCCTATGGACGGCATTGTGCCCTATCGTATGGAGCATTGCGTCACGATAGAAGCCACAAACGACAAGCCAATTAATCAGTTCTGGAAGGACCGACTGACGGATGTGCTAATAGATAGCGTGAAGGCAGACGACGGCATCCTCCTGCATCTCTCCACGGAGGAATATGAACATCTGTTCGACTGGAAGAGGGTTTGTAAGGAGGTGACGGTCAATCAGCCTCTCTTCTATGTGCGGCAGAAAGACGGCAGACTGAAGATGCAGGCTGTTTGGGCAAAGTCGTGCCGCGGAGCAATGGTCCGCTTCATTCTTAACAACCGCCTCGTCACTCCCGAAGAACTCTCAACTTTCAGCTACGAAGGCTTTGAATACGCTCCGCTATTAGGCGATGCGAACAATCCGCATTTCGTAAGAGAATTTATCAAATAAAATATATGAAACTAAACAAAATACATCATGTAGCCGTGATTTGCTCTGACTATGAGCAATCTAAGCAGTTCTATACAGAAGTGCTGGGCTTGAAGATCGTAAGCGAACATTATCGTGAGAAACGCCAATCATGGAAGGCTGACTGCTGGATGGGCGACACATACGTAGTGGAGCTGTTCTCCTTTCCCAATCCTCCTGCACGTCCTTCCTATCCCGAAGCAGCCGGTCTGCGTCACCTTGCATTCGAGGTGGACAATCTTGCGGCAACCGTCAGCGAGCTTGACAGCAAGGGCGTAAAGCACGAGCCGATACGCACGGACGAATATACCGGCAAGCAGTTTGTGTTCTTCAGCGACCCCGACGGGCTGCCGATAGAACTGTACGAAAAGTAAAGAAGCAGCGCCCACTTTGCAAGACAAGACTCATAAAGAAAAACCGGTCATCGGAACGCATTTTTTAATGCACGTTCTGACGACCGGTTTTTGCTTGGTATAAATAACAGCTCCACTATCGCTTGTCTGGAATGCCATAGTCAATCCAGCGTTCTTGCGGATAATAGCCTTTAATGACCTTCTTGGTCTCGCTATAAGTTTCCTTAACGGTCATAAAGGTCTCGTTCATGCGCCTTACCTTTTCAGTAAGTTCGGCGCGTATCTTGTCAACCTCTGCACTTTGCAGTTCGAGTATATCCAAATTATTCTCAAATTTGGCAATCTCATCGTTCGTTACTCCACGCTCACCCATTTCGCTGATATGTCGTTTCATGCCTTTGGCGAACGTGCGGCTTTTTTCAAGCTGAATTTCTATTGTTTTTGTTATTTCTTTATGGTTTTTAGATGTTTTTATATGCTTTTTTGCAATACAAATTTACAAAAAAAATACGTTCATTCAGAAGTATACAACACTCACTTTTCAGCTTTTTTAAGTCTACAACAGCTCTGTCTTTAACATATTTTTATTCTTGTCGACTATTAAAACGCATTATAATTTACAGCTCCTTAGGACAGAGAAAAAGCCGAGTACAAAAAATACCAATAAACATAGGTGTTTTATTAGAAAAATGAGTACTTTTACACACTACTTAAAAAACAAAGATGTATGAAGACAAAGATAGTAACTTTTGGAGAAATATTGTTAAGACTTTCCAAGCCCGAATATCAGCGCTTGTTTCAAGGCCATCGTATGTTGGGCAACTATGGAGGCAGTGAGGCAAATACAGCCATTTCGTTAGCATATCTGGGCAACAACGTAGAATACGTAACACGATTGCCTTACGGCGCTATGGGCGAAGCTGCACTTATGCATCTCAGAGAGTATGGGCTGAATGTTTCGCATGTAGTGCGTGGTGGCGACCGTCTTGGTACTTACTATTTTGAGGAAGCTGTGGCAATGCGCAATTCTCATGTGATTTACGACCGTAAGAATTCTGCCATGTATTCCTTGAAAAGAGGAATGATAGAATGGGATAAGGTGTTGGCAGATGCAGCTGTGTTCCATTGCTCAGGCATAACGTGCGCCATCAGCCGCGACTCTATGGAGTCAACTATGGATGCCTTGCGACTGGCAGAATCAAAAGGGCTGACAATTGTCTGCGACATCAACTATCGCAAGAACCTTTGGGGATATGGCATGCAGCCACATGATGTCATATACAATATGATGCAATATAGCGACATTGTATTTGGCGACCAAAATGAATGGAAGGTAGCAAGCGGAGTCAATCATATCCCCTTTAATGCTTCGGATGCAAACTTTGAAATTGACAAGGAAGCCTATCAAGAGTATTTCCGCAAGATGCACCAATTGTTCCCTAAGTGCAAGAAGATGATTATGGCTTTGCGCAACCAATTGGCCAGCAGCCACCACACCCTCACCGGTGTGCTCTACGATGCTGTGGAAGACCGTCTGTATACCACCAAGATATACGACATACAGCCTATCATAGACCCTATGGGTGTAGGCGATGCCTTCGTAGCTGGCTATATCCACGCCCAACAGAAGTGGACCGATGCCAACCAACGTTGTCTCGACTTCGCGCTTTCGGCAAGTGCCTTGAAGAACACAGTGCCAGGCGATCAGAACTTGGTTACGGAAGAAGAAATCATAAGCAATCTGACTTCATCGGGAGGCAGAATACAGCGTTAAAAATACAAACAATATAAAAACAACAAAAACAACGTTACAAACATCAAAACGATGTAGGATAACGTTGTTTTTGTTGTTTAAAATCTTATTTGTTGATAAAATCAAGAATCTGCTCGGCATGTATCTTGGTCTTGATTTCTTTTGGAGTAAAGATTTTCTCTATAATGCCATTTTCATCAACAAGATAAGTGGTTCGCAGAATGCCGATAGTTTTTCTACCGCAAGCCACCTTCTCTCCCCAACATCCAAGTTCCTGCAACAGTGTGGTTTCAGTATCGGCTATAAGCGGGAACTGCAAACCCTGGGCATCGGCAAATTTCTTCTGCAGAGTCTGTTTGTCCTTACTTACACCTATAATCTCATAACCGGCAGCTGCCAGCTCTTCCTTGTGGGCTTGTAGCGAACAGGCTTCTGCTGTACATCCGCTGGTATTAGCCTTAGGATAGCTGTAAAGCACTATCTTCTTGCCACGATAGTCGCTCGCCTTAATCTCACGTCCGTCTTGGTCGATGCCAAGAATCTCAGGTATTTTATCTCCAATAGTCATAACTGTATATTTTTTTATTTATCATTAAAGTTTCAAGCATTACTACACAAAAGTAAGTATTACAAACGGGAATAGCTTGAAATTCTTTGTTAAACTATGCAAAACGCGCCATTCATACCTATTTAATACCTAATAATAGGCATTGGGCGGTTTACTTATTTTTGAGTATTGTCCAACCTACGTAAGCTCGCTAACTTTGCAGTCCCAAAAGACAAGTGGCTTACGATAAGCCATCCGGATAAATTAAAAGCAATACGTACATTAACATTTTAGGATTATATGAAGAAAATCTTTACTCTCATTTTCGCCACTCTTATGGCAGGTAATATCATGGCACAGATGCATGGTGCATTGCGTTTTGCAGGTGCTTCGTCAGTAAAAGTTTTGACTACAAATATCGACAACCCAAGCGACACCATCAAGTTTGAAATGGCAAGCATGTCGGCTGGCAACATCACGCTCCCAGCGATGAAGGGCATGGCCACCATACCGTCATTTACAATAGAGAACGTGGCATTTACCATGGGCGACAATCATGTCATCAGCTTTGCCGACCAGACCTTCGCTTCGAAAGTTACGGTTGACGGAAATGAGAAATCGATAACCGGTTCTTCCTTGTCGGGCACATACAACATGGCGGACAACTCGCTCACCCTTAAGGTTGTTTTCCAATATGGCTCTATGCCCCTCAGCACTACCTACAACATCAAGGCTTACTCTGTGAAGACCGTCAGCAGCCCCATTACAGTCAACGTGGGCGGAGCATTCAATTACGCCAACAAGAGCGTCAGCTACGACGTGCGCAAGTATATGGATGGCGATGTACAGAAGGCTGATGTCGAGATTTCGACCTACACTCTCGAAAATACCGTAATGGGCAATCTTACGCTTGGCACATATACCGTTAAGGGACTGACCTACGACGAGTCGAAAGGCGGATTCTATCGCGACTACAAGGACGATGGATTGAAATTCCACTTCACAGCCGAAAATGGCGGCAACAAAACCATGGACGGCGACTACTCGTTCAACAACACCAAGGACAACAACATCCTTGTGAAGTATAGCGGCAACAACATTACCGACATCGTCAACAGGTTCCAGATGGGAGCCATGCCTTTCGCTATCGAAAGCAAGTTTGACACTCAGTCTACGGGCATTACTTCAATAAAGAACAACCGTAAGAACGACGGCAAGATGTACAACCTGCAAGGACAGGAAGTAAGCGAGAGCTACAAGGGAATAGTTATCGTTAATGGTAAGAAATATCTTAAGAAATAAATGAAGAATTTGATTACAAAGAATCTTCTCAAAATGGCCGTTGTAGGAATGAACATCATTATGCTCACTGCTTGCAACGGCATTTTTGACGATATATACGACCAGCCTAAGGAGATTGTACCGGCTAAGGGACAGATGGTGATCAATGCTACAAGTTGGACCGACTGGTATTATGTCGACCTGAACGAGCTGCACCAGCTCACTATAAACGGCGACGAGGAAGCCTTGCTCAAGGCGCAGACCGAGTTTACCGCCTACCCTATCCCCATGGAACCTACTGGCGACAAGGTCACTACTCCCGTCACAGACAAAAAAACAGGACAGTACATGTACTGGTTTGACGTGTTTGGAGCTGGCATCAAGAACAACACGTTCTCGTATTTCACTCCTACTGCCGCCCAAACCGCTCCCGACAACTGGACCTTCGCCGTACATCGCAACAACGTGCGTACTAACGGAGGAGCCGTGCTTGAGACCACCTACACCTCTATGGAAGAATTGCCCGAGACGAGCGAGATCTTCCACAACATGCAATTCACAGAGGACGAATGGACCGAGAACGAGGTTTGGGATAGTCAGGACCAGATGCTTTTAGGCTATGTACCGTCGCAAGGTATTGAGATAAACCGCGTACTGTCGTCATGGCTCAGCATGGAGATTCCTCCTATGCCACCGGCATTCAGCATGAACAATCATGTCTTCATACTACGTCTGAAGGATGGCAGCTATGCGGCATTGCAACTCGAAAACTATCTGTCGTCCAACGGCACCAAGTGTTATCTCACAATCAATTACAAGTATCCATATTAAATGAACAGACATATATACCTCTACTTGCTGATGGCTTCGGCTTCATGGCAGACCATAGCTGCACAAGACGCTTACACCGACTCCATCTATCGCCAGTTCAGTCTGGACGAAGTGGTGGTGACGAGCACACGCACGCCTAAGTTTCTGAAGGACACCCCGATACAGACACGTGTAATCAGCGCAAAGGAAATAGCACGTCTCGACGCCACCAACGTGCAAGACCTCCTGCAGCAGGAATTGCCTGGAGTGGAGTTCTCGTATGCCATGAACCAGCAGACCCACCTCAATTTCTCAGGCTTTGGCGGCCAAGGAGTCCTGTTTCTTGTTGACGGCGAGCGACTGGCTGGCGAGACTATGGACGACGTGGACTTCACCCGACTCAACATGGACAATGTGGAGCGCATAGAGATAGTCAAGGGAGCCGCATCAGCTCTATACGGCAGCAACGCTACTGGCGGCGTCATCAATATCATCACCAAGCGCAACAAGCAGCCCTGGACACTCAACGTCAACGGCCGCTACGCCAAGCATAACGAGCAACGGTATGGAGCCACGTTCGGACTGAGCTGCAAGCATTGGAACAATATGCTCACAGCCAACTACAACAGTCGTGACAATTACGATGTGCATAGTGCCACAAATCCCGTAACACGAATCATATCAACCGTATATGGCGACAAGACCATCAACCTCAAGGAGCAACTTACGTGGAGCCCCACCACAAGCTTCAGCCTTACGGGACGTGCCGGATATTTCTTTCGTGAGACGGTGCGCTCTGCCGACCAGCCCGAACGCTATCGCGACTTCACAGGCGGACTCCGCATGAACTGGAACATTAGCTCGCAGGACGACCTACAGGCAAGCTATGCCTTCGACCAGTACGACAAGTCGGACTATCAGCGCATTACACGCCTCGACATACGCGACTACAGCAATGTGCAGAACTCATTGCGTCTGCTCTACAACCACTACTTTGCAGAGGGCGACGTTCTGACTATAGGCTCCGACCTGATGCACGACTATCTGTACAACACCAACCTTGAGGGCAGCACACGCAAACAAGACAGTTGGGACCTCTTCGCACAGTACGACTGGCACGTCAGCGACAAATGGGAGGTGGTGGGCGCGCTACGCTACGACTACTTCTCCGACGGCCAGGAGTCGCATCTTACACCAAAGCTCAACCTTTGCTACAAGCCATTGCGCAACCTCTCGGTACGTGCAGGCTACGGCATGGGATTCCGTGCGCCGACGCTCAAGGAGAAATACTACAACTTCGATATGTCAGGCATATGGATAGTTGAGGGCAACGCCAACCTTAAGTCGGAAGTGAGCCATAATTTCAACCTCTCGGCCGAATACACCAAGAGCCACTACAACTTCACGGCATCGGTATATTACCTAAATTCCGCAGCATTTTAGTTTAACTTATTTTATAAGTACCTGAGCAACAAAAAGTTGCTCAGGATTTTGCCATGTCAGATTTTTCACCTATCTTAGTGTTGCAAATCAAAATATGTATCAAACCCGACAGACATGGCAAAGGTAGCAATAAAATCTGAGAAACTCTCTCCTTTTGGAGGAATTTTTTCAATAATGGAGCAATTTGACTCCAATCTCTCATCTGTAATCGACTCAACCCTCGGTATGAGATGTAGGCTGTATGGTTATCAATACAGCGAAATCATCCGTTCGCTTATGAGCGTTTATTTCTGTGGCGGCTCATGCGTGGAAGATGTAACGTCACAACTGATGCGCCATCTCTCGTATC
>NZ_JADYTS010000032.1 GCF_021531355.1 Leyella stercorea | reverse complement strand
TTTGGTGGTCAAGCGCATCAATACTATAGGTAAAAAATGCGCAGGATTTTAAAGCGATTTTGAACACCCTACCTGTAAGGGCAAAAGCGTTAGTTATCAATGCTTTTGCCCTTACAGGGCGTTTTGCTTTTATCTATCCGTACACCCAGGGTGCTGCCCTGGGCTATGTGCTTATTAGGCTTTCAGCCCGTATAATTGACATTACTAACATTGGGACTACAAACGTCGCACAAGTCTGAAAATTTAATAAATCAGCGTTCCCGAAATACACCAGTAGCTATTGCTACCACCTTCGGGTGCTCCCTGCGGAATCTTGACGCACAATGTGTGCTTGCCCGCCTTCAGATTACCAACATATATATATTCTGGATTGGTCATTGTGCCTGGGCACCAGTTGGAGCGGCTCAGGTCGGACGAGCTTTGTCCGTTTGAGAAATTGCCCGAGCAGGGGTTCCAGTTGCGGTAAGTGCCGCAGTCGTCGCGCCAAGGGATGAAGCTTATTACTTTCTGTCCGTCGACGTAGATGGTGTTCACCTTCTGGTTGAACTCGTCGCCGCCGCCCCAGCCGCCGTGTCCGGTGGTGAGATAGAACAGACGTGCGTCCTTGACATCCTCCTTCAGTTCGAAGGTGACATTTAGCGAGTCGTCGAGCATGAATATAGGATAAGGCTGGCCTGCCTGTTCCATATAGTTGACCGTATTGAACAGAGGCAGAGTCTTGGGCATGTTGCGCTCGCCATCAGGATAGTACTTGAGCTTGAGGCTAAGACGATGTCCCTTGGCATCCCAGTTGCCTATGTAGGCACCAATCCAAACCTCGCCCTTCAACTGCTCAGCCACGCTCGTCACCTCAGCCTTGTACAGTACTGAGTCTGCCCATGTCTGTCCTGGCACCTTATTGTGATTGTACTTGCGCACGCCGAAGCCCGTGAAGAATCGCATCAGCTCAAGCGGAACGTCATAACCAGTTGTTGACACCAGACCATGATAGTCGGTCTGACCGCTCTTGAACGACGGCACGCTGTTGAGATTGCGCAGAGCGTCGAGGAACGACTGCTCCTTGCCGGTAGGAATCATGAAGATTGAGCCGGTACGGTCGTAGGCATCGCCGTCAGAATACTGTACAGCCTCAATGAATACCGAACGATCCTTGATGTTGTCGGGCAACTTCACCTTCTTCAGTACTATTGTTCCACCAGCTGCTGCATAAACCTTGCCCTCCTCGAGTGTCTCGGGCAGCTTGGCGCCATTGAAACAGATGGTCTGCTGATCGAACACCGGAACGCTGATGACGCCACTCTGGTTGATGGCATACGAGTAGTTGCTGTTGTCGAGATAGTGTCCCCATTCGGTTGGCAGGAGCGGCGACTTGTCCTTAAGTGCCTTTATGCCAACAGCCTCCTGCACAGAATCGCCGTTGCGCACTACGCGCAGCACGAGTCCGTCGGGCACGCCGCACCACGTCTGCGGAGTTCCGCGAAAAGCCAGGTCGTTGGTATACCAAACGTCGATAGTATTAGAGTTGACCACAGTGCGCACCACCTTGCAGTTGAGTCCGAGATACTTCTCGGTCTTGACATCAGTAAATCCCTCGCCATACTCAAACGGAGCGTTGGTGTAGACCACCTCATTGTTGGGCATAACAGCACGACGATAGCTCAATCGGCGGCTATAGTCGATGTAGGTATCCTGGCGCAATGTGTTGGCTTTCGGCTCAACAATCTTGCCCTCGGGCGACAGATTCTGAAGTTTGACCTGATCGCCGCTGACCAACATCATGGTACCACCGGGATAAACCTTGCCCTTGTACACAGAGCGATAGGTTACGGTTATGCCTGTTGACTTCTTCAGCTTCTTGGCATAGTTTTGTGCCTGAGCTGTGACGATAAAGCACAGTCCGACAACAAGAGTAAATAAAGTTCTTTTCATAATTTTGATTTTTTGTATTTAATAGTTAGTCAGGCATTGCGACTACAAAGTTAGCATAAATAATCGGACTACAAAAATAAAGACAAACTACACTGGAATAGTTTTGGATTCTTGTGGTTTATAATTACCTTTGTATGTCGGCAGTAGGCACACTACTCCACGAAAAGCCTTCGATAAGGCCGGGAGCCTCTATTGGACTGTCATCAGTCTGCAATCCGGCAGCATGGGCAAGCATACCGATAATCTGCTGCGGACTGTAATGCGCACGCAGCGACTCCATGTCCATACTGCGGTCGCGCTTTGACAGGCGCTGGCCGGCACTGTTGCACAGCAAAGGCAGATGGACGAATCGCGGAGGAACAAATCCCAGCTGCCGAGCCAGATATATCTGCTGTGGCGACGAGAGCAGAAGGTCGCGTCCACGCACAACCTCGTTGATGCCCATCAGCGCATCGTCCACTACGACTGCAAGCTGATAAGCCCACGCTCCGTCCTTGCGGCGCACGATGAAGTCGCCGCATTGTGTGGTGAGGTCGACGGTGTGCGTGCCGTAATGTCCGTCGCTGAACGTTACCAAGCCCTCGCCTTCGTCGGGTACCTTCATGCGAATGGCAGCCGGACCGGAATGAACACCAGGCGGCAGATTGCGGCATGTGCCTTTATACACTACCCTACCGTCGCTCTCGTGCGGTGCCTGCGTGGCCATGATGTCGGCTCGTGTGCAATAGCAAGGATAGGTCAGCCCGCGCTCGCGCAGCTGCTGGAGACAGCGCTCGTATATCGCGCCACGCTCACTCTGCCAGTATGGACCCTCGTCCCAGTCGAGTCCGAGCCAGTGAAGGTCGTCCATTATCAGTTCGGCATACTCGCGGTGCGAGCGCTGAGGGTCGATATCCTCTATGCGCAACAGCCATGTGCCGCCCTGCGACTTAGCCGAAAGCCACGACAGCAGAGCGCTGAACACGTTGCCAAGATGCATGCGTCCGGTAGGCGACGGGGCGAAACGGCCCTTCACCTTAGGCTGCACGGCATCTGTATAATCAGTATTTTCAATCATCCGACAATTCTGTTTTAATAATGTATATGCCCCACGACGGGCTGATACGGAGTGCAAAATTACAGCATTTTCCGCTAACAGAGACCCGACGGAGGCAATAATTCAACAATAATGACACTCGAACAATTCATCAACCAGTGGCAATCGCCCTCGCCGACGCTGCTTGTACACACAAGCGGATCGACCGGTAAGCCCAAACCAATGCTCGTAGAGAAACGCCGTATGGAAGCATCGGCACGCATCACGTGCCAGTTTCTCGGTCTCAACCGTGGCGACACGGCTCTGCTATGCATGCCGCTCGACTATATTGCGGGCAAGATGATGGTGGTACGCGCCATCGTTTGGGGATTACGACTGATAGACATTCCGCCCTGCGGTCATCCGCTTGCGCAGATTGACACGCCGCCCGTATTCGCAGCCATGGTGCCTATGCAGGTGTTCAACAGCATGCAGGACGACGGCGAACGCCAGAAGCTGTGGCAAATCAGGCATCTCATCATTGGGGGCGGAGCCGTCAGCGACGACATGGCGGCACAGTTGCGACGGCATCCGGGTGCGGTGTGGAGCACATACGGCATGACCGAGACGCTGTCGCACATCGCCCTGCGACGCCTGAGCGGTGCGCAAGCCAGCCAGTGGTATGAGCCTTTCGACGGAGTAAGTGTGACGACCAATGCCGAGGGATGTCTGGTGATAGACGCTCCAGCCGTATGCGCACAGCCGCTGACCACCAACGACATTGCCGAAATAGCTTCCGACGGACGACGCTTCAGAATACGCGGACGCAAGGACAACGTGATTTGCAGCGGTGGCATAAAGCTGCAGATTGAGGAAATGGAGGCAAAGCTGCGACCATACGTCAATGTGCCATTTCTCATCACCAAACGCGCCGACCCGAAATTCGGCGAGACGGTGGTGATGATAGCCCAAACTGACAACCTCGACGCACTCGAAACAATCTGCAAGGAAAGGCTCAACAAGTACGAGCAACCGCACGATTTCATTGCCGTAGAACGCATTCCAACCACCGAAACGGGCAAGCCAGCACGTGCCAAGGCTATGGAAATAGCCCAAACACGCTAATTATCCTATTATAAAATGCAAAAAACGAGCACCCTTTCAGAATTATTTAGTAAATTTGCACATGTATTGTACCACAATACATGCCCGACATTACACCTTATTATATATATAAGGTGCTGACGAATGCGTGTGTATGGCCAACCAAATAAAAGAAAAAAACAAAAAAATAGATATAATACGAATATGAACGTTTTAGAACTTAGTGAACAAGAGATTGTAAGAAGACAGAGCCTGCAGGAACTGCGCAACTTGGGCATCGACCCATATCCAGCAGCCGAGTTCCCAACCAACGCCTACTCAGAGGATATCAAGAACGAATTCAAGGACGAGGACGAAAAGCGCGAGGTAGTCATTGCCGGACGTATGATGAGCCGTCGTGTAATGGGTAAGGCAAGCTTCGTGGAGCTTCAGGACTCAAAGGGCCGCATTCAGGTGTACATCACACGCGACGATATCTGCCCCGACGAGGACAAGACTCTGTACACTACAGTGTTCAAGCGTTTGATGGACATAGGCGACTTCATCGGTATCAAGGGCTATGTGTTCCGTACACAGACCGGCGAAATATCTGTACACGCACAGTCGCTCACCCTGCTCTCGAAGAGCTTGAAGCCGCTGCCTATCGTAAAGTATAAGGACGGAGTGGCTTACGACAAGTTCGACGACCCCGAGCTGCGTTTCCGTCAGCGCTACGTTGACCTTATCGTAAACGACGGTGTTAAGGACACATTCCTCCAGCGTGCCACCGTAGTGCGCACACTGCGCAAGGTGCTCGACGAGGCTGGATACACCGAGGTTGAGACTCCGACACTGCAATCAATCGCAGGCGGTGCTTCGGCTCGCCCGTTCATCACCCACTTCAACGCTCTCGACCAGGATATGTACATGCGTATCGCTACCGAGCTTTATCTGAAGCGTCTGATTGTAGGTGGTTTTGAGGGTGTGTACGAAATCGGCAAGAACTTCCGCAACGAGGGTATGGACCGCAACCACAACCCGGAGTTCACCTGCATGGAGCTGTACGTACAGTATAAGGACTACAACTGGATGATGTCGTTCACAGAGAAGCTCCTTGAGACCATCTGTATAGCCGTAAACGGCAAGCCAGAGCGCGAAATTGACGGCAACATCATATCATTCAAGGCACCTTATCGTCGTCTGCCTATCCTCGACGCTATCAAGGAGAAGACCGGATTCGACTGCAACGGCAAGACCGAAGAGGAAATCCGCGCATTCTGTCTGGAAAAGGGCATGGACGTAGACGAGACAATGGGCAAGGGCAAACTCATCGACGAACTCTTCGGCGAGTTCTGTGAGGGTACCTTCATACAGCCTACTTTCATCACCGACTACCCCGTTGAGATGTCGCCTCTGACAAAGATGCACCGCTCAAAGCCGGGCTTGACAGAGCGTTTCGAGCTTATGGTGAACGGCAAGGAGCTTGCCAACGCCTACTCTGAGCTTAACGACCCGATCGACCAGGAGGAGCGCTTCATCGACCAGATGAAGCTCGCCGACAAGGGCGACGACGAGGCTATGATCATCGACCAGGACTTCCTGCGCGCCCTTCAGTATGGTATGCCTCCTACATCGGGCATCGGCATCGGTATCGACCGCCTCGTGATGCTCATGACCGGCAAGACATTCATCCAGGAAGTTCTCTTCTTCCCGCAGATGAAGCCCGAAAAGAAGATGCCTCAGAGCACTATCAAGGAGTGGGCAGAGATTGGCGTGCCAGAGGATTGGGCATACGTTCTGCGCAAAGCAGGATTCAACCTCATCTCCGACATCCGCGAACAGAAGGCACAAGGCTTGCAGCAGAAGATAGGAGAAATCAATAAGAAGTACAAGCTCGGCTACGAAAAGCCTTCAGTTAACGATATTCAGGGCTGGATTGACGCTGCAAATAAGTAATATATATTAATGTATAATTGGGGTAGCATACTTCAATTATACATTATTAGTTATTCATTAAACATAAAACGAAGTGTTCAACTGCGGAAAAATTGCTATTATTGGCGGCGGTAGCTGGGCTACTGCAATAGCCAAGATTGTGATAGGTCATACCCATCACATAGGTTGGTATATACGCCGTGACGACAGCATAGAGGAGTTCAAGCGCATCAGCCACAACCCGAATTATCTCACGAGTGTACACTTCAACACCGACGAGATATTCTTCTCGAGCGACATAAACCGCATCGTTGAGGCTTACGACACGCTTGTATTCGTTGTACCGTCGCCCTATCTGAAGAACCATCTCAAGAAACTCAAGACCCGACTGCGCGACAAATTCATCGTCACAGCCATCAAGGGACTCGTGCCCGACGACAACATTGCATGCTCCGAATTCTTCCACGAAGTGTACGATGTGCCCGACGAGAATCTCGCTTGCATCGGCGGACCGTCGCATGCAGAGGAGGTGGCACTCGAACGATTGTCGTACCTCACCGTGGGATGCGCCGACCAGGAGAAGGCGCAGGCCTTCTGCGAAGTGCTCGATTCTGAGTTTATCAAGACAAAGACCTCGTCCGACGTTATCGGCATCGAATACTCATCGGTGCTCAAGAACGTATATGCCATCGCATCAGGCATTTGCAGCGGACTGAAATATGGTGACAACTTCCAGGCGGTGCTCATATCGAACGCCGTTCAGGAAATGTCGCGATTCCTTACAGCCATAAATCCAATTGAACGCAGCGTATATGACTCGGTTTATCTGGGCGACTTGCTCGTGACCGGATACTCAAAGTTCTCGCGCAACCGCACCTTCGGAACAATGATAGGCAAAGGCTACAGCGTGAAGAGCGCACAGATAGAAATGGAAATGATAGCCGAGGGCTTCTTCGGAACCAAGTGTATGAAGGAGAAAAACCGACACTACCATGTGAATATGCCAATCCTCGATGCCGTATATAATATATTGTACGAGCGCATCAGCCCACAGATAGAAATAAAATTGCTCACCGACTCGTTCAGATAACGAACAGTAACAATTTGAATCTATGGGACAGAGAGACGAAAAAGACAAAATGAGATGGAAGGATTAATAATAATATTCACGTTAGTTATTTTTATTGTTGGTAGCATCTTGGCTTGGACCTACACCAAGAAAGGTGAGGAATGGCTGAAAAACCTCTAATATACAGGAAATTCAAATTATAAATAGTAAATATACAACAAAATGAAAAGTATCAGCTTAGACATTACAAAGGCTGCCCAATTCCTCTCTGAGGGCGCAGTCAAAGCTTATGAACCCCAAGTTATAGCCGCCCAGCAGGCTTTGGAAAACGGCACCTGCCCTGGCAACGACTTCCTCGGATGGCTCCACCTTCCGACTTCAATCACACCTGAATTCATTGCCGAACTCCAGAGCGTTGCCAACACTCTTCGCGAGAAGTGCGAGGTTGTTGTTGTAGCAGGCATTGGCGGTAGCTACCTTGGTGCTCGTGCCGTTATCGAGGCACTGGGCAACTCATTCGCTTGGCTCGTAGGCGACAAGAAGAATCCTACAGTCGTTTTCGCTGGTAACAACATCGGTGAGGATTATCTCGCTGAGCTCACTTCATATCTTAAGGACAAGAAGTTCGGTGTCATCAACATCTCTAAGTCAGGTACAACTACTGAGACTGCTCTCGCTTTCCGTCTTCTCAAGAAGCAATGCGAAGACCAGCGCGGCAAGGAAGAGGCTAAGGACGTTATCGTTGCCATCACCGACGCTCATAAGGGTGCTGCTCGTGCAGCCGCTACAAAGGAAGGCTACAAGACATTCGTTATTCCTGACAACGTAGGCGGTCGCTTCTCTGTACTCACACCGGTTGGCTTGCTGCCTATCGCTGTTGCCGGATTCGACATCAAGGCTCTCGTTGGTGGTGCTGCCGATATGGAGAAGGCTACTGGCAAGGACGTTCCGTTCGACCAGAATCCTGCTGCTATCTACGCTGCTGTACGCAATGCTCTCTATGCAGAATCAGGCAAGAAGATTGAGATTCTTGTTAACTATCAGCCCAAGCTCCACTACATGAGCGAGTGGTGGAAGCAGCTCTACGGTGAGTCGGAGGGTAAGGACGGCAAGGGTATATTCCCTGCATCATGCGATTTCACTACCGACCTCCACTCTATGGGTCAGTGGATTCAGGAAGGCGAGCGCACTATCTTCGAGACAGTTATCAGCATCGAGACTCCTGAGCACACCTTATTCTTCCCGCACGACGAAGAGAACCTTGACGGACTCAACTTCCTTGAGGGCAAGCGTGTAGACGAGGTTAACAAGATGGCAGAACTTGGCACACGTCTGGCTCACGTAGACGGTGGCGTGCCTAACATCCGCCTCTCTGTACCGCAGCTCAACGAGTACTACCTCGGACAGATCATCTACTTCTTTGAGATTGCTTGCGGCATCAGCGGCAACATTCTCAGCGTCAACCCGTTCAACCAGCCTGGTGTTGAGGCATACAAGAAGAACATGTTCGCTCTGCTCAACAAGCCTGGCTATGAGGCTGAGAGCAAGGCTATCCAGGAGCGTCTTGCTGAAGAGAAATAAGCACAATAATCTATAATGAAAAACGGACTGTGAAGAATGTAGCAGTCCGTTTTTTTAGTGATAACCATTTAATATATGATAAAAGAAGCAATCCAACACTACAAACAGTCACATGGTTACAGCCAGTTTTCGCCCCGCTGCGTGCTGTTCGACATGGACGGCGTGCTCTACAACTCTATGCCCAACCACGCTGTGGCATGGCACGAAGCAATGAAGCAGTTTGGCATCCACTTCACTGCCGACGACTCGTATGCTACAGAGGGAGCGCGTGGCGTTGACACCATTCGCAAATATGTGCTCGAACAGCAAGGCAAGGAGATTTCGGGCGAAGAAGCCCAGCGCATGTACGACGTGAAGACGGAGATATTCCATCATATGCCAATAGCTGAGATATTCCCCAGAGTTATCGACATCATGCAGAAGATAAAGTCGGCAGGAATGACTATAGGTGTAGTGACGGGCAGCGGTCAGCGTCCGCTCATCAAGCGTCTGCTCAACGACTTCGACGGATTTCTTACCGAAGACCACATCGTTACGGCCTACGACGTAGAGCGCGGCAAACCAAATCCCGACCCATACCTGATGGGACTGCGCAAGACAGGCAACAACAATCCGTGGCAAGGCATCGTAGTTGAGAATGCACCATTGGGCGTACGTGCCGGTTCGGCAGCCAACTGCTTCACCATCGGTATTAATAGCGGACCCCTACCCGACTCTGCCCTTGCAGACAATGGCGCCAACATAGTATTGCAACAGATGACAGAACTGTGCAGCATATGGGACGAACTATTACAAAACATCGACTGATACACAACATCATTTTGCTAATAACACCCTCTAAATTAACATTTTGCGAGTGCAAAATGTTAATTTTTTATCCATACAACAAGGATGATATACAATATTTTTAGTAACTTTGCACCCCGAAAATTCTAAGGTCGTACCTATTAAATATGGCACGACCACTATATAGAGTGCTTGTCAAACCTCTTAAAAAACAAGAAATGCAAACAAACAAGAAACAGGTGAGCGTGCTGTTTATGCTTTTCAGCGTGCTCTTTTGCGTTTGTCTGATTACGGCAAACGTGCTCGAGACAAAGCAACTTTCAATGGGACTGTTCAGCATAACCGGCGGACTGATTGTGTTCCCAATCTCTTACATCATCAACGACTGCGTATGCGAAGTGTGGGGATATGGCAAGGCACGCCTGCTTATATGGCTCGGCTTCGCCATGAACTTCATCTTTGTGGCGTTCGGTGCGCTGTGCGACGCTCTGCCCGCAGCCCCTTACTGGCACAACGACGAGGGCTTTCACGCCATATTCGGACTGGCTCCACGCATAGCCATGGCGTCTTTCCTGGCTTTCCTCGTTGGTTCGTTTGTCAACGCATACGTCATGAGCCGCATGAAGATACAGTCGGGCGGACGCAACTTCTCCGCACGTGCCATCATGAGTACGGTCTACGGTGAGGCAGCCGACTCCATCATCTTCTTCCCACTGGCGCTTGGTGGCGTGGTGCCATTGAAAGAACTGCCCATACTAATCATCTCGCAAGTGATACTGAAGACTCTGTACGAGATACTGGTATTGCCCGTAACCATTCGTGTGGTTAAGGCTGCAAAGCGTCATGAGGGCGAAGATGCATACGACAACGGCATCAACTACAGCATCTGGAAAGTGTTCAGCCTGTAGCAGACGTTTCATCTCACAATACTATATATAACTCATCCGACATTCCGGGTAATTCAAACCATTGTGTTGTATTCCCAGAATGTCGGATGAGTTTTTTATTGTCATTAGTGTTAATTAACGTTTATGGGGGGGTAAAAGAGAAATTATGTATATTTTTGCAAACGAAAATTATACCAACAAACGATTTATTGACATTAAATTATTTCTATTATAAACTAATCAAAACAACCAAAGTATGGCAAAGAATCTAAAAGTAGGTATGCTTGTTTGCGCCTCACTGTTGGCGGCAAATGCAGCATACGCTGACAATTCTGCTACACAGGAAAGTTTGCGCATTGAGCAGCATACCAGCAAAATCAAAGGAACTATTGTCGACAGTAAGACCGGTGAGCCAATCATCGGTGCCAGCGTCAAGGTGAAGGGCACAAAACTCGCCACAATCACCGACATTGACGGCAACTTCGAACTAAACGCTCCAGAAGGAGCTCAACTACAGGTGTCGTATGTAGGCTACAAGAACGAGGAGTTTGAGGCTCGCAACGGCATGAAGATTGAAATCCATGAAGACTCAGAGTCGCTGGAAGAAATCGTAGTTGTGGGCTACGGCACACAGAAGAAGGAGAGCCTCACCGGTGCTATGGCAAATATCAAGGCCGATAAACTGAAAGACGTTACTTCTGCTACAGTTGAGAATATGCTCAACGGTAAGGTTTCGGGCGTATATGTAGCACCGGGTTCAGGACGTCCTGGTTCAACAGGTGCTATCGTAATCCGTGGTCAGACTTCTATCAACGGTGCAACAGCTCCATTGTGGGTTGTTGACGGTGTAATCGTGGGCAACTCTGCCGGCGACCTCAACCCTGACGATATCGAATCAATGACAGTACTCAAGGACGCTGCCTCTACCGCTATCTACGGTTCGGAGGGTGCCAACGGTGTTGTTGTTGTCACCACAAAGCAGGCTCGTCACGAGAAGATGGCCATCACACTTTCAGCCAAGGCAGGTGCAAGCACACTCAGCCGTGGCAATATGGAGATGATGGACGGTGCCGAGTTCTACGACTACTACAAGTCGTTCCAGAATGTAGAGGCTGTGAACTTCCCACGCTGGAACGAAGACTTGCGCAACTCTAACTTCGACTGGTTCAAACTTGCCAAGAAGACTGGTTCTACTCAAGACTATAACGTGACTCTTAATGGCGGTAACGAGAAGATGCAGTCGATGTTCACCATGGGCTACTTCAAGGAAGAAGGTGCTGTGAAGGGCTACGACCTCAGCCGCTACAGCACACGTATCAAGGTGGTATACAAGCCTTACGAGTGGCTTACCATCAAGCCTAACCTCAGCGGATCGCGTACTACAGATACCGACCGTCAGTACAGTGTAGGCGCTATGTACTCTATGTTGCCATGGGATAATCCGTTTGATGAGAATGGTAATCCTGTACCAAACCAATACGAGGGATGGGTTAACTCTAAGGGTTCAAACTATCTCTATGACCTCTCGAAAGGCAACTACGGCTCAAGCTGCTCATACGACCTTGCAGGTGGATTCGACTTTGACATAAAGATTATGCCATGGCTCACATTCTCATCTGTAAACAACTACAGCTACTACAACAGCCAGTCGCATGGCTATACCGACCCGAAGTCGGTAGGTGGCGAAGGTGTTGACGGACGTATCACAGAATATAACTACAACACAACACGTCGCTATACCAACCAGTTGCTGCGCTTCCAGAAGTCATGGGGCAAGCACAACGTAAACGGTCTGTTGGCTTACGAATTCAACGACTGGGAAATGAAGTTTACCGACGTTTACGCTACTGGTTTTCTTTCAGGTTTTGAGGACTTCACAACAACATCAAAGCCCGAAAAGGCCAACGGCTATCGTCAGGCATGGGCTAAGCAGTCGTACTTCACACAGTGGCGCTACAACTACGACAACCGCTACTTCGGTGAGGTTTCTCTGCGTCGTGATGGTCGCTCTAACTTCGGTTCGAACAACCGCTACGGAAACTTCTTCTCATTCAGTGGTGCATGGAACATGAACAACGAGAGCTGGTTTAAGGCTCAATGGGTAGACATGCTCAAGCTGCGTGCATCATTTGGTTCGGTAGGTAACGTGCCCACATCACTCTATCCGTCGTATTCGCTCTACTCTGTAGGCGCTTCATACAACGAACAGTCGGGCGCACTCATCTCGCAGATTGGCAACAAGGACCTCACATGGGAGAAGACATTCACAACGGGTGTCGGCGTAGATGCTGCTTTCTTCCAGAATCGCCTTACAGCCACTCTCGACTTCTACGTTAAGAACACAAGCAACATTCTCTATCAGGTGCCTGTAACTGGTCTTGTAGGTGTGACATCTATCTGGAAGAACATCGGCAAGATGCGCAACACAGGTGTTGAGTTTACCATCGGTGGCGACATCATCCGCACAAAGGACCTCACATGGAACGTTACAGCTAACATCTCACACAACAGCAACGAACTGCGCGACCTCTACAAGCAGCGCGATGCCAATGGCAACTATGTTGTTAAGCCAGTGATTGTCAGCGACGGTACAACCATTGCTGGTACAGCACAGCGCATTCTTGAGATTGGCGAGCCAGTAGATACATATTACATGAAGGAATGGGCTGGTGTTAATCCTGAAGACGGAAAGCCACAGTGGTACACTAACGATGCCGACGGCAACAAGGTGGTTACCGACAGCTACTCTAAGGCTTCTTACTACAAGTGTGGCAAGTCGTCGCCCGACGTTTACGGCAGTTTCAGCACATCGGTATTCTATAAGAACTTCGATCTTCAAGCCAACTTCGGCTACTCGCTCGGTGGACAGATCTATAGCTACTTCCGTCAGGAGTACGACTCGGACGGTGCATACGCAGGCGACCGCAACCAGATGAAACTACAGAAAGGTTGGTCACGCTGGCAGAAGCCTGGCGACAAGGCTACCCATCCGCGCGCAATGTACAACAACCAGGACAAGGGCAACCTCGCCTCTTCACGTTATCTCGAAAGCTCAGACTATCTGAAGCTTCGCTCGCTGACACTGGGCTACAACTTCAATCTCAAGAAGTATGGCATCCAGACACTGCGCCTCTCTGTATCAGGCGAAAACCTCTTCTGCATCACCGACTACTCGGGTGTTGATCCTGAGCTTCCTGCCGACAGCAACGACAAGGGCGTGCTCAGCGTTACAAGCACTGGCGGTGTATCAGTATACCCAGCCGTACGCAAGTTTATGTTCGGTGTTAACTTAACTTTCTAAAAACCAGACTACAATGAAAATGAAAAAAAGTATATTGGCTCTCATGCTCGGAGCGACATTATTCGGTTCGTGCGACATAGAGCGTTTTCCGACCTACAACATGTCGGACGAACAGATAAAGAACGACCCGGCAGGCAATCTCGACGCATTGCTCAACGGTATGTACGCGCAGCTCAAATCGTGGTCGGACCCAATGCACCGTTGCGGTGAATACGCTGGCGACAACATGGTGATTCGTGGCTCGTCAACCGATGCCTTCTTCGAATTCATCAGCTACTCGCGTACACCTAACAACTATCGTCTGCAGAGCTTCTGGGACTCTGGCTACAAGGCCATTGCACAGGCTTCAAACATTATACAGATGGTGTCTGAAGGTCAAGGAGCAGAAGTAGACAACGCTCTCGGCGAGTGCTACTATGTACGTGGTATGATGTACTTCTACCTCTGCCGTGCCTACGGCCGTCCATACTACCAGGCTCCATCTAAAAACCTCGGTGTGCCTCTCGTAAACGGTACACCCGACAACATTCTCGACCTTCAGCTCAGCGACCGTGCTACTGTAGAGAACACTTACAAGCAGGCTATTGACGACCTTAAGAAGGCAGAGCAGCTGCTCTCTGTAAACCGTGGTCCGGCTTACGCTTCTAAGGCTGCCGCTCAGGCTATGCTCTCACGCGTTTACCTCTATATGAGCGGTACATATGAGAATCCTAACCGTGAGTATGCTCAGCTTGCTAAGGAATATTCTGATAAGGTTATAGGCAACTCCGACTACGAATTGCTTCCACGTGAGGATTTCATGATTTACAACACTCTGCGTCCTGAGGACAACAAGGAATCAATCTTCGTTGTTAAGCGTGTAGCTTCAGAGTTCTCTGGATGGGACCACTACTATGGCATCGGCGGTATGTACTCTAACATCGGCGGTATGGGCTGGGGCGAGATGTACGCCAGCCAGAAGTATATCGACCTGCTCAATGAGACTGGCCGTAACGACTGGCGTCCTGCATCTAAGAAGATTGTAGACGCACGTGCCAACTTCATCGAGCCTACTTACTCTGAGGAAAACAAAGAGGTGTTCCGTTTCATATATGTAGGAAGCGACAACAACAAGCACTATGCTCAGTTTGACACAAAGCACACTGGCAACAAGATTACTTGTGTTGACAAAGAAGGCAAATCATACGACCTTACAGTAGTTGACGCTACTGCCCAGTACTACACCATCAACTATGGTGGCAAGACCTATCAGGGTATGCTCGACAACTACATCACAGTAAACCGTGAGTATCCGCAGTTCTACATCGTGAAGTGCTCGCGCGAGGGCGAAGACTCTCAGCTCCACTCTCCGGTTATCAGCCGTCTTGGCGAAATCTACCTCAATCGTGCAGAGGCTCTTGCCAAGCTCGGCAACTACTCTGAAGCCGAGAAGGATCTCAACAAGATTCGCGGACGTGCAATCGTGGGCGGCGAGTATCCTACTGGAACTCTCAACGCCAACAACGCATTCACACTTATCGACAAGGAGCGCCAGCTCGAATTGGCATATCAGGCAGAGCGCAGCTACGACGTGTTCCGCAACGGTCATGCCTTGACTCGCGACTATCCGGGCCCACACAACCAGCATGAGGTAGTTAAGGCTTCTGACTTCCGTGTGACATACTACATCCCGCAGAATGCTATCAACGCTTATCCAGGCACACTCACTCAGAATCCTACTGACGACAGTGGCGTAATCATGCAGTAATCATTGCACACACAATTGATACATAACAACTTACATAAGGAGACAACCGACAACAGAGCGGTTGTCTCCTTTTTTTCGTTATCATGAAGAATATTATTATATTAACGTATATACAAGAAATTCGTCAATATGCATAAAATTCTGTAACTTTGCACCAAACAAAAACAATTATAGAAATGGCAGCAAACAATGAAAACCGACGCGACGAGGGTCTGCAGGCTCTTGGCGCAAAAACGAAATATCGTGACGATTACGCTCCCGAAGTTCTCGAATCGTTCGTCAACAAACATCAGGGTAACGATTACTGGGTAAGATTCAACTGCCCAGAATTCACATCTTTGTGCCCTATCACCGGACAGCCCGACTTTGCCGAGATACGTATCAGCTATGTGCCCGACGTGCGCATGGTGGAGAGCAAGAGCTTGAAGTTTTATCTGTTCAGCTTCCGCAACCACGGTGACTTCCATGAGGACTGTGTCAACATCATCATGAAAGACCTCATTAAGCTGATGGATCCGAAATACATCGAAGTGACAGGCATTTTCACTCCGCGCGGTGGCATCAGCATCTGGCCATATGCCAACTATGGCAAGCCCGGAACAAAATGGGAGAAGCTGGCAGAAGAGCGTTTTGCCAAGCACGACATTTAAGAAAGCAACGACTTAAAAACACACAAATGGAAAACAAGAAGACATACACTTACGACGAAGCCTACAAGGCTTCACTCGAATATTTCGCCGGCGATGAGCTTGCAGCACGCGTGTGGGTGAGCAAGTATGCCATGAAGGACAGCTTCGGCAAAATCTACGAGCAGTCGCCCGAAGACATGCACTGGCGACTGGCACGCGAAATAGCACGCATCGAAAACAAATATCCCAACCCGATGAGTGAGCGTGAGGTGTTCGACCTGCTCGACCACTTCCGCTACATCATTCCTGCCGGCAGTCCGATGACGGGTATCGGCAACGACCACCAGATAGCGTCACTCAGCAACTGCTTCGTTATCGGCATCGAAGGCGACGGCGACTCATACGGTGCCATTATGCGTCTGGACGAAGAGCAGGTGCAGCTGATGAAACGCCGTGGCGGAGTAGGCCACGACCTCTCGCAGATTCGCCCGAAGGGTTCGCCCGTAGCCAATTCGGCTCTGACCTCTACCGGACTCGTTCCGTTCATGGAGCGATACAGCAACTCAACACGTGAGGTGGCACAAGACGGCCGTCGTGGCGCACTGATGCTGTCGGTCAGCATCAAGCATCCCGACAGCGAGGCATTCATCGATGCCAAGATGACCGAAGGCAAGGTGACCGGAGCCAACGTGAGCGTAAAGATTGACGACGAATTCATGCAAGCTGCTGTTGAAGACAAACCTTATACACAGCAGTTCCCGATAGATTCTGACAATCCTATCGTGAAGAAGGACATCTCTGCCAAGCAGCTTTGGGAGAAGATTGTACACAATGCTTGGAAGAGTGCCGAGCCTGGCGTACTTTTCTGGGACACCATTCTGCGCGAAAGCATTCCCGACTGCTATGCCGACCTCGGCTTCCAGACCGTCAGCACCAACCCCTGCGGCGAGATACCTCTCTGTCCGTACGACTCGTGCCGACTGCTTGCCATCAACCTCTACGCATACATCAAGAATCCATTTACACCTGAGGCAAGCTTCGACTTCGACCTCTTCAAGGAACATGTAGCCAAGGCACAGCGCATCATGGACGACATCGTCGACCTTGAACTTGAGAAGATCGACCTCATAATGGATAAGATCAGCCACGACCCACAGAGCGATGACATAAAGCACGCCGAGTATCATTTGTGGGAGAAGATTAAAGACAAGAGTTCGAAGGGACGCCGTACGGGTGTGGGCATTACAGCCGAAGGCGACATGCTTGCAGCCATGGGACTGCGCTACGGCACCGAAGAGGCTACAACATTCAGCGTTGACGTTCATCGCACACTGGCTCTGACAGCCTACGCATCGTCAGTAAAGATGGCACAGGAGCGCGGAGCTTTCGCCATATTCGATGCCGAACGCGAGAAGAACAATCCCTTCCTGCTGCGCATAAAGGAGGCCGACCCTCAGCTCTACAGCGACATAATGACCTACGGACGTCGCAACATTGCGTGTCTCACCATAGCTCCTACCGGCACAACATCGCTCATGACACAGACCACAAGCGGCATCGAACCGGTGTTCATGCCCGTATACAAGCGTCGCCGCAAGGTCAATCCCAACGATGCCGACGTACATGTTGACTTCGTTGACGAAGTGGGCGACTCGTTCGAGGAGTACATTGTCTACCACAAGAAGTTCCTCGAATGGATGCGCGTCAACGGTATCGACACCGAGAAGCGTTACACCCAGGAAGAGATTGACGAGCTCGTGGCACGCTCACCTTATTATAAAGCTACTGCCAACGATGTCGACTGGCTGATGAAGGTGCGCATGCAGGGTGCCATACAGAAATGGGTGGACCACTCTATCAGTGTAACCGTCAACCTGCCCAACAACGTAGACGAGGCACTTGTAAACCGTCTGTACGTAGAGGCATGGCGCTCGGGATGCAAGGGATGCACCATCTACCGCGACGGATCACGCTCGGGCGTGATGATAGCGGTAAGCAAGAAGGACAAGAAGAAGAAGGCTGCCGCACAGCCAGCCAACGACAAGGTTACGGCACTTGCCAACGTGCTCGCCGTAACGGAGACCCGTCCGCGCGAACTGGAATGCGACGTGGTGCGATTCCAGAACAATCGCGAGAAGTGGGTGGCTTTTGTCGGACTGCTCGACGGCTATCCTTACGAGATATTCACGGGTCTGCAGGACGACGAAGAGGGTATTGCCCTGCCCAAGACCATCACAAAGGGACGCATTATCAAGCAGGTAAACCCTGACGGAACAAAGCGTTACGACTTCCAGTTTGAAAACAAGCGTGGCTACAAGACCACCGTCGAGGGACTCTCTGAGAAGTTCAACCCCGAATATTGGAACTATGCCAAGCTCATCTCGGGCGTACTGCGCTATCGCATGCCTATCGACCACGTGATAAAGCTCGTGGGTTCGCTGCAACTCAACGATCAGAGCATCAACACATGGAAGAACGGTGTGGAGCGAGCCTTGAAAAAATACATTGTCGATGGCACTGCTGCCAAAGGTCAGGTATGCCCCGTATGCGGACAAGAGACTCTCGTATACCAGGAGGGATGTCTTATCTGCAAGAACTGTGGAGCTTCACGCTGCGGATAATTAACCAAGTTTAAAGTTGAGAATTGAGAGTTGAGAGTTATGATAACCCTTACTGAATCATACATTCACATTGACGGAATACGCCTGCACGCACACCACGGAGTGCTGCCTCAGGAACAGCTCACGGGCAACGACTATATAATAAATGTACGCGCGAGCTACGACATTTCGCGCGCAATGCAAACCGACGACGTAGCCGACACGCTCAACTACGCCGAGGTTTACAATATTATAAAGGAGGAGATGAACATTCCCTCAAAACTCATCGAGCACGTGGCAGGTCGCATAGCCGACAGACTTATGGACAGCTATGCCGACATCTCCTCAGTAATGCTGCGCATCACCAAATGCAATCCGCCAATGAGTGCTGACTGCAACGGCGCTGGCGTGGAAATAATCGTGAAGAGAACGG
Organism: Leyella stercorea; assembly: GCF_021531355.1. Classification (GTDB taxonomy): domain Bacteria; phylum Bacteroidota; class Bacteroidia; order Bacteroidales; family Bacteroidaceae; genus Prevotella. The sequence continues at coordinate 16,510 of NZ_JADYTS010000032.1, read as the reverse complement.
AATAAAAACGGTAAAATAAAAATAGTAGGAGGCTATGGCGGGGATGCCATAGCCTCCTACTATTTTTATTTATTTCTAAACTCACGCAGCACATCACAACGCCGAGTATAATCGTCTATTGCGTTGGGATAAGCCTTGGCAAACATGTCAAGATCGCTCAAAGCCATATATTGTGCCGACTTAGGATGTACAACCAACATTTCCTTATAGCCGTTGCTGGTATCATATTCGACAGTTGCCCAAGGCTCTACGGGCATGAAAGCCAGAGCATACAAAGAGCGGTAGCGCAACTGAACATCGTCCGAATGCTTTGCCACATTCAGATACTTCACAGTCTCGGCAGCAAAGTCCTTCTCCCACGAACGTGCCGAATCCATCACGCTGTGATAGTAATGCGTCAGATACCAACAGTCGCCATAGCACGAAGCCTGATAATAGCGCACTGCTAAGTCGTAAGCCATCTGCTGTTTGTCACTGCCTTCGCGAGCAAGACTGTATCGGCTTAGGCGGTCGGTCATGTCCATACAGAAGTCGAGCTTTGCGTTGCGTGTCACCTTTACCGGCTCATAAGCCTCCTCCACCTTCTGCTTGCCAAACCAGCGGGGCGTATCATAGTGGCGCTGCGAGCTGTATATGCTTATCATCTGAGTGGAAAGCAGCGACATACCCACCTTCTTCAGATAAGGAATGGCATCGGCAAAGCGACCCTCGGCTATGAGTTTTGTGCCGATGAGGTCGTTGAAGTAGTCGGCATCATGATAGGTGTTCTGCGTGCAGTAGGTCTCGAAAGCGTTGGCATGTGGCGTAGTCAGATACTGATAATAGTCGGCAAGGCGATCGGCTTTAAGACTGTCCATCTTGCTGAAATACTCGTCCCACGGACCATACGACACATTATTATTATAGTTGCCTTCTGCATTCATCATAGCACACAGCGCAAGAGCCGTGTTGTCCATGCCCGCATTACGGAAGAGCGGTTCCAGTCCCTTGTGCACTACACGATCCTTTACGTCGGTGTAGTGATTTTCGTATTCGCTACTGATGCCACGCTCTTCCTTTATTTTAGCGTCGAGCCAACGGAATTCGGCAAGCAGATAGTCAGTATATTCAGCGGTCGGCTTGTTTGTACGGGTAGACACGAGCAAACGTATGGCACGTGCATTGTCGCACATGCGCTCCGTTCCGTCAGCCTCAACAGCCTTGTCAGCTTCGGCAATAGCCCGTTGGTTGTTGCCTATGAGATAATCCACCATACTTGCTGCAGCCAGCCACAGGCTGGGCGACTTGACATTGGCATTAGCTGCTGCGTCGACAGCAAACTGCACGAACGCCATCGCCTCCTTGCGATACACCTGCTTGGCATCAATAGTCTTAAACCATTCGGCATCGTCAAATCCAGCCGCCTTCTGGTCGAGCGTTTCCTGTACATTGTTCACAAAGTCCTGTACGAGAAAATGTAGCGTAGGGGCATTGGGATTTTGTGCGAATAAGGTACGTATTCCTGCCAGATTGCGGAAGTTGCGCATCACGGTTTTGATTGACTGCACGTCGCCCTGCTCGGCATATATATTGCAGGCACGTGTACGTTGACTGCTCTTGAGCAAAGCTCGGGCGTAGATGTTACGCATGGCATCACGCCACGGACTTTCGGCAAGTCGCGAAGCTGTAGAATTCCACAATGCTATGTTTGCATTGTTGTAGCCCAACATCATGTTGGCACGCATCTGCAACAGCACATACTGCGGTCGGAGCGCCGTGCCACGATAAGCCTTAGTGGCAACAAGCACCTCCATAAAGCTCTTTTGTCGCTGCGCCATCTCCTGCTTTGTGGGATAGTTCCAGGCATCCTCAGTATACGCCTCGCACGTCTTGAAGTAGCGGTTGAACAGCGTCAGATAGGCTATCATCGCTGTGTCGTTCTTCTTTCGGGCAGTGCTCATTATCTCGTCGCGGTTCCATTTGTAGAACCCCACACCGCTCGGACCGTCGTTGCCGGTGTACGTCTGCCAATAGCGGTCGATGTCGTAGAGAAAGGCGGGTCCGTCAGTAAGTGCGTTGTGGCGATAGACGGAGAACATATAACGGTTGTGCGTAGGTCCTTCGGCCACGCAAGCCGCAGCATCGACAATCGGCAAGGCTGCAATCAAACTACATATTAAGAATCTTTTCATAATCTTTGTGTTTAAGTCGGTTGATGTTATGGTTGTTAAGATCGAAAAGTATTATCTCGTTGTTGGCATCTGGTCGGCGGCTACCTATTACATTAACGGCTTCGATGATGTCGGCAGCCGACGGTTGGCGAAGTGCGATAGAGTCGCTTGGCAGTATAGGATATTCGCCATCGTTATGGATGAAGCCCACAAACCTGCCTCCACGAAACAGTATGCGCCATGTGAATATTGGGTAAGCCGTGCTGAGCTTCAGCTTGTAGTCATTCAGACGGGGCAGGTATGGAGCCGCATCGTGCATGTCGAGTATCGGCTTATGACAACGTATGTCGGTAGCATCGCCTGTATTATACATCATCAGCACGCCTCGGTCGGCAGGCGGAGGAGTCTGGGCAAGCTGATGCAGACGTATTGTCGACGACAGTTTGAGATGTCGGCTGTGACACTCGCGCATCATAGCCTGCATGAATTCGGCATACAATTGGCGTGTTGACTGAGTCCAGTCGCAGTCTATCTGTATCTCCTTCACATTGTACACGTCGTTGGTCTCATTCATCTGCACCACTCGTTTCACAATGAGCGAAGCCAACCGGCTACGGTCTTGCCTTAGACATTCGGGCATAACGAACACCGTAGGCACGATGTCTATGCCCTGTGGCACGTCGGTAGCAAACTTCAGCGTAGCATTGGGCACCGCTCTCCCGCTCTGGTCTGCCACCACGTCAAAGTAGCGTATGTACATCCGGCTGATGTCGTAATTGCGCATGAAGGCGGTCTTAACCGAATCCATATTGAGCGTTGTGCTCCAGTAATATACCGAACGCATCGTTGTAGGCATCGGTTTCGGCTTGCTGCACGACAACGTCAATCCTATTGACAACAGGAAACAGACAACTGCTGTACTTAACTTCATTGTCATTTTTTACGTTTGTCTATTTTACTTTATTATATTGCGAATTTACGCAAAATCAAAGACAATGCAAAATATACCTACATGTTTTTATCGGTTTAACGCAGTTATTAACGATTAATTCGCTAACTTTGCACCTAAAATTGTTGCAGTTCAGACATTTGGACTAACCAACCGTATCTCGTTTATGGCAAAAAAATTATTGCTCTTAACAATTCTCATTATAACGTTTGTATCGGCTGTAGCCGGTGCCAACCGCAAGTTCACGCTTTGCATCGACCCCGGACACGGCGGAAAGGACACCGGAGCGCCCGGAAGCAAATCGGTAGAAAAGAACATCAACCTCAGCGTAGCGCTCGCTTTCGGACGCTATGTGGAGCGCAATTGTCCCGACGTGACGGTGGTATATACCCGCAAAACCGACGTGTTCATACCCTTGTACGAGCGCGCCGAGATAGCCAACCGCAAGAAAGCCGACCTCTTTATATCCGTACACACCAATGCTTTGAAGGGCAACCACAGCATGCGCGGATTCGAGACATACACCTTGGGCGACGGTCGTTCGCACGCAAAGGTGGAGAATCTGGAGGTGGCAAAACGCGAGAACTCCGTAATACTGCTTGAGAAAGACTATAAGCAACACTACGTGGGATTCGATCCCAACTCGCCCGAGAGCAACATCATGTTCGAATTCATCCAGGACAAGAACCTGACACGAAGCATCGAGTTTGCCAAGATGTTACAGACACATGTATGTCGCGCAGCCAATCGACCCAACAAGGGCGTACATCAGCAGAACCTCGCCGTGCTACGACTCACGTCAATGCCAGCTTGTCTGATTGAGTTGGGCTACATATCAACTCCCGACGAGGAACGCATACTCAACGACAAGGCACAGGTGGACAACATGGCACGTGGCATATACAATGCTTTCGTACAGTACAAGAACAAGTACGACACACGCATGACTGTGCCATACAAGACGATATCCGACCCCATTGCAGAAACCCCCGAACCGATACAAAACGTTGAAGCAATCAACACGGACACACAAGAGTCTGCCGACAATAACCGCAAGGAGAACGTCGACAAAAACAGTAAGAACAATGTTGACAAAAACGTTTCGACAGAACGACCATCAACATCAACTCGCACATCAAATACCGAGCGTAAACCTATACAGCGCAACACCACATCTCAGCCTTCGGGAAGAGTGAACGACGCACAGCCGGTATTCAAGGTGCAGATACTTGTATCGCAGCGCAAACTGAAGACTGGCGACCATAACTTCCGCGGACTTGAGGGCTGCGACAGCTTCGAGGAAAACGGAATGATAAAGTATACTTACGGAGCTTCTAACAACTACAATGAGATATACCGCCTGCGCAAGACGATACTCGACAAATTCCCCGGTGCATTTATCATAGCATTCAAGAACGGAGCCAAAATGGACGTAAACCAAGGCATACGCGAATACAAACAAAATAGAAACAAATAAAATTGACAATAAATTATGAAAGGATTTACGAAAGAAGTGAAAATAGCACTCGTAGCTATTGTGGGAGTCATCATCCTTTTCTTCGGAATGAATTTTCTGAAGGGACTTAACGTCTTCTCGTCAACCGACGACTACTACATAGAGTTCAAAGACATAAGCGGACTGTCAACATCAAGCCCCATCTATGCCGACGGATTCAAAGTGGGTACTGTCAAGGATGTCATCTACGACTATGCAGGCGACAAACCTACTCGTGTGCTTGTAGGACTCGACAAGGCTATGCGCATTCCAGCTGGCTCAACAGCCGAAATCGAGAGTGACTTCATGGGCAACATCAAGGTCAACCTGCTGCTCGCCAACAATCCGCGCGAGCGTGTCATGCCAGGCAGCACCATCAAGGGCGATGTCAACGGCGGAGCTTTGGGCAAGGCAGCCGACATGATTCCTACAATCGAGAAGATGCTGCCCAAGCTTGACAGCATTCTTGGAAGCCTCAACACTCTGCTTGCCGACCCTGCTCTGGCACAGTCGCTACACAACGTACAGACCATCACCGACAACCTCACCACTTCTACTGCCGAACTCAACAAGCTCATGGCTTCGCTCAACAAGGGCGTACCAGTGATGATGGCCAAGGCCGACGGAGTACTCGACAACACCAACAAGCTGACATCCAACCTCGCCGCTCTCGACATCCAGACTACAATGCGCCAGGTTGACCAGACCATAAATAATGTACAAGAGCTCACCGCCAAGCTCAACAGCAACAACGGTACACTCGGACTGCTCATGAACGATGCCTCGCTCTACAACAACCTCAACTCTACAATGTGTAGCGCCGACTCGCTCCTCACCAACCTCCGACAGCACCCGAAGCGCTATGTACACTTCTCTCTGTTCGGAAAGAAGGATAAATAAGCCAATTAGATTTTGTATAAATAAGAACGATGAAATGTTTCACGGCTTCAGACTCGCTCTGAAGCCGTTATTTCAATATCTTAGCACAATTGTAAACAATGTTTCACCACTACGTCTAAAATTTGCTTAAATCACGTAACTATCAGTAAATCAACGCATTTTATATTACAACGCCATTTTACATCCAATAATTCATAAAAAATGCTAACTGTCGGAAAATAAGGCTGTTAACAAACTTTGCTTAAACAATAAAATGCAGACGATTTGCTCACATCAAAAAAAATAAGTAATTTTGCAGACGGAATTTTAAGAATCAACCTGTCGAAAGACATTTTAACATACGTACCACAGCCAATGAATTTAAGTCCTGAGAAGCTTTGGGACAAGTGTCTCGCCCTTATACACGAGAACACTACCGAGCAACAATACAATGCATGGTTCAAGAGCATTGTCTTCGAATCCTTCAATGAGGAGTCGAAGACCGTGTTGATACGCGTACCGAGTCCGTTCGTGTACGAGTATTTGGAGGAGAACTATGTCGACTTGTTGCGCAAGGTGCTTACACGTATGTTTGGAGAGAACGTTCAACTTTCTTATCGTATTGTTACCGACAGCGAGAACAAGAAGACGCAGGTGATTGAAGGCGACGAGCCTACCGACGAGACAATGCGTCCGCAGGCACGTACCAATGCCAACGAGTCGCCTAATCTTATCGATGCATCACCACTGCAGCAGATTGACTCTCAGCTGAACCCACATCTCACCTTCCGCAACTACATCGAGGGCAACAGCAACAAGTTGCCGCGCGCCATTGGACAGACCATAGCCGAGCATCCGCAGAACATGCAGTTCAACCCGTTCTTTGTGTTCGGACCTTCAGGATGTGGCAAGACACACCTTATTAATGCTATAGGTGTCGAGGCTAAGCGAATCTATCCCGAGAAGCGTGTGCTCTATATCAGCGCCCGATTGTTTGAGGTGCAGTACACCAACGCCGTACTGCGCAACACAATCAACGACTTCATCAACTTCTACCAGACCATCGACGTTCTGATTGTCGACGACATTCAGGAGTGGGAAGACAAGAAGGGCACACAGAACACCTTCTTCCACATCTTCAACCACCTCTTCCGCACCGGCAAGCGCATCATCCTTGCCAGCGACCGTCCACCGGTAGAACTGAAGGGAATGAACGAGCGACTCATCACCCGATTCTCATGCGGACTCATCGCCGAGCTCGAGAAGCCTAACGTACAGCTGTGCGTAGACATTCTGCAGAGCAAGATACGCCACGACGGCTTGAACATTCCAGAGGATGTGGTGAAGTTTATCGCTTCGACAGCCAACGGAAGCGTGCGCGACCTGCAAGGCGTAATCAATTCGCTTATGGCTTACAGCGTGGTGTACAACTGCAACGTTGACATGCAGCTCGCCCAGCGCGTAATCAAGCGCTCGGTAAAGGTAGAGGAAAATCCGCTTACGGTAGACGACATCATCGAAAGCGTTTGCCAGCACTACAACGTTACACCTGCCAACATCAACAGCCGCAGCCGAAAGAAAGACTACGTCATGGCTCGTCAGGTGTCGATATATCTGGCACAGAAATACACCAAGATGCCAGCAAGCCGAATAGGACGACTCGTTGGCGGACGCGACCACTCTACTGTGATATACAGTTGTAACCAGGTGGAGCAACGCATCAAGATAGACAAGAAATTCTCAAGTGAGATAACGAGTATCGAAAACTCGTTCAAACTTAAAAACTGACAACACTTGCCACAACATCAATAGATACTGGCGGCAAGTAGTTGTCAGTTTTTTTTTGCTTATAGGGTTCTGACTTTATTTTGGCTTTATACGCCACTTACTTCTTTTCGGCAGCAAAGCGCTCTTCCTTGAAGTACTTCGCTATCGGCTTCATGAATGGCGTGAGGTGTACGTCGTGCGGAACATTCTGATAGTCGAGGCGTGTGATGCATTGCGAAACATACAGCCTATGCTTGGCACGCGACAAGGCAACGTAGAATTTGCGGGCATCCTCTGCCAATTGGCGAGGGTTGTTGCGACTGTAATAGTTGGGCATACGTCCGTCGACGGCATCGAATATGATGACATTGTCAAACTCCAGTCCCTTTGCCTTGTGTATGGTAGTGACGAATATGCGCTCCTTCATGTTGCTGCTGCCGCAAAGGTCAGCTTCCTTCAGAGTGCTTATCTCCATTGTATGATTAGAAAGCTGCTCGTATAGCGACGGTTCTCGACTCGGATCTATCATCTCGCCCGACAGATAGTCCATCACAAAACGCAGTCCGTCTATCTCCTGCACCATTCCTTCAGAAAGTAGATAGTCGTAGAAACGATTCAGTTCGACTACCAATGCAGGCTTCACCAGCTTTTCATTATCGGCTACAACGGCTAAGGCTTCAGCCCCGTCTGCACTTTCGTCTCTTGAATACATTCTTTCCAGAGCCGAAACGTACATCTGCTTGTAGTTACGACGCAATGTTTCGATACGCGGACGCACCCGACTGTCGTTAAGGAAGTCGTGCTGCTGCCCTACCCTATCCTTCGAAAGCTCATAGCAATGCACCACTACGCTGCGTGTAGCATTGACATCATCATCGGCAAGATGCGAGTTTGAACCCTCCAGATGCAGCACTTCAAGCAGATACTTCAGTTTGTGCTCCTTCAGTTCGGGATGCAACAGACGCACGAGTCGCAACGAGTCGAGATACTCCGGATGCGAGTCATGCAGATTGATGTCTGGCGTATAACGGCGCAGATTAAAGTCAAGTATGTTATAGTCGTAATCGGCATTGTGTCCGAGCAGAGTGCATCCGTCGGCATAGGCCATAAACTGGCGTAATGCTTCCTCGTGCGTCAGCAAGTCATGGTGCTTGCGCTCCTCAACAATGGGATTGACTATATCGCCAAGCATAGCCGGTATCTCGCGCTCGGTCTCGATATACACCGTAAACTCCGACCCTTTCACCACCTCACCGTTCCTCATCTTCACGGCAGCTATCTGCAGGATGTCGTCTTCAAACACGTTCAGTCCTGTAGTCTCGGTATCGAACACCACTATCGTATCATTGGTATAGCTATCGACAAATCGCATGAGATAGGTTGAATCGTCGTCGCGCAACAGGTCTGACGGCAATATGGCACGGTCGAACAGGTCACGCACAAACTTACGCGCAGCCGCATTGCTCTCGTAAACACGCACTCCTTTCATCAATCTTGCCCACGACATAAAGCTGAACTCATTGTTCAGCACACCAAGATGAGCCAACAGAAGCTTCACATCGGGCTGTGAGAAGAGGTCGGTACCCGAAACCTTGAAGTGACCTATGCCACAACGTGTCAGCTCCTGACTTATATCCTCAGCATCGCGGTTGGCATTAACCACAAATGCTGTGGTAGATTGGGGGAACGTACGATTGAGAGTGTCGGCAAACTGTACGCAGTCGCGCACCTCTTGATCATAATCCTCGCTACACAGAATCTTCAGTTCGTTGCCCATAAGCACTTCATCATTACTTTTGCCGGCATCGGGCAGCAATGTGCTGTCAATTCGAAGCACCTCAGCGGCATAAGTATTGAAAATGTCGAGCAGATAGCGAGGCGAACGATGATTCACCGACAGATGATGCAACTGGCATGCCGACTTCGACTTGATGGCAGAAAGCGTGTCGAGCTTGGCCCCCATAAACGAGAATATCGCCTGCTGCTCATCGCCGAGAAACATCACCGTGCGGAACGGGCGCGCCGTGAGCATCTTGATGATAGCCATCTGCAACGGGTTGATGTCCTGCACCTCGTCCACCTGTATCCACGGATAGCGCTTATACAGCTTATGCTCCCTGTCGGCAGCAAGCGCGTCGTATGTCATCATCAGCAAGTCCTGGAAGTCAAGCAGTCGGTTGGCACGTTTGTACCGACGATACTGCTGCGCAAGCGACATTTTCTGCAAAAGCTTGAATATAGCCTGGCGGTCGCCATAGTCGCACGTGTCCGACTGGGTAAGGTCGCGATACTGCTCCACATTATTGTAAATATCGGTCATGGCAGCAGCGTCAAACGGCTTGCCCATCACGGTACAGATACGACGCATCGCCGCAATGTCCGTAGGATTGATGCAGTCAGGATGCACACGCAGTTCCTTGGGATGCCCGTGACTAATCTGGTGCATCATACTCTCCAGATGAAATATCTCACTATACGAGCGACGACGATTGTAGTTGGAAAGCACCATATACTCGTCCTCACCAAGATAGCGCGCAAGTATCGATACGGCATCATCCTCGTCAATAACGCTCGACTCGGCAGCTACAAGTCCCTCGGCAAACAGAAACTTCGAGCAGAACCTATGCACATTGCCAACGAAAACGTCACTCACATCATCATCCGCGATGTTCTGCGTAATGCGTTCAATCATGCCACGCGCAGCACGGTTGGTGAACGTAAGGCACAACATATCCTTATACTCCACGCCCTCTGAGTCGTGGGCATAGCGTATGCGTTCGGTCAATATCTGCGTCTTGCCACATCCCGGAGGCGCAAGCACAAGATGAAATCCACCCTGAGCCACAATCACATCCTGCTGACAAGGGTCGGGAATAAATCCGCTGACAGTTTGCGTATTTTCTGATGCCATAAACAGCTACAATTGGTTCGTTTTAAAAGAATATACAAAAATAACACAAACTTATGGGAGAACGAAATAAAACTGTAAAAAAAAGAGAACGAAACAAAACTCTAAAAAAGAATTGTTTCGTTCTACGCTGTTATCCATTTTTATTTTTGCATTCTATGAGACTTTGTTCTTGTGCATTGCCTTCTTTCTGATTCTAATCCTTATTCTGTAGCCCGACCATAAGCACCAAACGGCAAGTATGCCCATCACAAAAATAAAAATGTAGGTGGCAATGCTTCCTATGAAGATTCTTCCACTATGCACCTCCAACGCCACATTCCATAGCGACATAGGCAGTTGGTTCATACTTGCAGGTTGAGGGCAGAATGTCGTTCCTTCGTAATATTCCGCTATTACCGGAGCAGAGAAGTCCTGACTCATACCAGCAATAGCCTTCTTTCCGAACGGAGCACCTGCTTTCTTCGGCGCAGACTTACCCGTAAAGTAATCGAAAGCCTCCGCCTGTAGTCTGTCCCAAACATACAAACCGCTGAACGAACCGCAAAGCCATCTGCCTTTCACGTCCTTCTGCAACACATTCACCCCCATCACGCTTACGGGAGGAGCCGAAGTAAGGGCTTTCACCTTTGCATTTGACATATTCAGGGAATAAAACCCTTCTGACGTTGACAGAAGCCAGTCGTGGCAACTGTCATCATACCGAATCATACGGAGCTTGTCGTTCCATGGATTTTCGCTCTTAAGTGTTGTTCCGGGAAGTGCCGGTATCTTGTTCAAAACCAAGGCTATCATAACAGGAGGACGAAGACACCAACCCGTCAGAGCAATCAGCAATGTGAGAATGATAGTATAACGTCCTATTCTGTCATGCAGACGAAACGACTGTTGCATCAAGACTCTACGTTTCGGTCGCAACCATATTATAACACCAGTAATGCAGAGCAACACTAAGATGATGGCAATGGCATCAACCACAAGTTTTCCTGTCATACCAAACAATTCTCCGCTATGAAGCAACCAAACAGTACGGAATGCCGTCACCTTGCCGTCATAATCCTTTGGAGCAGAAAGTTGTATGCGCTTGAATGTCGTATATGGAGGTAGCGACACGTAAGCAAAAGAACGGCTAAGCACCACAAGTGTGTCGCCATGCGAGGCAATATCGGTCAACTTCTCGTCATCTTCCAATGGCATCTTCACCTCATTCCATTTACCATGCACTCCATATCGGTATATTCCGAATGGCGATACCGCCCAAAGACTGCCATTTGCTGCCTTTATTACATTTCTTATCTGGCGATAGTCAGCACCTATAGGCAATCCGTCATTGAAGTCCTTGAAGCACGAAGCCTTGTTATCGGAAAGCCATATTCCTCCGTTGCCGTAAAGCAACAACCTATGGCAAGAATCCATCATAGTCAATGAGTCTTCAACAATAGCCTTGTCAAGATCGAGCGTTCCTCTTAACAAACCGCCATTCCAATTGCGATACTCATAACGGCTTGGCAGATACTTCCTGCTCACGTTCACATCCTTAATGAGTGAACGATGATTAAGCAGAATACCTGACACGCAGAACATCAGCATGAAAAAGCTCATGCCTATCCCCAACCACTTATGATGTTTTCTCCAATTCAATTTCATAATGCTATCCTCATTTCAGACTACAAAGGAACTGATTTTCCAACAAATGTACAATACTTAAAAATAATGAAACTATAGATATATTGCCATTAGCATTGCTACTTCAAATACTTTTTGTATATTTGTGGTGTAACAACTAAAATCAACGGCAGTATGGAGTTTTTCTTTTTATTCACATGGATATTTGTAGTCGCTTTTGTAGCATTTGCCCAGAATGCTGGCAATAAACGGCACAAATACAGCATCAGTACTAAGCCAACAGAAGTTGAAGAAAATAAAATAGTATATGACTTTAAAGGCCAACAAAACCCCGAATCATATTACGAAGAAAAGGAGCAAGAATTTCTTGTACAGATAAAAGAAATGTACGAGAGCATCGCCAAGACATATAATTTCTCCAAATACAATAAAACAATGCGAGAAATCGAAAAACTTAAACGTGAATTGGCCAACCTACGAGCACAATATAAAGAATATGTTGCCTCAACAAAATATTAGTTTTATACAGAATACAACATTACACTAAATCAAAACGATATGGAATATAAAGATATGATTGAAAAGGTCAAGGCTTTGGCTATTAAGAATAGAGAAGCCAAGACAGCTGAAGAAAAAGCATTAATAAAAGAACAGATGGAACGCCTAAAGGCTGAAGACGAAAAAGCCTTTGCCGTAGCTGTCGGCTTCATGGTAAAAAAGACAAAGCAAGATATAGAAGAACAACGTACATGACATTTATTATTTGTCGATAAATCTTTCTGAATCAGCGATTTTTTGTATATTTGTCGTGTAATCATTAAATCGTCTGCTATTATGATAACCTTACTTGAACATTTCTGGATCTTCTTCATTTTTTTCGCTATTATTGTATTGTTTCGAAATGCAAAGCATAAATTGAAAAGGAATTTGAATGAATCAAGAATTAAGGCAGAGTCTGCTTTTTCTAAAGAGATTTATTCCTTTTTCAAGCGTTCCACTTGGCTATGGCGTGTGTCAAGAAAGGAGGAGAGACGACTTAATCGTCGGCTGAAATATCTTGGCAGACTTCGTGCAAAAGCCGTAAAACGTTTCGGGTGCAATTCAAGGCAAGTAGAGTTAATAGACAGATGAATAGCTGAAGTTCAACAATATATAAAACAGTTTTCCCATATTTCAAAGACAGCATTTGATTTGTCTTTATGGGCACATGTATTTTTAAATAAGATTTTGTAGTGCTTTTATGTTATTATATTAGCAAAAAACAATAAATACAATCCATTGCACACCTCAAATACTTTTTGTACATTTGCCCAAGTAATCATTAAATAGTCTGCTATATGTTCTACATTATATTTCTTTTCTATTTGCTAATGCTATTAGCAGTCGCCATTGCAAAAGATTGTAGCGGTGGCTTTAGAAGTAGTAGTGAGTCTGATGAGATAATGAGGATGGAATATGAGCAAAAAATACAAGAAATCAGACGTAAAACAGAAAGATTACAAAAAGAAAACGAGAGGCTAAGGAAAATAAAATTATAAACCACTTTTGTCTTTTCCCCATCACTACAGTCTCGTTAAAGTGGTCTACAATATATAAACACTATGGAAGGAATTGACGCTATTTTACAAGAGTATGGCAGTCTTGCAGGCAAGACTGATGCAGCAAGTGAAGCAAGGAAGAATGAGATCATTGCATGGCTTAAAGACCATGCTGTTGATGTTAAAGATGATGCCAAAGCGTTTGTCAACGCCAAGCTCGATTGCATTGAGAGTGACGTGACTGCTCTACGTTCACGCATAAGTGACGAAGACTATAAGTTGTTGCCCTTATCTTTCATCGCTAAACATTACTTCGGCAAAAGCGCAGCATGGCTCTCACAGCGCCTAAACGGCACTCTTGTTCGTGGTAAGACTTACACGCTCAACGAGGAGCAGAAGCGTATCTTTAATGAAGCTCTGCAAGATATAAGCTTACGCATCGGCTCTCTTCATCTGGATTGAAGCGCCAACTTACCAAGGATTTTGAAATGGTCACTGTTTAATAAATTCAACACCGCCGCCCGACCATGCGGCATTCATTTTAACAAATGAACTTTTGAGCCTTCGGTGCGTGATGCATCGAGGGCTTTTTTATCGATAAATATTTCTGAGTCAGCAAATTATTTTGTATATTTGCGATGTAATCATTAAATCGTCTGCTATATGGAAACATTCTTTATTTTGTATGCGGTATTCTTCGTACTATACATTTTGTTTCAAGGCTTGCAGTCGGTAGGCGAAAAGTTGAACGATATAACGAGAACCTATGAGAGCAAGAAACCTGAGGATGAAAATTCTTTTGCTCAAATATGCAAGCGCCAAATTGAATACGAGAAAACACTGGTTCCAGACTCTGAAGAATTGCGTAAGGTACGCGAAGACTTTGAAAAAGCATATTTAGAAGAGCGTGAGAGTGTTCGATTAAAAATGTGCGAAGGATACTACAAATCGAAAAAAGCAATAGCTTATTCTCCTGAATATTATACAGGCGATAAGCAATATGATAAATATCATAAATTGTTTTTTTCCATGGGATACGATTTTGTCGAATATACAAAATGCAGACCTTAATTTTGCATGTGTACCTAACGAAACGAGAGTTCATGCCATTTGAAATGAGAGATCGTACCAACTGATACAAGTGTGGGTATCAATAGAGATGAGGTTATGTGTCTGAGCTGAGTTGGGGCTCATATAATATTGTTGTGTTTTTAACTGGAATGAAGGGGTGAACCCGGAGCTGACTTCCGACATGCATCTCATTTTATCGTTTCAGAAGAAGAGGTCGTCTCTAAAATGAAATTGGCTTTGTCTTTATCCAACCATTACCGGAAATGATATGGCAAAAGGATCTGTTTTTTCGAATCTTCCTACATTTCGAGTGATACGACAGTCATGCAATGTGTATAGTCTCAGTTAGAAGTATTCTTTATTCCTAAAGCCATACACATTGCGTTCCGTCACTTTTATTATTATACATCTCTATATTTCCTATATATATGACAATCACCCCATACAAGTATTCCTCTTTTATATGCAAGTTAATGCAAAACTCCGAATGTGTCACTTCTGAGCGATGACAGAATTTACAATCTGATCAAGTTGCTCAAACACTTCCTTTTTCCCAAGATACAGATCTTTGTCGTACATTTCCTTATTTGCACTGAAGGTATAGACTTCGTTATCGCCTTCGATTCGGCAGACGTCGTCGTTGTCTTTCCAACGGAAGCGGATACCCTTGTATGTGAAGTCTGCGTCATTACACCATAAGAAAGATGTTTCAGGAACTTTGATGTCCTCGGATACTGTGATGGTGAAATCGCTCAGGACTTCGTCTCTGAGTTTAGCATTGAGAAATACGCCTGTTTGACTTGGAAAGATGGCCGTATGATAATGGTATCCAGAACGGATCCATGAATATGGAATCTTATCCATGACGAAATCAAACAGTTTGGTATGCGCCAATGAATAAATAAATAGCGGCATACTTTTTTCTGAGTTCTTCCAATTCTGTAGACTCTTTTTCTTGCAGGATTCCTTTAGACAGAAGATATGACATCTGCTTCTCTTCTTCGGGTTTAGGCGATACCTCTAGTGTTTCAGGGGCAACTTGATATTTGACACCTCGATCCTTGCCGATGATTACTCTACGCTTGGCAGGGAAGATAGAGTTGCCATATCCCCTGTTTGTACTGTTATCAAGAAGAACATAGTTCCAAATTTTGTTCTTATCGTTGATAGGATCCTTCCATGTTGTGTTGGATTTAAGAAAA
Source organism: Leyella stercorea (assembly GCF_021531355.1). GTDB lineage: Bacteria > Bacteroidota > Bacteroidia > Bacteroidales > Bacteroidaceae > Prevotella. The sequence continues at coordinate 925 of NZ_JADYTS010000032.1, read as the reverse complement.
CCAATGATCTTTGTTCTCAATTTGTCGAAGTCCTCTTGTTTGATTTCATTTTTCTTTTTCTTTAGGAATTCTGTTGCCGCCGACAGGATTTCTTTTTTCTCCTTTTCCTCATTCGGCAAACCAATCATCGAATATTCAATCCATTCTTTCTGATCTTTGGCAATCTCCAGCGAATTCTCAGTGCTGGAGTCGATATGCTCGATATCCCAACTCTCTTTCTTGTAAAGATGGAATGGAAATTTATAGAACACCCCTTGTGAATATTGGCCACCATTCTTGAGCTCATTGTTCTGAGCGATGACAGTCTGGATGTTATGAAGGAGGAGAATGTCGCGGCATTTGGATTTTGGACCAAATCCATTTTCTGTCTCATAGACAGTATCTTCCAATCCGAGTTCTGAATTATAGCATTTATTCAGATGTTCCTTGATGGCTGCCTTCAGGTAATCAGTGAAGGCAAATCTGTCTTTGCTTTCTTCCCAGTCCTTGAAAAGCTCGGGCAGGTTCTTGATTCTGCAGTCGAGGACATAGCCTACATAATGGTATAGAGCGACATCATCATACCACTCTTTGAGGATTCTGAAAAGGTTTATGGTCAATTTCCAACATTCTTCTACTTTTTCTAATTCTGTACCCTTATCTTTCCTTTTGAAGAATTTATTAAAGTATCTGAATGTCTGATTGTCGTCATTGCAGCATTTATCCTTGCCGATATTCAACCTGTCCTGCTGATAAATGATGTCGAAGATGAAATCTATTCTTGTAGGACGTTCGTAGCCGATTGGATGGACAAACAGCCAAAATTCATCGTTCTGAAGGGTGTATTCAATGGCGTCCCATTGACTGGCAATTGGCTCACCCGATAAACTAGGGGGAAGACGCTTTGATTCTATAGAAAATTTATACCTTTGTGCCATGAATAATC
>NZ_JADYTS010000031.1 GCF_021531355.1 Leyella stercorea | reverse complement strand
GTGGGGCTTTGCGGGGATGTTGCGGGGCTTTCTACTTCTTATCCGGATATGTGAACGGCACAAACCATGTGATGAGGAATGCCGGGATGGTGCAAACAAGCACGAAGATGAAGAAGTCGCGATAGCCCAACCAGTCGCTTACGTATCCGCTGAGCATACCCGGCAACATAACGCCAAGATTCATGATGCCCGAAGCGAAGGCGTAGTGAGCCATCTGGTGTTTGCCCGGAGCAATCTGCTGCATCATGAACAGAGTCAGACCTACGAAGCCGAAGCCATAGCCGAAGTACTCCAATACGATACCGCCACCGATGAGCCAGAGACTTTCGGGCTGGTAGATGGCAAGCAGAGTGTATGCCACAAACGGAAGGTTGAACACACAGCACAACGAGAACAGCGATTTCTGCAGTCCACGATGAGCCACATAATAGCCGGCAAGTATACTGCCGATGACAAAGGCAGCAGCACCGAACGTACCGTAGCACAATCCGATTTCCTCCTCCGACAGTCCCAAACCCTGGTTGGCGCGGTCGGCCTTAAGGAAGAGCGGCACAATCTTCATTACAAATCCCTCGGCAAAGCGATAGAGTATGATGAAGAATATATAATATATAATGTGGCGCTTGCGGAAGAGGTCAACAAACACATTGCCCAGCTCCACCATTGTCTCCTTGAATCCCGGGCGCTCAGCCGAAGCATCGCGGTGGTCGGCAGGCACAAACTTGGCGTTGTACAATCCCAACAGCACCATGATCAAGCCTATTACAGCCATGATTACAGTCCATGCCATCACCGTTCCCTGACGTTTGGCTACGGCAGCAGCAGCCGTATCGAGTGTGCTGACGTCGCCAGTGAAATGCTTGATGAGCACACCTGCGAGCATAACGAGTCCGCCGGTGGCAGCAATCTTTGCAATATTATAGAAGGCACCCTGCCATCCGATGTAGCGTGCCTGATCCTCCTTAGATAGCGAAGCCATATACACACCGTCGGCAGCCACGTCGTGAGTGGCACCGCTCAGCGCTATCACAGCGAGCAGAGCAATACAAACGGCGAAGAAGTCGGGCAGATGCAGAGCCAGTGCTACAAGTCCGAAGATGCAGCCCGTGGCTATCTGAGTCACGATGACAAAGAATTTCTTGGTCTTGTACATTTCGAGGAGCGGACTCCAGAGGGGTTTCAGCGTCCAGGGGAACATGATGATTGAGGTCCAAAGGGCAATCTGGGCGTCGCTCACGTCAAGACCCTTGAACATAAGCACACACACCATGTTGAGCACCACAAAGGGCATACCCATGGCAAAATAGAGCGTAGGCACCCATGAAATGGGACTACGACCATTAGTCTTGTTAGGTTCCATTCGGTAATTTCGGTTTTATTAATATTTTGATTTGTTGTCTTGAGATGTTAGATTGTACAAATTTATAGAAAAAAAACGAGACACATACAATTTTTACACACTTTAGTAATGCTGTGCCTCGTATTTTTTAAAGCTGTGCCTCGTATTTTTATAGACTATTGCTCCACTCCCTCGCGGCGCACCAGTTCGTCGTAGGTGCGGTCCATCTCATCGGTCATGGTGGTGAATATCTGCTGTGTGTGGCACACCTTCAGGAAAAGCGAGCCCAAATCGGAAGCGTCGGCATCGTCCACGCTCACCGCCTCATCGTTGAGTAGCACGTTCATGGCGTCGAGCATCAGTCGGAACAGTGTAGCCTGGCGTAGCTGCACCTTGCCCTTGGCATTCTGTCGCAATCCGCGGGCATAAGCGAACATCACCACGCGCACTGTCAGTTCCACGGCACGCTCGGTAGCCAGCACAGCCTCAGCATCATTGCCACGGGTGTAGGCTTCAAGGTGGTCGGCATTCGAAGCCATGCGTCCCGACAGCAGATTGCCGAAGTTGCGCTTATATTCGGTCACCATACCCTCGTACATGGCATCCGTACCACATGCCGTTCGCACCAGCGCCATCATGTCGTCGCCACGTTGCTGTGCCTCGCGCACCACGCGTTCAATGTCGGCATACTCATAGTTCATAGCCGCAAGCGGAAAGAACATGGTGTCCATGAATACGGGCGCAATGTGCTCGTAGTGGTCGAGCATCATCTGCTTCACCGCCTTGGGCGTATGGCGGTCGGCTGGTGTGTCGGCCTTGTCGCCTACCGTGCTATCGATAATGCCCGACGAGAAAGCGTCGAAGAACGAGCGCACCAATGTGGCGAGCACCTTATATTTATTCACCTTCATAAGCAGCAGTTATCTCCATTACGTATACGTCATGCAATCCGCCCTTGGCGCCGTACCACTGCTCAATGCTCTTGTCTATCATCTCCTCGGGGCGAATCTGTGTCTTGTACAGCTTGCGGCACTCAAGTGTGAGTCGTGCCTCGCCGAATGTCATGTGTCCGTCGGGTGTGGCTACGGGTGTCAGTCCGCACTCAGCAGCCTTGTCGTGGTCGCGTCCCGACTTCGATCCGCAGAAGGCGTATGCCTTGCGTGCCTCCTCGCTGTTGCCGAGGAACACCAGGCTCACATTGTCGCCCTGCTCTATCAGCTCATGTGTGTAGCGTTCAGGACGCACGAACATCACGGCTACGGGCTTATTCCACAACCATCCCAAGCATCCCCACGATGCAGTCATCATGTTGTACTTGTCCTTAGTGCCCGCTGTAACGAGCATCCACTCCTTGCCGATTGTTGTAAACACATTGTCGGTCAACTCCGATACTTCTATCTTTTTCATAATCTAAAGCTTTTAATTTATCTGAACAAAATTACACAAAAAGCAGAAAACGACCAAACCGTACAGTAAAAAAAGAAGTTCATTAGATATTTGAAGTGAACCATAAAGAATAACTTTATAGGGTTTCCCCCACATCATTTAGGGATTTCCACTCACGCTGCTTACTATCTATTTTATATCTTTGCAATCGTAAAAACAATGTTTTCACAAGAAACAGACATATAAAACGATTAAAATATAAATAACATGAAAAGATTAGCATTTATCATGACAGCTCTCTTGCTGGCTCTCATGCCGGCATCGGCACAGCACTATCGCGACAGCAGATACTACAACAAGCATACAGGACGTCTCGACTACGGCTACAACCACCACGGCTACGGAGTGCCCTACTACGGACTGCGCATCGGTCCGTCGTTCTCTTACGTCAACTCCGACGACGAACGTCTCGACGGCGGCAACTGGCAGACGGGACTCAACGTTGGCGTTGTGGCTGGCATTCCGCTCACCGACACAGCCCCACTCTATCTTGAAACGGGACTGTCGTATATAGAAAAAGGTGGAAAGAAGGATTTGGCAAATGGCAAGAAAATGACCTACGACTTGAACTATCTGGAGATTCCGGCTGTAATAAAATACAAATACGAGGTTGACGACCATTTCTCTTTCCAGCCGTTCTTAGGCGGATACTTTGCAGTAGGCGTGGGCGGCAAGATTAAGAACTTTGCCGAGCGCGAGGCTGAAAGCTCGTTCGACAGCAACAACTTCCGCCGTCTGGACGGTGGTCTGCGCATAGGTTGCGGCATCAGCTACGACATGTTCTACGCTGACCTGACCTACGATATAGGTCTTGCCAACATCTGCCACGACACATTCGACCGCTCGCGCAACGGAGCAGTCATGTTCAATTTTGGCGTGAACTTCTAAAAAAAAGCAACAACCGTACATTAGCTCTTACTATGCAAATATCGTACAGGCAGTAAAAAAGTGTTACAAATAAAAATTTGAATCTAGAGATTTCCGTGGTCGTTTTTAACTGTTTTTGCAGTGACAAACACCACCCTAATCTCCATTCGAGGCTTCCTTGCATTGCAAAAGGACTACATTTGAAGAGCAAATGGAGTACAGTTGGAAGGCAAATGGAGTACAGTTGGAGTGCAAAAGGACTACATTTTTTTAAAAAAGTGATGTTTTTTACGTAATAAAAGTTCAAGGGTCTCGACCTATATCCACATAACACATTGAATGTAAGCAAGATAACGACAAAGGCTCAAAACTCACGAATTTCGAGCCAATGATTTTTTTATGCGCTCAACTCATAGTTTTGAGCGGTTAGAAATGCAAATATTGTATTTTGGAGCAAGCTCCAAACCGTATAAAAAGCAAAAAGGACAGAACCTCAAATTTGAAGTTCTGTCCTTTTACTGTTTTGAGCCTCTTGTCGGATTCGAACCAACGACCCCGAGATTACAAATCACGTGCTCTGGCCAACTGAGCTAAAGAGGCGGGTGGGCAAGCTACTTACATCGCGCCGCTACAACCAACTACCTTTGCTACGTTCCCGTCCTGGAGGATTCGAAGGGAGCTGGCCGTGTAAGACTTACCCGTCTTTTCAAAAGCGAGTGCAAAGGTAAAGCTTTTTTTTGACAATGCAAATTATCGAGCAACAAAGTTTATGTATTTAACATTTCTTTTGAACTTCATTATGTCAAAAAATGCTTATATGACAGGTATTTGGAAAAAAAGTAGTAAGTTTGCAGCAGTTTTATAAAACCCATACATTATTTTAATGATTAAGATAGAAGAATTCACGCAGCTCAAGGCTTTCGCCCGAGTAGATGCACTTATGCTCACCGCCCTATGGACAGTAAGTTTCGTATGCGTCACAATGATAGGGGCAGGAGTCGTGGGCAACCTCCTTGCAATGGCTACACCTTTCTTTATAGGATGGCGCACTTGCCTATTCCGCAACAACGTTTTGAGCGGACACATATCACTAAGGCGAGCCTATGCATACAGTCTGTACAACTTTCTCTACGCATCGCTGGCGTTTGCACTGGTGCAGTTCCTGTACTTCAGATTTATGGACAATGGCGGTTTTGCCGGCGTTCTTACCGATACGATGAAGACAATGGCACCCGTATACGAGCAGAACGGTATAAGCCGCACTGAACTGAAACAGAACATAGATATGCTGGCACAGCTCACTCCAATACAATGGTCGTTCGTGTTCATGCTACAGAACTTCTTCCTCGGAGCACTGGCAAGTCTGCCTATAGCTATTGTGTGCCGCAGAAAATAATAGAAACTATACATAATAAAATCGAACAAACAAACAACAGACTATGGATATAACAGTCGTAATTCCCCTATACAATGAGGACGAATCGCTCCCCGAACTGTACGCATGGATCGAACGCGTGATGAACAGCAACAACTTCACCTACGAGGTGATATTCGTCAACGACGGTTCGACCGACCACTCATGGGACGTAATCGAGCAACTGAGCCGAGACCACGAGGAGGTGAAGGGCATCAAGTTCCGCCGCAACTACGGCAAGAGCCCGGCTCTGTACTGCGGATTCAAGGCAGCCCAGGGCGACGTGGTGATAACCATGGACGCTGACCTGCAGGACTCGCCCGACGAGATTCCGGGACTGTACCATATGATTATGGACGACGGCTACGACCTCGTGTCGGGATATAAGCAGAACCGTAAGCAGGGCGACCCACTGTCGAAGACCATTCCGACAAAGCTATTCAACGCCACCGCACGCAAGGTGAGCGGCATACACAATCTGCACGACTTCAACTGCGGACTGAAGGCTTACCGCAAAGAGGTGGTGAAGAATATCGAAGTGTACGGCGAGATGCACCGCTACATACCCTATCTGGCAAAGAACGCCGGATTCGACAAGATTGGCGAGAAGCCTGTACATCATCAGGCACGCAAGTTCGGCAAGTCGAAGTTTATGGGATGGAACCGTTTCTTCAACGGCTATCTCGACCTCATCACACTGTGGTTCCTTTCGAGTTTCGGACGCAAGCCTATGCACGTGTTCGGATTCTTGGGCACGCTGATGTTCTTCATCGGATTTCTGGCTGTAGTGGCTCTGGGCGTTGACAAGCTGTGGTGTCTGTCAAACGGCATTCCGCAGCGACTCATCACCGACTCGCCCTACTTCTTCATAGCCCTCACGATGATGATGATAGGCACACAGATGTTTCTGGCGGGATTCATCGGCGACCTCGTGAGCCGCTCGTCGCAAAACCGCAACGACTATCAGATAGAGAAGATACTGAAATGCGAGGAATAACCGCCAACTTATGGCGATAGAAACAAAAGAAGACAATGCTAAACAAGATAACAAAAACAATCGCTGTCATGGCTGTGGCAATGTCGGCGGCATGCTCGTCGATCGACTGTCCGCTGAACAACCGCACATATATGTCGATGAAGCTGACGGGCAACGAGGCGGTGCTTGAGGACACGCTGACCATAGCCATACAGCGCTCGGCCGACAACACCGAAGAGGACACTGTGCTCATCAACCGACAGACGGGACTGGACAGCCTGTCGGTGCCTATGAGCTATGCACGCACCGAAGACGTGTACTACCTGATGCTCGCTGAAAAGGGAACCGGAAAGAAGACCATCGACACAGTGTGGATAAGCAAGCAGAACGAGCAGCACTTCGAATCGATAGACTGCGCCCCGGCAGTGTTCCACACCATCGAAGGCGTAAGATTCACACAGCATGCCATCGAAGACATCAAGATAAACAACAATAAGGTTACATACAATGACCCAAAGGCGCATCTACTCATTTATATCAAGAACAGCGATAATTAGTATGCTGCTCTTGCTCGCCACTACGGCAACTGCCAAGAAGAAGCAAGCAGCGAAAGGTAAGGCCAACACGACTGTCAAGGCCGACTCAATATCATTTCTGCGAGGCGTTGCCGTGTCGGCTGACATGATCGGACTGGCAGAAATGGCACTGGGCAGTCACGGACAGTATGAAGCACAGCTGCGTGTCAATCTGAAGGACAAGTACTTCCCCGTAGTGGAAATAGGCTACGGCACTGCCGATGCCGACGAAATTACCACCGGACTGAAATACAAGACTTCAGCCCCGTATGCACGTGTGGGTATGGACTTCAACATAGCACGCAACAAGCACGACGACTACCGCATATATGTAGGCGCACGCTACGCCATGACCGACTATAAGTTTGACGTAAGCTCGGACGTGATAAAAGACCCTGTATGGGGCGACGAAGTGGAATACGGAGGCAAGGACATCAAGGCCAACTGCCACTGGCTGGAAGCGGTGTTCGGTGTAGACGCCAAGATATGGGGACCGCTACGACTGGGATGGTCGGCACGATGGCGCAAGCGCATAGCCCACGACAACGGCACTATGGGCAACACATGGTATGTGCCGGGATTCGGCAAGCAAGCCGCCTCAAAACTGGCGGGCACGTTCAACGTAACATTTGAATTTTAAGCACTAAAAAGCACAGCTTATGAGCAAGAAGAAAATAGGATGGCGGATTGTGTTTCTGCTGTTTCTTATCATCGCAACGATCAACATCGTTCTGCAGCAACGCAACACACCCTATCAGCACGACGAAGGACAGATTTTCGGCACTTACTACCACATAACCTACCAGAACGACACGTCGCTCAACGACGATATTCTGGCAGAGCTGAAGAAGGTGGACGATGCACTGTCGATGTTCAACCGAAACTCGATAATAGCCCGCATCAACCGCGGCGAGAACGCCGAGACCAACAATATGTTCAACCGTGTGTTCAAACTGGCTGAAGAGGTATCTGCCAATACCGACGGTGCCTTCGACATAACCGTGGCACCGCTTGTCAATGCGTGGGGATTCGGATTCAAGACGGGCAACCATCCTACCCGACACACCATCGACTCGCTGCGCGCCGCTGTGGGATACAAGACAGTGATGTTGCGCGACAACCGCATATTCAAGCAGACCCCCAAGACCATGCTCGACTTCAGCGCTATCGCCAAAGGCTACGGTTGCGACGTGGTGGCATATATGCTGGAGCGCCGTGGCATCGAGAACTATATGATTGAGATTGGCGGCGAGGTGGTGACACACGGCATCAGCGAGAAACGACTGCCCTGGAAAATCGGCGTGACCAAACCTACCGACGACTCGACGGCTGTAGACAAAGAGCTGCAGACGGTGCTGAACGTCAAGGACATGGCAATGGCTACAAGCGGCAACTACCGCAACTTCTACTATCGTGGCGGCAAGAAATATGCCCACACCATCGACCCTGCTACGGGCTATCCCGTACAGCACAACATTCTGTCGGCTACAGTGCTTGCCAAGCGATGCGCCGAAGCCGATGCCTATGCTACGGCATTCATGGTGATGGGACTCGACAAGGCTAAGAAAGTGCTTGACAAGCATCCCGAACTCATGGCATACCTGATATACAGCGACAACAAGGGACAGCTGCAGGTATGGTATTCGCCATCAATGAAGGGCAAGATTCTGAAATAAAAACGACAATCGGCTATGAAGCTATACGACAGTCTGCAAGGCTCACCCCTCTTTCAAGGTCTCACCAGCGACAATCTGCTGCAAATCATCGGACAGACCAAATTCTCATTCCACAAGATTGCCGCTGGCGACACTATCAAGGACGAGGGTGAAAAGTGCAACCGCCTTGCACTTGTCACCAACGGGCAAGCCAAGTCGATAGCTCACGCCGACGACCACGGCTACTCGATTGAGGAGAGTGTGGCTGCACCGTATATGCTTCAGCCCGAATGCGTGTTCGGACTGCACACACACTACACACGCACATTCATAGCCATCAAGACATGCGACACCGTGGAGATAGACAAGAACGACCTGATGCGCATCTCCGACGAATTCATCATCTTCCGCATGAATCTCATCAACTTTATCTCGGCACTGTCGCAGAAGACCGAACGCAAACTATGGCACCCTATACCAGCCGACACACGCGGCAGAATAGTGTACTTCATCAAACAGCACTGCTCATCGCCCACCGGACCTAAAACTATGCGTATCAAGATGACACGACTGGCGCAAGAGACGGGAACGGGCAGACGTGCCGTGTCGGAAGCACTCAATGCAATGCAAGACGAAAAACTGCTAACATTCAGCCGAGGGATAATTGAAATACCGCATATCGAAGCGCTAACATAATATAAGTTAAAAACCCCTACTACAATATTTGCATCTGTAATATTTTCCGTAAATTTGCATACTGATACATCACACAGATTTTTAGGATTTAGTATGTTGGAAAATAACACAAATACTCCGGAGAGAAAGAATCCATTCTTTGAACCTTACAACACCCCGCACGATACAGTTCCATTCAACCGCATCAAGACTTCTGACTACGAAGAAGCCTTCATGGAGGGTATTCGACGCGACGACGAGGCTATTGAAAAACTCGTGAACGACCCCGAACCTCCTACATTCGAAAACACCATAGTGCGCGTTGACAATGAGAACGGCGAGGGATATTACGACCTGCTTTCACGCGTGTCGACAGTTTTCTCGTGCATGCTCAGCGCCGAGACATGCGACGAGTTGGACCAACTGGCGCAAAAACTCAGCCCTATTCTGACAAAGCACGCCAACGACGTGAAGCTCAACCGACGCCTGTTTCAACGTATTAAATATGTGTATGAGCACCATCGCGAGCTTACCGCCGAGGAGCAGATGCTTCTCGACAACTGCTACGACGGATTCGTACGCAGCGGTGCGTTGCTCGACGACGAGGGCAAGGAGCGCTTGCGCAAGCTCACAGAGGAAGCCGGCATGCTGTCGCTGCAGTTCTCGCAGAACCTGCTGAAGGAAAACAAGGCTTTCACACTCAACATTACTGACGAGGCACAGCTCGACGGTCTGCCCGAAACAGCTCGCGAGGCTGCAGTTCTCGCTGCCAAGGAAGCCGACAAAAAGGGATGGCTCTTCACCCTCGACTATCCCAGCTTCTCGCCATTCATGACCTACAGCACCCAGCGCGAACTGCGCAAGCAGCTGTATATGGCACGCAACACCGAGGGAACTCACGACAACAGTGAGAACAACCTCGAAATATGCAAGCGACTCATCAATCTGCGCAGAGAGATAGCCCAGCTTCTGGGATACGAAACTTTTGCCGACTATGTGCTCGTTCATCGCATGGCATCGAACGTGGGCAATGTCTACAAACTGCTTGACGACCTGATTGATGCCTACAAGCCTACTGCCATTGAGGAGGTGAAGGCAATAGAGCGCGAGGCAAAGAATGCTGAGGGCGACGGATTCGAACTCGAACCGTGGGACTTCGGCTACTATTCGCACAAGCTACAGATGCGCGAGTTCAACCTCGATGCAGAGATGCTGCGCCCCTACTTCGAACTGTCGAAGGTGATTGAGGGAGTGTTCGGACTAGCCACACGCCTCTACGGCATCACATTCAAGGAGAACAAGGACATTCAGGTGTATCATCCAGACGTGAAGGCTTACGAAGTGTTCGACAAGGACGGCTCGTATCTGGCTGTGTTCTACGCCGACTTCCATCCGCGTAAGGGCAAGCAGGGCGGTGCATGGATGACCGAATTCCAGGGTCAGTGGATTGACCGCAATGGCGTGAACGTACGTCCGCACGTTAGTGTGGTGATGAATCTGACAAAACCTACTGCCGAGAAGCCGGCTCTGCTGACACTGGGCGAGGTGGAGACATTCCTGCACGAATTCGGTCACTCGCTTCACGGCATGTTTGCCAACACCCGATTCGAGAGCCTCAGCGGCACCAACGTATGGTGGGACTTCGTAGAGCTGCCGTCGCAGTTTATGGAGAACTACGCTGTGGAAAAGGAATTCCTGCGCACATTCGCATTCCACTATCAGACGGGCGAACCGATGCCCGACGAACTGATAGAGCGCATCGTGAAGAGCCGCAACTTCATGGCTGCATACGCATGTATGCGTCAGGTGAGCTTCGGACTGCTCGATATGGCTTACTATACAAAGAAGGAAGAGTTCACCGACGACATCATACCGTTTGAGAAGCAGGCTTGGGCAAAGGCTCAGGTGATGAAGCAGTTGCCCGACACGTGCATGACCACACAGTTCTCGCACATCATGGCGGGCGGATATGCCGCCGGCTACTACAGCTACAAATGGGCGGAGGTACTCGATGCCGATGCCTTCAGCGTGTTCAAGCACAACGGCATCTTCGACCAAAAGACAGCACAGAGCTTCCGCGACAACATACTCTCGAAGGGTGGCACCGAACACCCGATGACACTCTACAAGCGCTTCCGCGGACAAGAACCAACAATAGAAGCATTACTCGAACGCAATGGAATCAAAAGACAATAAAGACAAACAACTCCGTCTCGACCTGCGCTACCTACGCATGGCACGCATATGGGCAGAAAACAGCTACTGCCAGCGACGCAAGGTGGGCGCACTCGTCGTGAAGGAGAAAATGATAATAAGCGACGGCTACAACGGCACGCCAAGCGGATTTGAAAACGTATGCGAGGACGAGATGAACGTAACGAAGCCTTATGTTCTGCACGCTGAAGCCAACGCCATAACAAAACTGGCACGCAGCTCGAACAACAGCGACGGAGCTACGCTCTACGTCACTGCTTCGCCATGCATAGAATGCGCCAAACTGATAATTCAGGCAGGCATCAAACGCGTGATATATGGCGAGCAATACCGTCTGACCGACGGCATCGACCTGCTGAAAAGAGCCAATATAGAAGTTAAATATCTAAATCCGGACGATTATGAACATGAAAACGTCTAACCGGTTTATGCCGCTGATAATGGCAATGTGCGTTGTCATCGGTATATTGATTGGCACATTCTATGCCAACCACTTCTCGGGCAACCGACTGAACATCATCAATTCTGGTTCTAACAGACTGACCAATCTGCTCCACCTCATCGAAGACCAGTATGTGGACAAGGTGAATATCGACTCACTTGTCGACCAAGCCATTCCGCAGATTCTGTCCGACCTCGACCCGCACTCTGTATATATCAGCGCCAAGGATGCACAGGCTGTGGCCGACGATTTGAAGGGTTCGTTCTCGGGTGTGGGCATTGAGTTCACTATACGCAAGGACACCATACGCGTACAGAACGTGGTGCAGAACGGTCCGGCAAAGAAGGCTGGCATCCTGGCTGGCGACAAGATTGTGAGTGTTGACGGCAAACCGTTTGTGGGCAAGATTGTGACGCAGGAGGAAGCCATGCGCCGACTGAAGGGTCCGAAGGACACGAAGGTGAAAATCGGTGTGATACGCTACGCACAGAAGGGCGTGAAATACTTCACCGTGACACGTGGCGACATTCCACAGAAAAGCATCTCGGCTACATACATGATCGACGAGAACACCGGATATATCAAGGTGAAGAGTTTCGGCGAGACCACTTATCCAGAAATGCTCATCGCCCTGGCTCAGCTGTCGCAGAAGGGATTCAACAATCTCATCATCGACCTGCGCGACAACACAGGCGGATATATGAACTCGGCAGTGCAGATGGCTAATGAGTTCTTGCCAAAGAACAAACTGATAGTATACATGCAGGGACGCAAGTCGCCACGTCAGGACTTCCGCTCTGACGGACATGGCTCGTACCAGAAGATACCGCTCATTGTTCTTATCAACGAGGGCTCGGCATCAGCATCCGAAATATTTGCCGGAGCCATGCAGGACAACGACCGTGCCACTATCATCGGACGCCGCTCGTTTGGCAAGGGACTCGTCCAGCAGCAGCTCGGATTCCCCGACGGCTCTATGATACGACTCACCATAGCACGCTACTACACTCCTTCTGGACGCTGCATACAGAAGCCTTTCAGAGCTGGCGACAACAAGGACTATGAGGAAGACATCCTGGCACGCTACCAGCACGGAGAGTTCTTCTCACAAGACAGCATCAAGCACCACGGCCCGGCTTATCACACAAGCATCGGACGCACGGTGTATGGCGGTGGCGGCATCACGCCCGACATCTTCATACCGGAAGACACTCTGGGTATGACATCGTACTACAAGACGGCTGCAATGACCGGACTCATACTGCAATTCGCCTATACTTACACCGACAACAACCGTCTGAAGCTGAACAACTTCCACGAAATGATGGACATGGTGAAGTATCTCGATACGCAGAACCTCGTTGACAAGTTTGCTACGTATGCTGACAAGAACGGACTGAAGCGCCGCAACCTGATGATACGCAAATCGTACAACCTGCTCAACCGCTACCTCAACAAGCTCGTGATATACAACATGCTCGACGAACAGGCGCTGACGCAATACCTCAACCTTGACGACCCGACCGTAACAAGGGCTCTTCAGGTGTTTAAGAACAAGACTGCGTTCCCCAAAAAGCCCATCAAGAAAAACAAGAAATGATAACCAAACTACAACTCAGAAAAGAGATTAAAAACAGCAAACGACAATTCACCAGCCAGCAGCTGCGTGAATTGTCGTTTGCTGTTATCATACGTCTACTCTCCCACCCTCGTGTAAAATCCGCCAAAACCATAATGCTCTACCACTCACTGCCCGATGAAGTGGACACCCACACCATCGTCGACTCGCTACTGATGAGCGGCAAGACCATTCTGCTGCCACGCGTTACGGGCGAGGGAACTATGGAACTGCACCGATACAATGGCCCGAACGACTTGCAGATTGGAGCCTACGGCATTATGGAACCTACGGGAGAACTCTTCACCGACTATGCCAACATAGAACTGGCGATAGTGCCTGGCGTTGCTTTCGACCATGACGGCAACCGTATGGGACGTGGTAAAGGCTACTACGACCGCTTTCTGCCACTCATACCCGATACATATAAGATAGGTGTTTGCTTCCCGTTTCAAATGACAACGTCCATCCCAGCCGAGGAACACGACATCAGGATGGACGAAATCATCACTTCACAATAATTATTTCAGACGATTACTTCTGCGACACGTGCACATCAGTAATCTTGCTCTTGAACGCTCCAGCCTTGGCAAGGGGGAATACGAGTGTGCGCTGATAGTACATTCGGGTCTGCGGATTGTACATCACCGGCTGCCAAGCGTTCTTGTCGCCGTTCTGGAATGTAGTACGATCAGAAGCCTTCATAGCGTAGATGGTGAGCGGACCGAGTTCTTCCTTCAGCTTACCGTCTACGTAAAGACACGTCTTGGTATTGTCGCCCGTTATCGAGATGCTAACATTCTTGCCCTCCGGAACCTTGTAATTGAACTTGTTGAGATAGCCCTCGCGTGCAAATCCCAACTTACCTTCCTCTGGATCGGCAAGATAGAATGTGGCATTCTTCGACTCAAACAGCACAGTTCCTTTCTCTTCGGCAGCGCCCTTGATATTGAAGTCGACACGATAGCCATAGCCCACTTCTGTCTCGCCAGTAGTCTGACCAGGCTGAAGCTTTGCTATGCTGAGCGTCTTGCCTTTGTTCCATCGTGCAGCCACGTTGACACCAGGTGCCTCGCTGAGCTGGTGGCGAAGAGTGTTGAACTCGGCATAAGGCATTGACGTCTTGGCTCCACGCCAGAACTTCACAGCAAGAGTCTGCAATGCAGGATACAGACGGTCGTGAATGTCCTTCACGCTGATGCCATTGCCGGCATGGTCGTTCCATACGGCAAACATTCCGCCAAGAATAGCCGGGTCGTGCTCGTCAAACTTCTCGTTGCCTATCTGTGCCGGTGTCCATTTGTCGTAGAGATATTCGCAGTTGAGATAGTCGTAATAGTAACCAGCAGCCGGAACTATGTATGTAAGTCCGTCGGGGATGCTGATTAGCTTATAGCCCTGTCGCTTCATCTCCTTCGGGTCGGCATAGCCGTTGTACCAGCAGCTCATTATCACATTGTCCGACTTCACCTTAGTGTCGCCATTGGCATGAGTAAGCGCTCCCCATACGGCAGCCTGCTTGCCGAACGACTCTACATATTTAATATAGCGGTCGGTGAAGTAGCGGAACTTCTCTACCACTTCCTTCTTCGCATTCGAGTATTCGTCGGTACCGATGTGCACCACCTTGCCACGGAATACGGGGTTCTTGCCCTCAAGATACTCCTTGAAGAGTCCGTCGACAAACTTATATGTCTCGGGATTGAACAAATCGAGATGGTCCATGCCATACTCCTTTGAGCCGATTTCCGGTTTGTAGTGAGTGAAAGCCAATGTATGGGCAGGCACGTCAATCTCAGGAATGATGTCGACGCCATACTGCTCGGCAAGTTTCTGAAGGTCGATGAATTCTTTCTTAGTGTACGATCCGTCGCGTGCTGTCAGTCCGGGATAAGTGTCACACTCCAATCGAAATGCAGCCTGAGTCTTGTCCCAATCATTGTCGAAGAACTGACGGAAACCGTTGTCGTTTAGATGAATCTGCAAGGTGTTCATCTTATAGTAAGCCATGGTCTTGACAAGCGAACGCAGATAGTCCATCGGGATGAACTTACGACCGCAGTCCATCATAAATCCACGCAAACCATACTCAGGCGAGTCTACAATATTGCCCTTTGGCAGTGAGCCGCCGTTGGATTTGTTCTGCTCTGCCATCTGCAGCACAGTACGTGTGCCCCACTTCAGTCCTTTGACCGTAGCAGCGCTGACTGTAGTAACGTCGCCGATACTGATGCGGTAGCCTTCCTGGCCAAGTGCCTTGTCTGCCTTGAGCACAAGTACAATATCGCCCTTCGACGGCTTACCGTTCTTCAATGTGAGCTGAGTCCCCATCAAACTGCCATAGTCGACAGCAAACATCTGGCCTACTTCGGCGGCAGCCTTGCCACCCTTTACGACATACTTGCCCGAAACGGTCATCTGACCCTCGGCACCGTGCCATTCCTTCAGTTCGGGAACTACAAAAGGTTTAGGATTCACTCCAGCCCATGCCAGAGCCGATGTCGCGCAGAGACATAATGTAAGCACTATGCTCTTGGCGCTGAAAAAGATTTTTCTCATAATAATGTTTTAGTTGACGTTGTTTCAGTTACTAACTTTCTTATTTAGGTTGCGCATTGAATATGCAGGTACAAAGATAGCGCATTTTTTCCAATCTATAACGGTTTTGCCGTGAAAACATCGATTGATAATAGTACACTAATACTCACTTCTTTGCAAAATTATATAAAATAGAAGTCTATCTGAAAACTTTTGAGTAACTTTGCACAGATTTTGCTATACTCTATTAGCGTGCAATCAACAGTACGCCACACATTATTATATAATATGAACAAGAGATCCAATACATCGATACAAATGATTGCCGACTACGACGGCGACATAAAGAACCTGCTCAATGTGGAATTTGAGGGTACACTCCCCGTACTTGCCACTCGCAACGTGGTGATTTTCCCGGGAGTTATATGCCCCGTCATTGTAGGACGCAAGCAAAGTCTGAAGTTGCTCAAAGACATCAGCAAAGAGCGCGACGCCGTGTTTGCTGTGTTCTGCCAGAAAGACCCTAACGTGGAACTGCCAGGCGAAGGCGACCTCATTGAATACGGCGTATATGCCAAACTGGTGAAAGTGCTCGAAATGCCCGGACCAGGCAACAACGTGACAGCCATAATACAGGGACTGGGACGCTGCCACCTTGACGAACTCGTCACAAACAAGCCGATGATTCTCGGCAAGGTCAGCCCCGCTATGGAGGAAATGCCCGACGAAAACGACACCGAGTTCAAGACTGCAATGGACGACCTGCGCTCCAACACTGTGAAGTACATACAGATGAACGAGGAGCTGCCCGACGAGTCGCAGTTTGCACTGAGCAACATCTCTAACGACGTGATTGCTGCCGACTTCGTGTGCTCAAACCTGCCATTCAGTCTTGAAGACAAGATTTCGCTCATCACCACATCAAGTATCAAGGAGCGCGTCATCGGCGTGCTGCGCGTGATGCACAAGGAAATGCAGCTGCTCGAACTCAAGCAGAACATACGCTCGAAGACTCGCGAAGACCTCGACGAGCAGCAGCGTGAGTACTTCCTGCAGCAGCAAATTAAGAATATCAAGGAGGAATTGGGCAACGGTGAGGGTTCGCCCGAGCGCAAGGAACTGGAAGAGAAAGCCAAGACAAAGCTTTGGAGCGAAGACGTGCAGAAAGTGTTCCGAAAGGAACTCGACAAGCTCGACATGCTCAATCCGCAAAGCCCCGACTACAGCATTCAGTTCAACTATCTGCAGACAATGATCAATCTGCCTTGGGGCGAGTATACCAAGGACGATCTCGACCTGAAGCGTGCACAGCGCATACTCAACCGCGACCATTACGGAATGGAGAAGGTGAAGGAACGCATACTCGAATATATGGCTGTACTGAAGCTCAGAGGCGACCTCAAGTCGCCCATCATCTGCCTCTACGGACCTCCGGGAGTGGGTAAGACATCGCTCGGAAAGTCGATTGCAGCAGCCATGAAGCGCAAGTATGTACGCATGTCGCTCGGCGGACTCCATGACGAGAGCGAGATACGCGGACATCGTCGCACATACATTGGTGCAATGCCCGGACGTATCATCAAGAACATACAGAAGGCAGGTTCGTCAAACCCCGTGTTCATTCTCGACGAGATTGACAAGGTAACACAGAACACCGTCAACGGTGACCCGTCATCGGCATTGCTCGAGGTGCTCGACCCCGAACAGAACAACGCCTTCCACGACAACTATCTCGACGTTGACTACGACCTCTCGAAGGTGCTCTTCATCGCTACAGCCAACGACCTCGGCAGCATACCAAAGCCGCTACTCGACCGTATGGAGCTGATTGAGGTGAGCGGATATATCACTGAGGAGAAGATAGAGATAGCCAAGCGCCACCTCATTCCGCGCGAGATTGACAACTGCGGACTGGCTGCCAAAGAGGATAAGCCGACATTCAACAAGGCTGCCATAGAGAAGATAATCGAACAGTACACACGCGAGAGCGGTGTTCGACAGCTTGAAAAGCAGACAAACAAGGCTCTGCGCAAGCTGGCTTATCGCAAGGCACTCGACGGACAACTGCCATATGAGAAGATTACTCCAAACGAGATTGAGGACCTGCTCGGCAAACCGCCATTCTATCGCGACATCTATCAGGGCAACGACTACGCCGGCGTAGTAACCGGACTGGCATGGACCAGCGTAGGCGGTGAAATTCTCTTCATTGAGACTTCGCTCAGCAAGGGCAAGGCAGGCAAACTGACACTCACCGGTAACCTCGGCGACGTGATGAAAGAGTCGGCTGTGATAGCCCTCGAATATGTAAAGGCACACATAGACACACTGGGCGTCGACTACCGCATATTCGACAACTGGAACATCCACATCCATGTGCCCGAAGGTGCAACGCCAAAGGACGGACCGTCGGCTGGTATTACCATTGCCACCTCTATAGCCTCAGCTCTTACACAGCGTAAGGTGCGCAAGAACACAGCTATGACCGGTGAGATAACGCTGCGCGGCAAGGTACTGCCTGTAGGCGGCATCAAGGAGAAGATACTCGCTGCCAAGCGCGCCGGAATCACCGACATCGTGATGTGCCGCGACAACCGCAAGGACATTGAGGAAATACCCGAAATCTACCGTAAGGGAGT
The DNA here is from genome assembly GCF_021531355.1 of Leyella stercorea. Classification (GTDB taxonomy): domain Bacteria; phylum Bacteroidota; class Bacteroidia; order Bacteroidales; family Bacteroidaceae; genus Prevotella. The sequence continues at coordinate 17,937 of NZ_JADYTS010000031.1, read as the reverse complement.
GCAGTTCCATTATGTCGAGGACGTGCAGGACGTATGGCAATTTGCACTCACCGACACATTGGTTGACAACCCGGTAAACTTTAAGATTGATGAAGAAAAGAAAGAAGACAAATGACATTTGAACTACAACATACCGACCCGTGCAGCGACGCACGTACCGGACTCATCACCACCGACCACGGACAGATAAAGACTCCTATCTTTATGCCCGTGGGCACTGTTGGCTCGGTCAAGGGTGTACACTTTCAGGAGCTGCGCGAGCAGGTGAAGGCACAGATAATACTGGGCAACACCTACCACCTGTACCTCCGTCCCGGACTTGACACACTGCGCAAGGCTGGCGGACTGCATAAGTTCAACACATGGGACTGCCCGATTCTTACCGACTCGGGTGGCTTTCAGGTATTCTCTCTCACCGGCATACGCAAGCTGCGTGAAGAGGGATGCGAGTTCCGCTCACATATCGACGGCTCAAAGCATATATTCACTCCCGAGAGCGTGATGGACACTGAGCGCATTATCGGAGCCGACATCATGATGGCATTCGACGAGTGCCCTCCCGGAGAAAGCGACTACGAGTATGCACGCAAGAGTCTGCAACTCACACAGCGTTGGCTCGACCGCTGCTTCAAGCGCTTCAACGAGACCGAACCGCTCTACGGTCACAAGCAGAGCCTCTTCCCTATCGTACAGGGATGCAAGTATAAAGACCTGCGTCGTGAGGCTGCCAAGTATGTAGCCGACAAGGGTGCCGACGGCAATGCTATCGGCGGATTGGCTGTGGGTGAACCGACTGAGGTAATGTACGAAATGATTGAGGTTGTAAACGAGATCCTGCCAAAGGACCGTCCGCGATACCTCATGGGCGTAGGTACACCTCAGAACATTCTCGAAGCCATTGAACGCGGAGTGGATATGTTCGACTGCGTTATGCCTACCCGCAACGGACGCAACGCTATGCTATTCACCTACAACGGCACGATGAACATGCGCAACAAGAAATGGGAAAACGACTTCTCACCCATCGACCCCGACGGATGCGACATCGATCGTCTGCACTCAAAGGCTTATCTGCACCATCTCTTCAAGGCCCAGGAACTTCTGGCAATGCAGATAGCAAGCATTCACAACCTCGCCTTCTATCTGCGACTCGTCACCGACGCCCGCCAGCATATCGAACAGGGCGACTTCGTGCAGTGGAAACGCAGCGTCATAGACAATCTCGGAAGAAGAATTTAGTTTTAGTAGGATGAAAAGAAAGAACATAAGGCGGATGCGCCACCTGCTGCATGCAACACGGTGGATGCACAAGCACACACGATGGATGCGCAGAGCAGCTATGTGGATTGCACATAAGCTGAGATTTCTGCGTGTGTTAGGCGTGCTCAATCCGCTGCGATACATCAAGACACTCGATTGGTATATAATACGCAAATTCATTGGAACGTACATCTACTCCATTGCGCTCATCATATCAATCAGTATCGTATTCGACGTCAACGAGAACCTCTCGAAGTTCACGCAATATCATGCGCCATTCAAGGCTATAGTATTCGACTACTATGCCAACTTCGTTCCATACTTCGCCAACTTGTTCAGTCCGCTGTTCGTGTTCATTGCCGTGATTTTCTTCACGTCAAAACTGGCGTCCAACTCCGAGATTATCTCTATGCTCGCAGCAGGTGTGTCGTTCAAGCGACTAATGCGACCATACATGATTTCGTGTGTGCTCATCTCCTCGCTCTCCTTCTTCCTTGCATCCTACGTCATTCCGCACGGCACCATCGTCAAGCAGAACTTCGAGTCGATGTACAAGAACAAAAGGCTCAACACCTCAGCCGACAACGTAATGCTGCAAGTAGACCGTGGAGTGATAGCCTACATTCAGCACTACGACAACAACTACAAGAAGGGCTACGGATTCTCGCTCGACAAGTTTGAGAACAAGAAACTCGTAAGCCACCTCACAGCTATGGAGGCGCAGTATGACACTATCAGCGACTCCAAATATCACTGGACCGTAAGCAACTGGAAGATACGCGAAATGCGCGGTCTAAAGGAACACATCACCAGTGGTTCAAAGCTCGACACCATGATTGTCATGGAACCTACCGACTTGGTATATTCAAAGGGTCAGCAGGAAACATTCACATCGCCAGAGCTGAAGGAGTACATCTCCAAACAGATAGACCGAGGCAGTAGCAATGTGGTACAGTATCAGGTGGAGTATCACAAGCGTATTGCCGCCTCGTTTGCCTCGTTCATCCTCACCATCATCGGTGTATCACTTTCGTCGCGCAAGCGCAAGGGTGGTATGGGTATGTATCTCGGCATAGGTCTGGCACTCAGCTTCGGCTATATTCTCTTGCAGACCGTGTCATCAACATTTGCCATCAACGCAGGCATGCCACCTATGCTGGCTGCGTGGATACCAAACATCACATTCGCCATTGTAGCATACTTCTGCTATAGAAAGGCACCCAATTAAAATGTTGAATTAGGAATGTGGAGTGTTGAATTGTCGGCTTTGCCGATTACAAATTAAACGATGTTGATTTAATTAATTGCCACTCAACACTCCACATTTCAAATTCAACATTGCGGTCATACCGCAACTATTCAACATTCAACACTCAACACTCAACATTTCTAACAATGTATTTCGACGAAACACAACTCAACGATCATGTGCTTGATGCACTATACGACATGCGCTTTGACGTATGTACTCCCATACAGGAACAATGTATTCCGCCAATACTCGAAGGTCGCGACCTTTTGGGCGTAGCTCAGACAGGTACAGGCAAGACCGCTGCCTATCTGCTGCCTATTCTCTCGCGTCTTGACGACGGTGGATTCCCCAAGGACGCTATCAACTGTGTTATAATGAGCCCGACACGAGAGCTGGCACAACAGATTGACCAGGCCATGCAAGGCTTCGGCTATTATCTCGACGGCGTTAGCAGCGTGGCTGTATATGGAGGCAACGACGGCAACCGCTACGATCAGGAACTCAAGAGTTTCCAGATGGGTGCCGACGTAGTAATTGCCACTCCCGGACGTCTCATCAGCCATATCTCACTCGGTTCAGCCGACCTCAGCCGCGTAAGCTTCTTCGTTCTCGACGAGGCAGACCGCATGCTCGACATGGGATTCTCTGAAGACATAAAGATGATTGCAAGCAAGTTGCCACCTACTTGCCAGACTATCATGTTCTCGGCCACTATGCCCGAGAAGATTGAAGAACTCGCCAAGACTCTGCTCAAGAACCCCGTAGAAGTGAAGATAGCCGTAAGCAAGCCTGCCGAAAAAATCAAGCAGACCGCCTACATTTGCTATGAGACACAGAAGATTGGCATCATCAAGGACCTCTTCCGCAAGGGCGACCTCAACCGTGTCATCATTTTCTCTGGCAAGAAGCAGAAGGTGAAGGCCATCAACCGCACTCTGCAGCAGATGAAGATAAATTCGGGTGAGATGCACTCCGACCTTGAGCAGGCTGAACGCGACGAAATCCTGTATAAGTTCAAGACCGGACAGATCGACGTACTCGTAGCCACCGATATCGTAGCACGTGGCATTGACATCGACGATATTGCTATGGTCATCAACTTCGATGTACCCCACGACCCAGAAGACTATGTTCACCGCATCGGACGTACAGCACGTGCCGAGCGCGACGGTGTTGCCATCACCTTCGTAAGCGACGACGAAATCTACAGCTTTAAGCAGATAGAGAAGTTCCTCGACCGTGAAGTTGAAAAGGTGGCATTGCCTGAAGGATTGGGCGAAGCACCCGACTATAACGCTCCGCGAGGCAAAGGCAAGTCCGACCGCAACAGCCGTGGCCGTGGTCGAGGCAAGAAGCCGACAACTGACAAGCAGGCTGCTGACGGCGAAAAGAAACCACGCAACAACCGCCGACGCAAACCACAGAATGCCGACAACAACGTCGAGCAGCCCGCTAACACCACAACCGGCAACGCTGAGCAGACTACTGTTGACAACACCCAACAGCCAGACAACTCGACTACCGTCAATGTCCAAACCGACGGTGAGAAGAAGCCGCGCAACAAGCGCAACCGCAAGCCACGCCGCCGACAAGAGAACGGAGAAACAACTGGCGAGCAAAATAACTCAAACGAGCAGAAGACAGACAAGGAACAGAAGCTGCGCAACGAAAAGAAAACTCGTGGCGAACAAAAAACTCGTGGCGAGCAGAAGTCAGACAACGAACATAAGTCAAATAACGACAGAAAGCCAAACAACCGTAAGCGTCAGAACACCGAACAGAAGTCTGAAGGCGAACAGAAGTCACGCCGACAGCAACAGCGCCGCAACAGCCGTAAGCCTAATACTCCAAAGGCAGAACCTACGCCAAACTTGCCCGCTGTAAAGCAAACAAGTGCTATCACAAAGATTCTGACAAAACCTATCAGCTGGCTAAAGTCGCTCGGAAAAAAGAAAGATTAAAGTATAGTAGATACGAAACAATAAAGTATAGTAGATACAATACAACGGGGCAGAACTCCATACTGGAATTCTGCCCCGTTTTTGGATATTATCATCACTATGCCATCCTTCACAATATGCCGAAACCCATAAAATCGTACAGAATTAATGCTTTTATCAAAATAAACTCGTAACTTTGCACCGTTTAAACAAATTGTACGCATCCATAGGTAGAAGCTATGTAGGTTTCTGGGGCTTTACAGCTCGTATTTTATGAGTTCTGACACAGCTTCAAACTATGCGTTTTCATAGGAAATCATAGAAATAGAGAGAATGAGATTTGCAGTTATAGCAGCAGGCGAAGGTAGCCGTCTGGCGCAGGAAGGCGTCGAGCAGCCCAAACCGCTGGTACCCGTATGCGGCGAGCCCATGATTGAACGCTTGCTGCGCATATTCGTCGACTGCGGTGCGACGGAAATAGTGGTAATCGTCAACGAATGGAGCACAGCAGTGCGCGAACATATTGAGAGCCTCGCTCTACCTGTGCCACTGCGCCTTGTAGTGAAGACCACACCAAGTTCAATGCACAGCTTGCATGCACTTTCGCCATATCTGCGTGGCGAACGTTTTTGTCTTACAACGGTAGATACTATCTTCCGCGAAGCAGAATTCAAGAAATATATTCGCCACTTTGCTGCCACTACCGATATTGACGGATGTATGGCTGTCACACCATTTGTTGATGACGAGAAGCCATTGTGGGTAGGCGTTGAGCAACAGGTGGATGCCGACGGTGCAAGCATTCTCGACAAGCAAGGCTCTCACCGCATGCCTCGCGTCACTGGTTTCCATGACAGCCAGGAGCAGGGCGACTATCTTATATCAGGCGGTATTTACTGTCTGGGCGACCGTGCTCTCGACGTACTCGACCATTGTATGGAGAAGGGCATGAGCCGTATGCGCAACTTCCAGCGTCAGCTCGTAGCCGAGGGGTTGAAACTCGAAGCTTATCCTATTAACAAGATTCTCGATGTCGACCATCGTGACGACATTGCCAAGGCTGAAGCTTTCCTTCGTCCGCTCGAAGGCAAGAAACTCGTAGGCGTATGTCGCGGCAATGAGTATTCGCCCAACTGTGTCGACAACGACGCAGCTATCATGCACGCCGTTAAGGACAATCTGGAATTGCTCGGTGCCGAGGTAGAGATGTACAACGAGAAGGACTTCTACACCAAGGCAGAAACTATAGACGCAGCCCTCCAACGTGCTGCCGACAATGGCATAATAGACAGCAATGAAGCCATTGCCAATGAGCATGCCGATGCTTTCTTCAGCATGGCTCGCAGCAAGCGCGCACTCAACGCCCTCGACCGTATTGAGAAGAACGGCACTCCCGTAGTGAACAGCAGCGACGGCATCGACCGTTGCATACGCCGTACCATGACAGAGATGTTCATTGAGGGCGGTGTGGCTTATCCAGAAAGCCGTATCATCGAAAAGGGCAATTCTATGTCTGACGGTATCGACTATCCTCTGTGGCTGAAACGTGGCGACGGATGTGCCCAGCAGAAGGAGGACACATGCTACGTGCAGTCGAAGGACGAGGCAGAGAAACTTCTGAACGACTTCTGGCAGCGTGGCGTAGAGTCGGTAGTGGTAAACGAGCACCTCAAAGGCGACCTTATCAAGTTCTACGGTGTTGAGGGCACCGACTTCTTCTACTGGTTCTATCCTTCTAAATGCGGCCACCGCTCTAAGTTCGGCCTTGAGGTAATCAACGGCGACGCACGCGGCATTCTCTTCGACACCGACGCCCTTAAACATGAAGCCGACAAGGCAGCACTGATGCTTGGCGTGCCAGTATATGGCGGCGACTGCGTGATAGGCGACGACGGTTCGATAAAGATTATCGACTTCAACGACTGGCCAAGCTTTGCCCCATGCCGCGACGAGGCAGCATTCAATATAGCCATGGCTATACTCAACAAGATGTAAAACAGCGGAACCGGCAACACCCCAAACGTTACATCAAGAATTTTAATTAAACATTATCATATAAAAATGTCAAATTCAGAATTCAAGTCAACCCTCAAGTCGTCGGACACAGAGGAACACATCGACATTTATTTCTATCGCCCGATAGGCTATCAGTGGGCACGCTTCTTCCGCATGCTGCACGTCACCCCCAACGTAGTGACTATTCTTTCAATATTCCTCGGCGTAGGAGCCGGCATCTGCTTCGGCTTCAACGATCTTCGCATCAACATCGTAGGTATTCTGCTGCTCATTTGGGCGAATATGTACGACAGCTGCGACGGTCAGCTGGCACGTCTCACCAATCAGAAGAGCGCGCTTGGACGTATTCTCGACGGTGCCGCAGGCGACTTCTGGTTCATCGCCATCTATGTAGCCATCTGCATCCGACTCATGCCCGAATGGGGCGTGTGGATTTGGGTACTGTGCGTAATAAGCGGTTTCGGTTGTCACTCACGCCAGTGTCGTCTTGCCGACTACTACCGTCAGATTCACCTCTTCTTCCTCAAGGGCAAGGATGGCAGCGAGATGGACGATGCCTCAAAGCAGGTGGAGCTGTATCGCGAGATGAAATGGGGCAAGCAGCCGCTGCAGAAACTCTTCCAGTTCTTCTATGTCAACTATACAGCAGCCCAGGAGAAGGAGACACCGTGGTTTCAGAAACTCAAGGCTGCAATACGTGCCAAATATCCCGACCAGTTGCCCGAAAGCCTGCGCAATGACTTCCGCCAGGGCAGTCTGCCACTGATGAAGTACGCCAACTTCCTCACCTTCAACTGGCGCAGCATCACACTCTTCGTCAGCATTCTCATTGGCAAGCCGTGGGTTTATCCGGCAGTAGAGATTGTAGTGTTCACCGCCGTTTACTTCTATATGCACTATCGTCACGAGCGTCTGTGCCGCGAGGTACTTGCCAAGCTCGACAGCTACAAATAAAAACATATGAACAATAAGTTTCGCAATATATTCATGGCGTTCGGTATAATAGCCATTGTCATCATGCTCTGCACGATGAACATGGACTATACCGACATTTGGTACTATCTGCTCAAGGTGGGCATCTACTTCCCGCTCATCTTGGCTTTATGGCTGGTGGTGTACTTGGTCAACACATTGTCATGGTATCTTATCATCAATGACGAAGGGCGCTGTGAAGGGCTCTCGTTTTGGCGTGTCTACAAACTCACCGTCAGCGGATTTGCCCTCAACTACACTACTCCGTGTGGACTTATGGGTGGCGAGCCTTACCGCATCATGGAACTGAAGCCATACACCGGCGTGAGCAAGGCTACATCATCGGTTATATTATATGTGATGATGCACATCTTCTCACACTTCTGGTTCTGGTTTCTCTCCATCTTCCTCTTCATCGCATTCAATCCCGTAGGATTGTCGATGGGCATACTGCTTACAGTAATAGGTGCATTCTGTATTCTTGCCATCTACTTCTTCTCACGTGGTTACAAGACGGGCATGGCACAGAAAGGCATACGATTGCTCACCCACATACCGTTTGTAAAGGGATGGGCAATACGCTTTGCCGAATCGAAGAAGGAGACCCTCGAACAGATTGACTCGCAGATAGCCCTACTCCACCAGCAGCACAAGCGCACCTTCTACTCGTCGCTGCTGTTCGAACTGTCGGCTCGCATCCTGCAGAGTTTCGAGATTTACCTCATCCTCAAGGCATTCAACGCCGAGGTTGGCATCGTTGACTCTATACTCATTCTCGCATTCTCGTCGCTGTTCAGCAATCTTATATTCTTTACGCCGATGCAGCTTGGATCGCGCGAAGGCGGATTGGCATTGGCTGTAGACGGACTGCATCTTACAGGTGCACTCGGTGTGTACACGGGTCTTATCACCCGACTGCGCGAACTGGTATGGATAGCTATCGGCATCATGCTGATTAAGATTGGCAACAACAAATTGCCCAAGGATACATCCAACAACAGCGAATCGTAACGAAACACATTATAAATATAACCATACAAGACATGAGATCAACTAAAATACGAGGCATTATATTCGACTACGGTGGCACGCTCGACACACGCGGCGACCACTGGTCGGAAGTGATATGGGACAGCTACCAGCAGTGTGGCATTGCCGTCGACAAGCCCTCCTATCGCGACGCTTATGTATACGGAGAGCGAGCTTTGGCTGTCAACCCTATCGTTACTCCCGAATTCCACTTTATCGACATTCTGCGCGAAAAGCTTCAGTTGCAGTTGCAGTTTCTGTGCGGTTGCCCATTGTTGCCCACAGGCAAGGACGACGAGCAGCGCCAGGCACAGCTCACATCACACCTGCAGATGACAGCCGATGAAATCAGCGACACCGCCATGCGCATTGCCACATGCATCAACGATGCAACCAACGCCTTGCTGCACGAAAACCGCAAGGTGCTCGAACGTCTGCGTCAGGCAGGTCTGCCTATGGTGCTCGTATCCAACTTCTACGGCAACATCCGCACAGTGCTGCGCGACGCTCATCTCGATGGTTTCTTCAAGGAGATTGTTGAGTCGGCTGTGGTAGGCGTGCGCAAACCCAATCCTGCCATATTCGCTCTCGGAGTGTGCGCTCTCGATTTGCCTGCCTCTGAAGTATTGGTGGTAGGCGACACCTACGGCAAGGATATTGTACCCGCTCATCAACTCGGATGCCATACCATTTGGATTAAAGGACGCCAATGGGAAGACAAGCCAGCCGATGAAAGCATTTGCGACGACGTTATAACACGACTCGAAGACATGCTTAAGTTTGTAAGTCAAAATGCATAGTTTGCATTTTGACTTACTCCAATTCTACTCAATATTCCGTTTTTCCTATTTTTTAGTTGCTATGGGAAAAATATTCAGAAAAATATTTAAATGCAAAAAGTTTTCATGTCCTATTTCACTTATTATTCTTAACTTTGCATTCTCTTAATAGACAATTAGGATACACATTTAATATAAAGGTAAAGGGTGAAAAGGTTTTTAAGTATTACATTGATGTTCTTTGTCTTGGCAATTGCAGCCAAGGCACAGATTACCGGTGAAATTTATGACAGCGACGGATATCCTATTCCGTTGGCAAGCGCTATATATAAGGGTCACCATGTGGCAGCAGCAAGCGACATGGACGGCAAGTTTACCATTGCGCGACACAATGGTTGGGAACTCACATTCAGTAGCGTAGGCTTCATTCCGCAAACTATCAAGGTTGGCCCCAACACTCCTTCACACATGAAGATTGTGCTCAAGGAGGACTCTAAGACTCTTGGCGAGGTGGTTATCAAGCAGAAGCGCGAACGCTACTCACGCAAGAACAACCCTGCCGTAGAGCTTATGAAGCGCGTAATAGCAGCCAAGAAGCTGTCGCATCTTGAGAACAACGACTACTATCAGTACAACAAATATCAGAAGATAACGCTCGCTCTGAACGATATCAAGCCCGAAGACCTTGTAACGGGCAAGTACAAGAACAAGTCGTATGTGAAAGATCAGATTGAAACATCGCCTTACAACAACAAGCTCATTCTGCCCGTCAGCGTGGAGGAGACCGTTACGCAGCACATCTATCGCAAGAATCCTAAGGAGGAGAAGGACATTATCAAGGGTCAGCGCCAAGAAGGTGTCAACAACCTGCTGCAGACGGGCGAGATACTGAACACGTTGCTTAAAGAGGTGTTTACAGATGTCAATATCTACGACGACCACATGCGTCTGCTTCAGTATCAGTTTACGTCGCCCATCGGCGAGACTGCCATCTCGTTCTACCGTTTCTACATACAGGACACGGTATATGTCGACCGCGACCTGTGCTACCATCTGGAGTTTATCCCCAACAACCAGCAGGACTTCGGATTCCGTGGCGAACTGTACGTATTGGCCGACTCGTCATTGCACGTCAAGAAATGCTCGTTCACTCTGCCTAAGTGCACCGACGTAAACTTCGTGAGAGACATGAAGATTACGCAGGAATACACCCAATTGCCCAATGGCGAATGGGTGCTGTCGGTAGACGACCTCACCACCGAGATACACGTCAACAAGATGATAGGCGACCTGCTTGTCACCAAGACGACGCGCTACGACGACTATGCCTTCGACGATTTGCCCAACAAGCTGTTCAAGGGCAAGGCAAAGGTAAAGCACGAGGTAGATGCGATGATACGCGACGAGGCGTTCTGGAACCAGTATCGTGCCGTAGAGCTTACCAAGGGCGAGTCGTCGATGAATGCCTTCATACATCGTATGGAGCAGTCGAAGAACTTCAAGTGGATTATCTTCGGATTGCGAGCATTCCTCGAGAACTTCGTCGAGACTGGTTCTACACGCACCAAGTCGATGTTCGACTTCGGTCCGGTCAACACCATCATCTCAAACAACTTCGTCGACAACTACCGCTTACGTCTCAGCGGACGTACCACAGCCAATCTCAACAAGCACCTCTTCTGGAAGGGTTACTACGCTTACGGTACAAAGTCGCACAACCACTACTATGGCACAGAAATAACATACAGTCTGAACAAGAAGAAGAATGCGCCGTTCGAATTCCCGCAGCGCAACATCATCTTCGAGACTGGCTACGATGTTATGTCGCCTGCCGACAAGTTCCTCATGCACAACAAGGATAATGTATTCATGTCGTTGCGTACACAGAAGGTTGAGCAGATGTACTTCTACAACCGCCAGAAACTCTCGTTCGACTACGAGACCGACTGGGGATTGTCGTTCAACGCGTCAATCAAGGCTGAGAGCAACACACCAACCGGCGACCTCACATTCATGAAGATGCCAGGTGCTGTGACCAATCCCGATGCCGACGGCAACGAATTCGTCCACAAGATACGCACTACTGAGGCTAAGCTTGGCGTGCGCTACTGTCCCGGACAGACCTTCATCAATACCAAGCAGCAGCGTTGGCCTGTCAATCTCGATGCTCCTGAGTTTACATTGAGCCACACTATGGGCATCAAGAACTTCCTTGGTGGCGAGTACAAGCTCAATATGACTGAGGCAAGCATATACAAGCGCTTCTGGCTCGGATCGTGGGGCTACGTCAACACTCACCTTATCGGTGGTGCACAATGGAGCAAGGTACCGTTCCCGCTCCTCATCATGCCCCCTGCCAACCTCACCTACTTCGAGATGGAGAATACCATGTCGATGCTTAAGAACATGGAGTTCCTAAGCGACCGCTACGCCTTTGCGTCGGTTTCGTGGGACCTCAACGGCAAGCTGTTCAACCGTCTGCCACTCATACGCAAGCTCAAATGGCGTGAATGGGTATCGGTAAAGGGAATGTGGAGCACACTGACCGACAAGAACAACCCGCTGCTTGAGCAGAACCAGAACTCCAACTTGCTCTTCCAGATGCCCGAAGGAGCGTCAGTAATGGACAAGAAGAAGCCATACTGGGAAGTTGTAGTAGGCGTACACAACATCTTCAAGTTCTTCGCCGTTGACTATGTTCGCCGTATGAACTACAATGGTCCTGGCATCAAGAAGAACGGTATACGCTTCATGTTTATGGCAAGTTTCTAAAAGCATCAAGCTTATGATTTTATTTGCAGACAGACAGGATATCACACGCATCGGACTGATGCACGTCGCCAGCACTATGGAATGTGCTGGCGAGTGCAAATATGTCGAAGACAAGGCTTCGCTCATCGAAGCCTTGACAGCCGTGCCCGATGCTATAGTAGTGCTCGACTATACAATGTTCGACATCAACGACCTGTCTGAGCTGCTCATTATTACACAACGGTTTGGTAGCTCGCATTGGGTGCTGTTCAGCGACACACTGAGCTACGAATTTATGTCGCGAGCTGTGGCTACAAGCCGACAATTAAGTATTGTAATGAAAGACTCACCAATTGGCGAGATACGCTCAGCATTGCAATACGCCCTACAACATCAACGATACATCTGCCAACGAATAGCCGAGATGCTGCTCAATCCGCCGACCAACGACGAGCAACAACCCGAGTTGGCTAATCTTACAAAGACCGAAACGGAGATTCTGAAGCTTATAGCTCTCGGACTTACAACGAAGGAGATTGCCGAACGACGCTTCTCGTCGTTCCATACTATCAATACCCACCGCAAGAACATATTCCGCAAGCTTAGTGTCAACAACGCTCACGAGGCTACAAAACTGGCGCTCAGAGCAGGACTGGTAGACAGTGCGGAATATTATATATAATGAAATGAGGCTACAGCATTCACGCTATAGCCTCTTTTTTTTATAATTTTATGCAAACGATTGTCCTGATTTTTTGATTGTTTTTCATTTATTAAGTTGTTTCATATTACTTTATATCCCTATTTTTGCAACATAATCGATAACTTAATAACTGTTTTCAACAAACCTTTTATGATTAACAACAAACTTAAAATGTGGGCATTTCTACTGCTTATGCTCATCGCTATGCCAACAATGGCAGACGATTTCAACAGTCAGCGAACGGATTTTCGCGACGAGAGTATCTACTTTATGATTACCACCCGTTTCTACGATGGCGATCCTCAAAACAATGTATTGTGTTGGGATAACAAACAATGTCAGATCGAGACTGGCGACCCTTGCTGGCGAGGCGACTTCCAGGGTGTGATCGACAAGCTCGACTACATCAAGGCGCTTGGTTTCACAGCCATCTGGATTACCCCAGTAGTGCAGAACGCATCGGGTTACGACTATCATGGCTACCATGCCATGGACTTCACACATGTCGACTGCCGCTATCAGAGCGGTGACGGCTCGAAGAGTGGCGACGTAATGTTCCAGGAACTCATCGACAAGGCACATGCCAAGGGCATCAAGATTATACTTGACATCGTGCTCAACCACACAGGTAACTTTGGTGAGGAGAATCTCTGCAAGGAGTTTGAGCGCAACACCAAGCTTCGTAACCAGGCTGAAATCGACGCTTGTATGATTCCTAACAGCGATATGCTTGGCTCCGACTATCTCACAATTGTAGGTGCTCAGCAGTACCAGCGCCGTTTGGCTCTGATGAAGAATACAGATGGACAGAACCACGACATACACAACTACTGGCACCATACAGCCAACAACTGGAACTGGGACTTCCCCAGCCGTTGGATGGGTCAGATTGCTGGCGACTGTGTAGACCTTAACACTGAGAACGACGAGGTGGCACAGTATCTCGTAAAGTGCTATGGCGAGTTCATCAAGATGGGTGTCGATGGTTTCCGTATCGATACATCCGGCCATATCTCTCGCTTGACATTCAACAAGCAGTTCATTCCTCAATTTACAGCACTTGGCGAGCAGTATAAGAGCAAGCGCTTAAACCAGGCACCTTTCTTTATGTATGGTGAGGTTTGTACTCGTATGAACGATGTCACCTACAGAGGTCAGGCAAACCTCTCTTGCTACTTTTATACCTGGAAGTCGGACGAGGACTTGCTCAACAAATGGGATGGAAGCAAAAGCTACTGGGATAACGTGGTGATTCCTGAGGGTTCTGAGCCTGTAGGCCCACAAGAGCTTTGCTTGGAGGAGACTACTTCTCCAAAGAGCAACAATGCCAAGATGCTCAATGGTGCATGGCACGAGCCGGACTATTCTCAGTCAAGCGGATTCAACGTCATTGACTTCCCTATGCACTACAGCTACAACACTGCCCAACAGGCTTTCGGAATTGCAAGCGGCGACGAGTGCTATAATGACGCTACTTACAATGTAGTATATGTAGATAGCCATGACTACAGTCCAGGTCCAAACGACACAAACCGTTTTGGTGGTACAGATGCTCAGTGGGCTGAGAACCTCTCTCTCTTGTTTACCTTCCGTGGTATTCCTTGTATCTATTATGGTTCTGAGATTGGTTTCCGTCGTGGTAAGGTAATTGATAAAGGCCCTAATGGTCCTCTCTCAAACACTGGTCGTGCCTACTTCGGTGGCTACATCACAGGCGATGTTGAGGCAACAGACTTCGGTAAGTACACAGCTTCTGGCAATGTCAATGCAACTCTCAACCACGATCTTGCTCAGCACCTCATTCGTCTTAACCAGATTCGTCAGGCTGTTCCTGCACTGCGTAAGGGTCAGTGGACCGTCGATGGATGTACAGCTAATGGCGGTATTGCTTTCAAGCGTGCATATAAGAAAAGCTACGCTCTCGTTGCCCTCAACGGCGGCGCCACATTCACAGATTGCCCCGCAGGCACATACACCGATATCGTAACCGGTAAGACATATACTGGTTCTACTATCACCGTTGACGCTCCTGCAACACAGGGTCAGGTACGTGTACTAGTAAAGGATTGGACTGGCGGCATTGTAGGCGAAGATGGTCCGTTCATCTACACTACTTCTGCCAAGAGCAAAGATGGTCAGGCTTACGACGGTCAGGAAGAGGCAGGCACCGATATATATTATGGTAGCGAAGACATAGAGCAGGATGCAGCAGTTGTATTCAATCCTAATGGCGGCAACTTCCGCACAGAGACCGTTACCGTTACTGCAACTCTCAACGATGGCGCAACAAGCGGCTGGTATCAGATTGAAGGTGAGGACAAGGTAGAACTCTCAAGCGAAGGCTCAACATTCACCATTGGCGCAGACATGAAGTTTGGTGACACCAAGAAAGTAAACTGGGGTGCAACAAACGACGATGGTACCGAGTACAGTGGTACTACTACATACAGAAAGGTAGATCCTAACGCTTCTATCATCGTTTATGTCAAGGCAGACAAAGCACCTAACCTCTATGCATGGACAGCTGGCGGTGAGGCAGCCAAGGCTCTCAATGGCGAGTGGCCAGGCAAGCAGATGTCAGCTAAGGCAACTGTTGAAGGTGTAGAGTATTATATGTTCGTTGCTGACGGTGTAGAGTCGTTCAATATGATTCTTAACAATGGTGGTAGTGCACAGACTGGTGACATTACTGGCATCACAGCTACAACATTCTTCTCTTACGATGGTGGCTCTGGCTACAAGGTACTTAGTGGTATTCCTGTTCCCGAACCGAATCCTAATCCAAATCCTAATCCTAATCCAGAACCAGACCCAATACCTGTCCCCAATCCAACTGGCAAGTTCTATGTTTACTTTGCAGCTCCTACATCATGGACAACAGTTAAGGCATGGGTATGGAACCACAATAATGGCGACGAGAACTATACTGGTGGCAATTGGCCAGGCGAGGATTGTGTCAAGACCTCTAAGAAATACAACGGCATGAGCATTTGGATGTGGGAGTATAAGGGCGACAAGACCGACATGCCTACACACATCATCTTCAACAATGGTAGTGGTGAGCAGACAGCCAACCTTATCTATCAAAACGGCAAGTGCTACGACTTCAATGGTGTTAACAACTCTATCAACATCACAACTGCCATCAACGGCATAAACGCCAACGCTGCTAAGAAAATGATAAAGGTATATACACTCAACGGCGAATGTGTCGCTGTAATGTCCGACCTCAAATCTTCAACTTACACTCTCCGTCCTGGCATCTATATTGCCAACGGCAAAAAGTTTGTAGTACGTTAAAGTTAGTAGTTCATAAAAATAAAATGAGGCTATAGCCAAAGTGCTATAGCCTCATTTTATTTTTATTCTAATATAGTGTCAATGTAATCGGATGAAGATTACTTAACGATCATCTTCTTGCCGTTCTCAATAACAACACCCTTGTATGACTCGTTAACACGCTGACCAGCGAGGTTGTAACGAACGCCCTTCTTGGCATTGTCTACGGTGATGTTGTTGATACCAGTTGCAACACTATTTGTATTTACAACAGTCTGTGTATAACGAACATTATCTTTCTTACCAGTTTCTGTAGAAGAAGCTCTACAAACTGTAAAAATGACTTCCTTTGTATTAATGTATTTGCCGTTATTGTCCTTATTAACCCAAACTACATTTTTTCCATTTTGTCCAGATAAGGTGAAGGTTCCTACATTAACGGACAAATCAGCCCACGGAGCAGCATTAGAAGCAATCAAATTAATTTGAGTAATATAGTCATCTGACTTATAGGTAATAGTATTTCCTTCATTGGGTGAAGCCTCTGAACCACCAGCTAATTTTACAAATCCTCTGTCAATAGTATAATTAGGAGCCTCGGCAGCTTTACCCTTAGAGAAAGAAATAGAAATTCCCTCAACATTAATTGGATGTTTCTCAAGATAGACAACTGTCTTGCTTGGATTCTCTGCTTCCATCTCACCATAAACATCCTTGAAGTTGATGGTAGTCTTCTTAGTTGTTGTACCTGCATCTTGAGCAGACATTGTACCGCCACACACCATCATAAGTGCAGCAACAAAAGCGTAGCGTAAAGTTTTAATCATAATTTTATTGTTTTAGTTTTAAAAATATTTGCAGTAGTATTGGCGGAGCCGAAACGACTTCCGGCTACCGCCAACAATTTAATAATGTAGAGAATTATGTTCTGAGTCAGTTATTACTTCTTAGCAGCAGGCATTGTTGTGTTTACAACGATCTCGCTGAAGCGGAGCACACCAGTCTTGCCCTCAGGACGGCTAACAGTGAAAGTAACCTCCTTGGCATCGCCAGTCCAAACATAGTTCTTGGTCTTGCGCTCAAACTTCAGAGTACCGCAAGAAGCGTTCAATTCGCCAGCGCCCTGCTCTACCGGAGTAGCCACGAAAACGATGTGCTTCATGTTCTCCTTGCTGTTAGTCAACTTGATTGCCGATCCCTCAGCATTCTCGTTGTCCACCTTGCTACCATACAGACGGATGCAAGCGTTCGACTTAGCTGCGTCGCCAGTAAACATCTGGTAAGCAGGAGAAGAGCTATAGTTGCCCGGGATAATGGTCATTGTTACGTCGCCTACAGTTTGTACACCTGCACCTGCTTCCTTATTCATAAGATAAAGAACGGGCTTGTTAGGCTGAAGACAAGGCTCGAAAATGTTCTTGAAGTTGATAGTTGTCTGTGCAGATGCGCCACCGCATACAAGCATCATCAATGCTACCAATGTAAAACGCAAAGTTTTAATCATAATGTTTTCGGTTATTAAATATTAGTAAATTAGTATTACTTGTAATTTTTAGTATTCTCGTTACTTTTAGTATTATAGTTACTTTTAGTGATGCAAAGTTAAGAAAATATATTGTTATCGCAAATTTTAGAGCCAAAAAAAGATACAATTTAATACAAACTATGTACAAGTACGTACAATGAAGCATATTAATAGGGGTGAGGCAATAATTAACGATACATAAACGGGCTGTAAGCCCAATATCCTCCATAACCCCTTCGTAGCGTTTGTATTTAACGACAATAGTGACAATGGTCGACAATGATTTTATGATATTCGATTGACAATGATTTTAATGATATAAAAAAAGGTCTCCAAAGTCGTTAGACCTTGAAGACCTCAAGTAAAAGAAGGCAGCCACCTACTCTCCCGCATTGCATTGCAGTACCATCGGCGCAAGCGGGCTTAACTTC
>NZ_JADYTS010000030.1 GCF_021531355.1 Leyella stercorea | reverse complement strand
GAGAAGTTAAGCCCGCTTGCGCCGATGGTACTGCAATGCAATGCGGGAGAGTAGGTGGCTGCCTTCTTTACTTTGGGTCTTCAAGGTCTAACGACTTTGGAGACCTTTTTTTGTATCTGGACATAATAACATGTTTCCAATTTTTTTGTCAATGAACCATTATGGACTTGTTTGCAAAATAAATATCCATTACCTTTGTTTTTATAAAACTATAAAAACGTCAAAATATGAAAAACGGAGTATTAAAAATTCTTTTAGTGGCAGTTCTATCCGTTCTTGCTACTTCTCATGCTTTTTGTCAGCAAAATCAAGAAGTAGAGAAAACCGAGAAAGCAAAATCAAGCCAAGTAGTAGAAGAGATGCCTGTGTTTCCTGGTGGTGAGAAGGCTTTAGTGGCTTATCTTAAAGAGAATCTTAAATATCCAAGTGTTCCTGCAGAAAATGGAATTCAAGGTAGGGTAATAGTATTGTTTAAAGTCGAGGCTGATGGTAGCCTCACCGACGTGCGAATAGGAGGTAGTGTTGACCCTTCTATTGACAGAGAAGCATTACGTCTTGTAAAGGCTATGCCCAAATGGATACCAGGTAAGCAGGATGGAAAGCCTGTGCCAGTGAAGTTTCAATTACCAATTACTTTCAGTTTAAATTAATTAATTGAACTTTCGCAAGTTCAGAGAATTAATAAAATAGTCTTTATTTTTATATTTTGGCGTTAAAGTAATCTGTTTCATTTTGACGAAACGATTACTTTAACGCCTTAGTTGTTTTTATAGACTACCTTGTCTGTATAATTTTCATTTGTGAACCATTATGGACTTGTACAGGTCATAAATATCTGATAACTTTGCTCCTTACTTAATGATAATTTTTATAACATGGGAGCTATATTACTGATTATTCTTATAGGAATTATATTATTTGTTGTACTTGGCCTCTTGGGCTGGGGTGTTCAATTGTTGGGTTTATTTGGAGGCTTCTTAGGTAGTGGAATCACTGGATGTATTGGATGCTTCGTCAGATTCTTCTGGTTTATTTTCGTCGCCTTCGTTCTTATTGTTCTCGCTTGTTCCGTATTCTAAATTCATAAGTCAGTCCCATAACCTTAAAAATAATAACTATTATGACATATTGCAAAAAGTGTGGCGCAACGCTACAACCAGGAATGAAATTTTGTACCAAGTGTGGACAACCCGTCAGCTTGCAACCTCAGGCACCTCAGCAACCTCAGGCTCCACAGCCTGTGCGTCCTCAAGCACCTGTTATGCCACAGCGCCCGATGCAACCGCAGCGACCTGTTATGCCACAAGCCCCTACCACACAATCTCCACAACCAAGCAAGGGAATGTTCACCAATGCCGTGCGCTCTGTTGCTAACGCCATGACCGGTGGTGCGCTCAATCGTCAGATAGCCGAAGAGCAAAGACAGGCCCTAAATCAGCAGGCAGCTGAGGGACGTGCCGAAATACGTGAGGCACGAAACGCGCAGCAGCAGGCTGAACAGGCACAGATGGCAGCCGAACGCGAAGCAGAGCGTAGTCGTGACCGTCGCAGTATGGAGGCAGTAGATGGTGTTGACGTGGTGCGCGGCAGAACCATCTGGAACATTCAGCCCGGCGAGATAGCCCGCAAGATCAGCGAACGCGAACTTGACGAGATAGAGAAACTCAAGGGAATAATAGTGCAGGAAGGTTGCACCGCCATCATCTTTGCTAATGGTGAGCTGGTTTCCACTCTTTCGGCTGGTGCCTACCTATTCTATAAGTCGTTGGAAGAGGAGCAGGCTGCCATCAAGGCGGCTGTGGAGAAGGCTGAGAAAGACATGGCTGAAGCCGAAAAGCGTGAACGCGACCGCAAACGTCTGGCTCAGCCCACATTCCGCGAGCTCGGTATCGTGGGCGAAGTAGGCAGAGGTTTCAGTTGGCTTGGCCGCATCATCTTCGGCGAGAAGAAGGGTGAGCAGAAGGAGAAAGCCAAGAAGCGTCAGCTGAATTATGCCCGCATCTTGGCTCGCATCACTCAGGCTCCTATCCTGTCAGTTTATATAGTCAGCAACCGTTTCATCACGCTCACATTCGGCGGTGCTATTAAGGAGGACGGCAATCTTGCCTTCCAGCCCTATACCATTCCGATGGGCATGCATGACGTGCAGATAGGTGTGTCGCTCCAGATGAGCGTCAATGACATCCATGCCTTTGCCACCAATTATCTCGCCGACCGCAACAGCGTCACCACAAGAGAGTTGCAGCAGATGCTCAGCGGTACCGTAGAGACATTGCTGCGACAGGAGCTTCGCAATCAGAACTACGAACAAGGCGGATTGACCGTCGACATGGTCAACGCTCTGAAAGAACATATCCGTCAGACCATCAATCAGCAGGTGTATGGCATAGAATGCACTCAGGTGCTGAACATCACCGACAACAATAAGGACTTCGAGCGTTTCCGTCAGGTGGAGCGTCAGCTGTATAATACAGAGAAGGAACTCGACTACATGCACCGCACGGGCGAGTTCCGCAACCGTATGGAGGTGGAGGCTAACGCCCAGCAGATAGCTTCGGCAAAGAACGCCGAAGAACTGCGCCATGCTCTCCAGAATCTCAATATGGACCAGCTTCTGCATGACGACGAGCTAAACGAGTTTGTGCAGATGCTTGAAAGCCAGAAGCGCATACGTGAGGCAAAGACCGAGGAGGAAGAGTTCGAGGCTTTGGAAGACCTTCGCCGCAACCGCCTCGTGAAGCAGGAGGAGATGGAGGTGCTCGAAGACGAACTTGCACATAAGAGAATCCCGCGTGAAGAGATAACGGAGATAATGCGCATACAGAGTCAGCAGAACATCGACGCTGCCCGTCTCAAAGCAGAGTGGGCTCTCGACGACTCGCGCACTGACCATGACTGGGAACGCGAAGACTTGGAGCGCCGCCGCAACTGGGGCATCGAAGACGAAGAGCGTGAGCGCCAGTGGATGCAGGAGGAAAAGGAATACAACCGCCAGCGTGACCGCAAAACCCAAGAAGACGACTACGACTTCAAACAACTCATGCGCCAGCGCGAAATAGATAAGGAAGACCATCTGCTCGCTCGCAACGAGAAACTGGAAGACGACCGCCTCGCCTACGAGCGCAACCGTCAGGAGAAGATGGACGACGAGCAGCTGGAAGCCAATCGTCACCAGCGCCAGATGGACAAGCTACAGCAGATGGCGCAGATGCAGCAGCAGATTGACCAGCAGAAGTATCAGCACGAAGAGAATATAGCCACCATCGAGAGCAACGAGCAGATCAATCGCGACAACCAGTTTGCCAATATGACGGCAGAACAGATACGTGCAGCACAGCTCTCTCACCTCACCGCAGACGCACAGGTGGCAATGGCTAACGCCTACAATGGCGAGAAGGAAGCCGACGCCTTGCGAAAGACCGCTGCCGAGAAGGAAGCCATGATGCAGCAGATGCTACAGATGCAGCAGCAGAACAGCAACGCACAGATGGAGGCGATGATGAAGATGGCTGGCATGATAAAGGATACTGCCACCGGCATTAGCGGTGCTCAGCAGACACAACAGCAGCAGCGTATAAGCCAGCTGGAAGAGGACAACCGCCGACAGCAGGAGCGTGTAGACCATACTCAGGATGTGGCAATGAACAATATCTCGCAGGTAAGCTCGGCAGCTGCCAACAACCTGAACGCCTTTAACGGAGGAATAGGCGGCAATGCAGCCAGTCAGCAAGCTCCTCAGCAGACAGCTCCACAAGAAGCAGCCCCTAAGCAGGACCTGATAGAATGTCAATGCTATAACTGCGGACACACCATCCGCATAGCGCAAGGCACACCATGCTGCCCTGACTGTGGTGCTCCGTTTCAATGGTAAAAACTAAAAATCAGAAAGACTATGAGCGACATAAAACTTGATGGCGACGCGGCTGTGGTAGGCGGAATACATACCGACTCACACAATACGCAAAACAACTATACCACCACGACCAACACCACCAACAACAGTACGGTGAACAACAAGACTGTATATGAGGCGCAGAAGACGCAGACTGAGATTTATCAGCAGAACGAACGTCTCTTTCTCGAAGCAGTGCAGGAACGTCTGGTGGACGGCAAGCTGGACAATCTGCGTCTGGCTGAGCTGAACCAGCTGAGCATACAATGGCAAATAGCTCCGATGCGTGCCTCGCAGATAATCGACCAGGTGCGCCGCAACATCAGCGTGATGCAAGGCAGCAAGGGCAACGAGTTCTTGACAGAGCAGACTCTTAACGAGGTGTTTAATGCCATACAGACCAACCATACTGACATCCTGCAACGCAAGTTTAATGGTCTGGAGCAGTTGGCTCGTGTGATGACGGCCGACAACAACATCCAGTTCTACTATCATCTGCTGCTTGCCTCGATGTATCCCGACAAGTGCGCCCTTGCCTTCTTCGGTTCGCGCACCGACAACTATTGGCAGCTCTTCTGGGCGCATGTGGCATTCATCAAGACAGGCAACGTGGACAATGCCACCGTGCTCCTGCCAAGAATGGGCGGCTTCGGTTGTCCGCAAGGCGACATTGCCCTGCTGATGGCTCTCGACAATCTTGCCGACTATCACAAGAACGGCAAGCAGGACTACTACCGACAGCAGACCCTGCAATATCTCGACCAAGCCGTGCAGAACGGAATGAGCGAGCCGCTGGGTGCTCTGTGGTACGCCGTGAAGGAGATGCTTGAGGACAAGCCCCAGCCCGAAGAGTGGTATCAGTTTTATTGCGACACCACCCTTGCCGAGCTGAAGCCCAAGGAGAAAATCAAGATGGCTGTGCCTCCGCAGATGCCCACGCCTCCACCTATGCCGAAGTTTAATGCGCAGAACGTGAAGCTCAACCAGATGCGTGGCTTCAATCCTCTGCAAGCTGCCAACAACATGGGATTGGGAGTTGCTACTCCTCCGCCGATGCCGAAAGCTTCTGCTGTGCCGCCGATGCCTGGACAAAGCAAGTCGGCTCCGCAGCCCGCAGCCGATGCCTTGGACGACCGTTACGGCATCATCCTTACCAACGCCAATGCCTTGGCAAGAAAATACGGATGCAGCACGCAGGACGTGTATGACGTCTTCGACGACTTCATACAGAACGCCTACGACCAGCGGATGTACTGGACATTCCTCGACATTGCCCAATACGGAATGGACTCAGCCAACGAGCCTCCATCATGGATAGAATGCAACGAGGCTGTGTCGCGCTGCATAGCCGAAAACAAGCTGACAGCAGGTGCCGACCTACATCTGTTTATAATAGGTGGCGACGACGTTATTCCTATTCCGCGTGTGGAAGACCCGTGGCCGTATGGCAGCGAACGAATACCCACCGACACATGCTATGCCTTTGAAGGCACCTACATCGTGGACCTGCTGGACAACCGCGACTCCGACTTCACCGTAGGATGCGCCCGAAACAATGTGGCGCGACTGCCGTTGGAAGACGGAAAGCTCAGTACGGACATACGCAGCGACCTCGGTGCTTACTTCAATATCAGCGGTATGTACGGCGACGGAATACCCGTAGGCAATGTGTTGATGATAAGCAATCGCGACTGGATTCCAGCCAGCTGCACGATGACCCAGCACCTGCCGCTACTTTACAACAACGATGACCCCGAACTCATACGCAACGGAATGTATATCAGTCCTAAGCTGCTTATGCAAGACGCTGAAAGCCTTGGCATCTACTGCAAGTCGCTGGACAATGCCGACATGCTGATGTTCAATCTGCATGGTGCCGACGCAAAGGGCATGTGCGGATTCTATAGCGAGGCAGAAGCCTTCAATCCTTCGCTTCTAAGTCATGGCAAGGCAAGGGTGTTCAACACCGTGGCATGCTTCGGTGCCCGATATGCCGGTTACGATCGCAACGACTCGATGTTGCTCAGCGCCCTCTATGGAGGAGGCGTATTGCTCTATACCGGTTCGCTCGTGTCAGTGCCGATGTTCAGCAGCGGAGAGACCGACGAGGTGCGCGAGCTGATACTCAATCCGGGTACGGGCAGCGAGGTGCTTATGCGCCTTTATCCTCTCTATCAGTTTAAGGGAATGACGGGAGGCAAGGCCCTGCTGCAAGCCAAGTGCGACTACTTCAATATGTGCCGCAATATAGAGGACGACTGCTTCTCTATGAGCACAGCCTTGATGTTCTGCCTCTATGGCAACCCGATGCTTCATGTGCGTCGCAGCGACCACGTGATTGAGTCGGCTTTGCGTAACGATGCCATGCCGCCTGCCGCAGTAAAGGCTGACGGAATGCCGCTCAGGAAGACAATGTGCCAGCGACTGTTGAAGAAAGACATGAACAGCCAGTCGCTCATCGACCAGATACGCGGATATGTTGACGACAACTTGAACGCCATCCGAACGATGGTGGAACAGCATCTCTATCGGCAGTTGGGACTGAACCCGCAGACGCTGGACAGCATTGACCAATTCAGCCGACCCACCATCGACGGCAATTACGAGATGGGCTATTCGTTCAACTATCATGACCCTAACCGACAGTATGCTGCCGACACCTTTGTGGAGGTGGATGCGAAGGGCAAGACAAAGAGAATTTACACAACTAAAAAATTGAACTTTCGCAAGTTCAGAAGTTAATGGGATTAAAGAAGTTATCACTCCCTTTGGTCGTTCAAGAAGTTCTTGCTTAAGCAAGCGGCAAAGCCGAGCGAACGGACAATAGCTTTATTGCTTAAACAATAGGACATTTGTCCATTAACTTCACGAGCGAAGCGAGTTATCTTCCAATAACTTCCAATAACTACTTTCGCTTGCGAAATCTAAGTAATAATAATTAAAAACTGAAATAATATTATGGGATTCTTTGGTTTTAAGTCTTCCCGCGAAGTGGAAGAAGAAAAGAGACAGGCAGCGGAAGAGGCTGCAAGAAAAGTGGAACAGACTAATCTGACCAACCTCAGCAATCTGAGCAAGGGCAGTCAGGTGAACTTTGCCATTCCTTACTTCGACGTGTTCGACCCGCGTCTGCAAGACTATGGTGTGCCCGTGGCTGTTCACGGTGCCATTGTGTATGCCATTGAGGATATGGACCTCTTCCATAGCGTTAACCGCAACGAGGCTTACAGCGACGAAACCTTTAAGAACAAGCTTCGTGGTCAGCTCACCAAGTTCATCAAGAGCGTGGTGGTGAATGCTCCTATAGACGCTCAGATTCCAGTGGTTCAGATTGAACGCAAGATTATGGAGATAAGCGAGCTGGTGCAGCAGCGTGTTATGCCACAGGTGGAGAAGCTCTTCGGCATCACCATCCGCAGTCTCGACATCACGAGCATCAACATCGACAAGGAGAGCCGTGGCTATCGCGAGTTGAAAGCCCTTACTGCCGACCTTGAGAAGGAGCGCATGATGGCTCAGCACAATGCTCAGATCTCAAACTTCAATCTTAACAACGATCTTCAGCAGGATATGCTCCGCAAGCAGTCGTCGCTTAATCTGGACGCTATGGGCAGAAAGCAGGAGCTCGACCTTGGCGGTCAGGAGGAACTGCAGCGCATGAACCTTGAGAATCAGCGCGAGACAATGCGCATTCAGCGTGAGGAGATGCAGCGTGCCTCTCGCCTGCAGACCGAACAGACCTTTATGGGTGCTCACCAAGCCAACCTCAATGCTGGCGTTCTGAACAACGCCATGGACAACGGCATCAATGCCTTCCGTCAGCAGCCTATGGGTGGTATGGGTCAGATGGGTGGCGTTCCGCAGATGCCGGGCATGGGTGGTGCGCCGCAGATGCCTGGTAAGGGAGCCGTTCCTCAGGTGCAATACTTCATCGGCATAAACGGTCAGCAGTATGGTCCGTGTGACTGGAACAAGCTGCAGCAGCTCGTTCAGCAAGGTCAGCTCACCCAGCAGTCGTACGTATGGAAGAACGGCATGGCGCAATGGGAGTTTGCTGGTAACGTGGCAGAACTCGCTCCGTTGTTCCAAGGAACAGCTCCGCAGATGCCGGGAATGCCGCCGCAGATGCCGGGGATGTAAAGTTTCCAAATAGTTAAAAACAAAAGTAACAAACATTAAAGATGTTATAGTATGGGAATATTCAAAAAAATGGTCGATGATATTGCAAAGACTGTTGGGGAACGTCTGGAAGATGTAAAGAACGAGGCCTTGAAGAATTTGCAAGAAACCAAACATGACTTATTCAATACTGATGATGACAAATCTGATGACGAAAATGTTAAAATCAAGTTGGGGACATTCGAAGATGGTGTGTTGACTATTGACGAAGGATATACATCCCTTGATGATGAGTCTTTGGATGGATATGAAGGAATTCGTAAAGTCGTTTTCCCTTCTACATTGATAAAATTATCGGGTTGTGTTTTCTATGAAAAGGAGAAGTACTTGGAAGAGGTGGATTTCTCTAAAGTAACGTTACTCAAGGAAATACCAGATGAATTATTATCTGGCTGTGATCGAATTAATGAAGTAATAATTCCTAAAGGAGTGGAGATTGTTGGCGACAACTTCGCAGGTGGCAAGAGAGTAAGGAGAGTATTTATTCCGAATTCGGTGGAGAAATTGGGATATCCAATAGAAGATGGCACTATATCCGAGTTGTATCTTTATACTAATAAGATTACGGATTTAGAATCTTTGAGTTATAGCGTGGAGATATTGTATGTGCCAGCGGAACTGTACACATACTATGCGCAACTTTTACAGAGAACCGATTCTGAAATAAAACTAAGAAAGATGCCAGAAGACATGCTTGACTTCTATGGTCCGTACGAACCACAGACTCCGTTACCACTTCCGGAGGACATGAGCGATGATGAAGATGAAGAAGATGAAGAGTACGGAGAAGAAGATACAGAGGACGTAGATATCGAGGTAGAAGAAGATGAAGATGATAATGAAGAAGAAAGTCAGTCAGAATCAATCGCTAAGCCTCAGATAGTAAAGTCGTCCGGCAATCTCTTCTCGGATGGTCTTGAGGAGCTTATCAATTCTGTAGCAGAGAATGATGAGCTGACCGACAAGATGAAGGAGATAGTTCTGCGTCGTGCTGTCATGGAGGGAGAAGATCCTGATGAGGTGGAAATGGTGCTTGAGGCAAGATTCTACGAAAAACACCATTAATAGACATATAAATAAAATTCAATAACAACGAAATAATATTACTATGTACAACGAAAAATTGGAAGCGCTCATCACTGCTGCATTGGCAGATGGAGTGCTTACTGACAAAGAGAAAAATCTTCTCTTTAAGAAAGCCGAGGCTATGGGCATAGACCTTGACGAGTTTGAACTTGTGCTTAATGGTCGTCTTGCAAAGCGCAAGAAGGAGATGGAAGCAAAGTCTGCACAGAAGAAAGATGCAATACCGCAGGAGTTGGACGACCTTATCAAGGAGTTGCTCACCGATGGCATCATCTCTCCCAAAGAACGTCAGGTTCTTCTGAACAAGGCACAGACCTTAGGATTAAACTTAGATGAGGTTGACCTCTACATTGATGCCCAACAGCAGAAGGCTGACCAGGCAGTAGCTACTATTATGAACCAAAGAAAAGGGAATACATGCCCTTACTGTGGAGCTCCAATTCCTCTTTTAGCAGACAAGTGCCCATCTTGCGGCCAATTCATCACACCAGAATCAAGCAAAGACTTAGAAGAAATTTTCAATCATCTGGAGGATGCACTGGTTAAATTCAAGTCTTGTGATAATACTGCCGAAAACCAAGCTAATGTCGAGCGCTATATTCGCAAGGCAAAGATGTACTATAGCAACAATCCAAAAATCAAACTTCTGCTTCAAGAAGTAGAGAATGAGATTGAAGATGCTAACGAAAAAGAAGAAGAATCTAAGCGTAAGGCTTGGAATGTTGTAAAAATAGAAGTAATTATAGCTGCTATAATAATTATCATTTGCGTAATAGGTGCTAATACAAATAGTGATAGAAATGACATTGGGTGGAAGTTAGCTATACCTTATGCTGTACTAGGATCTGCAGCAATAATAACTATTACTATAAAGAAATTCTGCCTTAAAGAAAAGATCAACTTAAAAAATTAATATACAATGAAGAGAACATTAATTTACGTATTTGGTCCCAAGCGGCTTTCTTCTCATTATTTCTCGAATACTGAGTTGAAGCAGGAGGACGGCGGTTGGCTCAAAATCGGTCAGACCTCCGAGACAGATGACTGTAAAGATATGTGGGATTGTGCTATGGAGCGAATCAATCAAGAGGTTCGTACGGGCATCCCTGAGGTATGTCAGCTTTTTGATGTATTTGAGTACCCAGAGATGAGCGGCAATGTGGATGATAGAATCCGCAACTTGCTGACCAACGATATGTATTGCTTGGAGTGTTCAAAGTTGCATAACCAAAGTGTTGAAAAATATGAGATTAAGGCAGGTCGTGAGTTTGTTTATGGCGTAACTCGTAGTCAGGTGCTCAATGCTGTTGCAAAGTTTGAGCGTGACCTTATCTTGGATTACTACGGCAAGGAAGGCTTCGATGACTTTATGGAATTGATAAAGCACAATAATTCAGTAGAGCTACCTTTCGAGCCTGTAACAGAAGGTGAATCTACTGACGCTCCTGCTACCAGCAACGAAGCTTCAGAGGCTAATGTTGAATGGTGCAACAATATTTGGGAGAAAGTAGTTGAAAGAGTAAAAGACAAAGTGCAGTCACATATTAACAACCCGAAGGGTCGCCCATACATCGGTTTCAATTCGCCAACCCACGAAGGCTTTGCTTATGACTGTGGCTACAGCGTTCGCTATAACACAGCCAGAGTTTGCATATACACAACAGGTGGTGAGGATGCTAAAGTCAAGATGCAGGAATTCATTGCCAAGAATGATGTTCTCTCTCAGTTGCCTAACTTGGAGCAGAAACCTGGTGCAAGACAGGAAGGCAAATGGATGTGGCTCGTTACTGATACGTTGGAGAAATCAGATGACGAATTGGTAGACTGGTTTGCAGAAAACATCTTGAAATTGTATAACACATTTGAAAAGTAAACCAATCAACCATAACTGAACAAAAGAGGCGATCTTTATGGTCGCCTCTTTTGTAAAAGGTTATCAACGACAAAATATGTGCAAGTTACGCGAGAAGTGCTTAAGTATTATCAGATAGTGATGGACCATAGCGACGACAAGGAGGATAAACAAAATACAAAATAATATGGCAGGTAAAATGTCTTTATGCATTATCAAATACACCTATACACGCTATGTAGGGGTGGACATCGAAAAATATACTCATGGAATCTATGAGTATGTGAAGGAAGCGTTCGGGGAGTTGCAGCCACAAATGTCGGAGCCAGGAACTATACCAGACATGCCAGACTATATGGACGTTGTGCTCTGCAAAAAGGACGGCAGCAACTTCTTAGAAATGGATATCGTAAGACGTGCCATCAATATCCCGACTGACTATCAGTTGGATGGATTGGTTCTTGAATTATGTATCACTAACTGTGATGGTACTGAATATAAGAAGACACACCATTATCATCAATCGGCAAAGACAAAGAGGATACTTCCAATGAAACAATTATCTTATGACGAATTCAAGCAATTGGCTGAGCATCCGCAGCATCGGGATGTGGCAGCCGTCTTCAAGCTCGAAGTATTAGAGACGGAAGAGCTGGAGGAGAAGAAGCGTTCGCATTATCCTAAATATAAGGTGAGCAATTTTTGTCCGCAAGCCTTTGCCACAACCCTTGAGGAGGCTGAGAGGCTGATGCACCAGGACATAGAATGTCGCAGAAAGATGAAGCGGGAGGACGACTATCCGCGCGACACCTTCTGCTATTATATCTCGGAGATTCCGATGGGACTGTTGCACTATAACCGCGAATGTCTTTCTGAAAGTGTGTATGACGGTGAGGGAAACCTTATTGACCGCTCCTTCTGCTGCTCGGGATTCAGCACCTACTATCCAGGCGTAAGCGACTCGCCCGAATACGACCGCCATCCTGACGAGACCTTCCGAGGCAGAAATGCAGAACAGATTAGATTCCAGAAGGGCGACATTGTGGAAGTATATAGTGGCGACGAGGTGAGGCTTGCCATCGTTGTAGGCACTCCGCTTACTACGGAATGGATATGGGAGAAAAGCCAAAGCATTAAGGATAAGAGAGGATTGGATGAACTGCCTTTCGACGAGACCGACGACAGCTACACCGTGATAGATGGTCCCGGCTATGAATACCACGAACACGTTCCGTCGCTGCGTGTCTTCGCCCCTCACTATCATGTGCCACTTTATCTTCAGAGACGATTCAAGGGTTATCTGGAAAAGGCTGAGAAAAAGCAGAAAGAAGAGGAGGAGCGAGACAGAATACTTCGCCAAGCTCACGATTGCAGCTTCCGCAACAAGCAGCAGTTGGAGCAGTCGAAGCTATGCGGCTGCTTCAGCTGCTGCGAGATATTCCCGCCGTCCGAAATCACGGACTACATCTCCGACGAAGAACCGACAGCCGAATGCCCCTACTGCCACATCGACGCTGTAATAGGCGATGCCTCCGGCTTTCCGATTACCGAGGAGTTCATGAGGAAAATGATGCGGAGGTGGTTTTGGTAATTATGTAAAATCACTATTATCATAGATTTCTTAAAGAAAAATAGAGGAGTAATAGTGCTGTAAATCAATAGTTTTGCTTATCGTGAACTATTGTGAACTTGTCGTATTCACATAAATTGTGTAATTTTGCACAACTATTATAATACGGCAATAACAAAACATGAAATCTATGATAATAAATAAGTTGTTGAATAAGTGCTTATACATTGCTGCTGTCAGTTTTTTTCTGTTGGCTTGCTCTTCGGGAGCAGAAAACGGTGTGGACGATGAGCCTACACCTCCGCAGCCCGAAAAACCAACAGTGCGTATACCCATTGGCATCAGCACCTCTATAACTCGTGTCACCGAAACTGCGTTTGAGAGTGGCGACCGGATAGGACTTTATGTTGTGAATCGTAACGATGACGGTTCGCAAAATGACTTAAAGCCTTCGGGCAATTATGTTGACAATATGCGTTATACATATTCTTACAATACTTGGACTCCCGACGAGACAGTGTATTGGAAAGATGACAAGACGTGTGCTGATTTTTATTTGTATTATCCTTATCAGGCAGTACACGCAAACGAGAACCCTATGGTGTTTAAAGTAGAAGCTGATCAAAGCAAAGTCAACTCTTATAAGAATTCCGATGTCATCATTGGTTCTACGTTAAATGTGGCGCCAAGTCAGACAACTGTCCACATTGCGTCAAAGCATGTGATGAGTAGGGTGGTGATAGCCTTGAAGCCAGGCGAAGGATTCACCGATGCTTCGCTTGCCGCCTCGGACGTTAAGGTGACGCTTAACGTTCCTGCCGTAAGTGCCAACATTGACCTTGCTACGGGCAAGGTGGAACCTATTATGAATTCTGATAGTGAGTCATTGACTATGACTCCGATGACACCATACAAGGACGGCAATGTCTATCGTGCCATTGTGGTGCCGCAGCAAGTAGCGCAGACCAATCTGATAAATGTGAATGTGGACGGACGTGACTTCGTGTTCTCCAAGGCTTTCGATTTTGTAAGTGGCAAAAGCTATACGTTCAATGTAACACTTGCTAAGAAAAGCAGCGGCTTGAACGCCACCATAACCGGATGGGACTCAGACGGTGTAGACTATGGTGGAACGGCTACTGAGGAATAATCTGTTTTTTATTGATTACTGTTGCATGATGAGGAAACACATAAACTTTCTTATATATATTGCCATAACTATATGTGTGGTGTTGTGTGCTAGTTGCGCTGACGGACTGTTCGGCGCTGACGGCACACAGTACCACACCCAGCGTATTGAGCTTTCGGGCGAGATAGACCAGGTGGCTGTGACGCGTGTCAACGACGGCGGCTTTTGCAACGGCGACGGAATGGGCATCTACATTGTTGACTATAAGGCTGGTACACCCGGCACGCTGCAGCAGAGTGGCAACCGTGCCAACAATGTATGCTACACTTACGATGAAGCCAACCGTAAATGGAATTCTGACTATGATGTTTACTGGAAAGACTTTCATACCCATATAGACGTATATGGCTACTATCCATACGCCCAATCTGTAAACATCGACAACTATACTTTTAATGTACAGCGCGACCAGAGCACTGCCACTGCCGACGGCAAGATGGGCGGCTATGAGGCGAGCGACTTTCTTTGGGGCAAGTTGAGCGACGTAGCACCCACCAGTGCCGCTTTGCGTCTGTTGCTGAGACACCGTATGTCGAGTGCCTGCGTGAAACTGCTCAAGGGCGAGGGTTTCACCGAGAGCGAATGGGAAAGCATAGATAAGACAGTGCTTGCCACCAATCTGGCACGTAAGGCAAGCATAAACATGACGGACGGAACCGTGAAAGTGGCAGGTGACGTGGAGACGTCGGCTACCATTCCCTCGCAAGTGAACGATGAATGGCGTGCCATCGTAGTGCCTCAGACTGTCCCAGCTGGCACTATACTCTTCAACATCACTATAGGTGGAGCACCGTACAAGTTCGCTAAGAACGAGGCGTTTACCTATGTGTCGGGCAAGATGATGAAGTTCAACATCAGAGTGGATAAGGCCGAGGGTAATGGCAAGTATCGTCTCACGCTTGTAAGCGAGAGCATTGCCCCTTGGGAGAATGATCTCCAGAGCCATGATGCCACGGCTACTGAGTATGTTGTTATCAACTCCACTGCCGGACATCTTAAAGACTCGATAGCCGCTTCGCATAAGGATATTGCCATGGTGAAACGCATGAAGGTGACCGGCATCATTAATCATCATGATTTCATAATGATGCGCGACAGCATGCCAAAGCTTACGGCTCTTAACCTCAAGGATGTAAGAATCAAAGTACCGACCAGTGGCTATATTAATCCGGATTGGAAAGATGATGAAATACCTTCTGAATGTTTTATAAGAAAGAAAACGCTGACAAGCATTGTGTTTCCTGACGTTCTTAAGAGTATCGGAAGTAACGCTTTTGCCGGCTCTGGTTTGAAGGGGTCTCTCAATATTCCCGAAGGTGTGGTAGAGATTGGGAAATGGGCTTTTACTAACAACGACTTTACCGGTATCTTGACATTACCTTCCACGTTGAAGAAAATAGGCGTTAGTGCTTTTAGTGAGTGTTGTTTTATATGTCCATTGAACTTGCCGGATGGAATTGAAGAAATCGAATCTGGATGTTTTTATAATTGCCGGTATCTGTATGGCAAGCTGATATTGCCAAGTCATTTGAAGAAGATGGGTTCAAGCGCATTCCGTGGTTGTACTGGCTTTAAAGGCGACTTGGTGATTCCTAAATCCTTGACCGTTATACCCGGGCTCGCTTTTTACGAATGTGGGTTGGAAGGCAGATTACAGTTGCATGATGGCATCACTGCTATAGAAAAATGTGCATTTACTCGTAACGGATTCATTGGCGAACTTGAATTGCCGAAGAGTCTTACAATACTTGAACGTGGAAACTTCGATGGAAATTATTTCTCAGGAAGCTTTAAGATACCCAAGGGATTGTTAAGCATTTCTGTATCAGCTTTTGCATATTGCGCTTTTACTGGGGAGGCGGAGATTCCAGAGGGTATTCTGTCTATTGGTGAAGGAGCATTTTATAATAACGAAAATCTGCAAAAGATAATATTGCCAAGCAGTCTTGAGTTAATCGATGATCAAGCCTTCGGATATTGCAAATCGCTTCGCGTAATTGAATGTAAGAGCACCGTCCCTCCAGTTGTGAATGACAGAGCTTTCTATGGAGTCCATTTGCAAGACCTCACTGTTATCGTGCCTAAGTCTGCTTTAAATGACTATAAGTCGTCAGATTTCTGGTCGGGTTTATTATTAAAAACTGTCGAATGATAAGAAAATACATAAACTTTCTTATATACATTACCATAACTATATGTGTGGTGTTGTGTGCTGGCTGCGCTGACGGACTGTTCGGCGCTGACGGCACCCAGCACAGCACCTGTCGTATTGAGCTTTCAGGCGAGATAGACCATGTGGCTGTGACACGTGTCAACGACGGCGGCTTTTGCGACGGCGACGGAATGGGCATCTACATTGTTGACTATAAGGCCGACATTCCCGGCACATTACAACAGAGTGGCAACCGTGCCGATAATGTATGCTACACTTACGATGAAACCAACTGTAAATGGAATTCAGACCAAGACGTTTACTGGAAGGACAATCATACCCATATAGACGTATATGGCTACTATCCATACGCCAACCCCGAAAGCATCGACAACTATACTTTTAATGTGCAGCGCGACCAGAACACTGCCACTGCCGACGGAAAGATGGGCGGTTATGAGGCGAGCGACTTCCTTTGGGGTAAGTTGAGCGATGTAGCACCCACCAGTGCTGCCTTGCGTCTGCTGCTGAGACACCGTATGTCGAGTGCCTGCGTGAAACTGCTCAAGGGCGAGGGCTTCACCGAGAGCGAATGGGAAGGCATAGACAAGATAGTGTTTGCCACCAACCTGGCACGTAAGGCAAGCGTAAATATGACCGACGGAACCGTGAAAGTGGCAGGTGATGTGGAGTCGTCGGCTACTATTCCCTCGCAAGTGAACGATGAATGGCGTGCCATCGTAGTGCCCCAGACAGTCCCGGCTGGCACTACGCTCTTCAGCATCACCATAGATGGCGCGCCTTACAAATTTGCGAAGAACGAGGCACTTACCTATGTGTCGGGCAAGATGATGAAGTTTAACATCAGAGTGGACAAGACCGAGGGTAATGGCAAGTATCGTCTCACGCTTGTAAGCGAGAGCATTGCCCCTTGGGAGAATGATATTCAAAGCCATGATGCCACGGCTACGGAGTATGCTGTTATCAATACCACTGCCGGACATCTAAATGACTCGATAGCCGCTTCGCATAAGGATCTTACCAAGGTAAAACGCATGAAGGTGACCGGCACCATTAATGCGCGTGATTTTAGGATTATGTGCGACAGTATGCCAAATCTTACGGCTCTAAATCTAAAGGATGTAAGAATAAAAGGAGTATACAGATATATGTTTGGAGGGAGTTGGTGTTTGGAAGATAAAGCTGAAGATGATGTATTGCCTGGTTTTTGTTTCAAATATAAAAAAACGCTGACAAGCATTGTGCTTCCTGACGTTCTTAAGCGTATTAACCCAAGGGCTTTTGACGGTGCAGGTCTGACGGGTTCTCTAAATATTCCCGAAGGTGTGGTAGAGATAGGCGATAATGCTTTTGTAGACAACGACTTTACTGGTGTCCTGACATTGCCTTCCACATTGAAGAAGATAGGTAGTGATGCTTTTAATTCTGCTGGGTTTAAATGTCCTTTGAATTTGCCGGATGGAATTGAAGAAATCGGATCTGGATGTTTTTGGGATTGTCGGAATCTGTATGGCAAGCTGATATTGCCAAGTCATCTGAAGAAGTTGGGTTCTGGCGCATTCCGTGGTTGTACTGGCTT
Organism: Leyella stercorea; assembly: GCF_021531355.1. Taxonomy (GTDB): domain Bacteria; phylum Bacteroidota; class Bacteroidia; order Bacteroidales; family Bacteroidaceae; genus Prevotella. The sequence continues at coordinate 19,131 of NZ_JADYTS010000030.1, read as the reverse complement.
GAAAGGCGACTTGGTGATTCCTAAATCCTTGACCGTCATTCCTTCAGGTGCTTTTAAAGCATGTGGGTTGGGAGGTAGACTACAGTTACATGGTGATATCACTACTATAGAGGGTAGTGCTTTTAGTGCTAACGGATTCATAGGCGAACTTGAATTACCGAAGAGTCTTACAGTACTTGAAGGTTACAACTTCCAAGAAAATGACTTCTCAGGAAGTTTTAAGATACCCAAGGGCTTGCTAAGCATTTCATCATTTGCTTTTTCAAATTGCGCTTTTACTGGGGAGGCAGAGATACCTGATGGAGTTACGTGTATTCATGGATGGGCATTTTCAAATAGCGAAAATCTGCAAAAGATAATATTGCCAAGCAGTCTTGAGCTAATCGATGTGGGTGCTTTCTACAATTGCAAATCGCTTCGCGTAATTGAATGTAAGAGCACCGTTCCTCCAGTCGTGAATGAAAGTGCTTTCAATGAAGTTCCATTAGAAGACCTTACTGTTATAGTGCCTAAGTCTGCCTTAAATGACTATAAGTCGTCAGAATCCTGGTCGGGCTTTAAACACATCATTGCAAAATAAAGCAGGAATACAGGCTGCAGCAGTGAATGTGAGTAACGTAATAAAAATAAACAAGACAAAGTATGAAGAATAATATAATAAGGTGGGCTTGCATGAGTGTCAGCATTGTAGGGGCAGCGTTTCTCGCGGCTTGCTCAGATGATGCCAATCCGCAATACAAGGATGCCAAGTCGACGCCGATGACGTTCGTTGTGAAGCATCCGTCGCAGACACGTGCCACGGAAACCGATTTCGAGATAGGCGACCGCATAGGACTGTATGTGGCAGACACAGAAAAGCCGATGGAGTTGGGAGGCAATCTTGCCAACAACGATGCGCTGACCTACGACGGCGACAAATGGACATCACTCCGTCCCCTCTATTGGGACGACGGCACGTTCAATGTCTATGCTATCTATCCACGCATGGATAAGGTGCTCAGCCTCGACAGTCAGCCTTTCAGTGTGGCTCTCGACCAAAACACCCCGAAGACAGCCACATCGCTTGGCGGCTATGAGGCAAGCGACCTGCTCTTTGCTTCGCAGAAGAGTGTCACAGCGTCGGATTCGCCCGTTGCTCTTTTGTTTCATCACATCATGAGCAAGCTACGCATACGCCTGATAAAGGGCGAGGACTTCGAAGGCGAACTGCCCACCAAAGCCAAGGTGTATATACACAGCACCATAACCTCAGCCACCGTCGACCTACGCCAAGGCATCGTCACGTACAATCCGAATGTGGCACGCCAGAGCATCATAGCCCATCAGGACGACGAAACCAGCTATTCTGCCATCGTCGTGCCGCAGAACATCACAACACGTATGCCATTCATTGAAGTGGAGGTAAACGGTGTGAGCTATTTTTATGAGAGCCGATTCAATTATAAACCTGGTGTGGAAAATCTTGTCAACCTTATCATTTCAAAAGACCCCGAGCAGGTGAAGATAGAAATCGGCGGTGAGATAAAGGACTGGCAATAACACTTTCTGAATGAAGAAAATAACGTATGTATTATCAGCCCTTGTGCTGATTCTTTCCTTGTGGGCAGTGGCTTTGTGGGTGCTGCCCATTGGAAAATATAATAATGTGACTACCGAGACGCGCTACGGCACGAGCGAGGGCATGCAGCTTGTGGAGCAGACCATGACCAACGGCGAACGACAGTATGTGGTAGAGGACGCGCGTGGCAATGAGATGTTTCGCATTCCGCTGCGAGGATGTATGCTCGACACGCAGTTTCGTGGCGGTCGTCTGCGCTTCCGCGAATTGTCGACGGGTCGTGAAGGATATGTCGACATGCAGGGCATAGTGGTCTTTACAGCCACGTCAGCCGATCCGTCGCAATCGGCAATAACTGCGCCGGAGGGGCAGACGTCTGCCATTGACGGTACGGTGGCGGACGTGCATGGTCAGCAACCTGCTGCTAAAGTAAGCCGTAAAGAGGTGAGACTGCCGGCTGTAGACGTGCGCACGATGGCGCACAACAGTCCGTTCTATGCTGAGGCTTCCAAGATAATAAGCGGAAAGCTGGAGGAGACCGACGCCACACGTCGCCGTCAGATACTCAATTACTGCGAGCATCTGCGCACTGCATACACCACGAAGGACATCGACTTCCTACGTCAGGTGTTCAGCAACGACGCGCTCATCATCGTGGGCAACGTAGTACGTCAGTCGAAGGAGGAAGCCAAGGTGGGCGCTGACAGCCGTGTGAGTTACGCCCTCCATACCAAGGCCGACTATCTCTCGCGACTCTCCAAGGTGTTCGGCATGAACAAGAAGGTGGATGTGCGCTTCTCCGACTTCCGCATAATGCGCCATCCTACGAAAGATGGCATCTACGGAGTGTCGCTGCGCCAACGCTACAAGAGCGACCGCTATGCCGACGACGGCTGGCTGTTTCTGCTGTGGGACTTCCGCAACGCCTCTATGCCACTCATCCATGTGCGCACGTGGCAGCCGTCGGCAACTGTAAGTGGTAGTGATGGAGTAATTGAAATTTCCGACTTTAATTTAGAATAATAATATGGAAAGTATAAAGAAGGCATTTGTAAAGTTATGCTTTACGCTACGTAAAGTTACGCTTTGCGTGGTGTATTCTATGATATTGTCGTGTCTGTCGTTGAGCGATGCTAAGGCAGCGGTGGCGACAGTCGCATTGGCTGCGCCCGACAGCACCTTTACGGTGGAGAAATTCCGTCAGTTGCCTACCGACGTGAGCGCTTTCATCGATGCCGTACGCGACCTTAACGGCGAGGCGTGCGCACTGCTTAAGGTAGTGGCACCTGCCGACTTTGCCTTCTCTTCGCCCCTGGGCATTGTCGAACGTCGTGACAAGGTAGGCGAGATTTGGCTTTTCCTACCCAAGGGTACCAAGAGCATAACGCTGAAACATCCTCAATGGGGAGTGCTGCGCGACTATAAGTTCGGCACGAAGCTTGAGAGCCGCATGACCTACGAGATGCGCCTTCGTCTGCCGCAGGCTGCTGTGGTGGAGAAGCATGACACCATAGTATACACCCAGACCATCGTCGATACCGTAACCGTGGCGCCGCCACGACGCATAGTTCAGCTGCACGCCTTCACGTTGCTCACAGCCTCACTCCATACCGACGGACCCTCGTGGGGCGTAATGGCAGCCTTGATGCGTCGTCATGGTGCTTATGTGCATGTGAGCAGCAATCTGCATTCGGCGCCTACGACGATAGGTTCGTGCAATAGCGACGGCTATCGACCCTCTACCAGCAATACTCCTTATTATACCGGACGCACGCAGACTTCTGCGTATGTCCTCACCGTGGGTGGCATACATCGTCTGAATGGCTTGCTCAACATATTCGAAGGCGTGGGCTACGGCAGTAAGACCACCGCATGGCAGCTTGCCGACAGCGAGGGCGGCGGTTGGCTACGCAACGAGGAGTTCAGCCATAAAGGCTTTGCGGCAGAGCTTGGCGTTGTAGCTTCGGTAGGACGATTCAGCTTCAGTGCGTCGGCACTGACCATTGCAGGCAAGCAATGGCAGGGATGTATAGGTGTAGGAATATGCCTTGGAAAGACGGGAATGATAACAAAGCGCAAGTAAAAAAACGTACCGATAATGATTAATCGACTTCTCTATATATTATTGTTGATGGCTGTCGTGACGGTCTGCTCTTGCAGCAGCGACAGTCCGTACAACTTTGAACCTCGCCTCCAGACATTTCCGGCTACGGACATTAGCCGTACGGAAGCCACGCTGTCGGGCAAGTGTGTCAAGGACAAGGGAGTGGACATGCCAAGTCTGTGGTTCAGTTATGGCAATGACGAGAGCATGTCTGAGAGACAGGAAGTATTGGCTGATGCCGACGGCAATGTCAGTATGCGTCTCTCTACGCTCACAGCCGGCACCACCTATTATTATATGCTTCATGGCACCAATGGCTCAGCCTCGCTCTCAGGCGAGATGGTCAGCTTCGCCACGCAGCCCAACGTACGCCCCACGGTGAGCAAGGCAGAAGTGCTGAGTAGCGCTCCTGTCAGTCTTATCGTAGGCTACAGCATCACGGACAATGGCGGCGACCCCGTCACATCCTGCGGTTGCCGTGTGTCGGGCGAAGGCATCGAGGGTGGCGAGAAGACTATCATGCAGAGCGATGAGGCTGACGACAAGGGAATGTACAGTCTGCTTATTGACGGTCTGCAGCCCAACATAACGTATACCATCAAGCCATTTGCCGCCAACAGCATAGGCGAGTCGGAAGGCGAAGCCCTCCAGTTCACCACCTCATCAGCCGTCGTGCTTGGTAAGGCAGGCATCCTTTCCACCCTCCTCGGCGACCAGATATTCAATCTTACAAGTCTTTCTGTGGTAGGCCCGCTCAATGGCGACGATCTGCGCACGCTGCGCATAATGGCAGGACGCGATGAGGAAAACCATCCTACAGCCGGACGTCTTGCCGACCTCGACATCTCGGGAGCAAGCATCGTTGCGGGTGGTGGCGAGTATGGCGAATCACGATTTACAGAGGACGGAGTGATAGGCGTAGGTCTGTTTCGCGCTTGCACAGGTCTGAATACCATCAAGCTGCCGATGGGAGCCGTCAAGATAGAAAAGGAAGCCTTCGAGGGCTGCACCTCTCTGCGCAGCATCACCATCCCAGCTTCGGTAAGCGCCGTAAGTCCATCGGCAGGTTGCACATCGCTGGAGAACATCGACGTGTCGGCAGCCAACACCCACTTCATGAGCAAGGACGGCGTACTCCTGAGCAGTGACAGCAAGCGCATACTCTGGTTCCCGATGGGCAAGAAGGGCGAATACACATTGCCCTCCACCATAGAGAGCGTTGGCGACTATGCCTTCCGCGAAAGCAGCGTGGAGAAATTCGTATTCGCCGACGGACTGACCAAGTTGGGTATGTGCGCCTTCTATAACAGCAAGGTGAAGGAAGTGGTGCTGCCCTCCACCCTTAAGCAGCTGCCTTCCGGATTGTTTCAGAAATGCAGCCACCTTACCACGGTGCGTCTTGGCAAGAAAGTGGACATTATAAACGAATATGTCTTCGACGGTTGTCCGCTCACTGACCTTTACGTCGGTGCTGCGTTGCCACCAGTATGCTATGACAACACATTTGCCAATGTTGCTACCGACTTTCTGAAGACGTGCCGCGTGCATGTGCCGAAAGGCAGAGAGGAGTATTATCGGGCAAAGTCATACTGGGACCAGTTTGAGAATATAATTGATGACATATAAATGAAGTGACTATGAATACACCAGAAATAGAAGAGCTGAAACGACTTGTCGAGGAGCATTACGGCAAGCACCTTACCACGACCACCGACTTTGAGGAGTTCTCGGTGATACTGCGCCTTCGACATGAGATATTCGTGTCGCCTTCGACGTTGAAGCGACTGTACGGCTATGTTAGCGACAGCCATAAGCCGCGCATGCAGACCCTCGACTCTCTGTCGGCATACATAGGACATAAGGACTATGCCTCGTTTCTGCTTTGGCTGAAGAAGAGCTCGTACTATAATTCGTCGTTCTTTGATGCCGGTCAGCTCGTGAGCAGCGACCTTGAACAAGGTGAGCAGATAGAGATAGGATGGGCGCCCAACCGTCTGCTCCGCCTTGAATATCTCGGCGACAGTCTCTATCATGTGCTGGCGGCACAGAACAGTAAGGTGGAGGCGGGCGACCGCTTCGTGACAGGATGTTTTATCAAGGAGCAGCCGTTGTATCTGCCTTACCTTGAGCGCAACGGTGAGCGTACGCCTCCCTTTGTGGCAGGACGCAATGGCGGCCTTTCGATAGTTAGAAAGATAATTTAGACTGATTATGAGTGACAATGAAAACCGACCCACTTCGGGATATGTGGAAAACATAAACAACGAATCGGATTTTGTAGTAGCGCGAGCCGACAGTGGCTTTACTAATATCAGCGAGTGCTATGTGTCGAGGTCGGGCTTCACCCGTCTTTTCACATCCGTACGATATGGCAAGCGCTACATGCTGAAATGCCTGAAGACGGACTTTCTTTACACACCGGTTTATCATCAGGCACTTCTTAAGGAATTCGAGATAGGGCTGCAACTCGACCATCCCAACATATGCCGCACTATAAGTATGGAGCCTGTGGGCGAATTGGGCGAGTGCATAGTCATGGAATATGTGGACGGCGAGACGCTTGAAGCGGCTGTAAAAGGCGTCAACATGACTGAGGAGAAGGCACGCAAGATAGCCGACCAGTTGCTCGACGCTATGGAGTATATGCACGCCAAGCAGACCGTCCATCGCGACATCAAGCCCTCCAACATAATGCTGACTCACCGAGGCGGTGACGTGAAGCTCATCGACTTCGGACTTTCCGACAGCGAAACCTTCTGCGTGCTGAAGATTCCGGCTGGCACATACGGCTATATGGCACCCGAACAGCTCAAGCCAGGTGCCCAGAGCGATCCTCGTGCCGACATCTATTCGTTTGGCAAGGTGTTGGAGTATATGGCTGAGGCTGTACGTAGCAAGCAACTGATGAGGGTAGGGCGGAGGTGCGCTGCAGCCGATCGTGTGCATCGTCCTGCTGACATTGCGCAGGTAAGGCTTCTGATGGCAGACAAGGGCAGGTCGTTAGTCGTGGTGAACGCTCTACTCGTAGCATTGGCATTGGTGCTGATTGTCATCATCGGTGTGATGATGAACGCACGCCAAACCACACCAGCAGACGCTGTAAATAACGATTCTGTTTCTGCTGGAGCTGCCAATAAGGTGATGGATAGTAGTCTTTGGTAAGGCTCGCATCAATTGGTGCGAGCTTTTATTACGATTGGTGTGCAGACTCATAACATTTGGAATGAGCTCTCGTAACGATAGAAAACAAGAAAGACAAATCCTAATTTCTGATTCCAAATAATAATCTGCCGATAACTGCGTTATACATTTATATGCAGTGGACAGACCAGATACGCCGTGTGAAGATAATTCTTGTGCTGGCAGCCGTAGTGATAGCGGTTGTCTCGCTCGTCGTGTCGCACTTCCTCATACGCGACCTTGCCAGTGAGGAGCGTGGCAAGATGGAGGTGTGGGCTGAGGCTATGCGCACACTCAACAATGCCGACGAGAATACCGACATCAATCTTGTGCTGCGTGTGATAAACAGCAATAACACCATTCCCGTAGTTGTGCTCGACCCGCACGGACAGGTACAGGCTTACCGCAACATTGAAATTGAACATTGCAAAAGTTCAGCCGATTCCACCGCTTTTCTTAATGATTTGGGCAAGCAATTGCTTGCCGCCAACCGCAATATCCGCATAACACTCGACGACGACCGAAGCACCGACTATATTGACGTCTGTTACGACGATTCGCTCATGCTGCGCCGCCTGGCGTCATACCCCTATATACAATTAGGTGTAGTTATGCTGTTTGTCGTAATAGCCATATTCGCATTGCTCACGTCGAAACGTGCCGAACAGAACAAGGTGTGGGTGGGACTCTCCAAGGAGACCGCCCATCAACTCGGTACGCCCATATCCAGTCTGATGGCATGGGTGGAGATTCTGCGCGAGACTTATCCCGACGACGAACTGATACCCGAGATGGAGAACGACGTGCAGCGACTGCAACTCATAGCCGACCGCTTCTCGAAGATAGGCTCGCTGCCCGAACCCGTAGATACCGACCTTAAGGAGGTGATGCAGCACGTGGTGGACTATATGGACCGCCGCACGTCGAAGCGCGTGCAGATGATACGCCGCTTCCCCGAGGGCGAGGTGAGGGTGCGGATAAACGCATCGCTATTTGAATGGGTGATAGAGAATCTGTGCAAGAATGCTGTCGACGCCATGGGAGGCGAGGGCACTATAACCATAACCGTGGCGCAAGAAGCAAACAAGACCGTTGTTGAGGTGAGCGACACTGGCAAGGGAATACGCAAGAAGGACTTGCGCAACGTGTTCCGTCCCGGCTTCACCACCAAGAAACGAGGCTGGGGCCTCGGCCTCTCGCTCGCCAAGCGCATTGTGGAGGAATATCACAAAGGACGCATCTGGGTGAAGCATTCTGAGGTAGGAATTGGCACAACATTCCGCGTAGAACTGAAAAAACCTTTAAGAAAGTCAAAAACATTATTGTAAAATTGTCGTATGTCGGAAAATATTCGTAACTTTGCGCACCAAATGTGTAGTTCTGAACTGCTTAGAATAGATTTGAAGGACTTGAAAGAGGGTCAGAGTACCCTTGAATATAGTCTGGGCGACGCTTGGTTTGAGTCACTTGATGAAGACGAAATCAAGCGTGGCAATATTCGTGTGCGTATAAATGTACGCCGCACGGAGAACTATTTTGAGCTTGATTTTCACACCGAAGGCACTGTCGTTATTCCGTGCGACCTGTGTCTGGACGATATGGAACAGCCTATTGAGACGGACGACCGCCTCGTGGTGAAGTTTGGAGAAGAATATTCCGAGGATGATGACCTCATCACTGTCGACGAGCGTGAAGGCATACTCGATGTGGCGTGGTTTATCTACGAATTTATAGCACTCAACATACCCGCTAAGCACGTGCATACACCTGGAAAATGTAACGCGGCGATGATTAAGGTTCTCGAAGAACACTCAGCTACCCGAAGTAGTGGCGAGGATGGAGAGCAGGCGGTAGATCCGCGATGGAATGGATTAGAAAAATTAAAAACAATAATTAAAGATTAAAGAAAAATGGCACATCCTAAAAGAAGACAGTCGAAGACTCGTACACTTAAGAGAAGAACTCATGATAAGGCAGTAGCTCCTACATTGGCAGTATGCCCTAACTGTGGCGCTTACTACGTATACCACACAGTATGCCCTACTTGCGGATACTATCGTGGCAAGGTTGCTATCGTTAAGGAAGTAGCTGAATAATTTCTCACCGTAAAATGGGAAAGATACACGCAGTAATCACCGGCATTGGCGGATACGTGCCCGACTATGTCCTCAACAACGAGGAGCTGTCGCGCATGGTAGACACCAGTGACGAGTGGATTATGACACGTGTCGGCATCAAGGAACGCCACATCCTCACTGAGGAAGGTCTTGGTACAAGCTACATGGCGCGTAAGGCAGCCAAGCAGCTCCTGAAGAAGACCGGTGTCGATCCCGACACAATTGATGCGCTGATTGTAACCACAACAACTCCCGACTACAAGTTCCCCTCGACAGCGTCTATCGTCCTTGGCAAACTTGGACTGAAGAATGCTTTCGCCTTCGACTTTGAGGCTGCATGCTGCGGATTCCTTTATTCGCTCGACGTAGCCGCTACAATGATTGAAAGCGGACGCTACAAGAAGATAATCGTTATCGGTGCCGACAAGATGTCGTCGCTCGTCGACTATCAGGACCGCGCTACTTGCGTACTCTTCGGCGACGGTGCCGGAGCAGTGCTCGTTGAGGCTACTGAGGAGGAAGGTGTTGGCGTGCAGAACTCGTATCTGCGTACCGATGGCAAGGGACTCCCATTCCTTCACATGAAGGCTGGTGGCTCTGTTTGCCCGCCGTCACACTTCACCGTTGCACACCGTTTGCACTATCTCTATCAGGAGGGTCGCACAGTGTTCCGCTATGCTGTTACCGACATGAGCAACGACGTGGCTGAAGTGATGAAGCGCAACGAACTCACTGCCGACGACGTGAAGTGGGTTGTACCGCACGAGGCAAACCTTCGCATCATCGAGGCCGTTACCAAGCGTATCGGTCTGCCTATGGATAAGGTGGTAGTCAACATCGAGCGCTATGGCAACACCAGCGCTGCCACAATACCATTGGCATTGTGGGATAACGAGAAGAACATGAAGAAGGGCGACAACGTCATCTTCACTGCTTTCGGTGCAGGTTTCGTTCACGGAGCCTCGTTCTGCAAGTGGGCTTACGACGGCTCGGAAGTAGCCGGTGCTAAGTAATCAAGAAACATATTATCTCATATATAAAAGCACATCCGACAGTTTTAAGAACTATCGTCGAATGTGCTTTTTTTGTGTCTATTCTGTTAAAAATCATATAATTGCAAATACGCGTCTGCGGATATTCCCGAAAAAACACTAACTTTGTATTTATAGTAAAAAATTATCCCCTATAGAAAAGAATATGCACAAAGCAGGATTTGTAAATATAGTGGGCAATCCTAATGTGGGCAAGTCGACGCTGATGAATCAGCTTGTTGGCGAACGCATCAGTATTGCCACATTCAAGGCGCAGACCACGCGTCACCGCATTATGGGCATTGTCAACGAGGACGATGCCCAGATAGTTTTCTCTGATACTCCCGGTGTGCTGAAGCCCAACTACAAGTTGCAGGAGTCGATGCTCGCCTTCTCGGAGTCGGCATTGCAGGATGCCGATGTGTTGCTCTATGTGACTGACGTTGTGGAGAATCCAGAGAAGAACATGGACTTTCTTGATAAGGTGAAGAAGATGACTATTCCGGTGCTTCTGCTCATCAACAAGATTGACCAGAGCGACCAGAAGACACTCGGCGACACCGTTGAGAAGTGGCACACGCTGCTGCCCAATGCCGAGATTCTTCCCATATCTGCCAAGAACAAGTTTGGCGTCGACATGCTCATGCGCCGCATCAAGGAGCTTCTGCCCGACTCACCTCCTTTCTTCGACAAGGACCAGCTGACCGACAAACCAGCCCGTTTCTTCGTGTCGGAGATAATCCGCGAGAAGATTCTGCTCTACTACGACAAGGAGATTCCTTACTCGGTAGAGGTTAAGGTGGAGTCGTTTAAGGAGACCGAGCGCAACATCGACATACACGCCGTGATATACGTGGAGCGCGACTCGCAGAAGGGCATCATCATCGGACATCAAGGCGTGGCGCTGAAGAAGATGTCGACCGAGGCACGCAAGTCGCTCGAGAAGTTCTTCGGCAAGAGCGTCTATCTGCACACCTTTGTAAAGGTGGACAAGGACTGGCGCAGCTCAAAGCGCGAACTCGACAACTTCGGATATAACCCGGAATAAGAGTTTTGAATTTTGAATTTTGAATTTTGAATTGTGCGCTTCGCGCATTTTGAATTTATGAATTTTGAATTGAGATTTATGAGTTACGAATTCATAATTCAAAATTGAACAACTCAAAATCGGCATAGCCGACAATTCAAAACTCAAAATTCAAAATTCAAAACTCAACATTGCGGCTACGCCGCTTCCCCCTGAATAGCAAAGAGGGGATACTCTCGTCAGAATGGCGAGGGCCGGAGTGGGTCAGCTTCGGAAAATCATTAACAAGGATGCAGAGACCACATCCTACAAGCCTCCGTGAGATGCGGAGGAAAGAATTGACTAAAAATTATGGCAAATTTAGTAGCAATAGTGGGACGCCCAAATGTGGGTAAGTCGACACTGTTCAACCGCCTGACCAAGACACGTCAGGCTATCGTTAGCGACACAGCCGGCACTACACGCGACCGCCAGTATGGCAAGTGCGAGTGGAACGGCCGCGAGTTTTCTGTTGTAGACACCGGTGGATGGGTGGTAAAGAGCGACGACATCTTTGAGGATGCCATTCGCAAGCAGGTTATCGTTGCCACAGAGGAGGCCGACCTCGTGCTCTTCCTCGTCGACGTACAGACCGGACTGACCGACTGGGACCAGGACGTGGCAACAATCCTTCGCCGCACCAAGCTCCCCGTAATCCTCGTGGCTAACAAGACCGACAACAACGACCAGATTTACGACGCTGCTGAATTCTACGCTCTTGGACTTGGCGAGCCACAGTGCATCTCATCGGCTACAGGTAGCGGCACCGGCGACTTGCTCGACCTCGTGCTGTCGAAGCTGAAGCCCGATACCAAGGAAGAGGTAGAGGATGGTATTCCTCGTTTTGCTGTTGTAGGTCGTCCTAACGCAGGCAAAAGCTCAATCATCAACGCCTTCATCGGCGAGGACCGCAACATCGTAACCGAGATTGCCGGTACTACACGTGACTCGATATACACCCGTTTCGACAAGTTCGGTTTCGACTTCTATCTTGTCGATACTGCCGGTATACGTCGTAAGAACAAGGTGTCGGAAGATCTGGAGTTCTATTCGGTAATGCGTTCGATACGTGCCATTGAGAATTCGGACGTGTGCATACTTATGCTCGACGCTACACGCGGCATCGAGGCACAGGATATGAACATCTTCCAGCTCATTCAGCGCAACAACAAGTCGCTTGTGGTTGTGGTGAACAAGTGGGACCTTGTGGAGAACAAGGACCAGGCTGTCATCAAGACATTCGAGAACGCCATACGCAACCGCATGGCTCCGTTTGTCGACTTCCCAATCATCTTCGCTTCGGCTCTGACCAAGCAGCGCATCTACAAGGTGCTCGAAACAGCCAAGCAGGTATACCTGAACCGTAAGGCACATGTGGGTACATCAAAGCTCAATGAGGTGATGCTTCCTCTGATTGAGGCTTATCCGCCACCATCAATCAAGGGCAAGTACATCAAGATCAAGTACTGCACACAGTTGCCCAACACGCAGATTCCGTCGTTCGTGTTCTACGCCAACCTGCCACAGTACATCAAGGAGCCGTATCGCCGTTTCTTGGAGAACAAGATTCGCGACAACTGGTCGATGCACGGATGTCCAATCAACGTATTCATACGTCAGAAATAATAGACAGATATCATTAGGAGGGTATGGCAGGAATGTCATATCCTCTTTTTTTATCATAAATCATAAAGAACATGCGAAACATTTTATATGTAGTCCTGGCGCTGGTGGTTCTTGCTGTCGCTTCATGTGGCAAGACCGAGGTGCAGAATCCTAACGAACTGGCGGTGCGTGCTGCCAAGGTGTATTACGACTATCTTATAGCCGGCAATTATGAGGCTTATGTCGACGGATTCTATCGTCCCGACAGCATCCCCGGCAGTTATCGCGAACAGCTGATAGTCAACGCCAAGCAGTATGTGGGGCAGATAAAGGACGACCACAGCGGACTCGCGGCTGTGCATGCCGTGAGCGCCAAGACCGACACTGCCCGCCATGTGGGCCGCGCCTTTCTTATGCTCTGCTTTGGCGACAGCACCAAGGAGGAGATTGTAGTGCCAATGGTGTTGCATGGCGGCAATTGGTATATGAAGTGAAAATGAGTCTTGGTTATGACGTTATTGGTTGACGATTGTCTGTTTTTTCTTTTGCGCTTTCGCTCATTTACATTAACTTTGCATAACTGTACAGCTAAAGTTATTTCATGAACAACATATCTGAACTTTTGGACCAAATAAGCAGTCCCGACGATTTGCGACGTCTCAGTGTGGCCCAGTTGCCCGAACTTTGCGCCGAATTGCGTCGTGACATTGTCGACGAGTTGTCGGTCAATCCCGGACACCTTGCTTCGTCGCTCGGCGTTGTCGAGCTGACGGTGGCTTTGCACTATGTGTTCAGCACACCGTACGACCGCATTGTGTGGGATGTCGGCCACCAGGCTTATGGTCATAAGATACTAACCGGTCGTAAAGACACGTTCTGCACCAACCGCAAACTTCACGGCATACGCCCATTCCCGACTCCGATGGAGAGCGAGTACGACACATTCACGTGTGGACACGCATCCAATTCCATTTCGGCAGCGCTCGGTATGGCTGTCGCTGCCCGTAAGACGGGTCACGACGACCGCCATGTGGTGGCAGTAATAGGCGATGGTGCTATGTCGGGTGGACTCGCTTTCGAGGGACTCAACAACGTGTCGTCGTCGCCCAACGACCTGCTTATCGTGCTCAACGACAACGATATGAGCATCGACCGTGCTGTTGGTGGTATGGAGAAGTATCTTCTTAATCTCGACACCAACGCTACGTACAACCGCTTGCGCGACAAGGCGTCGAAGTGGTTGCACTCCATGGGCTACCTCAACGACGACCGTCGCAAGGGCATCATACGCCTTAACAACGCCCTGAAGTCGGCGCTCTCGCATCAGCAGAATGTCTTTGAGGGTATGAACATACGCTACTTCGGACCTTTCGACGGCAATGATGTGTGCGAGACCGTGCGCATACTCGAACAGCTGAAGAATATGCGTGGACCGAAACTGCTCCACCTTCACACCGTAAAGGGCAAGGGCTATGAACCCGCCGAGCGCGAGGCTACCGTATGGCATGCTCCCGGCAAGTTCGACCCCGAGACCGGTGAGCGCATTCCCGACACTGCCGACCCATATCCATTGAAGTATCAGGAGGTGTTCGGACGTACACTGCTGGAATTGGCTGAGACCAATCCCAACATCGTTGGCGTCACGCCAGCCATGCCTACGGGTTGTTCGATGGACATAATGATGCACGCTATGCCCGACCGTGTGTTTGACGTAGGCATAGCCGAGGGCCATGCCGCCACGTTTGCAGCGGGTATGGCAAAGGACGGATTGATGCCGTTCTGCAACATATACAGTGCCTTCGCACAGCGTGCTTACGACAACATTATACACGATGCCGCCATACTCAACCTTCCGGTGGTGTTCTGTCTCGACCGTGCCGGACTTGTAGGCGAGGACGGACCTACGCATCACGGAGTGTTCGACATAGCCGCCCTACGTCCGGTGCCCAACCTCACGCTGTGCTCGCCGATGGACGAGTGTGAGCTGCGCCGGATGATGTACACGGCACAGTTGCCTGGTATGGGCACGGTGGTGATACGTTATCCGCGTGGCAAGGGAGTGAAGCGTGACGACTGGCATTGCGAGCTGGAAGCCATTCCGGTAGGCAAGGCACGTCAGGTGAGCGATGGCAGCGACGTGGCAGTGTTGAGCTACGGTCCGTTGGGCAACGATGTACAGACCGTCATAAGCCAGTTGCGCGAAGAAGGCAATTCGCTCAGTGTGGCACACTACGATATGCGTTTCTGCAAACCGCTTGATACAGAAGTGCTTGAAAGCGTTTCGCAGCGCTTCAGCCGTATCGTTACCGTTGAGGACGGACAGCTTGCAGGTGGATTCGGTTCGGCTGTGCTCGAATGGTTGAGCGACAATGGCAAGACCACGACAGTGCGCCGTGTTGGACTGCCCGACCGATTTATCGAACACGGCACAGTAAGCGAATTGCGACATATCGCCGGCACCGACATTGAGTCGATAAAGCGAGCAATCATCAACAACTAAATATATCATCACCCCAACAATTCATTATGAAGATAATTATAGCCGGCGCATACGCCATCGGTACGCATCTTGCGCGTCTGCTCTCGCGCGACCACGACGACATTGTTGTCATGGACAGCGATGAGGAGCGACTCTCGCATATAGGCTCAGATGTCGACATCCTCACAATGGAGGCATCGTCTACAAGTGTCAAGGCACTGACAACGGCAGGAGCCGAAAATGCCGATTTGTTTATCGCCGTAACGCCCGACGAAAGCCAGAACATGGCGTCGTGCGTGCTTGCCAAGGCTCTTGGCACAAAAAAGACAGTGGCAAAGATTGACAACTCAGAATATATCGAACCCGAGCTGAAGGAGTTCTTTGCCGGATTGGGCGTAAGTTCAATCATCTATCCTGAGATGCTTGCAGCCATTGACATCAACAACGGACTCAAGATGTCGTGGGTGCGCCAGCGTTGGGACGTTCACGGTGGAGCACTCGTCATGCTTGGCGTCAAGCTGCGCGAGTCGTGCACCATTCTCGACCGCCCCATGCGCGACATTTGCGGACCGGAAGACCCGTATCACATAGTAGCCATCAAGCGTCAGGGTGAGACCATCATTCCTGGTGGTAACGACTGTCTGCAGATGTACGACATGGCTTACTTCATGACCACCCGCCAGTTTATACCCTACATACGCAAGATAGTAGGCAAGGAGTATTATGTCGACGTGAAGAACGTGATGATAATGGGCGGTGGAGCTACGGCTGTACGCACCGTGAAGACCATGCCGAGCTATATGGACGTGAAGATTATCGAGGCTGACGAGCAGCGCTGCGAGCGTCTTAACTCTATACTTGAAAACGACAAGGCACTTGTCATCAACGGCGACGGACGTGACCTCTCGCTTCTAATTGAAGAGGGCATAAAGAACACTCAGGCTTTTGTGGCGCTGACCGGCAATGCCGAGACCAATATCCTCGCTTGTCTTACAGCCAAGCGAATGGGTGTGCGCAAGACGGTGGCAATGGTAGAGAACATCGACTACGTAAGCATGGCAGAGAGTCTGGACATCGGTACCATCATCAACAAGAAGTCGATAGCAGCCAGCCATATCTATCAGATGATGCTCGATGCCAACGTTCACAACGTGCGTTTCCTCATGACTGCCAATGCCGACGTCGCAGAGTTCATCCCGTCGGAAGGTTCGAAGGTTACACAAAAGCCCGTTAAGGACCTCGGACTGCCCAAGGGAATGACCATAGGCGGACTGGTGCGCGACGGTCAGGGACTGCTCGTGTCGGGTAACACATTGATTCATCCGGGCGATTCAGTTATGGTGTTCTGCCATAGCGTCAACATGAAGAAGATTGAAAAGTTCTTCCTATGATAAATCTAAAGCTTATATATAAGATTATAGGGTCGTTGCTCTTCATCGAGGCTATGATGCTGTTGTTGTGTCTTGGCGTTTCGGTGTATTATCACGAAGACGACCTTATGGCTTTTGCATTGTCTGTAGCAATATCGGCTGGTACCGGACTGGTGCTGCGCTTGATAGCCCGCAACTGCGACAACACCCTCTCTCGACGCGATGCCTATCTTGTGGTGACGCTCACGTGGACTGTATTCTCGCTGTTCGGAACGCTGCCGTTTCTCTTAGGCGGCTATCTGCACTCGTTCACCGATGCCTTCTTCGAGACGATGTCGGGATTCACCACTACCGGTGCCACGATAATAGACGATGTCGATGTCTTGCCGCACGGCATTTTGTTTTGGCGTTCGTTCACGCAGTGGCTTGGCGGACTTGGTATTGTATTCTTCACAATAGCCCTTCTGCCTTCGCTTGTGGGCGGAAGTGTGAAGGTGTTTGCCGCTGAGGCCACCGGACCTATCAAGACCAAGCTCCACCCACGCCTCAGTACCAACGCCAAGTGGATATGGGTGGTATACATCTGTATCACCGTGTTGTGCATGTTGGCTATGTGGTGTGCCGGTATGGACTTGTTCAGCAGTGTCAACTACAGCTTCACCACGGCTGCTACGGGTGGATTTGCCACCCATAACGACTACAGTTATCTCACTCCTGTAGTGCAATACATTGTCATCTTCTTCTGTTTTGTATCGGGCATCAACTTCACGATGCTCTATATTTCCGTGTCGCAACGCAAGCCCAGCACGCTTCTGAAGAGTGCTGAGTGCCGATTCTATCTGTTTGTGGTGCTTGCTTTCGCTGGCTTTATAGCGTTTGAGTTGATGTGGAAGAACGGTTATGAGTTTGAACCGGCAGTTCGAAGTGCCTTGTTCCAGGTGGTGTCGTTCATCACCACAACGGGTTTGCTTTCCGACGACCCTGCCGTATGGCCCCACGTTACATGGGTGGTATTGGCAATTTGTATGTTCTTCGGAGCGTGTTCGGGTTCTACGAGCGGTGGATTCAAGTGCATACGCTGCGTCATGCTGTTGAAGATCATTAAGAACGAGTTCCGACAGATGCTGCATCCCAACGCCGTGTTGCCCATGCGTGTCGACGGCACCAACGTTCCTTCGTCGAAGCGTGTGACGCTGCTCGCTTTCCTTTCGACTTATCTCATTCTGTGCCTGTTCTGCTCGTTCTCGATGATAGCGATGGGTATAGACAACACCAACGCCATTACCATCACGCTAAGTGCGCTGGGCAACGTTGGTCCGACGCTCGGTACGGAGATTGGTCCGACAATGTCGTGGAGCGAACTGCCTATAGCAGCCAAATGGATATGCTCGGTGCTGATGCTCATCGGACGTCTTGAGATATTCAGTGTGCTCGTAATATTCACACCGCAATTCTGGAAGGAGAATTAGAATTAGGAATTTTGAGTTTTGAGTTTTGAATTGTTCTCGGCTTACGCCTGCGATTTTGAATTTCTGAATTTTGAATTTCTGAATTTTGAATTGGGCGTTTTAAGTTTTGAATTATAACATTTACTAAATACAACTATTATGGAACCAATGAAGTTTAACGCGCTGCTCAAGTCGACGATTTGGGGTGGCGAGAAGATTATCCCTTTCAAGCATCTTAATGTGCAGCAGGAGAATGTAGGCGAGAGCTGGGAGATTTCTGGCGTGCCAGGCAATGAGACTGTAGTAGCCAATGGCGAGTTCGCTGGCAAGAAGCTCAACGAGGTTGTTGCCGAACAGAAGGAGAAACTTGTAGGTAAGGAGAACTACGAGCGCTTCGGCAATGAGTTCCCGTTGCTCATTAAGTTTATCGATGCACGTCAGGACCTCTCTATTCAGGTTCATCCTACCGACGAGATTGCCAAGCGTCAGGGCAAGGAGCGTGGCAAGACCGAGATGTGGTATTTGCTCGACTCTGACAAGGACGCTACATTGCTGTGTGGTCTGAAGCAGCAGATCACACCGACACAGTATGCCGAGATGGTTGCCAACGACACCATTTGCGATGCCATTGCACGCTATGACGTGAAGGAGGGCGACTGCTTCTTCCTCCCTGCCGGACGTATTCACGCTATCGGTACCGGCTGTTTCCTCGCCGAGATTCAGCAGACCAGCGACGTGACATACCGCATCTACGACTTCAAGCGCAAGGACAAGGACGGCAACTATCGTGAGTTGCACACCAAGCAGGCTGCCGAGTGCATCAACTATAATGTTGAGGACAACTATCGCACCGAGTATACTCCGCAGAAGAACCAGGGTGTGAGCCTCGTTCAGTGTCCTTACTTCTGCACAGCTGTCTACGATCTCGATGAGCCGATGACTCTCGACTACTCTGAGCTCGACAGCTTTGTTATACTCATCGGCCTTAAGGGTGAGGCTACTATCACCGACAACGAAGGCAACACTGTCACTCTGAGCGCCGGCGAGAGCATGCTCGTACCTGCTACAACCGAGACTCTGAAGATTGAGGGAACGCTGAAGTTCCTGGAGACTTACGTGTAAGACAGCACAAGTACATCCCCGCAAAGCCCCATCCCCGCAAAGCCCTACCCC
>NZ_JADYTS010000002.1 GCF_021531355.1 Leyella stercorea | reverse complement strand
CACAAAGCCCTACCCCCGGCCCCTCCCCCGTAGGGAGGGGAGTGGTATGCTTTGTTAGCTTAGGGGGTAGGGATTAACTAAATATCAAATTTAAGATATTCAATTGATGACCCACTGCCATACCGTCTTTCGCCTTTTTGCTCTTCTTATAGCATTATTTCCCGCTATCACTCATGCGCAATATGCCTGGCAAGAGACCGACCGCGAGCCTTCCAAACCCCACCTCACTTCATCCATAAACTATCTTGTTGAGACACAAGCCACGCTGTCTAAGGGACAGACACCTCTGTGGCTCAACGCCAACCGCTATGGTCTTAGTTCACTCGACAAAACGAACGGATATGTTCGTGCTGCCGTTATGCGACCGTTGTCTGCCGACTCGGCACGACGATGGGCTATAGGCTATTGCGCCGATGTGGCAGTTCCACTTCACTATACCAGCAACGTCGTGTTGCAGCAGGCTTATGTCGAGGCACGATGGTTGCACGGTGTGATTACAGCAGGAGCCAAGGAGTGGCCCTTGCAATTGAAAAACCAGACACTCAGTTCGGGTTCGCAGACGCTGGGCATCAATGCACGTCCCGTTCCACAAGTACGTATCGCCCTGCCAGAATACTGGCAGTTGCCCTTCGGAGGCGGTTGGCTGCACCTGAAGGGCCATATAGCCTATGGCATGATGACCGACGACGCTTGGCAGCACGACTTCACAAACCGTCAATCTAAATATGCTGACCACGTACTCTATCACTCCAAGGCCGGATATCTGAAGATTGGCAACGAATACTCCACCTTCCCTCTATCCGTAGAACTCGGACTGGAAATGGCTACACTGTTTGGCGGCACACCATATCGTCCCTCCAACGACGGCACAATGCAACCCATACCTACCAATCACGGACTGAAAAGTTTCTGGCACGCATTCTTTCCTGGCGGTCAGGACGCTACCGACGGAATGTATGCCAACAACGAGGGCAACATAGTGGGCAGCTGGCTTATGCGCGTCAACTACGACCGCGAGCTATGGCGATTCTCCCTATATGCCGACCACTTCTTTGAAGATCACAGCCAAATGTTCCTTATCAATAACAACGGCTACGGCTCAGGCAACGACTGGAACAAGCGCATCCATCGCCGCTACTTCCTCTACGACCTTAAGGACATCATGCTGGGCGGCGAACTGGAACTGAAGTACGGACGATGGTTGCGCCACGTCGTAGCCGAATACATCTACACCAAATACCAAAGCGGCCCCTACAACCACGACCACACGCAGAACATCAGCGACCAGATAGCCGGCATCGACAACTATTACAACCACGGCATCTATCCAGGTTGGCAACATTGGGGTCAGGTTATAGGTAATCCGCTCTACCGATCGCCCATATACAACACCAACGGACAATTATATATCTACAACAACCGCTTCGTGGCGTGGCATCTCGGCATTGACGGCACTCCAACCACTCGCCTCGCCTATCGTGCCTTGGCTACCTATCAGGAAGGTTGGGGTACCTACGACATACCCTTCAACAGCAAGCACCAAAACTTCAGTTTCCTCGCCGAAACATCCTATCGCTTCAACAAGGGCTGGAAACTCACTGCTGCCTACGCCATGGACTTCGGTAGCCGACAGATGTTCGGTCACAATGCCGGTGGACAGATAACAATAAGTAAAACGGGATTGATAAAATAAATATGAAACAACCGACTATCAAAAGCCTGCTGGCTGCGCTCGCCACACCCTTTCTGCTCGCATCATGCAATGTCGAGACAAGCGACAACGGACCTCTCGACGGCTTCTGGCATCTGGAGCGTATTGACACTCTCGCCACTGGCGGCACCACCGACTACTCCTCGGGCTACGTGTTCTGGGGAGTACAGAAAGACCTGATGTACATAAAAGACAGTTCCAATGGCAGCATTGGCGCCTACTATCTGCGCTTCAACCAGACCCACGACAGCCTCCACGTCACCAAGATATACCTCGACCACGGTCATGAGGACAATCCCAACCACGAGCAGGGCGGCGACATTCCCGTTGAAGCCATCGACAACAACCTGCGCCAACTGGGCATCAACGCCCTGCCCGAGCACTTCAAGAAGGAAGCACTCAACGGCAACCGCATGATACTGTCAACAGAAAAGCTACGTCTGAAATTCAAGAAATTCTAAGAACACGAATAACATTCGTGAATGTTGAGTTTTGAATATTGAATGTTGAGTTGTTGGCGGCTAACGCCTGCCATGAAGAATTATGGAATTTTGAATTTATTGTTGTGCATTGTCACGAATTATCGTGAATTGTCCGTGAATTGTGATCATTAAAGCACAGTTTGCTTGCTCAGCTCATGGTGGGGTCGCCATAACCTCCTACAATAATTCGTGAATAATTCGTGGTAATTCGTGACAATAACAAAATATTGTTTTGCGCTACACAATATTTTGTGTATCTTTACAGCAGAATAACAAACATTAAGGAGGAAAACCCATGGCATTATATTACGACAAGTACGTCAGATTTGACTGGGCTATGAAACGCCTGCTTCGCAACAAGACCAACCATGCAGTATTGGAAGGTCTGCTCTTGTCGCTGATTGGCAAGAAGATAGTAATCAAGCACTTTCTTGAGAGCGAAGGCAACCAAGAAGACCTGCTTGACAAGTACAACCGTGTCGATATATTGGCAGAAGATGAAGACGGCGAGCTGATAATCATTGAAATACAAAACAGCCATGAGATAACCTACTTCCACCGCATGCTCTACGGAGTGTCAAAAGCCATAACCGAATACATCGACAAAGGCGACAGCTACGACAAGGTGCGCAAGATATACTCCATCAACATCGTATATTTCGAATTAGGTCAAGGCAAAGACTACGTATATCATGGCAAGACAGAATTCAAAGGACTGCACGCTCCCCACGACCTATTAAAACTTTCTGCAAAGCAAAGCGAGAAATTCCTTGGCATCAGTGAAGCAAAACTTGAAAAGCGTAAAGATGCCGGAGAACTGTTCCCAGAATATTACATCCTACGCGTAAATGACTTTGACAAGATAGCCACAACGCCACTCGATGAGTGGATAGAGTTTCTGAAGACTGGCAAGATTGACGACAACACCAAAGCTGCCGGACTTGCCGAAGCACGCAAACAGCTAAGAGTAGACTCTCTACCCGACAATGAACGCCGGGCATACGAACGCTATATGGAATCAGTAAGACATATGCGCAGCCTCTTCGATACAAGTCACGACGACGGCTACACTGAAGGACATGCCGAAGGCAGAGCTGCGGGTTTAGTTGAAGGCAGGGCTGCGGGTTTAGTTGAAGGCAGAGCTGAGCGTTCATTAGAAATAGCCAGACAATTGAAGGCAATGGGAATGAGCAAAGAACAAATCATGCAAGCCACGGGATTGCAAGAATCTGACATACAGCATCTGTGAATGTTGAGTTTTGAATGTTGAATGTTGAGTTTACCCACGAATTTAACATTCAACATTTAACACTTAACATTAAAAAACGTTGTCACGAATTATCGTGAATTACCCGTGAATTTACCCACGAATTTAACATTCACCATTTAACACTTAACATTAATAATGGTAATTCGTGAATAATTCATGGTAATTCGTGACTAAGACCCTCATCGCAGCCCTAAAACTTCTTTCCTATAGCCAGGTTGACAAACGTCTTGAACAGTATCGTGATGTCAAACCACCAGGAGCGGTGCTTCAGGTAATACAAGTCAAGCTCCAGACGCTTTAGCATTTTTTCCATCGTGTCCGTATATCCATTATACAGCGTGGCGTATGATGTCACGCCCGGACGTATCTGATAAAGATAAGCATAGCGAGGGTCGAGTTTCATAATCTGATCGATATAGAAATTACGCTCCGGTCGCGGACCAATAAACGACATATCACCTCGCACAACATTCCACAACTGTGGCAACTCGTCAAGATGGTGCACACGCAAGAAACGACCCACTTTTGTCATACGAGTATCGCGCTCATGCTGATAGAGTGCCGGACCATTCTTTTCGGCATCTACACGCATACTACGAAACTTATATATATAAAACGGTCTGCCGAAACGACCAATGCGCTCCTGCTTGAATATGGCAGGTCCGCCATCCTCGTGCTTCACGGCAAAATAACAAATAATGAAAAGTGGCGAGAAAACTATCAGTGCTACAAAGGCTACAATAAAGTCAAAAATGCGCTTTACATTTCTCTCAACCTCGTTCATTCCGTCGTATACGTATGTATCTTCCATATTTAGTATCTTCGATATATTCATTAAGTATTAATCTTGATTATATATAATAACGACGTTTTACAAAAATATTGTAAAAAGACAAGACATAAACTTTGTATACACAATTACACGAAAAACTTTTCATCATTTATTATTGCCAATACAAAACAAAGTAGTAAATTTGCATAAAACGCAAAGCTTATGGAATACAACATAAAAGACAAAATAGAATGGACTGTGATATTCCTCACAGAATTTGGCAAACGGCATGGTCTTACACTAAAACAAGCCTTCAACTATCTGCTGCGTTACAAAGGCATAAACTTTGTAGAGCAGCATTACGACTATCTACATACACAATCGTTCGTATCAGCAGTAGACGACCTAACACAATACTGCCATAAATTGGGAGGAGGCATTGCATGAGACTGTATCACGGCACCAATATAATGTTTGATGAAATTGATTTGCACAAATCAAAACCAAACAAAGATTTCGGACAAGGGTTCTATCTGTCACCCGACTTCGAACAGGCTCTTAAAATGGCTAAAATAAAGACAGAGCAACAACAAGAAGGTACACCAATCGTAATGGAGTTTGAAGTAGATGAAGCAGAAATCAAGGAAATGCACACGCTCCATTTTGACGATTACAGCAAACAATGGGCTGAATTTATTCTTGCCAACCGTAACACCCCCACCCCTCTGTCGATACACGACTACGACATCGTAATAGGTCCGATTGCCAACGACCGCGTAGGTGTACAATTGTGGAAATACGAAAATCAATTGATAGATCTTCCGACACTCGTCTGCAAATTAAAATACATGAAGGGCTTGACAATACAGTACTTTTTCGGAACAGAAAAAGCCCTTTCAATATTAAAGAGAATAAAATAATGAAAAATGATAAAGAAATAATGAAAGACGATATGGTAACAAAGCTTGCCATACTGCTCTTTGAAAGCGGCAAGGCTTCGACAATGACCGAAGCACTTGACATCGTCATCAACTCAGAGACCTATTTACGGTTGATTGACGACAAAACAGCGTTATATTATCAGAGTCCACGTTATGTCTACGATTTCTTGCTCAACGAACTAATAACGGGGAAGTCAAAATAAATTGAATACGTATTCAAAGGCGAAGTAATACGTATTCGTTGGCGAAGTAATATATATTATATAGGCAAGTATATTGAATATACTTTGCGAGGTATATTCAATATACTTTTTCTGCTTAATCAAAAGGACTCCTTCTGCAAGGCAAAAGGACTACATTTTTATCCTAAATCAGAAAGTAGAGAAATACAAATCAAGACTTGCCATATCATGTAGCTTGATGACCTTTACCGCTCCCTTATGTTTCACTCTACTTTTACTTCTACTCTTACTGACTATTTTTATTATGGTGTCAGCAACCCCATGTGTATTTACGATTACAGAAAAAGACTTTTTGCAAATTTCAAGCAATTCATCAGCAAAAGAGCGAGAAATAAACTCCACACCCTCCATATCAATAACGCACTTTGCATTATCTGATTCTTTGATGATTTTCTCAATCGCTCCTGCATTGCTACGGTAACGAATATCCGGACCTAATAGGTCTAAAACTTTAATGTTCTTTTCCATGACTTCATTTCGTAGAATTACACCTTATATAATATATAACGAGACAATACAGATTTATTGCAGAGACAGATAACCTTTTTTCCAGTTAACATTGCCGATTCAAAACAAAGTTGTACTTTTGCAGCAAAGCATAACAAATAAGAAAAGACAATGTCAAAGAAAGAAACATTAGAAGCAATAAAAGAGGCAATGGAGCATATTGCTTCTATAAAGAACGGAGCGCAAATTACAGAAGCAGTAGACCTTAGCAATGTTGATGCTATGCTCAAATCTTGCGGAATATTAGAAAACTAATTATGTTTTTGATTAGTATCTACATAGCAAAATAGAACTCTACTACAACCCAACTTATACTAAATAAAAAACGAATAAAGCAATGAGAAACAAAACAATAATTGCAATTTCGGCAATACTATCAATTGGAGCATTCTTTATACTCCCTGTTTATGATGACTTTTATTATTTGTCTTCTCCTCACAAAATGATGGATGTAGAATCATTTCTTCCCAATGGAAGTTTTTGGCGTCCTATAGATGCTTTATGGGGTATTATGATGGGAAAATATGTAGATGCATTTCCTTTTCTAAATCACTTATTAGTCCTTATTTGTTTTGCCTATTCATCATTTGGCTTAATAAAAATTTTGAACTATAGCAATGTCAAAGGATATACAAAATCCATAGCCATTGCTATATTTATGCTATCACCAGCTTTAGTAGCAACAACATACTCAATAGATTCTATAAACCAAGCCCTTTGTTTAGCGTTTGGTATTAGCTCTTTATTATTATATAAACATCATAAGTTTTGGACTTATGTTTTTATCACACTGTCATTATTTTCAAAAGAAAGTGGTATAGCGTGGTTTGCTGTCACACCATTATTAAGTTTGGTAATAGAAAAATGTCATAATAATAAAGATTATATAAACAAGAAAGATTATACTTCACTTATAAAACCATATTGCATATCAATTGTCATCATATTGATTTATGCATGTATAAGAATCTACCTCAATGTTCCATCTGATAGTATAGAGAATGGTTATAGCCGTTATACACCACAATTGGGGCTTAATTGCATTGCAGGTTTATGTATGATTGTCGGATCTGCCATCTCCGTAATAGACACTATTGCTTTATTTATAGAACACAATTATATCATCGTTTTTACAACTGCATTAATTTCAGTTATATTCATATTTATAATAATAAAAAAGACAGTAAAGAAAGAGAACCTCAGAATATTCATTCCACTAGTTCTCTCAATAATAGCAATAACCTCACCACATTTAATAATGGAACATCCTGGTGAGATGCACGTTTATCCATCACTATGGATAATTGCATTATCCATTGGTATCCTAACAAAAGAAGCCAATTGGGGCAAGAAAGAATTAGCTTTAATTGCCTTAACATTCTTATTCGGAATTTTTGTGTTTATACATAAAGGTTACTATATATACAAAAACGGACGTATTGCGAACGAGAGAGTATCGTCTGCTGTATCACAATCCAAAAATATTCCTAATAAAGTATGTATTCTTGACTGCGACAACCAAATACCTATTTATTCCGTTTTCCAAACAAACGGAAGGAATTGTTGGGATTCAGGAAAAGGTACTCGTCTCTATTTTGATTTAGAGAATCCCCAAATAGTATCGTATCATATCATAAAAATAGAAGACTTAAAAAGACACCTTCATATTTATACACATAAAGATTCGACATACAATGCTATCTGGATTGTCAAAGACAATCATGTAAGAGTGATAAGTATAAAAACATACTCAGGAAAAACCCATACACGCAAACAAAGACGATAAATAGTATAAGCGTATCCTCAGTGCTAGTATATTTTGCATTGCGGATACGCATTTCCATAACTATAGCGAAGACTCTCTATTCAATTTAAATCTTACTCTTTAGAAAAGCCTTAATAGCATAATTTACAAAATGACAGACAGAACGCAGCAAACTCAAATGTTCAATATCACGGTATATTTTCCATTGCCATGGCAACACTTGAAGTTTATTGGCAGAAATAGAATTGCAAACTATTCTGTAGGCTGCAGTTGTGGTGTTAGTATTCTTGGCAATAAAACCTTTCTTAAGTATTGATAACCACAACACATAGTCTTCGTGATGGATATCAAGGAACTCTATTTTGCCAACCTTCTTCTGGTCGTAGACACCTGTAAGATTGCCAATGACATTGCCCGACAACAACATATTGTATGTAGCCGTAGCAGGTGCTTTAACTATTCTGTTGGCACGTTGTCCGTCTTCATCCATCTTCTCGTAGTTACTATATACTATAGCAACATTATCATCATCAAATAGAGGTATCTGTTGTTCCATTTTTTTTGGAAGCCACATGTCATCACTATCGAGGAATGCAATGTATCTACCTTTAGCATTGTTCACACCCATATTACGCGGAGAAGAAGGGCGCCCGGTATGGTTGTCATTGAATAGAAGACGTATTCTATTATCTCGTTTTATGTATTCACGCACAATATCACAAGAATTATCTTTTGATGCATCGTCAATAACAAGCAGTTCCCAATTATCATAGGTTTGATTGATGACAGATGTTATCGCTTCGCCAACATATTTGGCGGAGTTGTGCATTGGCATAATAATAGAAACTAATTCTTTGTGCATAAAATACTTTTTTATTACTATTATGACTTATTTCTTTTAGTCATAGTATTTATCCTTTGTGATTAATCTATGGCGAGGAGCTATATAGCTATCGTTGATGAAGCTATGCTGCAGACGTACAAAGGCAGACTGCACTCCAAGTATATCGCATATAACTTGCGGAGTGTCATCGTTTGAGAATCTTCGATGTCGAGCTGCCTCAAGGCGAGTTGCCAATTCCGGATGCTCTTTGGCATAACTCGGAGTAAGATACACCATAAAAGGAATATCAAACTGCGGAACATACGATTCGCGACAAGCCATGTTGATGTCTGTACGACCATATTGGTTGCGGAAGTTGTGTACCTCCTCACCATGGTCGGATAGATATAGTACTACAGCGTTACGATTATCAAACATCCTGATGATGCTATCTACCACAAGGTCGTTGTAGAGTGTTGCATTTAGATAATGTGCAACATCGTTACACTGAACCTTGCTGAGTTCAGGGCGATTGATATTATCAGGAGTAAATTTAGCAAATTCCTTCGGATAACGTTCCTTTGCGGGCATATACTGTCCATACAGATGGAATATCACGAAGTTACGATGCTTTGTTTCTAATTGATTACGATGTGTGGAATAATCGGCCACCAAGCCGAGGTCATAACTAAATGTGCGATTATTGCGATTGTCAAAGAGAGCTTTAGCTACCAATGGAACATTTAGAAATCCCATAGCAGCATCATTCTCATCAAGCTGATCGCTCACCACAAATTGGTTGCCATAAAAGGTTACATTCCATCCACAACGCCTCATTATCAATGGCAACATTGGACTCTCATACCATGCATTCTTGTCGCGACGACTATTCATTGATAAAAGATAGCGAAACACCACCGATGTTCCATTACTTGTAGCCGTTACATCATCAAACAAGAACAATCGTCCTTGTTTCTTCCTTTCTATAAGCAGAGGATTGGTATTCCATCTACCATCATAGAGGTTGCTCATGTGACGATTGAATGATTCACCGATAATTAGCACGAAATCAGCAGTAGAATCTCTGCATACCGGCTGTTCTTTGTAATTGGCCAACGAGGTAGCACAGCGTTTATAGTCTTGCTCCTGCTGCTTATACATCAGTATCGACTGCATAGTCTGCCATATGTCATTGAACTTGATAGGCGAAGGAAATTTGTGTACAAACTTATAGTTACGTTCTACATCGGGTGAGAAATATGCAACATGTACAGCCACCACAGCCAAGCATACCGACCATGCAATCCTAAACAGAGCGCGTTTGGGCCACGCATTAATCAGTTTTACCTTGCGGCTAATCCACCATTCCAAGATAAAGAAGCCAGCTGCAGAAACCACCATCGATAGAGTACGGAAACTGAATACAAAGTTGTTCACAAACTCGCTAGCCTCGCGACCATTTGTTTCACAAAGGAATTGCACGGTATATACATCCCAATGTCGACTAAAAAAAACAAAGAGAAATATGTCTGACAGCACATAAAGTGCTACCACAGCATGCAAAACTACATGAGCAATAGCATTAGCCTTACGTCCCATTAGTGCAAAGAGCGTGCAGCAAAACCATGAGAGTGCAGTATATACAACCAAATTAAAAGGCACCGATATATATGGTGCCCACCAATGCAAATCTTCCAGTACAAGTAGTTCTGGTATCATGAACATGACAACGTATGTTGCCATGACAACGACATTAATCTTAAGTGTTAATAACTGTTTCATATATATTACAAACTAACTACTTAACGCTAAGACTCATTATATATTGTATTTGCAACAATTAAAACTCGTTATTCATCCATAGAAGGACGTACAACGAGTTTTTTATATTCGGAGTTCCGGCAACTAACCAACAAAAGCATAAACTCTCAAAAAGCAACGTATTGCCCCATAGCTTTATTCACACCAATATTGTGCGGAGAGAAAAAACGCCTAGAATAGATGTTATATGCTAACTACCGCTATTGACGTTTTTATTGGAACAACTCCTCAAAAACCTTTAAGGCAAAGGCATTTGAATATTTTGTTTCAAAGACAAAACGTGAGTATACGTTGTATCTTGGAACTGGATTCTCTGCGAAATACTTTATAGCATCTATATATTCTTTTGCTGTGTTACAGAGTCGTCCACAAGACGAGGTATCAAGATCATAACCTTCAAATGTTTCGGTAGAACCTAAGATATTTTTACCATACATCAAAGCTTCGCATGTTTTTACCTTCATACCGCTACCAGAAAATATTGGGAATATCATGAAGTCAGCTTCTTCGAAATATTTAGATAGGTCTGGTACGTTGGAGAAAACAGGTACATCCTTAAGACAAGGTTCAGAATTCTTTAACAAATCCATATCTTTACCTACTACCTTAAAATTGACATTTACATATGGCAATACATTCTTCACAAACCATAAAAGTCCTTCAGAGTTGGCTGGAAAGTTACTTCCTATGAAATAACACTTAGGCTTTTGGTTTGTAAGAATTTGCTTGTCACAAACTCTTCCGTCACACTTATCATCAAAAGTTACAGGAACTATTGTATCAAACTTTTTACCATATTCCTTACGCAGGATATTGCAATCCCTTTCACATAAACCGATGGAGACATTTGCATACATTATACTGTATTCGTCATTCTTAGCAGCACAATCAATAACGATATTTCTAAAAGGTAACTTCTTGCTCACTCTTGCTTCATAATACTCTCTCTCTATATTGTGGAAGAAACTTATAACTTTTCCTTTATATCCACTCTCTTTTAACTTCTTGGCTATTATACCAAAAAGACTTGTATTTATTAAAATATAGTCGTAATTGGCCGACATTTTTATTATCGCTTTAACCTTACTAGGAGTCAAACCATTAAAATAGCCAAATGGAAAAAGAAATGCAGAAGATATTAACGAAAATACACTACGTTTTTTATTATCATTGATGAAATAACAATCAACATTCTCTTTACCAAGAATTTGCATTGCCATTTCTGCATTACGCTTATTTACAAGGCTTCCCCCATCATTTGCGACATTGAAATCTTTGAAGTATATCAATAAAGCCTTTTTCATAAAGTGTTATTTATTAAGTATTGTATTCATTCTATGCTTAATTGCTGCCTTTAAATCTATAAGCATTTCTTGCAAACCATTATCGCCTTTACCTAAAAATGCATTTAGTTTGCAACGAGCTATTAGAAGATTGGTATTTCGCATTCTGTTTTTCAAAATACCAATAGCAGTGATTCCTTTCTTCTCATTCTGAAATACAGCCACATCAATTAGCTTTAATTCGTATTTAAGGTCTGGCTTACGATCTTTCACCATGTGAATATAATGGAGATTGTGGTTGTATACCATCTTTGTATAGCCAAGTTTCCACATACGGTAATGTATGTCTTCTTCTTCGCCATACATAAAAACCGACTCATCGAAAAGTCCTGCATGCTCAAACATTTGCTTACGAATATAGAAACAAGAACCAGAAAAATGCATGTATTTTGCGATATAGAGGTCATAGCGGTTGCATACAGACGACATTATTGTCTGTATATATCCGTTTATAGCGTAAGTGCATGTAAAAGAGTTGGTGCTTGGTATGGTAGGGGTTAGCATCTGCTTCATGCCATACATAGCC
Source organism: Leyella stercorea (assembly GCF_021531355.1). Classification (GTDB taxonomy): domain Bacteria; phylum Bacteroidota; class Bacteroidia; order Bacteroidales; family Bacteroidaceae; genus Prevotella. The sequence goes on along the minus strand of NZ_JADYTS010000002.1, from coordinate 186,504 downwards.
AGTTTGGAGTCTTGCTCAAAGGCTTCAACTGTTGTCTTGAATATTGGCTCTATGAGACGCACATCAGGATTCATGATGAGAATCACGGGAGCTGTAGCCTTCTTGATACCAACGTTATTGCCTTGACCATAACCACCATTATGGGTATTTTTTATCAATACAATGTCATTGCCATATAGTTCTTTCAGTTTCTCAAACATGGTATCGGTATCGCGACTATTATTGTCAACAATGATAAGTTCGAGCTCAGACAAAGGAATGTCTGAATATTTCATTATCGAACTAACACAATCGTAAATGTCGTGTTCGGAGTTGTAGGTTACTATGATTATTGATAAGCGTTTCATGTTAATGTTACATAATTGGTTTTATTTTCATTCTAGTCATTTTCTTTCTTATAATAAAAGTAAGAAGATATGGTACCATAGGTATTTGTCGTGCTCGTTTTTGAGATAAAAAAAGCCCGAGTACTTCTGTTATTGCAATCTGTATCTGTAACAGAGTTCCATATAATTTATGGTATCTTTTTACACATTCAACCATTTGTTTAGCATAGTTTATATCTACCCCATCAGTGAAAATGTTGTTATAAAGATTTAAAACGCCCTGGAATACAGCTGTATCATATTTGTGCCCAAAATGTAGTCTTAGATACTTAAAGAACTTTTCTGATGCATATATATGACTGCTAAAATGTTCTGATGAACAAATTCGCTTTGATACAGAATCATTGCAATAGAATATCCTGTAACCATAATCGGCTTTGGTCTTGCAATAGTCATATTTCAGACCTTTCAATATTGCAAGAAGGTTGAAATCTGCGTCTTGTAGAGATAACAGATTGGTATCCCATTCTAGTGAATTTCTGCGTATAGATGCGGTACGATATATATTTGACCATACGATAAATGGGAGCTCTCTTCGTGCGAAAGCCTTAATATCATCTTTGTAAACCTTATAGCCAAATATGTAATCTTTTGCATCAGCATTAAAGTAGTCCTCTACTAAAGTAGCAGAAGGAAATACCATAAAGTCCAAATCGGGACGTCTGGTAATTTCTGTAACTCTTGTTCCTAAACATGTTGGTGTAATATAATCATCTGAGTCAAAAAAAACAATATATTCTCCACGGGCTTTCTGAAGACCTATATTTCTACACGTCTGGGCACCTTTTGGTTCTATATTTCTATGTATAATCTGTATGTTATCATAGACTTCATATTTCTTTAAGTAATCTAATGTTTCTTGGCTTGAACCATCATCTATGGCAAGCAATTCCCATGAAGTGAATTTGTTTGCAATGATGCTGTCTATCATTTTTCCTGTCAATACTTTCTTATTGAAGAAAGGTATCACAATAGACAGAGTTGGGGATGTTAATGTGAGGTTATTTAAAGTATTATTCATCATTTTTTAAATTTATGGAAGGGTAGTAATATAAAGTATATATAAAACCGAAAAAGTAAAATAAAGGATATACCTCCATAGTTGACATAAAAAGGAAGACACAAGTTCCCATAAGAACAATAGTGGCAGTCTTGTCAATATATCCGATTAACCGTCGGAACATAACAACAATAGATAATAGTAATATCGCTATTAGAGTTAGCCCACCATTTAGTAATATACTATATATAAAATTATGAGGACCTATGGCAGAAGAATCCATCTCTGCAAGATACCATTCCCTATCAACATATCCATATCCTAATATTGGTGATTCTACAAATTTTCTGCCCGCTGCATCCCAAAGCTGTGTACGATTGGTAAAAGTAATATCTTTACCCAAAACATCTTCAATAATATACACTGCCATCTTGTTATTATGAAGTCCTTCTCCATTAAAACAAACGCCAAATTGAAATATGAGATAGAAAAAAAAGAAGCATATTAGACAAAATTTCTGAATTTTCACAGATGGAATTAAACAAAAAAGTATGAATAAGATAATACATGACAAAGATGTCATGGATCCTACAAGTGCTAATATTGCTATAGAAGTGGCAGAAAGGAAAATAAAATTTACAATCCACCATTTGCTAAAACGAAAACAGAATATTGTTAGAGTAAGTGCGAATATAAGTCTACTTCCAATCTGATTATAGTTGCCGCCAAGTAAATGACTATCAAAAGTATCTTTAGCAGCAAACATCCAGTCTGGAAAAATTATCATTATTAGAAGATTTAAATATGCGCACAATGACAACACTATAGCAAAAGTCTTTGCTACAACGCTTGGCTTCTCCCATTGGTTGTATACCAACATTAATAATATTAATTCGACTGAACGGTATAATGCTGTTTTTAAATCCGTACCATTAATAAATGTTGATACAATTATTACAATTAGGTATATCAGAACACAAGCATCGAGGTAAGTTATATAAGGTTTCTTGATAAAAAGCAAACTTAATCCCAAGAACGATATACAGCATAGCCCCCATACTATAAAAGAGCATCCTTGTAGAAATTCAAACACAGTAAAACTTATACTGACATTTAAGATAAGTAAAGTCAGTATACTTACTTGAATTATGAATGGTGTTTTTATTTTATCAATCATATATTATCTTTAATAATAGTGAGGTCTCCTAATATCTTTAGAAACTCAGGTGTGTAGAAATCATTAAAACCTCCTGCAGAGGTAAAAGTTAGTTCTCCAAAATATGGTTTGTTATCTACTTCATATAAATCTACACGTAACTCAGGAAATCCTTTTGACAAGACAGATGCTGCTTTAAGCATCTTATCAAGAGATTTAGGACGTGGCAATGGAGTTTTTGCTAATTTATAATGTGGAGTCGAAATTGAATATTCCGGATGAAAATTCCAATCCAAATCATATACGCCAACTTCTACAGATGTGGTTGTTCGATTGTAGCAGACCCATATATATGCTGGTTCCCCGTTAAAAGACCATATTTTATAGTCAATCAATGATGATGTTGTTATTGGTTGCTTTTTTATGTCTAACAATTCCTCCGCAATAATACATGGCGGGATCTTGTTGTAGTGCGGTTCACCCATTGTGTCACCAAAATGTACAGAGAACATCTTTTTGAAACGTGTTGTCCATTCATCAGTGTTTATGACTGACTTATCATTACAAATGAAAACTTCACCACTACCATTGTTGGTTTTCATGATGAATTTTTCAGGTAATGCATGCCAATCTATATCTTCAGGCCTTTCCCATTTGCCATAAAGTTTTACGAGCATATTTGCAAATCCCATTTTTGCAATATGTTCTCTAACGAGATATTTATCGGCAAGTTTAGTCCAAACCTCAGTGTTTGACTTGAACTTTAGCCAATTTATTTTTTCATTGATGTCTTTTGGATTCTGCCAATTTAAAGCATGTTTAAAAGCTCTTTTGTACTGAATAGAAACAAGTGCTTTTGATGATAGTTTACCTATGATTTTAAATATATGATTCTGAATAGGTGTATACCATTTTCCTAATAGTTTTTTTATAATAATATTCATATTGTTTATCTTTTAATTTTTATCATTTGTAATGATATCTCCTTTTCTTTACGAGTTAAAGCTGTTACCCATATAGATATTGCTCCAATTAACATTGACAATATATATGTCAATAGAAAACGCCAATTACCAGCATTTATACTAGTGCTTAGAAAACATATTACAACAATAAATACTGTAGGAATAGAAATCCTTAATAGTACTTTTGTGGTGTAATGTTTGACCGAGAGTCCAGCTGAATATTTTAGGAAAGGGATACGAGTTATTGAACAAACAGCTTCTATAGCAAGGTACATCCACATTGATTGTTGTATTTCATATCCCATATGTAATAATATGTATATTACAGGTAAAGTTATTATTTTTATTGTGTTGATGACAATAGAATAGTTACGTATGTTTCCTATTGCTTGATTAGCAATACCCAATCCCATGGAAGTCTGATCTACCAATGCGGAAATTAGTAAAAGTCTACTTATGAATACGGTATGTTCAGGAATTGATCCAAGCCATATTGATAGAATAGAGGGCATCTCAAAACAAGTCGGTATTACAATAATAGCCAAAAGTAGAAAAGAATACTTGCATGATACTTCAGAAAGGGAAAGCATACGGCTTCTTTCTTTATTGCCTTCTGCTTTTATAATTTGTGGACTCATTGCATTGATGATAGCTTGAGAAATGAACTGTACAGAATTAGATATCTGTGATGCTATTCCATAAGCTGTGTTTATAATTGTACCAAAGAAAGCGTTCAATACTATTGCCATTCCCTGGTTCCTTCCTATAATACATCCAGTACTATAGAAAGTCCAACCTGCGAAATCAAGTATTTTGATAATAACATCTTTGCTTATATCTTTTCTATGTGGGTATAGGCATGTTTCTATAAAATGTTTTTTTGCATAAATAGAAAATGCTAACAAATTAAAAACTGAAATTGAAAGCATCATCCATGCATATGTGAGTAGCTTATCGATATTTATATAAAGAAGTGTTATTGCAAGTCCAAGTCGAATGATGCCATCCAAAATATCGATAAAAGAAATGTATACTATATTTTCGCGCGCTATAAACAAAGCTCTAAACGGTGATGTCAGTATCGATAATACTAACATTGTTACAACTATAAAATATACATATTTGGCAACAAAAATCCTGTCACTGTTTATTTCTAAGAATCCACTAAATAACAATGGCTCTATCAATGATAGGACTATAATTAATGCAATGCTGATAATTATATGGACGAAAAGACTATTAGAAAATACGATTCGTATATTATCTATTTTATTGGCTCCATGACAATAAGACAGATGACGTTGGGTCGTTACAACCAAAGCATTAGTTATGAATCCTAACATAGCAACAGTGCTTCCTATCAATGAAAATATTCCAAAGTCAGAATTTCCCAATGCTAGCAATATATAACGAGTTGCAAATAATGACATTAGTATGTTCACTATTGCTCTTATATGTTGTGCTAATGTATTTACTATTATTCTTTTATTAGTATCCATCTATTAGATGTTTATTGTATAAAAAATCTTTTAATATTGTTTTTAAGTATATATATTGTAATTCCTAGGAATGCAAGTATACACATACCAATAACAAATATCATTCTCTTTGGACCAGATGCCTTAATTGGAACAGCAGCTCCTTTAACTATGGTGAAGACTGGAGTACGTTCCTGTACTTTTGCCTTAGCTGCTTGATATTGGGTCATCATAGTGCTGTAGGCATTGTATTTCAGTTGCATATCGTTCTCCAAGTCTTCTTGCTTAGAACGGAAACTTATAAGTTGCAAATCGGTATTGGCATCTGCGTATGAGCCATATAACTGGCGAGCTTTTTCATATTCATGTTTAGCTTCGGCAACTAAATTCTTATAATATTCTTCATCTACACGCGATTTTCTTGTACGGTAATTGGTAATGAATACTTGTAGACGCTCTTTTACAGAATCTGCAAGAGTTTTGCAAATCAAAGGATCTTGCGCTTTGGCTGTAATAGTAATGACTGCAGTTTTCTTATCAATGCTGATGGTTATATCTTTACGAATAATCTCAGCAATATCATTTTGTTTCTTCGAAAGCATATAAGGGCTGTTTTTAGAAGCACCTTTTATTGATGTTTCTTTCTCAGCAAAAAATCTCTTTATACTATTTATTCCTTTCGACCAAAAAGGTTTATCTTGATACTTGGTAAGATAGTCGTAGTAGTTGCATTTTATTTCGCCATCAGCAGATGCTAACTTTATATCGAATAAACCAACAACAAACCCATTGTCTTCCATCAAATCAGGATAGAGCATCGGATTTATGGCATCGGATGTTTCCATGCTACTAAGGTCGAAACCAAATGATGATGCTATCGAACCAATGGATCCACCAAGACCAGAACCATTATTTACCTCAGGAGCAAGACTAAGACTTGATGTATATGTACGAGGTATACACAATATATATGCACAAGATAAAACGAATACTATTGGCATTACCTTAAAGTATAACATTTTATTGTCCATTATCTTCTTGAAAACCACTCTTAGGTCTATCACCTCATTGTTATTATTTTCCATTATGTCTATTTTTCTTACTATATGGTTAACTGCTATAGGAAATGGAATTAATAAACATAAAACACTGCATACGAATACTTATATTCAGCATTCAAGAAATTCCAATCTCCACTTTTTATTACTACTAAATTCTCTTTCCCTTGCTTTCCCTTGCGCCAGTTATTACCTTTGCAATGCCCCAGCGTTCTTTGGCTTGTTTACATACTTTTATGTTACATGCTCCATAAGCGAAGAAACATCTATCCTCCTAGTATGAGGTACGCAAATGTTCGGTTTTCATTGCTTCGAGTTTTTCTTCACTCCATGAGCCAGAATTCCACAACTTGTCCAATTCACTTTGCATACGCTCATTCATTGTATTCAATTTCTCTACCGACATAATAATGCAATTTTTATGGTTACTATAGAAATGTTCTTTGGCTTGTTTACATACTTTTTTATTATATGACAGCCCATCGTTCCAGTCCTCTGCTATCTCTTCCGAATTCAAGAGCCAAACAAATCACTCTTTTATCAGAAGCAGCATAAGAGTCGGCGTAATGTCGAGTTTTGAACAGCCTCTTTCACCTCACGATTCGGATAGCCCAAAACATAAGTATTACCATCTACTGACTTTATTGTCAGATAGCCCGCTTGATAGAGGAACAGCTTCGGGTCAATCATATTCACATCGCTCTCTTCCAGATAGTCGGCATCAATAAGACAACCATCGAGCATGGGGATATCCTTGGCGAACTTCTTCAACACCTTAAATAACATCTCGTTAGAACCTGATGCTATCCAATAAGAATTAAGACGTCCACGAGAGAATGCCGACAACACACTATAGGGATTGTACACATTCAACATGTTGGAGGCAAAGTGATAACCGTCGTACAAGGATTGCATCTCATTGATTGTCGCCTCTTCGCTCATATTGCATTTGTCAGCCAATCTCTTTATCTCATTCTGAAAATTGTCTGTCAATTCACTATACGTGATACCGCAAACGGCAGCCAACGATTCGTCAAAGCTTATATTGGCAATAGTATTCAAAGTACTAAACAGGCTTATCTGCGTAAACTTAGTAATGCCTGTTATGAAGACACATTTTATACAATAGCCAAAATCTTTCAACCCTGTAAAGAAATCACGATATATAGTTCGACATTCCTCATGCTGATCAGTATCGTACGTATGCTGCAACGGCACGTCATACTCGTCTACTATTACAGCTATCTGTACTCCAGACTTTTCGTACGCACGACGAATCACACCATTAAAACGATTGCCCAATGATTGCTCGGATTGTACCTTTCCATATACAGACTCGTAATAACTCAAACGTTCGTTGAGATATTCCTTCAACGATTGAGCATCGGAGCCTCCTAAACTCATACTTAAATATATGACTGGACGCACAATCCATTCTTTCTCAATGGACATTATCTTGAGACCATCAAACAATTCCTTTCTGCCTTCGAAATAGCATTTCAAAGTAGACGCAAAAAGTGATTTGCCGAAACGACGAGGGCGACTGAGGTAATTGTATTTGCGGTTGTTAGCCACAGCCCACACCATATCGGTCTTGTCCACGTAAAGATAGTTTCCCTTACGCAGCTCCTCAAAGTCCTGTATGCCTAACGGCAATCTTCTTTCTTGCATATCTTTATTTACATTCTATTAAATAAACATTGCCGGGAGTCTTAGATTACCAGCTTTGACATCCTTCACAAACTCCTCTATGAAATAGGGAGACTTTGAACCTGCCGTAGTATATAACGGCAAAAGAAAATTAAGAAAACCTTCTTCCACTTCTTTGTTAGGAAAGCCAAGTCGGTATTTCTTGAAACGCTCGTCGTAACCTTTTATAGTAAGGTAACCGCTCTGATATATCACAGGAATCGGATTGGTAGACATCGAATCAACGCTGTTTATAACGTCGTCTGAGACTTTCTCTCTGGTGATGTCTGGCAGGCGATAATTGTGCATCTTCAATAGGTCGACAAGGAAAGTGGGAGTTCCTGTTTCAAACCAATAGTCCTTATAACGCAACTTAGCCAGTGTATTGAGTACACTGAACGGATTGTATATACCTACTGTATCCTCTTCAAAATGATAGCCGTCGTATCTTATCTTCAGCTTATTCAATGTCTCTTCTTCTGTATCGCCATACGCCTCGCCCAATTGCTCTATACCTTCACGAAAGTTGTAGAGAAGTTCATCCTGCGTCATACCACAAATGCTTATATAGCGTTGATCCATGGATATGTCCATAAGATTGTTGAGGTCGCTGAACACGCTTACCTTACCAAACTTTGTTACACCAGTAATGAAAGCAAAACGTATATAACGATCTTGCGTCTTCAGTACTGAATAGAACGACTTGAGCAACGAACGGTGCTTCTCCTGCAATTCTTGATTGCGCAGAGTCTGGAGGATAGGCTTGTCATACTCGTCAATGAGTATTACGACTCCACGTCCTTCCTTCTCAGCAGCACGTGCTATTACACCTTTAAAGCGCAAAGCGAGTGTAGTTTCATATTCACGAGCACCATACATTTCTTCCCATACACTCACGTGTGAATTGAGGACTTCATACAGACTATTCTCGTCACGAAAATTTGCCGTATTCAAATCTATATAAAAAATTGGATGACTCTTCCATTCTTTCTCCATATCATATATGGCAAGTCCTTCGAAGAGTTCTTTCCTACCAAGGAAATAGGCTTCGAGTGTAGACAGAAAAAGACTCTTTCCGAACCGTCGTGGACGGCTCAGAAAGTAATATGACCCTTCGTCGGCAAGCTTATATACAAACTTGGTTTTGTCAACGTAAGCGAATCCGCCCTGACGAAGTTTGACAAAGTCTTGTATTCCTATTGGATATTTCATATATGTATGTATTAGAGGTGTGTGTAATCAGGCTATTTTACTTCGTCAGATTGGCTATCGTAGCTATCATGGCGGCTATCGACGACATGCTTGTTCCGAGGCTCATAGTCTCTGCCACACTCATCTTGCGCTTCAGCTTGGCTGGAACCACTATCTCACAACCCGGCATTACGCGTGCACCGTGGCTCACCTTGGCTACACGACCATTCATATATATAATGTAGGCATGGTTCTTGACGGCATCGGATGCGTAGCCTCCTGCCTGGTCGATATAGTAAGAGGCGCGTTTGCCCTTCTCGTAGGCTACGGTATTGGCATACATAACGGCACCATTCACCTTGACAGTTCCGTTATACTTAGGCACGATAAGGCGGTCGCCCTCACGCAACACTACGTCGGCATCGCTGCCAGGATGCTTCAAAGCTTCTTCGAGGTCGATGCCTACAGGATATTCGTCGGGCACATTGAACTTGGCAAGCTCGGCATTCTTGGCTCCCTCGGCAGCCTGCTGCAGACCGCCAGCATTGTTGCTGCTTGCCGAAAGCTGTAGCAGATTTTTCTGCAACTGTTCCTGCTGCATACGCAATACAGCACGCATACGCTCCTTCTCGGTCTCGTTGGCACGACGCATGAGGCGTGCTCCCTTGATATAAGCCAGTCCGTTGGAACCTCCCGACTTGCGGAACAGTTCGCTCAATCGTACATTGTCTTTAGGCAGTGTGTATACGCCGGCAAAAACAACCTCGCCCTCAACGCTCACATTCTGCTGCTCGCTGTAGGCAGGGCTGCGCATTACATACACTTCGTCGAAGGGCATGAGCTTGAACTCGGGTTGTCCGTCTACAGCAAAGCCGTCCTTCAACGATACGGTAAAGGTCTGGGCTATAACCGAATCGGGACGCAGTGCCTTGGGGTCGGTGATACGTCGACTAATGTAGACATTGACAGACGAGGCACGATCGGTCAATCCGCCTGCCTGAAGCACGAAGTCTTCAACGGTCTCGTTCTCGGCATAGCGATAGGTGCCGGGATAGTTCACCTCGCCACGTATGGTAAGCGTGCGCTCCTGTATTTCCTCTGGACGTGTGGGAATGAAGAGCACGTCGTTCTCCTTCAATGGTATGTCGGCTACACGTCCACTCATGATGCCTGCCACGTCAACGCGTATTGCCTCAAGCGAGCGGTCGGCCTTCATACGGTGCATAACGGCACGGGCGGTGAAGGCTTTCTCTGTGACGCCCTCAGCCTGGTCAAGGAGTGTGCGCACGCTGTTGACATGCTCGCCAAGATTGTACTTGCCGGGACGGAACACGGCACCACGCACCTCTACGGTGTTGGCAAAGCGAGGCAGGATAGAGTCTACCTCAACCGAGTCGCCATCGGCTATGTGGAAACTTGCAAAGTCAAACTCACCAACGTTATATACCGAATATTCGCGGCCTGTCTTACGATTGACACGCACAGCCTTGGTGTAGGCATCGCCCGTGAACGAACCTGCATATTTGAGAAGCGAAGCTACCGACTCGTTCTTCTTCATCTCGTAGAACATAGGACGCTTCACCTTGCCCGAAATATTGACAAGACAGTCGTAGGGTCCTACAACGATTACGTCGCCTTCGGCAAGACGCACGTTGCCCGTAAGACGACCGTTGAGAATGTAGTCGTAAATGTCGACAACGGTGACGAGTCGACCGCTACGATACACCTTGATGTTGCGCAGCGTACCGAGTTCGTTGGTGCCTCCTGCCATGTAAAGGGCGTGGAACACTGTGGCGAATGCTGACAGAGTATATGTGCCTGGCAAACGCACCTCGCCCATGACATTGACCATGATGGTGCGTGTCTGACCTACCGTAAGGCGCACGCGGCTGCTTGTATAGCGACTGCCAAGCGTAGCACGCAGGCGGGCATTGGCCTGTGCCACGGTGAGTCCTGACACCTGAACGGGTCCGTAACCCTCAATAGTGACATCGCCGTCGGGCGATACGGTGCACTGCTCGGTCTTCTGCGAAGCTCCGTAGATGTCGATGATTACGGCATCGCCAGGACCAAGACGATAGTTCTGAGGTGTGGCTATGTTCATATTGGGCTCAAACGAAAGAAGCTTGCTATTGAAGATGTCGCGACCGAAGACACGGTTTTTGCTTTTTGCCAATGAGTCCTTATCGCTACTGACCATTGCAGCCATTTCTTTCTGAAAGTCGACATACTCCTCATCGTTGTCGTCGTAGGTATGGGTATAGCTGCGGTCGGGCTGCGCCTTAACTCGCTGCGAAGAATATTCGGCAGCCTCAGCATCAGCCTTCTTGCCATAGTCATTGCGTGTCTTGCCATTATTGGTGCGCATACGTGAGGCGTCACTGCCGTTCTTGGAACCCACCGAGCTCATTGAGCCTTGATTCATCTGGCTCTCGTACTTGGTTCGCACGCGACGTATCTGAGATATGTCGACTCCACGCTGCATGAGTTTGGTTACTATCTGGGCATTTGACGTGCCGGCAGCATGCTCCTTGGCTACAAACGCCATAACCTGGTCGTCGGTCATCGACTGTGCTGCTACCGCCAAAGGCATCAGAAAAGCGAGCAATATGTATACTATGTATCTTCTCATCATATATTAATAAGTAATTTATTTGCAAAGTTACGGAATTACAGAAAATAAACAATGAAAAAGGAGGGGATTTTACACAAAAGAGGGTGTGTCAAGACACACCCTCTACAAAAGTTTGCTGTTTTTATTCTTGCTGCACGTCGGACGGGAGTCCGCCGTTCCTATATTATCTGCGACGCAGAGTCTTAGGCTTGTTACTGTCGATGCGCTTCAGAGTGACGCCCTTGCCATACGACTTGCCCTGCGATGTTGTCTGTACAGAGTCTGAGCCAAGAGCACGTGTGCCGCGACTTGTGACACGCTCGCAGTCGAACGTTATGTACTCGTCAACATTGATGCCTTCCATAACTCCGTTGAACAGATCCTGCTTCTCTTTAGAGTCCCATCCGAGGAAGAAGCCGGAGGTATCAGAATTGCCATTGGCATCAAGAACGTATCGTAATCCGCTATTGATATACTCTATATTGATGTTGCCAGTACGCGGGTCGATATACCACTTGAATCGACTGATATTGGTGTCGCCATTGTCGGCATAGTCGGTCTCGTAACCTGTACCGTTGCACGACTTGGAAGTGTACTGAGTAAAGGTGAACTCTACATCGAAGTAAGCAGTATACCACTGACCATCATCTTCTTTAAAATCGCTCTTGGCATTACCGGTCCATGTGCCATTGAGGGTGCGAGCCATAGATACAAGCTGGTCGTCGCCATAGTTGAATGGTTTGTCGTACCAGTCGTAGTCGTCATACCAGTCGCCATAATAGTCGTCATACCAATAATCGTCGTCGGTATCGCAACTTGTGAACATTGCCGGTGTCAATGCCAACATTACCATTGTAAGGAAAATATAAACTCGTTTCATAATGTATGTGTTTTAATTGTTTTCTGATGCAAAGATAGAAAAACGTAATAATACTGCAACGTATAAAATCCATAATAGTATGTAGGGAAATCCCTATTTGCTACTAATTGAGCCATAAAAACGACATTACAGTTGCCTATGTAGATAATAATGTATAAATTTGCCATATACATATTATATATACAATAATCAAAAAACATAAAGACATGAAAGTTTTTCAAAGTTCTGTTGTACGCGCATTGTGCGCTATAATAGTAGGAGCGCTGATTGTGAAATATCGCGAACTTACAGTGACATGGATAACAATAGCCATAGGCGTGCTTTTCTTCCTGTCGGGAGTGTTCTCGTGCGTGGCATATTTCATTGCACGTGGCAAGAGCAGCGACGTGCAGGTGTTTGACGCTGACGGCAGACAGATTACGGGACTGAGACCTACATTCCCTATCGTTGGACTGGGCAGCCTCATCCTGGGACTAATACTCGCACTGATGCCAAACACGTTTGTGCAGAGCCTGATGTATATACTCGCAGCTATGCTGATATTGGGAGCTGTGACACAGATGGTGAATCTTGTGGCGGCTTCGCGCATGGCACGCATCGGATTCTACTATTGGATTATGCCAGCACTGACTCTGCTTATAGGCATTGTGGCAATAGTTTCGCCGTCGTCGATTGCGTCAGCTCCGCTGTTCGTAATAGGTTGGGCTATGATTGTATACGGTGTTGTCGAGCTGACCAATGCCATCAAGCTACACCGCCTGCGCCGTGCTTTCGAGCGCAGCGTGAGCACTACTGTAGAGGGGGAAAACCAGCAAGCACAAAAGGCAGAAAACCAACAATAGGGATTTTCCCACCCGCGTTTAGGGAAAATCCTTTTGCCAGCCCATAATGTGTATGTAACTTTGCAAGTGTAAAAAGAAAACATTTGTCGAACAATATAAAACATATACATTATGAAAAAGCTGATTTCCATACTAATGCTTCTGATGGCGTTCACAATGTCGTCAAACGCTATGAGTTATGAGCAGGCACGTCAGCAGGCCCTGTTCCTGACCGACAAGATGGCTTATGAACTCAATCTGACAAACGACCAGTATGAGGCAGCATACGAGATAAACCTCGACTACCTTATGAGCGTAAACACTGTCGACGACCTGTATGGTGCCTACTGGCGCTACCGCAATCTCGACATGAGCTACGTTCTACTCTACTGGCAGTATCGCGCCTTCTGCGACGCAGCCTACTTCTATCGTCCGCTCTACTTCAACGCTGGCTACTGGCACTTCGGCATTTACGCACGCTATCCGCATCGCGACTACTTCTACTTCGACCGCCCGACTGTGTACATCAGCTATTGCGGCGGCCACTCATGGCACACGAACCGCGGACGCTCATGGTATCACGGTCGTAGCTATGGCCCGCGTCGTGGTGACAACCACTTCGGAATGCGCGACGGATTCGACCGCGGCGACTACGGACGTGGCAACAGACAGTCGTTCGGCTCACGCGAACCGCAATATATCTCAAGTCGTCCGCAAAACTCATTCGGAAGCCAGAGCAACCGTCAGCAAGGCTCGTTCGGTAGCCGTGGCAGCAGCACACGCACTACTGTAAAACGCTCGTTGACCGACAATAATACAAGTCGTGAACAGTTTGGTTCAAGTCGTGGACAGTTTGGATCGCGACGTGGAGGTGATGACGTATACGGCACACCGCGCAACACGTTCACACGCCCCAACACTTCCAATCAGTCAAGACCGTCGTTCGGCAACAGCAGCCGCAACAACTCATCATCATTCGGAAGCGGTTCGCGCTCTAACGGTTCTTCATTTGGAGGAGGTTCACGTTCAAACAACAGCTCGTCGTTCGGCTCACGCAGCAATGGAGGCTCATCGTTCAGTGGCGGCACGCGCTCAAACGGCGGAAGCAGAAACAGCAATGGCGGCGGAAGCCACGGCTCATTCGGAAGCCGTCGCTAACATAACGCTATCATACACAGCTCAACAACAAAATATATAAAGGTTGAAAATGAAGTGTGAGGATGTCAAAACCATAATGTTTTGAACATCCTCATCTTTTATGTATACACGACACATCCAATAAAAAAACAAATAAAAATCGACAAGAAGCGGGCTTATATAAAAAATAAATGGTAATTTTGTAATTACAAAAATCGGAGAATGTTTACTACTATACTGCTTTTAATTATTTACTAAGTTATGGATTCACTATTTACATTACAGTACACCTGCCTACTTGTATTCGCAATGATTATGTTGCAGCTTATTGTGTCACGACTATACCTGACATCAACAACTCTACAATATGAGAAGTCGCGACTGTTGCTCATAGCGACAGCGATAGTACTGATAACACACTACGCGCTACAGATCAAATTCAAATTACGAGCCAACGACAACAACGTAGGCACCGTATTCAACATGCTTTTCTATCCTATTGCCAGCTATTTTCTGGCGTGCTCGATAATACAGATACAAAGTTCACGAAAAACCACACGGCGTTATGTCATAATAGGCTTACTGGCATGCCTTGCAATAGTGGGTGTGTTCGGTACGGGATGGATTGTCACTGGCAGCATGGCACTTGGCTATTTCAGGCACATAATGTTCGGTATATTCGCTATCAGTATGATATATTTCATTGTTTCGCCTACCATTATACTAAGACGCACCACACATCGTATCAACGACGAGACGGGCGGCGATATCTCTCCATACGACCGCTATGTTTCGTCAAGCTATAGAATGCTGTGTATGTTGGCGCTATCGATGATTTTCGCCATAACATGGCGACCTGCATTGTTTGTTGTAGGTCCGCTCATATTGCTCGCAATATTTCTGTTTGTCTCAAGTTTCGTGGCGCTGGGCTTCAATATGGCTTCAGTGAAAGACGTTCTGGACGAAGACGATGCCAACAACACGGCAACCGACAACATAAGCCCAAATATCATAAACGACGACCCGACAACGGTATCAGCACAACAAGCCGAACAAATAAGCGAAATACTGGCACAATGGGTAGCCGACGGCGGATTTCGCGACACATCAGCCAACATCAGCAAGCTGGCCCAACAGACACGTATATCGCGCATACGACTGAGCCAATACTTCGACCAACAACTCGGCTCAACGTTCCGTGTATGGCTGTCGGGCATACGCTTTGCCGAAGCACAACGGCTAATCCAGGTACACCCCGAATACAACAACGACACAATATCGGTATATTGCGGTTTCTCATCGCGTAGCCAGCTGTACAAGATATTCAACGACAACACAGGCATGTCGCCACGCGAATGGCGAGAAATGCAGAGTAAAAGTACTACAATATAATTGTTGTTAAACTTGTTTTGCGTTATTTTGCCAATTAAAGCGAAAATTGTAATTTTGCATATTGACGAGTAGACAAGGAGATTGGCTTTCCTTGACAATCGTTGAATACACCCGAAGATTACAGAACAATTCATTTATAAGATTTTATAATAATTATGGCAAAGAAAGCATTATTGATGATCCTCGACGGATGGGGCATCGGCCAGCATGGCAAGGGAGACGTTATCTACAACACACCGACTCCTTATCTCGACTATCTCACAGCTGTTAGTGCTCACTCACAGCTCCTCACCTGCGGCGAAGACGTAGGTCTGCCCGCAGGACAGATGGGTAACTCGGAGGTAGGCCACCTCAACATCGGTGCTGGTCGCATCGTTTATCAGGACCTCGTAAAGATCAACCGCGCATGCAAGGACGGTTCTATACTCCAGAACAAGGAAATCATTAACGCTTACAGCTACGCTCAGAAGACTGGCAAGAAGCTCCACCTCATGGGTCTTACTTCTACCGGCGGCGTACACTCTTCACTCGACCACCTCTTCAAGTTCATCGAAATCGGCAAGGAGTATGGTCTGAAGGACGTATATGTACATTGCTTCATGGACGGCCGTGATACCGACCCGAAGTCGGGCAAGGGCTTCATCGAGCAGGTACAGAAGTGCTGCTCTGACAATGGTGCACACATCGCAAGCATCGTAGGCCGTTTCTATGCAATGGACCGCGACAAGCGTTGGGAGCGCGTTAAGGAAGCTTACGACCTGCTCGTTGAGGGCAAGGGCAAGCAGTCGGCTGATATGGTTCAGGCTATGCAGGAAAGCTACGACGAGGGCGTGACCGACGAGTTCATCCTCCCTATCAACAACTCTACCGTTGACGGTACAATCCAGGAGGGCGACGTTGTCATCTTCATCAACTATCGTAACGACCGTGCCAAGGAGCTTACCGAGGTGCTCACACAGAAGGACTACACCGAGGCTGGCATGCACACTATCAAGGATCTGCAGTACTACTGCATGACTCCGTACGACGCTTCGTTTGAGGGTGTACACATCCTCTTCCCGAAGGAGAACGTAACAAACACTCTCGGCGAATACCTCGCTGCCAACGGCAAGCGTCAGCTCCACACTGCTGAGACAGAGAAGTATGCTCACGTAACATTCTTCTTCAACGGTGGTCGTGAGACTCCGTACGAGGGCGAGGACCGTATCCTTGTTCCTTCACCAAAGGTTGCCACATACGACTTGAAGCCGGAGATGAGCGCATACGAGGTTAAGGACAAGCTCGTTGGTGCTATTCAGACTCAGGAGTACGACTTCATCGTTGTCAACTTCGCCAACGGCGACATGGTAGGCCACACTGGAATCTACAACGCTATCGCTAAGGCTGTTCACGCTATCGACAACTGCGTTAAGGAGGTTGTAGAGACTGCTAAGGCTAACGATTACGAGACTATCATCATCGCTGACCACGGCAATGCCGACCACGCTCTTAACGATGACGGTACTCCTAACACAGCCCACTCATTAAACCCGGTTCCGTTCATCTACGTTACTGACAACAACTCAGCAACTGTTAAGGACGGTCGTCTGGCTGACGTTGCTCCTTCTATCCTCCACATTCTCGGAATGGAGCAGCCTGCCGATATGACTGGCGAGAACCTCATTGAGGACAACAAGTAATCAACAGATTTACTAAATACAAAAAAACTGGCAAGCAACCAATTGGTCGACTTGCCAGTTTTTTATTTATACATTTTTACTTCACAATCAGCTTTCCATTCACGCTGGTAACGTTGTATGTCTTGCCCTTTTGGGTCTTGAAGCGTACGGTCTGGTCGCCATAGCGCACCTCGCACGGTTCACCGGCACCTGAATAGACAGTAGCCTTAGTCAGCTTGCCACCGTTCCATACTATGCCTACGGTGAAGTTGCCACGGGCACGTAGACCCTCGATTGTTCCTTCAGCCCAAGCATCAGGCAAAGCAGGCAACAGATGGATGAATCCCATGTGACTCTGCATAAGCATTTCGGTCACACCGGCAGTTCCACCGAAGTTTCCGTCAATCTGGAATGGAGCGTGAGTGTCCCACAGATTGTCGAGTGTGCCATTCTTAAGCAAATTGCCATAGAGCTTGTATGCGTGGTTGCCGTCGTGCAGACGTGCCCACTGATTGAGTTTCCATCCCATTGACCATCCTGTAGCGCCGTCGCCACGATGCTCGAGTACTACACGCGAAGCCTTGGCAAGCTCTGGAGTTGTGACAGGCGAAACGGTGTGACCCGGGTGCAAGCCGAACAGATGATTGACATGACGATGCTCGTCCTTAGGATCATCAATGTCGCGCGACCATTCCATAAGCTGTCCGTAACGACCTATCTGATAAGGAGCGATGTGCTTCAATGCATCTTCCCACACACGGCGGTCCTTGGCGTCGCGGCCGAGAATCTTGCTCGCCTCAATAGCATCCATAAGAATCTCGCGCACCACAGCGTGAGCAAAAGTAGCACCCTCGTCAACCGGTCCGTGTTCGGGCGAAGTAGACGGTGCTGCGGTATATACGCCATCCTTGCGATGCCACAGATAGTCGGCAGCAAAGTCGGCACTACCCTTGATTATGTCGTAAGCCTCGTTGGCAAGGAACCGGCGGTCGCGTGTGTAGTCATAATAGTTCCACATGTGTGTAGCAAGCCACGGACCTGCAAACGGAGAGAAGTTCCACGACATATCCTCGCTCGACAACGGCGATGTGAATCCGAAGATGTTGGCAGAAACAGATGTTGTCCATCCACGTGTACCGAAGTAAGCCTTGGCAGTAACCTCACCCGGCTTGATGAGTGTGCGGATGAAGTCGAACAACGGCTGTTCGCACTCGCTGAGGTTGGTCTGGCATGCCGGCCAGTAGTTCATCTGCAAATTGATGTTGGTGTGATAGTCGACACGCCAAGGTCCGTCAACATTGTTGTGCCATACGCCCTGCAGGTTGGCTGGCATATTGCCCGGACGCGACGAAGCGATGAGCAGATAGCGGCCAAACTGATAGTAGAGCTGTTCGAGATAGAAGTCCTTCTGACCGCGACGATAGTTGCTGAGTCGCTGGTTGATAGGCATGTCCTTAACGTTGGCTGTTGCGTTGTTGATGTTGAGCTTCACGCGGTTGAACAGACTTGCGTAGTCATTGTAATGCTCCTTGAACAGCGTCTCATAGCCCTTGGCTACAGCCTTGTCGACCCACTGGCGTGTAGTAGACTCAGGATTGACGCCTACATAAGCCTTTGCTTCGTCGAAGTTGGGATTGTAGTTGGGCTTGTAGTCGGTGTCGGCTGTGATGATGAACACCACCTCGTCGGCACCCTTAACGGTGATTTTTCCGTTATGATTGTCTACGGTTCCGCCCTTTACCACCGCCTTCATACGTATGCAATACTGCATATTATTATTGTCGAGACGGGCGTTCCACAAGAGCTCGTCGTTGCCTTCGGCTATCATCTTGCCCTCCGAAACGGGGTTCTTGGCATACGAAAGCACGAGGTTCTGCATTCCATTACGCGAAGCCTTGAAGCGTACCGCCATGACATTGGCAGGATAGCTGACGAAGTATTCGCGTGTATAGCTCACGCCGTCCTTGGCAAACGACACTACAGCCAGAGCCGAGTCGATAGATAGTGAGCGGCGATAGTCAGTCATGCCTACCTCGCTAAGACCTGTCTCGATATAAAGTTCGCCTGCTGTAGTGAAGCTACCAAAGCGGAAAGGTTTCTCTGCATCAGCCTCGTAAGGCACAGGACTGTTGAAGTTCTTGCGTGTGAGCAACTCAGCCTTCTTCAAGTCGTTGTCGACAAAAGCCTGACGGATGTCCTTGATGACACCAGCCGACTGCTTGTTGACATCCCAGTAGTAGCGTGCTCCCTTGCTGGTGTTAGGTCCGCCACGCCAGAGAGTCTTCTCATTGAGAGTGATACGCTCAGCAGGAACAGAACCCATGATATTGGCACCTATCGAGCCATTGCCTATAGGCAGCGACTGCGACTCCCACTCCTGGTCGGGATTCTTAACGACATCACCAGCTCTTTCAGGCTTGTTTTCGCCCTTCCACATTTGCGGATTGCCGCCATACCACACGGCCTGTCCACGCATGGTAGCCGGGGTATCAAACCAGTAGTTAAGCCCGTGCTGGGCCATTGCTGTTGATGTTGATGCTGCAACGAGTGCAGCGGTGTAGAGAAATTTTTTAAGCATTTGTATTTGGTTTATTAATATCTTCCAGTCTCGTCAACGATATCCTTGATACTGTTCACGAAGTCACGGTCAGCCTTCAACGATTCGATGGTCATTGGCATACGATAACGCCAGTAATGGAACGGATTGGCAGGCACATTGACACGCTCACCAGTAGGATCGGCCTGACGGATGCGCTCGTCTGTAGCAAGCCAGTCTTGCAACTGCACTATACACAGCATCGAGGTGGTCTGCATCTGACGCACCACAATCTCACGAGCCAACCATCCCGGCAACGGATGAGGTGCCGTGCCTGTATGATAAAGTACCGACTCGTAGTAGTCTTGCGCCACCTCATAGTCTTCGTTCCACCACAGACGGAGCGTAGGCATGTCGTGCGACGAGAAGAGGCAAACCGAGCGATAGGGATATTTCGACAAATCGGCAAAGCGTACGCCATACTCCTTGGGCATAGTCTGGACGTTGAGCGAGAGGATACGCAGGTCTTTCATGACCCAGTCTACGCTCTCGGGCACCATACCGAGGTCTTCGGCACACACAAGCATGCGTGTAGTCTGCACCAGTCGAGGCAGTTTCTTCATAGCCTCACGATACCAGAACATGTTGTGGCGACGATAGTAGAAGTCGTCATAGAGTCGGTTGAAGCGTTG
This sequence comes from Leyella stercorea, assembly GCF_021531355.1. Classification (GTDB taxonomy): domain Bacteria; phylum Bacteroidota; class Bacteroidia; order Bacteroidales; family Bacteroidaceae; genus Prevotella. Next base: position 165,851 of record NZ_JADYTS010000002.1, on the reverse strand, counting down.
CTTGTCGTCTTCGCTGAGTGCAGCAAAGGCGAAGTTGAGCTGTGCCGTGATGCGCGGATGATAGAGATAGTTGCGCTTGCGGTCGCGTACGAACAGCACATTCTCAATGAGTTTGTACAATCCGTCGCGCAATGCCGTGTCGGCAGCCGACTCCTTTCCTGCAAACGCAGCCTGCACCTTACGCTCCGTGTCGTATTCGGGACGCATGCTGAAGGTGCCGTCTTCGGCAATGGGCTGCAGATATTTTTCGGCTACATCCAAGGCACGTTCGCCGAAGATGCGCTCCAGCACCCACTTGTTGATGAACGGACGTGTATGTCGTTCCTCGTCAAACTCAAATCCGTAGCTGCCTATCTCCGCCTTGGTCATTGGCAGAGCCGGCGAGAACTGTCCGAGCAGTGCGTGAACGCAATCGATGGGGATGTCCCATATACGGAAGAATCCCAGCACGTGGTCGATGCGATAAGCGTCGAAATACTTAGCCATATTGCGGAAACGACGCACCCACCACTGGCATCCGTCAGCAAGCATACGGTCCCAGTTGTATGTAGGGAATCCCCAGTTCTGTCCTTTGACAGAGAATGCGTCTGGCGGAGCACCTGCCTGTCCGTCAAGGTTGAAGTATTGGGGTTCGAACCATACGTCGCATCCTGTACGGTCTACACCGATAGGAATGTCGCCCTTGAGTATCACGCCACGTGCCATGGCATGCTCGTGTGCGGCGCTCATCTGCTGGTCGAGCACGAACTGCAGATAGTAGAAGAAGGCGAGTTTCTTGTATGCCTTGGTGCGCGGATTTGACAGTTGTCCGCGCTCGGCTTCCGTCCATTCACGATGGCTGGGCCATGAGTTGAAATCGGACGTGCCATAGGCATCGCGCAGATAACTGTACTGGGCGTATGGCACAAGCCAGCGCTCGTTGTCGCGGAAGAACTTCTTGAACGCAGCCGAACGCATGGTGCGCTCGCTCTCCTGCTCAAACATAAGGTGCATATACTGCTCCTTGGCATGTATAACACGCTCGTAGTCGACAGCCGGGAGGGCGTTGAGTTCCTCGCGAAGAGCCTCAAACTCGGCCAGCTTCTGTGCGTCGGCCAATGGCGGCAACTGACGGAGGTCGACATATATCGGATGGAGTGCAAATATGCTTATGCACGAATATGGATAGGAGTCGGTCCAATGGCGCGACGTGGTTGTATCGTTGATGGGCAGCAACTGCAGCACTCGCTGACCGGTATCAGCCACGAGGTCGGTCATTGCAGCAAGGTCGCCGAAGTCGCCTATACCAAAACTGCCTTCAGTACGCAGTGAGAAGAGCGGCACGAGGGTTCCTGCCAAACGTCGGTTGCACATTGCAAAGAACGACTGGTCTTCTTCTATCACGCACGCGTCGCCCGTATCCATGGCATCGAGCTTGAGCGTGCGGTTGCTGCATGTCTCCCACATCACCTTGCCGTCGGTGCTGACGGCTATGAATTTGTATTCCAATCCCTTCATAGGCACAGCCTCAGCGCCTTTCTTGGCTGGCTGCGGCACACCGAGGGCGTTGGCGTTGAGGTCAATCTGCCATTCGTTGTAGTTATGCTCGTGCATCGGCAGGGCGTGGTCGGTGTTCCACTCGCCCATGGACGGGTGTTCGCCCACTATGGCAAGTCTTTCGCCCAGTCGCAACTGAGGCGCACGCACTATCAGTCGCACCGTGCGACAATAAGCCGAGCGTCCTACCGAGTGGCGCGGATGGCGGTTGATGCAGTCGGTATAAGCCGATGTATATAGATAGGAGTCGTGCGGCATCTCGTTCCAACAGTTGTTTACGGTTATCGTTGTGGCCTTTGACATGTTGAGGTCGAGGCGGTGTTTCACGGTTATCCACTCACGACGCAACTCTTTGCCAGCGTTGCTGAGTGAGAAGAAATAATCAATATAAGGAGTGGATGGAGTGTCGATTTTGTCCAAGGAATATTGCCAGTGGTGTCCATCTGTGGTAGACATGCTGAACACGGCAGTCTTCTCCTGTCCGTCTTCAGTCATCACCTTGACGTTGAGCAACAGTTCCTCACCAAATGTCGTTTGGTAGTTAAGATTGAATTTAATAGTCATTATCGTTAAGGTTACTGTGTCGTTAAGACACTGGTTATAGTTTTATTTGGTTCAAAATTAGTAAAAAAAATGCATACAATAATAAAAAATAGGATTTTTTTAAACACAAAAAGACCCGAACATTACCAATCTATTAATAATCAGTGATATTCGGGTCTTTTTAATATGTAACCAACAGCCGTTTGTGGCTTTATAACAGTCGTTTATGGCGCAGTATTATCCACGATAGTGCCGAGATAACCACCGAGATAAGCAGCGCTATGAGGAATCCGAAACGGCTCTCCTCCATACCGTTTATAAGGTTCATTCCGAAGAACGAAGATATAAGCGTAGGCAACATCATGATAATTGACACGGACGTAAGTGTACGCATCACGGTGTTCATGTTGTTGTTGATGATGCTGGAGTAGGTGTCCATCGTCGACTCAAGAATGTTCGAGTAGATATTGGTGGTCTCGCGTGCCTGCGACATCTCGATGTTAACGTCTTCGATAAGGTCGGCATCAAGCTCGTCCACCTGAAGCTTGAACTTCAGCTTCGATAGCAGCGTTTCGTTGCCACGTATGGACGTAACGAAGTATGTGAGCGAGTCCTGCAGTCGCGACAGGGCGATGAGCGACTCGTTGTTCACGTTGTGATCGAGGTTGTGCTTTGCCTTTTCGATGAGGGTATTGATTTGCTTCAGACGTTTCAGATACCACACTGCAGACGACAGAAAGAGTCGGAAAATCATGTCTACATAGTCAGTAAATCCCTCGCCTCGCTTCTGCTGGTACGACACAAAGTCGATCATCATGTTTGTCTCGTAATAGCACACAGTGATAGTGACATCGCGCTTGTGTATGATACCAAGCGGCACAGTGGTGTATGGCGTACGCGAGCGTATCTCCTTGACATACGGTATACGAAGAATGATGAGCATCCATCCGTCGTCATACTCGTAGCGCGCACGTTCGTCGGCATCGCTGATGTCGGAGAGGAAATAGTCGGGTATGTTGAATTTGTCTTCCAGAAATTGCTGGTCTTCGTCTGTCGGACATGTTACCTGTATCCAACAGTTGGGCTGCCATTCGTCGATGGTCTTAAGTGTAGAGTTTGTATTCCAAAATGTTCTCATAAAGATAGGTCTCCATGGGTTAAAACAATATGTGGGAGACCAGCCGTTATGAGTTGCTGTCCTCCTGCACTACAAATTCATATTTTCCGCGTGATAGTCGTCCATATATTGCGTATATATTGATTTTCGGCTGCAAAGGTATATAAAAATGGCGAATAAGCGTACTTTACTTCTACATTATTTGCACAATCGTAGTCAATTTTTACACAAATGAAACATTGCCAAAACTTTTTTCGAAGCTTGCTTGTGTAATTTGAGTTTTTCTAATACCTTTATCGCATTATACTACAAATGGGGTTATAACGAAACACTGAATACAAAAAGAAACATATATGAAAAAGAAAATTCTGCTGACAACAGCTACTGTCGTCATCCTACTTGCAGCCGTGCTGACTGCCGGCTCGTTTTACCTGGTAAACTTTGCTCTGGTGGATGCCAACCGACACCGCGACAGCAACTTCAACAGGGCTATGACAAACTATCCCGAACTGCGACCGTGGATAGACAGTCTGAAAGCCGAGGGCGCGCTCAGCGACACATTCGTAGTGATGCCTACCGGCGAACGTGCTCACGCTCTGTATGCACGCTCTACAAAGGCGCATGGCGCAACGGCTGTTCTGGTGCATGGCTATACCGACAACGCCACGTCGATGCTTATGATTGCCCGAATATACAACCGCTACATGAACTACAACATACTGCTGCCCGACCTGCACGGACATGGACAGAGCTATGGAAAGGACATACAGATGGGATGGAAGGATCGCCTCGACGTGATGCACTGGATTGACATTGCACCTGGAATTTTCCGTACACCTGCCGACTCAATGCGCCTCGTGGTGCACGGCATATCTATGGGTGCTGCCACTACGATGTGCGTAAGCGGTGAGCAGACGCCCAAGTATGTGAAGTGCTTTGTTGAGGATTGCGGCTACACAAGCGTTTGGGACGAGTTCGCCCACGAACTGAAAGGACGCTTCTCGCTGCCTGAATTTCCGCTGCTTTATACAGCGTCGTGGGTGGTAAGGATGAGGTACGGATGGTCGTTCGGTGAGGCTTCACCGCTCAAGCAGGTGGCTAAGTGCCGCAAACCGATGCTATTCATCCACGGTGACAACGATACTTACGTGCCAACGGCTATGGTCTACCCACTCTACGAGGCCAAGCCTCAACCCAAACAGCTTTGGATAGCGCCCGGAAGCAAGCATGCCCTCTCCTATCGCGACCATAAATCGGAATACATAAGAAAGGTTACGGAGTTTGTAAGCAAGTGGAACGGGGCGGAGAATTGAAAATTGAGAGGTGAGAGTTGAGAGTTGAAGAGAGTGAGAGTTGAGAGTTTTTAGTACATGCAAATATTGTATTGGCGGTAAGAAATTGTTACAAACGAAAATCTGATTCTAGAGATTTCACTGACGGTTTTTATCGTCTACGACAGCGATTAGGACACCTCAAAACATCAAAATGACTTAATACAGATTTGCTTTACACGGTTTTAACAATTCAAAAACTGTGTAAAGCAAATCTGTATTAAGTCACCCCACCCTCGTACTATTACTCGGCAAGCATAAACTTCTGTGCATCCTCACCCTCAATACCGTTCTGCTTAAGGATGTCGGCAAGCGAAGCGTAGTTCTTGCGGAATGTCTCCACTATCTGCTTCTGCTTCTCGGGATTGTAGGTCATTGCTATTCCGGCTGACTCCATTGTTCCGAGTGGCTCGGCAAACACGATGCCCGGGTTGTGATATTTCACGGCAATGCAGTTCTGCTGAATATGGCGGAACTTGCCGATGAGTCCGTCTGTCAGAACGGGGGCATCCTTGGCATAAACCACCTCTATAGTCTTTGCCTTCGAGCAGTCGGTCTCCGGGATGTCAACTATCAGGCTGAGGTTGTTGCCGTCGTATTCAAAATCGGTCGGCTTTCCGTCCACTATGACTTTCTCTGGCACTGCCGACGCCACGAGCTTCAATCGGTATTGGCGGTGTGCAGGCATTCCGCTGTACTCCCCTTTACGTGCTCCTATACTTACACGCAATGTTCCGTCGGCTGAATGTGTGGCAGACAGCAATGTGGAGGCATAAGCCGTGGCATACTGCTTGTCGTTGCCGTTGTCCTCATACATTACGAACTGTGCATCTACGTTGCCCGGATATACCGTCACGGTGACAGCCTCGTCGTTACGGCGCAGATTCTTCACGTCGCCATATTGCGGAATTATGCTGCCCGCCTTGACGTATATAGGATACTCGTCGAGCAGGAAGCGACGTTCAACCGTCTGTCCGCCCTTCAGCATTGTGCCCGATGTGAGTTCGTACCAGTCGTTGCCAGCCGGCAGCCACACCTTCTGTAGCGACACGCCGTCGTTCATAGGCTGCGTGATAGGATAGACCAGATAGTTGTCGCCGAACATATACTCATTGCGGTTTGTGTAAGCCTCCTGCGCATCAGGATAGTCGTAATACATCGGTCGGCACAAAGACACACCGGTGTCGTAGGCATGGCGCGCCATAGTATATATGTAAGGCGCGAGCGAGTAGCGTTGCTTGATGATGTCGCGAATGATGTCGCGCTCCTTGTCGGCAAATACCCACGGCTCCTTGTTAAGCCCTGCATTCTTTGTAGAATGGGTGCGCAGAATGGGGCTGAAGGCTCCGAACTGCATCCAGCGTATGTACATCTCAGGATTGATAGAGTCGGCTCCCATGTGTCCGCCGATGTCGTGGCTCCAATAACCGTAGAGCACGTTGGAGGCGGTAGAGTTGTAGTAAGGCTGGAAGTCGAGCGATTTCCAGCTTATGATGGCATCGCCAGAGAATCCTATCTGATAGCGGTGGTTGCCCAGTCCGCCCCAACGGTGATACAGCATGGGTCGGGTGTCGTGATGACGCTCCATGTCTGTGAATGTAGCATAGTTGATCCACCACACGTTGCTAAGTCGTGGAAACTCCTTGTCGTTGTTCCACTGCTGCCAGTCGAGCCACCAGAAGTCGATGCCGTAGCCTTCCATAGGACGCAGCACCTTGTCATACCATCCCTGCATGAATCGTTTGGACGAGGCATTCCATGGTATATCCTTCTTCTCGGCAGGATCCATGCCCATCCATCGTGCCATGTCGGCGTAGCAATCCTCATAATGCTTTATGCCATCGGCAGGATGAAGGTTGACGGTTGTTTGCAGTTGCTGCTGCTTGGCCCACTTCATGAAGCCCGCAGGCGATGGAAAGAGTCGCTTGTTCCATGTATATCCGGTCCATCCGCCTCGTCCTTCCTCAGTGTAGTGCCAGTCCATATCCACCACAAGCACGTCCATCGGGATGCTGTAAGAGTGCATCTTGCTGACGAGTTGGCGCAGTTCGTTGTCGCTATAGCACCAGTAGCGCGACCACCAGTAGCCGAACGCATAGCGGGGCGGCAACGGTTCTTTGCCTGCAAAGACCGTAAAGTCGTGCAAAGCCTTCTTGTAGTCGTTGCCATAAGCGAGGAAATACATGTCCTGTGTCTTGCCTTCGTTAGGGCGATGTGCCACCCATTGCCAGTCGCTGTTGTCGAATACGTAGCCCTCAGAGTCGTCTATGAGTGTCCATCCGCTTCTCGACAGCAGGCCGTCTTCTATCGGCATCTTGCCAGTATCGCCACGCGAGTCGCCGTCATAACCGTCGAGTGTGCGGTAGGTTCCCTTCAAATTGGCGCCCGGCGCATCCTTCTGTCCGGGATGCCAGGCAAAGGGAATGACGCGTTTGCCGTCAGTCGGCTTCTTCTTTGTCTTTGCCGAGACTATTGAAAGATTGCGTTCGGTGAGCGGACCTGGGCCTTTTGTGTAAGTGAGTGTGAGATAGTCGGTGGATATGACAACCTTCTTGGCTGTCTCGCTCTTCTTGTATTTCACTTCAGGATAAGAGCGGTTGACTGCAATAAACGACTTGTTGTCAAGAAATTTTCCGTCGGGTGCATACTCCATGCGCACCGTTCCGTCGGTGACAAGCGTGAAGCGCACGTTGCTGTCCTGATAGACAACATTGGCATTCTGGGCTGCTGCGGTGAGCGAAAGAGCTGAGAGAGCTGAGGAGAGAGCCAGCAATTTGTAAGATGAATACTTTTGTTTCATTATCAGTATAGGTTTATTGTTTGTATTGTTACAGGGTGCTTGTCTTTATAAATCAGCAATAGGAGAGTGTGACAAAATGTCGCACCCTCCTAAAAAATACTACTACAAAAATCAAACCGTTTTTTATTTAGCCATAAGGCTGACAGCGAATCCGCCGCCACGTGCCTGCTTCAGCTTCAGCACATCACCTTTCTTGACTGTACGGTGAGTGATGACGTAGGCTGAAGGATTCTTCTCGTAATCGGCATTGGGCGCATCCTGATAGATGGCGCAGTCGTACTTGCGTCCTTTGTCAAGAAAATCGAGGCGCACGACTGACTTATGGCCTTCGGCATCGCACTTTCCGCCCACAAACCAATTGTCTGTTCCTTTAGCCTTGCGGGCTACAGTGATATACTTGGCAGGCTCGGCTTCCAGATAGCGAGAGTCGTCCCAGTCGCAAGCTACGTCGCGAATGAACTGGAAAGCATCGTCATACTTCTCGTAATTCTCAGGCAGATCGGCTGCCATCTGCAACGGCGAGTACATAGTTAGATAGAGTGCCAACTGTCCGCAGAGAGTGGTGTGGACATACGACTTGTTGTTGGGGTTCCACTCGCTCAGCTTCGTTACGAATATGCCGGGAGTATAGTCCATCGGACCACCCTGCAATCTGGTGAACGGCAGAATGACCGTATGGTAAGGCTCACTGCCTCCGAATGCCTCATACTCTGTGCCTCGTGCCGACTCGTTGCCTACGAGATTAGGCCATGTACGGCACAATCCAGTAGGACGTGTAGCCTCATGCGCATTGACCATTATGTGATGCTTGGCCGCCTCCTTGATGCAGTAGAGATAGTGGTTGTTGGTCGACTGCGAATAATGGTAGTCGCCTCGCGGAATGATGTCGCCCACATAGCCGCTCTTCACGGCATCATATCCATACTTGTTCATAAGCGTATAGGCTGCCTCCAGATGACGCTCGTAGTTCTGTGTGGATCCGCTCGTCTCGTGGTGCATCATCAGTTTCACTCCCTTGGAGTGGGCATAGTCGTTGAGATACTTTATGTCGAAGTCGGGATAAGGTGTCTGGAAGTCGAACACATAGTCCTTGTAATGACCGAACCAGTCTTCCCATCCGATGTTCCAACCCTCTACCAGCACCTCCTGAAGTCCGTTCTTGGCAGCGAAATCAATATAACGCTTCACATTCTCGGTATTGGCAGGATGCTGTCCGTGCGGCCGGCACTTTGAATAGTCAAGGCTTTCAAGATGCACCGAAGGCAGATCGAAGGTGTAGCTCCACTGCTTGCCTCCGGCTATCATCTCCCACCACACTCCGCAATACTTAGTAGGATGAATCCACGACGTATCCTCTATCTTGCACGGCTCGTTGAGATTGAGTATGAGGTTGGACGCAAGCATGTCGCGGGCATCGTCGCTTACTATCACCGTACGCCACGGTGTGTTGAACGGAGTCTGTACATATCCCTTCATACCCGTAGCGTCTGGCGTGAGCCACGACTCGAACACCATGTTCTTGTCGTCGAGATTGAGGTGCATTGTGGGGAAGTTGACGCAGGCGGCTTCATGCAGATTGATGTAGAGTCCGTCGTCGGTCTTGAGCTGCAGTGATGTCTGTACACCCGTAGGCGAGAACGATGTCTGCGAAGCATTGGACGTTATGGCTGCCTTCATTTTCGAACGTATCTCGCTCATCTTCGATATTACGGTCTCATACTCCTGCGTGTCGTAGTCGCCCGGAATCCAATAGGCTGTATGGTCGCCCGCCATTGCAAACTGGGTGTGCTCTTCCTTCACTACGATATAGTTGAGCTTGGGCTGTTGCGGAAACTCATAGCGCAGTCCCATACCGTCGTCGTAGACACGGAAACGAATGCAGATGTCACGCTGCATTGAAGCCTGATTGAGCGTTACGGCAAGTTCGTTGTAATGGTTGCGTATTGTTGCGGTCTCGCCCCATACCGGTCGCCATGTCTCATCGAACGTGGCTGTCTGGGTGTTCTTCACCGTGAACCCGTCCATGAGGTCCTGCTCGTTCATTTCGTTGGACGCATGCTTGTCCTTGGCAAGTTCCAGTCCGAGATGCGACGGACGTATCACTTCCTTCTTCTTGTATGTCATCTCATACGTGGGACGTCCGTCCTGCAGATAGAACTTCACCGAAACGTTGCCGTCAGGCGATGTCACAGTCTGCGCACCTGCCCCCAATGTGAGGGCAAGTGCAAGTGCTGAAAACAATAGTTTCTTCATATGTAATTGTTTATTTATTCTACAACAATCATTGTCCAATACTTAAGCTGCGGAACGGTGAATACAACGAAGTCGCCTTCCTGACGATATTGCAGTTCCTGCGGAGCGCCTCCAAGTTGGTCGGGCGATGCCACCCACAGCTTCTTTACGTTCTTTGCACGCATACGCAATGTTAGGTTGTCGATGGCTTCGGGCTCGGGCATCGTTCCGTTCTTGTCGCGCCAGCTCAAGCTGTTGGCCTGACGGAAGTTGAGCAGACTCACCACTTGCTTGCCGTCTACGCTCTTGCTGTATGCCGTTACGTTGCCAAGTACGGGCGGCCATGCATTGATCGTTACCACAGACTTGGCTGCTGCAATATCGCATTGTGTCTCTGTTCCACCGTTGCGAAGCAGGTTCTGATAGGCTGTAAGGAAATCGTAGTACGCCACTATCTGCTTCTTCAGTCCGGCGCTCATCTTCACATCGGCATAAGGGAAGTATTCTGAACTCAGCATATGTCCTGCTCCGAGTTCGAGATGTGATGCTCCGAGGGCGAACATTACGGCATCGGTGAGCAGCACTCCGGGTGTATTGAACTCCGGCTTATTGTGTCCGTAGTCCATATATGCGGCATACACCTGACCTAACGTATTGCCGGAATACAGGCGATTGGCCTTCAATATGTCATGGAGGTCACTGAACTTGTCTTCACCATCCCACAATTCGGAGTACATAAAGTCAACGCATCCTGTTGACACAATCTTGTCTGAGCCATAATTACTGACGGCATTCATCACCAGACGTTTGTCGGGCTGACGCTCTTTCATAGCTCGTATGAACGATGCATAGCCGTTAGGCAGATTCACCTGCGATCCATAATAGTCGTAATCGGTGCCACGTGAGCCAAGCTGGTCGATATGGAATCCGTCAAAATCGAGTGCTTCATACACATCGTCGTTGCGGTCGGCAAGGTAATTCTGCCAGTCTTTGTTCGACGGATCGACAAGATAGATGTCGCTCTTCCAGTCGGACGGCAACTGATGGCGGTCGCATTTAGAGTGATTCTGGTCGGTATATATATACCAACGGTCGCCCACTCCATCAGCCTTTGCATCGTCAAATGCACCGAAACAGAGATTGTAGAACATTGCCTTCATGCCCAACGAGTGAGCCTGAGCGATGTAGTCCTTCACCACCGAAGTGTAGTTGTCGCGGTTGGCAATGTCCTTGTAGCTCTCGAGCAGATTGCCTGGTGTGCCGCCGAGCGGCCAATGCTGCTTGTATTGCCAATCGTAGAACTGCAATCCATTAATGTGGCAGCGGTTGAGAAATGACAATTCGGAAGCAATAACATCCGAAGTGCGGTCGCTACCGTATGAAGCTATGAAGCCATAGCGTGGGAATCGCGCCCAATCGCTCGACACATCTACGCCAATAGTGGCGTAGACGGTCTGCTGATTGTTGCCGTCAACTGTGTATATGTCGGCCATATAGCCTGTATAATCAGCTTGCGGAGCTGTCCATGTCCACGAAGTTGAACCTAAGTTTTCCTCGGCTATCACCTCAGAACCATGACGGTAGCGTATGCGAGCCGATGCAGGCAGAGTGCCGTCAGTCACGTTGAAGCGTACTGTCTCGCCCGGTTTGTATGCCGCCTTGTCTGTAGTGACAGTGAGCGAGAGGTCGGCTGTGGTCTTCACCACGGTCTGTATGATGTCCGTCGGAACGGTAGCGGGGTCGTTGTAGCTATTGTTGTCATCGCCGCATGAGCCTATCAATAGGGGCAGCGCTATTAGCAATGCATTCATTTTCATTTTATGCTTTTGTTAGATTGTTAATTTTTTGAGATTGTTACGGTCTCGTTGAGCTGGTCGAGCGTTATGGTGTATGTGCCCGACGATGTTATCTTCCACTTGTAGTCGAGGTCGCTAACGTTCACAGTCAGATACTGCGATTTAAGTGTTTCGTCACTCTTGTTGATGAAGAGAGCCTTCTCGACAGTGCCCTTTGGTTCGGCATCGGGAGCAGAAGGCATAAACCACGCTCCGTTCCAGTCGCTCTGCTTGTCGCAAGAGAACTTGAGTTCGCCTGCGTTGAGCTGACCTGTCCATGTGAATACATAAGGACTCTCTGTAGAAGTCATCGGTGTTGCATTGCCAAGATCCCATCCGTTGGGTGTAGCATCACCCACAAGGTATATCATTTTGTATGGAGTGAACTCGCTCATCATCATACGTTCCTTGCCCGAACGAATGTCAACGCATATCTTATAAGCCTTGCCGGTCTCGCTGTCCTGCAGATTCCACTTGTTGTCGGGGTCGAAACCTGATACGAATGCCATGCTCTTGTCCGTATAAGGAGCATTTGCCTGTGTCGCCTTATACATATTCTCCCATGAGTTCATGGATGTTCCGAACTTGAATTCGCCTCCTACGCCCTGCTCAAAGTAGCGTCCCATGCGGAAAAGGAACGGATCAAGAGCGTCCTGTGTCATCGGTTCAAAGCCCCATCCGGTTGGATTGCCGACAAAGAAGAGCTGGTCGAAGGCAGGTCTTATGCCCTCTGTCTTCTCTATGCTTACTGTTCCGACAAGCAAATCGACCGTGACTTTATAGTCGTGAGCCTCGTCTATAGTCCATTTCTCGTCGGGTTGGTCGTCGCTTGTGCGGAGCACAGGAGCACCGTTGTCGCCGCGTCCGTATGAAGGCAGAAACTGTCCGAGAGTGGTTATGAACTTTATCTCGCCGCTATTGAGCTTGCCTTCCCAAGTGAAGAGGCCGTTGGTGGTGCGAGTCATTTCCGATGCATTGTCGGCGCTCCATCCGTTTGGAGCAGCACTACCTATAATATACAATGTGGATGTGACGGGTTCGTACGGTGTAACGGTGAACTGCGTGGTGGCAGTCTGTGTCTCTTCTGCGCCGCTGACTATGGCAGTGACGCGTGCTTCGATGTCAATGGGTGTGCCAACGGTGCCTCCCATCTTGTCGAGAATGATGTTGTTAAGATTCTCCACGTTGGCGCTCCACGTGTAAGTCTGCGTCTGTTCGTCCACAGCAACGTACGGTTGGGCGAAATCGGTGCCAGCCTTAGCCAGCTCCAGACGATAGCTGATGCGGTTGCCGGTACCGTAATTGTTGCCGGTGGTCCAGTTCAGTGTGACGGCGTCACTTGCATGGTTGGTCTCTTGCAGAGCGGACAGGGCTTGGTCAGCCGTGATTGTCAGCTGGTCGCGTCCTTTGTCCAGTTCGGTGTAGTCCTGGTCAGAGCAAGCGGAGAGGGCAAAGCCGATGAAAAGAAGAGCCAACAGACTATGAATGCAATTTATATATCGTTTCATATTGATTCGTTTTATTGTTTATAATGTTTCCTGACGTTTTAATATCCGGGGTTCTGTGTCATCAGCTGGTTGGCATCTCGCTCTGTCTGCGGAATCGGGAAGAGCAGACGTTCCTTAGTGACACGCGACTTTCCGATGGACTTGAGGAACTTCACGGCATAGTCGCCATGCTGCAAGCGTATCATGTCAAACCAGCGATGGCCCTCAAACGCCAGTTCAATACGACGTTCGTGTATGATCTTTTCGCGCATAGCTTCCTGCGACAATCCACTCACTCCAGGCAGTCCGGCACGATGACGGACGATGTTAAGAGGCTCGGCTGCCTCAGCAGTCTTGCCCTGCTCGTTGAGAGCCTCAGCCTTCATAAGCAGCACATCGGCATAGCGATACACCACGAAGTTGGCAGGATTGGTGTTATATTCTGGTGATACGCTCTTCGAAACGAGAAACTTGCGCACGTTATATCCGGTAGTTGAGTAGCTGCTCTTGTATGTCATGCCGTCAAAATCGGGACATCCATCATACAATACGGTAAGGTCCTTGCGCTTGTCGCCTTCCTCATACTGCGACATGAACTCTTCTGTAGGCTGGTTCCATCCGTAAGATCCTGCCACAAAGTTGGAGTTTCGCGGTCCCATGAATGTCGACAGCCAGCTCGACTGCGGATTGTTTCCCCAGAAGTCGTATTCGGTATTGCCAGAGAACTGCACTTCGAAGATTGACTCAGGACCGTTGTTGATGGTAGCGTCAAAGTTTGATTCGTACGTGCATTGGCTTAGATCGTAGCCAAGAGCTGTCACATCGTCGCACAGGCTCACAACCTTCTGATAGTATTCATTGTTGTCGGGAGCGAGTGTGAGGTATATATCGGCGAGCATTGTATAGGCTGCGTCCTTCGTAGCACGTCCAAGATTGTCGTCGTCAAGCTGGCTTTTGGCAGGAAGCAGATCGGCTGCGCGGTTGGTATCGTCAATTATCTGCTTGTAAACCTCGTCAACCGAAGCACGTGCTATGTCCGTGCTCTCGCCTGGATTGAACGGCTTCAGACGCAGAGGTACCCCACCATACAAGCGTACAAGTATATAATAATAATGTGCACGGAGGAAGTAAGCCTCACCGAGCGAACGTCCCAGAATGGTGCCCTTTTCCGGATTCTTGTCTTCGAGAGCATTGATGAGGATGTTGCACTGTCCGATACCGACCCAAGGCGAGCGCCACATGTACAGCGCCATACCATTATCGCTCTGCGTGGTGAAGTTGGAAGCCTGAACGGTCTCAATGCCGTCGGTACCTCCACCAGCGCCTACTATGCTGTTACCAGCAACGATGTCGAGTGTCCACAGACGTTGATTGTACATATTTGACGACTGGAGTGTACGGTAGCAGGCATTTGCCATCGACACCGCCACGTCCTCGTCGACCGTCGTTTCGGGGTCGACTGTGTTCTTAGGCTCACGGTCGAGGAAGTCGCTGCATGAACACATCGAGCCTGCAAGTGCTATGTTGAGAGCCAGAATAAATATCTTTTTCATAATGATTCAGTTGTTAGAAGTTTAGGTTTAATCCGATGTTGAACGTGCGCGAGATGGGATAGCTTGAGAGGTCGATTCCGTTGACACCCACTTCGGGGTCGAAACCTGAGTATCCGGTTATCGTTGCCACGTTCTCGCAAGAGAATGTGATGCGTGCAGAATTGAGTGTCAGGGCACGAAGCCACTGCTGCGGCACATTGTAAGAGAGCGAAATGCTCTTCAGACGCAAGTATGCACCGTTCTCAACAAAGCGGTCGCTGATGCGGTTGTTTTGGTTGGGATCGCCATAAACGGCACGTGGCATCGTGGTGCTTGTGCCCTCGCCATGCCAGCGTGACAGCACGTCGGTGAGCTGGTTGTAGGCTGCCGACATGCCCGTAAGGTCTATCTTGTTGGCATTGAATATCTTGTTGCCAGCCACGCCCTGCAAGTATACCGACAGTTCCAGACCCTTCCATGCGAGCGTATTGCTCATCGAGAAGATGTGTGTGGGGTTAGGATTGCCTATCACGGTGCGGTCGTTGTCGTTGATAACACCGTCGTTGTTGAGGTCCTTGAAGCGTATGTCGCCAGGCTCGGCACCAGTCTGAATGGCGTGTTCTTTTACTTCCAGCTCGTTCTGGAATATTCCGTCGGTGACATAACCGTAGAACACGTTGATGGGCAGATTGTTGGCGAGCATCGTTACGTACGAGTTGTTCACCTGATTGATATAGTAAGGCACGTCGCTGTTGAGACTCTTTATCTTGTTGCGGTTGTATGTATAGACGATACCTGTCTCCCACTGCAGCGGACCCTGAATGTTGACGGTATTGAGCGAAACCTCAAAACCCGTGTTGCGAACCTTTCCGGCATTGGTGTAAGTGGTGCTTGTGTCCTCAAATCCCGAAGTGATTGGGATGGAAGCCTTTACGAGCATGTCGGTCGTATTCTTTATATAATAGTCGAATGTGAGGTGGGCACGCTGATTGAAGAGTGCTGCATCGAAGCCAATGTTGGTCTGTGCCACCTGCTCCCAATGAATGTTAGGATTGGCAAGCGTTGCCGAAACGAGTGCCGACTGTTCTGTTCCTGTCTTGCCGAACGGATATACGCTGGTGTTGTATGAAGCCAGATAGCTGTAGTTGCCCACACTGGCCTGACTGCCCGTAACGCCGTATCCGGCACGTATCTTGAGGTCGTTGAGAATATTGTTCTTCGGGAACCACTCTTCTTCAGAAGCGCGCCATGCCAGCGATACTGACGGGAATGTTCCCCAACGGTTGTTGCGGCCGAAGCGCGACGAGCCGTCACGGCGTACTGTAGCGGTAAGAAGATAGCGGTCGGCAAACTCATAATTGAGTCGTGCCATATATGACATAAGCGCCCATTCGGTCTCGTTGCCGCCGATGGCATGCATCTTCTCGCCGTTGTCCATCTCGTGTACGCCCTCATAAGCGAACACGTTCTTCTGTGCGTTGAGATAGTCGAAGTTGTTCCACTGTGCCGATGTACCAGCCATCAGTCCTACGTGATGCTTCTTGGCGAACGTATGGTCGAAGATGAAATAGTTGTCCCAAAGATAGGTGAACGACTTGTTGTCGCTCTTGTAGCGGCTGCTCTCCTCAACGGGCGAGGGTTTCCAGTTGTGCTTGGGGGTATAGCTGTCGTTATACCAGAACTTGGCGTCAATGCCGAACGTGCTCTTCAGCTTGAGCCACTTAGCCAAAGTTACCTCAGCCGAGATATTGCCAAGGAGGTTATAGCCCTTAGTGCTGCTGCGGTCGGTTGTGGTTGGACCGATCGGGTTGCGTGCGCTGCCATACCAAAGCGAATTGCCCTCAGGTCCGGTCCACTCGCCACTGGCGTCCTTAACGGCAAAGACGGGCAGTGCTCTGTATGTATTGCCCATGTCATAACTGCCCTGCTGCTTGCGGTCGGCCGAAACGGTTATGTTGGATGTCATCTTCAACCAAGGCTGCACCTGGGCATCAGAGTTCTCCTGGAAGGTGAACCGGCGGTACTTGACGCTTCTTACAATACCCGTCTGATCGAGCATACCTCCCGACACATAATAATGTGCCTTGTCGCTGCCACCCGAATAACTCAACGTGTAGTTTTGCATATATCCGGTACGTAACAACTCGTCTACCCAATCGGTTCCTTTACCGAGAGCCGACGGATCTGCCCATTCGGGATTGGCTGTGTTGCCCGAATTGTTCATCATGTCGTTGCTCAGCGCTGCATACTGGCTTGCATTGAGCAGGTCGGGAGTACGTGTGGCATTCTGCACGGCAAGATTGGCAGAGAGCGAGAGGTGTCCCTTGCCTTCCTTTCCCTTCTTGGTGGTTATCATTATGACACCGTTGGCACCGCGGCTACCGTATATTGCCGTTGCTGAAGCGTCCTTCAGCACGTCCAGACGCTCTACGTCTGCCATGTTGATGGCATTGATGCCGAGGTCGGTTGGCACTCCGTCTATTACTACAAGAGGGTCGCAGTTGTTGATAGAACCCATACCGCGCACCTTAATAGTAACGTTGTCGCCCGGCTTGCCGGCATCTACAACCTGCAATCCTGCTATCTTACCCTGAATGGCCTGTCCGATGTTGGCTACCGGCGTGTTCTCCATGTCCTTGGCAGCAAGCGAACCGACAGCTCCGGTGAGGTCTTTCTTCTTCATAACGCCATAACCTACAACGACAAGTTCGTTGAGTTTGTGGACATCTTCGGTCAATACGATTTCAAGCGACGACTTGCCACCTACGGCAACACGCTGGTTGTTGTAGCCGATGTACGAAATTTCGAGTACTGCATTGTCGGGAACTGAAATCGAGAATTCTCCGTCAAGGTTGGTTACAGTGGCGTTTTTAGTGCCTTTTTGTCCAACGGAGGCTCCAATGATAGTCTCACCATTGGCATCCTTCACTACACCATGTATTGTCTTATTGTTCTGTGCGTATGCGCCTATAGGCAACATTGCAAGAAACGAACAAGCAACAATCTGGCTGATCCATTTTCGATTGGTTTTGTTCATATTATTGAGTTTTTAGCTGTTAAGTTGTTTTAACGGTTGCAAATTTAGAATTTATTTTCATAAGTTGTTCGTCAAAGTACCCAATATGTACACGTCTATGACTCAATAAAATATTAACAATATGATAATCAGATATTTACAAAAGCGCATTCACACTGCCAAGTACATCGTCCGAAAAGCAATGATATTGTCAAAGCAAGGGAATCAATGAAAAATATGAATAGGAATGCGCAAAAAGGCAATCATCCAATATGTTATTTCTGCAAAATTTGTAAATTTGCAGAAACCTATAGAAACCACAAACAATTCACTCCATGCAACGTTACATAGCCATTATCATATTCTTTATTGCCACCGCCACCTCCTCAATGGCAGACACCAACGGCAAGCTTATACAGCGTATTGACAGCATTATAGACAACATAACGCAGATATACGGCAAGAAGCAGGCACGCATCGACTTCTACAAGTCGATGGCACACAAAAGCCAAAAGCCCGAAACGCTGCTTTCGGCTTACGACAAGCTGTACGATGAGTACTTCGTTTTTCAATTTGACTCTGCCATGGTATATGCAGACAAGGCAATAACGCTTGCCGACCGCATAGGTGACAAATTCCATCACGACAAATGCCGCATTGAGAAAGCGTCGCTGCTGGGCGTAGGCGGACTCTATGGCGAAGCCGTTGCGCTGCTCGACAAGATTGATTCGACACACCTCGACAATGAACTACGGTTCGACTATACCATAGCCTACTACTTCATCTACACCTATTGGGCCGACTACTGTCACGACTATTACTATTCGCCACGCTATCACGAGCGTGCCAACAATTACCTTAAACAGGCAGTAACGATGCTCCGCCCTACCGACTCTTACTACAATTTCTTCTGGGGTGAGTATTATATATATGTGGAACGCAACGACAAGCGCGCCCTGGAGCACTACTTCAAGACTCTGAGTACAGCCCCCGTAGAGTCGCGATGGTATGCCATGGCGTCGTATGCCATTGCCAACAACTACAGCACCAACAACAATAACAACAAGTATGAGGAGTACATGCTGCGTGCATGCATTAGCGACCTGCTCAACTGTACGCGCGAAAACCTCGCCATGCAAGACCTTGCAATGTATCTGTTCAAGAAGGGCGACGACAACATTCTGCTCGCCGAGCGCTACATCAATTTTGCTATGGACGACGCCAAGAACTACAACAACCGACTGCGTATCATTGAAATATCGCAGAAACTGCCCGTCATCGTGTCGACCTATCGCGAAAAGCTGTCATCACAGAACAACACCATGCGCTTCGCATTGCTCGGAGTGTCTATCCTATTCGTGTTCGTTGTAGTGCTGCTATACTTCTACAGCCGGCAAAACCGACTGCTGGCACGCCACCGACACGAACTGTCTGAGAACAACAACCTGCTGTCATCGCTCAACGACAGGCTTAATACTCTCAACTCACGATTGCTCGATACCAACAGCCGACGCGAACGTCTGGCTAAGCTCTACATCGACCTTTGCGCCAAATACATCGACCGTCTGAGCAAGTTTGAAACTCTTGTGAAGCGCAAGATTAAAGTAGGTCAAGTCAACGACCTGCTCAATACGGCATCGTCGTCACGCCTTTCGGAAGAAGATGCGGCTACGTTCATGAACAGTTTCGACACGGCTTTCCTCGACCTTTACCCCTCGTTTGTCGACGAATTCAACGCTCTGCTGCGAGCCGACGAGCAGATTGTGCCTCCACACAAGGGACGCCTCACCACCGAACTGCGCATTTACGCCTTGATAAGGTTGGGTGTCAAGGAGAGTTCGGAAATTGCGGCATTGCTCTTCTATACTCCTCGCACCATCTACAACTATCGCTCTACGATAAAGAGCCGTGCCATTAACCGCGAAACTTTCGAGTGCGACGTCGAGCAGCTGTGCCGTGTAATACACTCCTGACAGCAATGTTCTGCACATGCAAATATTGTACTGGCGGTAAGAAATTGTTACAAACGAAAATCTGATTCTAGAGATTTCACGGGCGGTTTTTATCGTCCACGAAAGCGCTTCAGTCACCTCAAAACACAAAAAGGGGCTTCTTTGCTCTCCCAAAGTTATCGTTCAGGAGAGCAAAGAAGCCCCTTTTGCATTATGACTGTACCCCTTTTGCATTACAAAACGAACCCTTTTGGAGTGCAAAACGAACCCTTTTGCCGCAAAATGTAGTCCTTTTAGAATTTCCAAGATTGCACATTGGCTTTACACATTGACATATTGCGCTGTATATCAGCAACATCTGTGCTGCACGCGCAAAACTCAAGAATTTCGCACCAAACGTCGTCTTGCTCGTTCAACTGGCAGTTTTGAGCGGTCAGAAATGCAAATATTTTACTTGAAGCAGAGCTTCAGTTGTGGTGTTGAGGGGTTGATGGGGTGAGGATTTGAGGGGTAAGCCATGGAGCGCTCAGCTCTTCTTCACCAACCCATATATAATATGTGCGGTGCATTTCGACGGACTGTCCTCGCCTATCTTGCCCATCACCTCGCCATATCCAGCAAGCATCTGGCTGCGATAGTCGCCGTCGGGCAACAGACGGGTGAGTTCGCTGGCGATATTGTCTACCGAGAACGTGTCGGCTACAAGTTCGCGCACCACCTCACGACCGGCTATCAGATTGACAAGCGATACGAAGCGTACCTTCAGCACAAGACGCTTGAGCAGCGCGGTGAGACGAGGCAGAGGGGTCTTGTAGCACACTGCCTGTGGTACATTGAGCAATGCTGTCTCGAGCGTAGCCGTTCCGCTGGTTACCACGGCGGCACGTGCGTGCGTGAGAAGGGCGTATGTGTCGTCCGTGACAAGCTCTACGCCTCGTCCGTCTACAAGCTTACGGTAGTAGTCTATGGGTATTCCGGGGGCGCATGCCAGCACCATCTGATGGTCGGCAAAGCGTGAGGCTGCCTCAATCATGGCAGGCAGATTGTCTTTAATCTCCTGTCGACGACTGCCGGCAAGCAATGCTATGATGGGGCGCGACGACAGATTGTGGCGTCGGCAGAACTCGCCTGTGCTCTCCGTGTACGACTCGCGGAACTGGCGCACTTCCTCTGCCGTTGGATTTCCTACGTAATGTATAGGATAATGATGCTTCTGCTCGAAGAAGGGCACCTCAAACGGCAGTATCGAGAACAACTGGTCGACATCGCGCTTGATGTTCTTGATGCGCCACTCCTTCCACGCCCATATCTTGGGCGAGATGTAATAGTAGACGGGTATCTGCGTATGCGAATGGATATATTTGGCTATGTCGAGATTGAATCCCGGATAGTCGACGAGTATAAGTGCGTCGGGCTGCCACTCCACAATGTCGCGCTTGCACTTTGCCATATTGCGGAAGATGGTCGGCAGATGCATGAGTACGGGTATAAAGCCCATATATGCCAGCTCACGATAGTGTCGCACACGTATCCCTCCGACATCCGACATCTTGTCGCCGCCGAAGAAACGGAACTCGGCTGCATCGTCTACACGACGCAAAGCAGCCATAAGGTGCGAAGCGTGCAGGTCGCCCGAGGCTTCGCCAACAATCAGGTAGTATCTCATATATCAATTCAAAATTGAACAATTCAAAATAGCGCAAAGCGATAATTCAAAACTCAAAACTCAAAATTCAAAATTCTTCAGCGTCTCGTAGTCGGTCACGTCAATACGTGTAGGCGTAATCGCCACATAGCCATGAGTCAATGCCCAATTGTCGGTATCGGTAGCCTCGGGCTCATCATTGCGGTAATTTCCCGTCATCCAGTAGTAGTCGTAGCCGTGCGGATGGCGCATCTTGACACACTCATCATACCATGTTCCCATAGCCATACGGCACATCTTCACGCCCTTGAACTCGCTGGTTTTAGGGAAGTTAACGTTCAGGCACACTCCCTTAGGCAATCCCTCGTTGAGCACCTTGCTTACTATCTGTCGCACATAGGGGCGCAACGGCGTGAAGTCGGCATCATCGCGATGGTCGCAGAGCGAGAATCCAACCGACGGGATATACTTCATGCAGCCCTCAAGCGTAACGCCCATCGTTCCACTATAATGTACGTTGACCGAGCCGTTGTCGCCGTGATTGATTCCGCCTATCACCATGTCGGGACGACGGTCGGCAAAGAATTCCTCCAAGGCTATCTTCACACAGTCAACCGGCGTGCCGTTGCACGACCACATCTCGAAGCCCTCGTCCTTGCGACGCAGCTTCAGGCGCAAAGGCACTGTGGCTGAGAAAGCTGTGGCAAAACCCGAGCGGGCCGACTCAGGAGCACATACCACAATGTCGGCCATATCGCGCAGCATATCGACGAGGCAGTTTATGCCTTTGGCATGATAGCCGTCGTCGTTTGAAACAAGTATTAATGGTCTTTTAATATTCATAAAATTGGCTTTATTTCGTATGCAAATGTACGAAAAAAGGTTTAAACCTCCATTATCTCGCATAAAATATGTAACTTTGCCAAATAATTTTTGACACGAAATGGGAAAGATAATAGCACTCGCCAACCAAAAAGGAGGAGTTGGCAAAACAACAACGACAATAAATCTCGCGGCATCACTGGCCACATTTGAGAAAAACGTACTCGTGGTAGACGCTGATCCACAGGCAAATGCATCAAGCGGACTTGGCGTGGACATAAAGGAGATTGACTGCTCATTGTATGAGTGCATAATCGACCATGCAGACGTGCGCGACGCTATATACACCACCGACATCAACGGACTTGACATCATTCCAAGCCACATTGACCTTGTGGGTGCCGAGATTGAAATGCTCAACCTCAAGAATCGCGAGCGCGTCATCAAGAATTTGCTCGACCAGATACGCGACGAATACGACTATATACTCATCGACTGCAGCCCCTCGCTCGGACTGATTACCGTCAACGCGCTCACTGCGGCCGACTCGGTCATCATACCCGTGCAGTGCGAGTACTTTGCACTCGAAGGCATCACCAAGCTGCTCAATACCATCAAGATTATCAAGAGCAAGCTCAACCCTTCGCTCGAGATTGAGGGCTTCTTGCTGACAATGTACGACAGCCGACTCCGACTGGCCAATCAGATATACGACGAGGTGAAACGACACTTCCAGGAGCTTGTGTTCAAGACCGTCATTCAGCGCAACGTGAAGCTCAGCGAGAGTCCAAGCCACGGACTGCCCGTGATTCTCTACGATGCCGACTCGGCAGGTTCGAAAAACCATCTGGCTCTGGCCAAGGAAATTATCAACAAGAACACACCCGAGGAAAGTGAAAAGTGAAGTTTTATCACTAAACATTAAACATTAAAAAAAAGGATGGCAGTACATAAGAAATACAACAGAAGCGCACTGGGACGCGGACTCGAAGACATAGAAGGTGGCATGGGGCTCGACGCCCTTATTGACACCACCCCTGCCCGTACGCAGGGCACATCGACCATCAACGTGATTCCTCTCGACCAGATAGAGGCCAACCCCAACCAGCCTCGACGCGAATTTGACGAAGACGCTCTCGAAGAACTGGCTTGCAGCATACGCGAGATAGGCATCATTCAGCCCATCACACTAAGACAAGTCGATGAGAACCGTTTTCAGATTATCGCCGGTGAACGCCGTTGGCGTGCTTCGCAAATGGCCGGACTCACTGCCATTCCTGCCTACATACGCACCATCAACGACGAGAACATCATGGAAATGGCACTCGTCGAGAACATACAGCGCGAGGATCTCAACGCCATTGAGATTGCTTTGGCATACGAACACCTGCTTGATGCCGACGGAATGACACAGGAGAAAGTGTCTGAACGTGTAGGCAAGAGCCGCACAGCCATTACCAACTATCTGCGACTGCTGCGTCTGCCCGCCCAGGTGCAGATAGCACTGCAGAAGAAACAGATAGATATGGGACATGCACGCGCACTGCTGGCAATCGACTCACCATCAATGCAGATAAAACTGTTTAACGAAGTTGTGAAGAACGGCTACTCTGTAAGAAAGGTGGAGGAAATGGCACAGATGCTGAAAAACGGCGAAGACGTGGAAAGCGGCAAGAAGAAAATCGTAGCAAAGACAAAACTGCCCGAAGAGTTCACCGCACTGAAGAACCACCTCTCCGACTTCCTGCAGACCAAGGTGCAGATGACTTGCTCTCCAAAGGGAAAAGGAAAAATAACAATCCCTTTCGCCAACGAGGAAGAACTGGAACGCATCATGTGCGCTTTCGACAAAATGAAACAAGAATAATGAACTGGTAAGGCAACGGCAAGCCTCCAACAGTAAATAAAGAATAGGACAACAGTGAAGACTTTTTTGCTAAATATTCTGCAAACATTGGTTGTGGCTGTGGGCATGACTTTCATCGCCGGCAACGCCGCAGCACAACGCAAAGTGGCTGAACCACCGGCAAGAACACAAACTGCCAAAGCTACAGCCGCCGACTCGCTGAACCCCATACTCACCCAGCAAGACACACTGCGTATGCTGTCTACAACCAACGACTCGCTGAAAATAACCAACGACTCGCTGAAAATAGCCAAGCAACGCAATTGGGCGACGTGGCGCCCCAACCCCAAACGAGCTATGTGGCTCGCACTTGTGTTGCCAGGAGCCGGACAGATTTACAACCGAAAATACTGGAAGCTACCCATTGTGTACGGTGGATTTGTAGGATGCGTGTATGCACTGCGATGGAACAACCAGATGTATCACGACTACTCGCAGGCCTATCTCGACCTCATGGACGACGACCCTAACACGCAGAGCTACAACCAATTCCTACACTTAGGAGCACAAATCAACAGCTCGAATATGGCGCGATTCCAGAAACTGTTCAAGAATCGTAAGGACACCTACCGCCGCTGGCGCGACCTGAGCGTGTTCTGTCTTATCGGAGTATACGCCTTGAGCGTCATCGACGCTTATGTTGACGCATCGTTGTCGGAGTTTGACATTTCGAAAGACCTCAGTCTGAGAGTTGAACCGACCATAATAAACAACAACCGCGAACGCAATCCGCTCAAATCAAATAGTCTCGGCATCAACTGTAGCCTGAATTTCTAATGGCAACAGCAGCCAAGACCAGCAAACAAAAAATAATAAACAGATAAAATCGAATATATATATATTATTGATGAAAAAGACATTAATACTCATAGCAGCAGCAATTATGGGCTTCTCTACCCCAATCCTCGCGCAGAGCGACGACAACGAGAAGGAAATCACCGTAACTAACGCTCAAGGCAAGAAAGAGGTTATCGACCTGCCTGAAGCGATGACAACCGAATTCGACAGCCTACTGTCGGCATACAACAACAAGACTTATCTGCAGATCAATAACGACTGCAATATGTCGGACGTTAATCCTGTGTACTCTCCAGAAGTGTACAAGGAGCGTCTGGCACGCATTCCTTCAGTCATCGAACTGCCGTACAACGACGTTGTGCAGCAGTTTATCGACCGATACAGCGGACGCCTGCGCCGCTCTGTAAGCTTAATGCTTGGCGCACAGAACTTCTACATGCCACTGTTTGAGGAGGCTCTCGAAAGCTATGGATTGCCTCTTGAGCTGAAGTATCTGCCCGTCATCGAGTCGGCACTCAACCCCAACGCCGTGTCGCGTGTAGGTGCTACAGGACTGTGGCAGTTCATGCTTGCCACAGGTAAGCGTTATGGTCTGGAGGTGAACTCGCTCGTTGACGAGCGCCGCGACCCTGTGCTTGCATCTTATGCAGCAGCACAATACCTGCGCGACCTGTACAAGATATTCGGCGACTGGAATCTCGTCATCGCAGCCTACAACTGCGGACCAGAGAATATCAACAAGGCAATACACCGCTCAAAGGGCGAAAAGGACTACTGGCAGATATATCCCTACCTGCCAAAGGAGACACGCGGATATGTGCCGGCATTCATTGCTGCCAACTATATCATGAACTATTACTGCGACCACAACATCTGTCCGATGCGTGCCGAACTGCCTGCAAAGACCGATACAGTCGTAGTGAGCCGCGACATCCACTTCGAGCAGATAGCAAAAGTGCTGGGCATGGACGTCGACCAAATCAAACAGCTCAACCCACAGTATCGTCGCAACATCATCAACGGCAACACCAAGCCCTCAGCTGTACGTCTGCCGGCTACATTGGTGAGCAGCTTCATTGACAATGAAGATTCCATCTATGCCTATCGTCCTGAAGAACTTCTGGCTAAGCGTACTGAGGTAGAAGTGAACAATACTACCCCGACATACTCACGCAGCAACACTTCAAGCTCACGAAGCCGCAGTTCGGCATCGTCGAGACGCGGTCGTCACAGCAAGAAGCGTTCACGTGGCGGTCGCAGCATTACAATCCGCCAGGGCGATACTCTGTCGGAGATTGCAGCACGCAACGGCACAACTGTGAAAAAGCTCAAGAAGCTGAACAAGATCAGCGGAAGCAGCATCCGTGCTGGCAAGAAAATCAGAATTAAATAATATAAGTAGGCAGACAAATTCTGCCTACCGGAACGGCGGGCTCATGTCCGCCGCTCTGTATTTACATACAAATATGTCTCTTGACAACAAGGCACAAGCCTGAATCTGTAACCTGAATTACGTATTAACTTAAAGGGAGGACCCTAACTATGGACGACCAGAACTTGAAAGACCAACAGCGAGAAGCCGCTGACAACAAAATGATTGAGGACGCATTCAACGAAGTTCTCAAGATATACCTTGCATCACGACACCGCAGAAAGGTTGACATCATAAACAAAGCTTTCAACTTCGCACGACAGGCTCACAAAGGCGTGCGCCGACTTTCGGGTGAACCGTACATCATGCATCCTATTGCTGTGGCACGAATTGCCGTTGAGGAGATGGGACTCGGTTCTACCAGCATCTGCGCAGCGCTGCTCCACGACGTCGTGGAGGACACCGACTATACCGTCGAGGACATCTCCAACATCTTCGGCGAACGCATTGCGCACATCGTCGACGGTCTGACCAAGATTTCAGGCGGCATCTTCGGCGACCGCGCTTCGGCACAAGCCGAAAACTTCAAGAAGCTTCTGCTCACCATGAGCGACGACATCCGCGTCATACTTATTAAGATATGCGACCGTCTGCACAACATGCGCACACTCGCTTCGCAGCCTGCCAACAAGCAGTACAAGATTGCAGGCGAGACCATGTACATCTATGCTCCGCTGGCAAACCGACTCGGACTGAACAAGATAAAGACCGAACTGGAGGACCTTTCGTTCAAGTATGAGCATCCCGACGAGTACAACTACATCAAGAACAAGCTCGCCGACACACAGGCGCAACGCGATACGCTCTTCGCAAAGTTCACCGGACCCATACGCGAGGCTCTCGACCGCATGGGCATACAGTACGAACTGAAGGCACGCGTGAAAAGCCCCTACTCCATCTGGAACAAGATGCAGAACAAGCATGTCACCTTCGAAGAAATATACGACATCCTTGCGGTGCGCATCATCTATACGCCTAAGGTGCGTTCGGAGGAAATCAACGAGTGCTTCAAGATTTACGTAGCTATCAGCCAGATATACAAGTCGCACCCCGACCGACTGCGCGACTGGGTGAACCATCCCAAAGCCAACGGCTATCAGGCTCTGCACGTGACGCTGATGTCGAAGCAAGGCAAATGGATTGAGGTGCAGATACGCTCCGACCATATGGACGAGGTGGCAGAACAAGGCTTTGCAGCACACTGGAAATACAAGGAAGGCGAAATTGGTGACAACGAAAATGTTGACGACGATTCCGAACTCAACAACTGGCTGTCGACCATCAAGGAAATCCTTGACGACCCGCAGCCCGATGCTATGGACTTTCTCGACACCATCAAGCTCAATCTGTTTGCAAGCGAGATTTTCGTGTTCACGCCTAAGGGCGAAATCAAAACCATGCCTGCCGGATGTACGGCGCTCGACTTCGCTTTCCAGATACACACCTTCCTCGGTTCGCACTGTATCGGTGCCAAGGTTAACCACAAGCTCGTGCCGCTGAGCCATCATCTGCAGAGCGGTGACCAGGTAGAAATCCTATCGTCAAAGTCGCAGCATGTGCAACCGTCGTGGATCAACTTCGTGTCAACGGCTAAAGCCAAGCAGAAGGTTATGGCTATACTGCGACGCGACAACCGCGAAACTCAGAAGAAGGGCGAGCAGATTCTCGACGATTGGTTGAAGAAGAACGAGCTGGAAATGACCACACCTGTACTCAATAAGTTGTGCGAATTCCACGACATGCAGAAGCATGAGGACCTGTTCCTCGCTATCGGCCGACGCACTATATTGCTTGGCGACAAGGACGTTGAGGAACTGCTCGAAAAGAAGAAGAACGAATCGACAAGCAGCTGGCTCAAGAAATATGTGCCATTCTTCGGACACAGCGACAAGAAGGACAGCAAGAAAAACAACTTCTTTATTGTTGGCGAAGGCTTCAACAAGAAGAAACCTGTCATCATCAACGAGGAGAATATCTCGCAATTTATATTCCCCGCCTGCTGCCATGCTATTCCTGGCGACGACATACTGGGATATATCGACAACAAGAACCGCATCGAAATCCACAGACGCGACTGCACCGTGGCAAACAAACTGAAGGCAGCCTACGGCAAGCGAATTCTCGATGCCAAGTGGGACATGCATAAGGTGATGTTCTTCGACGCTACAATCGAGATACGAGGCATCGACCGCAAGCGCATGCTGCACGACGTTTCGGAAGTGATTTCGGACAAGCTCGACGTCAACATCCACAAGATGACAATCGAAAGCAACGAAGGAATATTCGACGGACAGATTGAAATACGCGTACACGACCGTAATGAAGTTAAAACGATAATGTGCGAACTGCGCAAGATTGAAGATATAAAGGAAGTGCTGCAGATACTCTAACAAGTGCTACATATAATATAAATAAGGTGTATTATGGAAAGGAAATGCCTGTTTGAAGTATGCGCCAATGGCGTAGAGAGTTGTCTGGCGGCGCAGAAAGGCGGTGCCGACCGTGTGGAACTGTGCGCCGGAATACCCGAAGGCGGCACCACTCCGTCGTATGGCGAGATTAAGGTGGCGCGCCGATTGCTCACCTCTACACGCCTGCACGTGATAATCCGACCGCGCGGAGGCGATTTCCTCTACTCTCCACTCGAAGTGGAACGCATGGAGGAGGATATAAGAATATGTAAGCAACTGGGTGTTGACGGCGTAGTGATAGGCTGTCTGAATGCCGACGGATCGCTCGATATGGATGCCAACCGACGTCTGGTGGAGGCTGCTGAGGGCATGTCGGTGACATTCCACCGCGCTTTCGACCGCTGCAACAATCCTCACGAGACGCTCTGTCAGCTCATAAAGCTGGGCATCGACCGCGTGCTTACATCCGGACAGCAGCCCACTGCCGAGCAAGGCATACCGCTGCTCAAGGAGCTTAACGCCCTTGCCGACGACCGTATAACGATACTTGCAGGATGCGGAGTAAACGAGAGCAACATACGCAAGATACATGAGCTGACCGGCGTACACGAGTTTCACATCTCGGCACGCACAGCTGTAAAGAGCCGTATGCAATATATCAACCCTGATGTATATATGGGTACGAAAGATGCCGACGAAGGTACGCTGATGTACACGTCGGCAGAAAGAGTAAAGGCTACAATATCACAACTGTGATGTTGTAGCCTTTATCCTTTTATACAAAACCGTCAGTCTAATGCTTGCTACCGTTTGTTGTAGTAACCATTGCCTTCCACTTGAAGTAGCCCATTACCGCTATCACCACATACAGACCGTACAGTCCTGCCTTGAAGGGTATACCCTTTACTATATACAGATAGCAACATATTACATCTACGACTATCCAGAACGCCCATTGCTCTACGTATTTGCGTGCCAATGCCCACAAGCCGACGAAGCTAAGGGCATTGGTGAAGGCGTCAAGAGCCGGAACGGTGGAGTTGGTGAACTCGGTGAGCACGTAATATGTAGCCGCCCATGCCACTACGAGAAACACTCCGGCTGGCAGATACAGACGGCCCGGCATGTGGGTGATTGGCATTGCATCGCCCTGCTGCTGTCCACGCTTCTTGCCGAAACGCCACACAGCATAGCCGTATATTGCAGCAAGAGTGTAGTACACAGCCATACCGGCATCGCCATACAGTCCGTGACTCCAGTAGAGATAAACGTCGAGAGCCGGCATAATGATGCCCACCACCCACAGAGCTATGCTCGCACGATACTCAAGAATGAGATACACTATGCCGAGAACGGTAGTGAAGATGTCGAGTCCGTGCTCTATAATGAAATCAACCATCAGATTCTTAGAACTTCAGAGTGACGTGTGTCATGCATGTAAAGCCTGCCATCGGGATGTAGGCGATGGTAGATGTGCGCTTGCCCTCGTTATACCAGTCGTAGTAGACGTAGCCCGATGCAGCGTAATGGCGGTTGAAGATGTTGTTGAAGTCGATGCCCAGTGTCACCTGCTTCATTCCAAGCGCCTTCGAAACCTTGCTTGTGTAGTTGAAAGAGAGGTCGGTCTGCGAGTAGCTCGGGATTGAACGCTCCGAGCTTTCGGTGTTGTCAAGATACTGACGGCTCACGAAATTGGTGTGCCATGTAGCGCTGAATCCGCCGAAGTGTACGTCAACAAATCCGTTGAGGATGGCTGACGGCGAATATGAGAGGGGCGACTTGGCGTATGTATTGTGCACAGCCTCGGTGTCCCAAGCCTCAACCTCCTCGGTGAAGTTCTTCAGCTTGTTCTGGCTCAACGCAGCATTGCCCTCCAATGAGAGCCACTGCAGCGGGCTCCAACCTGCCGACAGCTCGGCACCAAGACGATAACTGTTCTTGATATTGCTTGTTATAGCCTCACCGATGTCGCTCTTTGCACCAGTCATTACAAACTGGTTGATGTATCGCATATAATAAAGGTTGGCGCTGGCATACCAGTTGGCGGCACGATACTGATAGCCAAGCTCTGTGTCAAACAGATGCTCGGGCTTCGGAAGCGCTGCACTGCTGTTGTCGGTGAAGTTGTTGCGCTCCGGCTCGCGATTGGCGTAGGCTACCGAAGCGTAAGCCTTGTGTCCGCCATGTGTATAACTAATGCCTGCCTTAGGATTATAGAACACATAAGTCTCGTCGATGTTGAGCTGCTGCTGTGTGTAGAACTTGCGTCCGTCCTTCTTTCCCTTGATGAACTTGTCGTTCACTCCGTCGGTGGTATAGTCAACGATGCGCATCTGCATATCGGCAAACGCATTCCAGCCCGAACCGAAATTGTATGCAGCCTTTACAAACCAGCTGTAGTCGTTCTTGTCGGCATCAGAGTCATAGTACTTGTACTTGCCACCATCCTTCAGATACTGGCGTTCCACTTCCTCATTAGCTATATATGTAAGGTAGCCCCAGTGGTTGCAACGGAAGAGCTGGGCGCTGAGTCCACCGGTCACATCCCAAGAGTCGTCACGATACGACACGTTGTAGAGGGCACCGTAGTTGTTCTGCGTAAGTCCCTTGCGGCGCACAGCCTCCGACTCAATCAGTTCGCCGTCGGCATCATAAACGTTCAGTCCGAACTTCTTGCCGAGAGCCGAAGCACGGCGGAACTCATTGTAGTAGCCGTAACCATAAGTGTAGTGTACGGTAGCGTTGTGGCTCCAATGCTCCGACGGTTGCCAAACAAAGTTGAGGATATTATGGTTCTGATAGAAGTTGTCGGTAGTCTGATTCCACTTGCGTCCGTCGCGGAAGTAGAACGACTTGGTAGAGAGACGACCGCCGTCGGTCGAAGGATATACAAGGTCTTCCATGAGCGAGTTGTATCGTCCCAGACCATAATTGTACATATCCTTATAGCTGTTGATACCATACGACGAGAGCGAGTTGCCTTCATAGTCACACGCTGCAACACCGTTCCATGCCTGACCGGTCTTCTCGAAGTTGCCGATGTTCTTGTAGCTCAACTTGAAGTTGCTGCCTATCCATGTCAATCCGCCGTAGTAAGAACCCGAACGTCCGCTTGTGCCATGTATATAGCCGTCGGTGTTGGTCTCATGATAGGCACCGTCGAAGATAAGGCTATTGCCGATGAGGTTGGTAGAGAAGTTGATGCCAGTGTTCCAAGTGTTGTACGAGCCGAACGAACCGGTCAGTTCAACGTACGGAACTGTAGAAGGAGCCTTAGTGGCAAGCGAAATGCTACCGCCAAAAGCACCGTCGCCATTGGTAGAAGTACCAATACCGCGCTGTATCTGGGCGCTGCCGAGAATAGAAGCGTAGCTGTTCATGTTAGCCCAGAACACCGTCTGGTCCTCGGGAGAGTTAAGTGGTACACCGTCGATAGTGATGTTTATACGGCTACCACCGGCACCACGCATACGCATATACGCTGCACCCGTGCCCATACCGTTCTCGCTCCATGCCAGCACACCGGGTGTACGGCTGAATAGAAACGGCATTTCCTTGCCTGAAGTGGCAAACTTCTGCAGCTCACCGCTCTTGATGTTGGCCACCGCAAAGGGGGCGTTCTTGGGTGCTCGCACACCCTTTACTACAACCTCATGAAGGTTCTGCACCTTCAAGGTGTCAAGTGTGGTCTGCGCCTGTGCCATCTGAGCAGATGCAACACATGCTGCAGCCATAGCTACACCGATTGTCTTTTTCATCTTTTTACCTGATTTTTTAACGTCATACGGCATAAAAGTTTTCCTGAAATCATCCGCAATGACTAATAATACATAAAAGGGGCTGCCTTTAATGCTAAACCTTTTCGCTACGCCGGTATTGTCCGGATCAGCTCTGAGGGTATAATCTCAGACGGAAATATTCCGCCACCCCTTGGTATGCACTTTGTATTCCGAGTACAAAGTTAACAATATTTCGCTAAACTGACAATAGTTTTGACGTTAATACAAATATCGTTTACACCGCGAAGCTTGTCAGTTTGCTATCTTATCAATAAAACATTGTGTCGTTTTAATATTTTATACCGTATTCATTTGTCAGTTTGCTACAATTTATTACCTTTGCAAAACGAAATTAAAAATACAACAAAATGAGTATAATAATAAAACCAGAACACTACCATGCCCTTCTTGATATGCACAAGACCGAACAGGGCATCAAACTCATAAAGGATTTTTTTCAGGAGAATCTTTCAACTGAGCTGCGCCTGCGCCGCGTCACAGCACCGCTGTTCGTGCTTCAAGGACTCGGCATCAACGACGATCTCAACGGTGTAGAGCGTCCCGTCACATTCCCAATCAAGGACCTCGGCGACCAGAAAGCGGAAGTTGTACACTCGCTTGCGAAGTGGAAGCGACTCACATTGGCTGAATATAACGTCAAGCCAGGATATGGTGTGTACACCGACATGAACGCCATCAGAGCCGACGAGGAACTCGACAATCTGCACTCATTGTACGTTGACCAGTGGGACTGGGAAGCCGTTGTCACCCGCGAGCAGCGCAACGTGGCATTCCTCAAGTCGATTGTGGAGCGCATCTATGCCGCCATTCGCCGCACGGAGTATCTGGTTTGCGAGACATACGAGAACATCAAGCCCTTCCTTCCCGAACAAATACACTTCATTCATAGCGAAGACTTGCTGCAAATGTACCCCGACCTCTCGCCGAAGGAGCGCGAGGACGCTATCTGCAAGAAATACGGAGCCGTATTTATAATAGGTATAGGCGGCAAACTGTCGAACGGCGAGAAGCACGACGGACGTGCTCCCGACTACGACGATTGGTCTACAGTAGCCGAGAACGGCAAGGAGGGCCTCAACGGCGACATTCTTATATGGTATCCTGTGCTCGAACGCTCGTTCGAACTTTCATCAATGGGCATACGTGTCGACAAAGAATCGTTGCTCCGCCAGCTCAAAATTGAGGGCAAAGAAGACCGTGAGCAACTGTATTTCCACCGCCGACTGCTTGCCGACGAGATGCCTCTGTCAATCGGCGGTGGTATAGGTCAGAGCCGTCTCTGTATGGTTCTGCTCCACAAGGCGCACATCGGTGAGATCCAGGCAAGCATCTGGCCCGAAGACATGCGCCGCGAATGCGCCAAGCTTGGTATGCCCTTAATCTAAGGAAAGGGCATACTCTCAGTCTGACGAAAGTCTCAGCGTACGCATGGCGTTCAATACCGCCAACACCATAACGCCAACATCGGCAAACACAGCCATCCACATAGTAGCCAAACCCACTGCGGCGAGCAACAGCACGAGCACTTTGACGCATATGGCAAACCATACGTTCTGCCGTGCTATGCCCAGTGTACGACGCGCTATGTGTATGGCTGTTACTATTTTCGAAGGTTTGTCGTCCATCAACACAACATCGGCAGCCTCAATGGCTGCATCCGAACCGAGCGCTCCCATCGCTACACCTACGTCGGCACGCGCCAATGCAGGCGCATCGTTTATGCCGTCGCCGACGAAAGCCAGCGTAGTGTTGTTCTTTTTCTTATCGAGCAATTGCTCGAGAATGCCGAGTTTGTCGGCAGGCAACAGCTGTGTGTGGCAATCATCAATGCCCACACGGCGAGCCACATCCTCTCCTACTTCCTTACGATCGCCCGTCAACATGACGGTATTACGAACGCCCATGGCGTGCAATCCGGCTATGGCGTCGGCTGCATCTTCCTTTATTCGGTCTGCCACAACGATATGTCCGGCATACTCACCGTCAATGGCTACATGCACCGTGGTGCCCACCAGATGACACTTATGCCACTCTGCGCCCACCGAATCCATCATGCGCTCGTTGCCAACGCACACCGTATGACCATTCACTATGGCACGTACGCCGTGTCCGGCTATCTCCTCAACATTCTCAACCTTACATCCGTCAGCCTCATTACCGAACGCCTGCTTCAGCGAAACGGCTATGGGGTGGGTGCTGTATCGCTCCACATGGGCTGCAAGATGAAGCAGATGTTCGGGCGATATCTTGTCGGGATGAATTGCCTCAACGCAGAATTCACCATGAGTGAGGGTTCCTGTCTTGTCGAACACTACGGTGTCGAGTTCTGACAGAGCGTCGATATAGCTTGCACCCTTTATCAATATGCCGTGGCGCGACGCTCCACCTATGCCGCCGAAGAACGACAGCGGAATGGAGATGACTAAAGCGCAGGGACATGAAACCACGAGGAATGTCAACGCACGGTAGAGCCACGTGGTGAGCGCTTCGACATAACCGCCGCAGAACATTGGCGGGACAAACGCCAGAACCAGTGCCACTATGACGACGATGGGCGTATAGACACGTGCAAAACGGGTGATGAAGGCTTCGCTCTTCGACTTCTTCTCCGAAGCATTCTCCACCATATTTATTATCTTAGAGGCTGTCGACTCGTCGAAACTCTTCTGCACCTTGACGGTCAGCACGCCCGATATGTTGACGCATCCCGACACAATCTGGTCGCCATTGCGTACATCGCGCGGCATACTCTCGCCCGTAAGTGCCACGGTATTGAGTGCCGACGTGCCGTCAACTATCTCGCCGTCGAGTGCAACACGCTCGCCCGGCTTCACAATGATGGTCTCGCCGACGGCTATTGTGTCCGGACTCACGGTCTGAATCTTGCCGTTGCGCAGCACATTGGCAGTGTCGGGGCGTATGTCCATTAGCGCACGTATGCTGCGGCGCGAGCGGTGTTCGGCATAATGCTCAAACAGTTCGCCCACCTGGAAGAACAGCATAACAAACACGGCTTCGGCAAACTGGGGTTCGGCTCCGGGCAGAAAACCTATACACATGGCTCCTACGGTAGCGACGAACATAAGGAAGTCCTCGTCGAAAACCTCGCCATGGCATATTCCTTCAAACGCCTCGCCCACAACATCGTAGCCCACTACCAAATAGGGCACAAGATAAATAAGGAGCATTTGCCACACTGGCAACTGCACCGAATGCCCTATTATGGCAGCGGCTGCGAGCAAAACGGCTCCAACAATGATTCTAATTAGCTTTACATTCATATCTGTTTGTTTTTATTGTTTCTGAATGCAAAGTTAAGAAATACCATGTGCAACACGGTTGCATAGTTGGGCCGCAAACAATAGCTTTTCTTTTTACTTCACTTCGGCAGCCACACTGCTGAAGTAAGGCACAAATCTAATGTCGCCGTCGATGACGTTGGCGGGTATGGTATAGGTGCCGTTGTTGAAGCGGTCGGCTGTAACTACGGTCTCTGTCCAGTCGCCCGGTGCGTTGCCGTCGATGTTTCTGCCGTGGCGTATTACGAGTTTGTTGAATCGGAATCCCGGTGCCGAAACTGCCTTTACGCTCAACGGCTCGCCACACTTGGCTGTACGGCCCGTCACAGCCGACCCGTCGGCAAGCAGGATGTCACCGTTGAGTCCGCCGCCAAGGTCGTCAACGCCTCGGCTAAGCTTCACGAGGTCGCCACGTTTGAAGACACGCGAGGTTGCAAATGCGCCTACGGTGAAGAACGGTTTTTCGTCGGCTGAGAGCACTATATCGTCGATGTAGGCAGCAAAGTCGGCTGTCAGATTGTGGGGCGAAGTAGCGTCGGGCACGATGAGCAGGTTGTGTATGGTCACGCCATTGGCTCCCGACACGGCAAACACGGCATCGTTCCAGTGTCCGGCAACGAGCGGTTGCGAGGCTGTCGACCAGAACTGCTCGGTCAGAGGCGACTGGTGCGGACGGTCGTCGCGGTTGCCCAGTCCGATGAGCATTGCTGGTCCGCCCTTGGGCGAGTATATCTTCACGTGCACGTATTGCACGGTCTTGGTCTGGGCGAAAGGTTCTTTAAGCCCTACGAGTGCGCCGAACGTGTTGCTGCCGAAGCGCGAGCGTTGCACGGCGAGGATATGGCGCGAGGGATTGGGGGCAAAACCGCGTACAGGGTCGGCATCGTTCAGGTGGTTCTGCACTACCTGTATGTTTCCCTCAACGGAGTTATTACGGAAGGGCGAATTCTCCCATGTGTCGTACACCTTTATCGAGCGGTAGGCATCAGCCGACTCAAAGTCGCACAGCTTGCGCTCGGTGTTCTGCGCCGATGCAGCCATAGGCAGTGCAAGCGCAGCTATGATTGTATATATCTTGAAGTTCATTGTTGTATGATTTTAGAGAGATTAGAATACCGACAGACTCTGAATCAGCGGACAAGCCTTGCTGTCGTTGATTGTAATGCGCATTGCCTTCACCTTATATCCGTCGCCCTCGTAGCTCTTGGCGGTAAATCCGTTGAGCGGAACGATGCGCTTGTAGCCTATCGTGGTGGTCTGGATGTTGGTGGCACGCGGCGTGAATGTGGTGCCGTCGTCGCTTGTCTCTATAGTGAACGAGCGCACACGCTGTCCGAGCTTGATGTGCTCCATCAGCTGAACGTATCGCACGGTGACTGCTTTGTCCCACTTCAGCGTGATGGTGGCGTGTGTTGTGGCGTCGTTCGTTGCCCAATAGGTGTTCTTGTTGCCGTCGGTGAGTCGGCGTACGGAATAGTCGGTGTGTGCACCGGGGGTGCGCTCCTCGCTCACACTGATTTTAGCCTTCAGCGCAAGGTCGTTGCCCAGTCGCGTCTTGAGCATGCGTCCGAGTTCAGCCATGCGTTGAGCGGTGGCTTGCGGAATAAGTCCATTGACGTCGGGGGGCAGATTGAGGATGAGCGTAGCGTTGCGTCCCACTGTCTCCAGATACATCTGGAAGAGCCGTTCGGCTGAAAGCACTTTCTCGTTCTTCTTCCAGAACCATCCGCCTGTGGTAGCCTTGGCGTCACTTTCGCCCGGATTCCATCGCCAGGCATCAGCATTGCCACTCTCGCCCGACCCCATTGCCCAGCAGGTTTCGCCTGCGTGGCCTGCTTCATTGCCTATCCAGCGCACTTCTCCGCCTACTCCCCACATCACAACGTTAGGAAGCAGCTTGTGAATGGAGTCGCGCAGGTTGGGAATGTCGTAGAATGTCTGTGCATTGTCAATCGTTCGGCGGCCCGTTGTACCCTTGCCGCCGTATGCTCCACCGTAATATCCGGCATGATCGCCACCCGTTGCACCGTCAAACCACATCTCAAACTGGTCGGAACCATATTGCGCCAGCTCTACACATTGAGGGAAAAACACCTTCTTTGCGTAGTTGTCGGTGTAGCGTCCCTGACTGTCTTTCTCGCCCCAATAGATGCTACTGAGGTCCCACGGCGACACGTAGAATCCGTATTTCATCTTCAGTTTGCGGGCAGCACGGGCAAAGTCGCGCGGAATATTTGTCTTGCGGGCTGTCTCAGTGGCTGAGTTCAAGACGCTGTGGTCGGTGGTCTTGGTGGGCCAAAGGCAGAATCCGTCGTGATGTTTCACCACGGCTATGCCGCCCTTCATGCCTGCCTGCTTTGCCACACGGAGCCATTGGGCAGGGTCGGGCACTCGTGTCGGGGCGAATGTGGATTCGTCTTCGGTGCCGTCGCCCCACTCCTTGCCGGTGTATGTGTCCATGCCGTAGTGGAAGAAGGCGTAAAACTCGGTTTCGTTCCACAGCATCTGTCTGCGGCTCGGAACGGGAAATACCGGACGTGGGGTGTTCTCAGGATTGGCAACATTGCATTGCTTCAACTGGAACTGGCTCTCTTTGGCCTGTCCGATGGCATCGTTTAGCAGTGGCGGAAGGCATAGAGCCATGAGTAAAAGTGAACTTAACTTCATGTTGTAATGGTTAGTTTATTGTTAGGAAGATGATTTTCTGAAGGCTTATTATTGCCTTGATACTAAAAATGGAGACTACGGCAGAAAACTTGCTGTAGTCTCCATTCATGTCTATACGTATTTCTGCGGAGCGTTACTTCACTGCGATGCACTCTACTTCAACAAGCGCATTCTTCGGAAGAGTCTTCACTGCAACGGCTGAACGTGCAGGGAAAGGCTGTGTGAAGAACTCAGAATATACCTCGTTCATTTCACCGAAGTTAGCCATATCGCTCAAGAATACTGTTGTCTTAACAACGTGTGCCAGGTCGGTACCAGCCTCCTTGAGGATGTTCTGGGCGTTGGTGAGCGACTGACGTGTCTGCTCCTTGATGCCACCCTCGGCGAAATTGCCTGTAGCAGGGTCGATAGGAAGCTGACCAGATGCGAATACCATGCCGTTAGCCTCAATAGCCTGTGAGTACGGACCGATTGCTGCAGGAGCGTTGTTTGTGTTAATTGCTTTGTTCATAGTGAATTGTTTTTATTATGTTAATGATTCAAGTGTCATTGTCTGAGCACCTCTCTTGCCTTCTCTATTATCGTGTCCTTGCCACGCAGAAGGTCGGTTTGCGAGAGCTGCACGTCGTAGTCGGGCGCTATACCGAACTCGGTGCTGTTGCCGTCCTTGTCGTACATGGGGCAAGCCGAGAAGCGTATGCTCCATCCTATGGGCAGTTCGCTGGAATAAGGCATTCCTGCTCCGCCACCAGTGCGGTCGCCTATCTGCACAACGTTAGGACAACAGCGCATGTACTTGACAAATTCGTTGGCGGCACTATACACAGAACGGTTGGTCAATATTGCCACGCGCTTCTGCCAGCGTATTCCCTTCGACGGCTTGAGGCGCTGCTCCTCCATCGACGAGAAGTCAGAATGGCCGCGTCCGGTCTTATGCTGCATGTAGCCGACAAGCAACGGGGTGTTGGTAAATCGTGCCGCCAACTGCTCTGCCGATGTAACGAGTCCGCCGCCATTGTCGCGGATGTCGATGATGAGAGCGTTGCACGGCATGAGATAATAGAGTATTTCGTCGAGATTGCCCTCGCCCATTGCCGTTGCAAACGACGTACAACGTATGTAGCCGATGTTGTCGTCGAGTATGCGATAACGCATGCCTGAGGCTATACGGTAGTCGGTGCCGAGATAGCGGTTGATAAGAGTATCGCTCAGATTTGAAGGATAGTTCTCGTGCCACGACCAGTTTCGTGCCA
The DNA here is from genome assembly GCF_021531355.1 of Leyella stercorea. Lineage (GTDB taxonomy): Bacteria > Bacteroidota > Bacteroidia > Bacteroidales > Bacteroidaceae > Prevotella. The sequence goes on along the minus strand of NZ_JADYTS010000002.1, from coordinate 126,437 downwards.
CGTCCCATGACGAATACATATTGACATGACCGTCCTTCAACTCGCCGAGCATATTGCCCAACACCTCAAACAGCTGGCTGTCGGTCATATCATCGGCTATCTGGCGCGAGTATTTGTCGTAAACGGCGTTCCAATCGAGTCCGTACTGCTCCTTCTTATAGTCGAAGAAGCAGTAGTGTTCGTCTACAATCTTCCACAAAGCCTCAAAATTGCCACGCGGATTGTCGGCATATTCCTCCTCGTCTACGCACGAACCGAGCGAGAATATCGCAACGATTGCCATAACAATGTTGCAGAAAAGCTTTCTGTTTGTCATCTTGTTTTATTATAGCAGTTTTTCTACTTCTTCCATACTCAAGCCTGCACCTTGAGCAACCTGCGAAGTATTGAGTCCCATTGCAAGCAGACGTTTGGCTGTAGCTATCTTTTCTTCAGCCATTCCTGCAGCTCTGCCTTCTTCTCTGCCTTCCGCCATTCCTTTTTCTTTAGCAGCAATTTCTGCTGCCGCCATACAAGCCATATTGTCACGTGCTATCCAAAGGCTGTTTTCATAAGCCTCCCACTCTTTTTTCGTCAACCTGTGACTATCGGCATATTCTTCCAATTGCTTGAAAATCTCCTTTTGTGCCGTAAACGGCATTCTACTCAATGCTTCCATATGCTTTAAAACATAAATCCATTTATCAAAATCCGTATCACATTCATCCACCTTCTTTTCAAAAAGTGGAAGTACCAAGTAGATGAAGCGGAGCTTGTTTGACACAAGCTTACCACTGTCTTTATCTGCAAGAATGATGTCAGTTCTGAACTTGTCAAGTTCTTCATTCTCCGATTTATAGTTCATAAAACAGACTGTATATATTGGCAGGAATTTATATGCATCCTGCCTCTCCGTCTTGCCTTTGTCCACTTGTTCAAGCACACTCCTACAAGCATAGCAAATTGAGCGGTCGATAAAGTTCGGCTGCCATCGATTTTGCATTTCCAGAATGAAGCGTTCTCCTGTATCAGTTTCGCAATAAACATCGTAGATTATGCCTCTTTGATCTTTTGTTGAGGGTAATTCTTCCTTGTCTTTGAAAACAACGTTTTTCACTTGAAGTTCACCAACTAACAAATCATTAAGAAAGCTTATCAATAAGCCCTTGCTGAACTCCTGTCCGAAGAGTCGCTTGAATCCCCAGTCAGTAAAAGGATTGATATATTTTCCCATAGTGACGAGTTTTGATGTCCTATATGCAAAGTTATTGATTTTTCGTGAATAAACATAGGTCTGTCAAGTTTTTATTTCTCGTAAAATTAGACACATTCAATCAATATTGCCGTATAATTGTCATCTCCTTGTTTCTTACAAAGGAAATCATAAACGTCAAGTATCTCTTCCAAGGGTTTGTCATCCATCATCCTTGCTTGCAAAATGTCAGGAGCCATGCTTTTGTATAGTCCGTCTGAACAAAGCAAAATTCTGTCACCAGTCTGTAGCTTGATTTGTCGAATATCTGGCACAGCCACTTCGGGGCGGTAAGAGAAGAAGCACTTGGCAACAACCTCCCATCCGAAATCAAGACGGATATGGTCTTTTGTCTGATAAAGTAATCCATCACCAGGTCTTTGTACATAACAACGGCTATCACCAATATGTACAATGGTTGCCACATCGTTCTCAATACTTACCATGACCATGGTCGTACCCATCTCTGCATGATGTAGTTCAAATGACTTTTGGTCAATGGCACAACTCGCTTTCTTGCAAGCAAGTTTCACCTTTGAGTCACAATCTGGCGTACCAATGTATTTTTTCCAAAAGTCAGATATAGTATTGCATACAGTTTCACTGGCAGTTTCTCCAAAGGAATGACCGCCCATGCCATCACAGACTATTCCCATAAACCGGTTGTTTTGTGGCATATCAATGACCTTGTAAGCATCCTCATTGTTATGCTTTCTACCAGTCTTGCTTATTGTTGCATATCTTATCTTCATATTACGATTCTTTTTAGTTTATGATAATAAAGGGGTAAATATTTGTCACGCTTGTTGTTGTATATCACTTGTCAATATAATCATACCCCGCTATGAGCTTACGGTTGCCATGCTTGTCTTCCATATAGAACGCTATGTAATATTCACCACAGAAATCAGTATGTATGACATAGTCGTCTGAATAGTCGTCTGAAGGAAGCGGAGAAAGCTTTATCTCAATCTCCTCATCCTCTATTTCATAGACTGCATCCATCTTAAGCCCTTTAAGGTGGTCAGGCAAATTCTTCCGAACGAGGTTCAGAAAGTAAGCGCCAACATCAGTACAAATAACCAACCGCTTTTCTATCAAGACAGACGGATGTATGGCATACACAGGGCCACGAGCTCCTTCCTTATCACCATAACCCATCTCACGTACCAGGGGCTCTTTGGCTTGTTCTGAGATTCTAAGGTCATATTCCTCACGCATCTCCATCAGTATGCTGCAAAACTCCTTTGGAGTGAGGATGGTCTTGTAAATGTTTTCCTCGCCAGTAGTATGTGTCAGTGTGACACCTCGTGTTGACATCAATGCCGTGCGGAAACGCTCACTCTGCTCGAACATAGCCTTGTATGCCATGCGTACAAGCATCTGGTATTCATCGCTTTGGCGATTAATAGCCTGTCCCTTCCACCATACGATTTGGTCGGTCTGCCATGACGTGACGCTACGCTTACGGGCATTACCTCCTTTCATACTGCATATCTGACGTTGCTTATCCAAGTCTTGTTGCTTGAGGGACTGGAGAAATCCCTCCATACTGCCACATACCATTCCGTCGAAACGAAACCCATTGCTACACAGATTGCTCAATACTCCAGAAGGATAAAGCCCATTTGAACGTATATCCAACGTATTGGTCTCTGGATTGTACATATCCTGAGACTCATGTCCATTACGTGAGGTTGCATTATAATTCTCTTCCATATCTTCTTGTTCATAGTCAAATGAGTTATAAATTCCAATGTCGATTCTTCATGAACTCTTTGCATTTAGCACAAAAACTGTTTGTCTTTGCAAATGGATTTCCGCCATTACCGTTTTGCATCATGCAATTCGTATCATGGCAATGACGTAATCCTTGTGTATGACCTATTTCATGAAGCATCACACAGAATAATTGCCCATAACCTTTAGGACGGTATGAGGAGAATACCGCTATACCAGAGCCAATGCCACTTGCAAGTCCCATTATACCACTATGAGGTCGGTTACGGAAATTGTCCAATCCAATATCAGCTTGTGTCAGTCCAATAACTATTGTTGAATCAGACTTGAACGCTTTCAATTGCTCATTCAGCAAGTCGGCTCTATAGCGCACATGGTCTTTTCTTTTTGTTGTCAATGCTTTTTTGTCCAAAGCAATATTGCCTACATATTTACATTTGGGATAATGTGCTTTTAAAGAGTCAAACATTGCTTCACGCAAGTTTGTTGATACATTTCCCAATGTATACAAACAGACTGTCGGTACAGTTTTAGATACCTCTATATTCGTTGTTACGTGTTGAGCACCTGCTTTGTTTTTCCGATTGCAACCAAACAAGCAGATGGTGAGACACACACAACATAGAAGAAAGCCTTTCTTAATAATCATTCTATAATCCATATACATACATTTTTATTTGTTGTAGTAATTCTCCCATCTGTAATCACCACTGTCAACATTCATGTCCTCATGATACATTTCCATGTTAGGAACATCCATGACAGAAGTTGATAGAGTTTTCAATGTTTTGGTTTTATAATCAATAGTTTCATATATAACCTTTACCTTGTTGTTGGACGGAAAGGAATATGTTTCCTTTTTCAACACCGTGCCATACTTGCTGATTTCCTGTATGTACGCCAACAGCCCATCTTTATACGCACGTTGATGCTTGCTGCCATCCTCCCATGTAACAGAATAGACATTCAAGTCACCTGTTCTTACTGGTATGAAGACAAGGTCTTTATCATCTGGCTCTATACATGAATCATGATGCCATACAGTTTTGACTATGCGCCCATTCCGATAATCCGACTCCACAGATGGAATAAAGTCGGCATATCGGCATACCTTATAATTGAGCCAATCTTTTCCTTTTGGTTCCATCTTTACATGAAAGATATAAAAACCGCCATGCAAGTCGCTTTGCCAAAAACTCAGACAAGGTTTTACTGCAACGGTCAACTTATACCCACTTGGCGCAACTATGCTATCATTGCCATATACGATATAGGCTTTTAGCGCATCACCATCTTTATCGTATTCAATGTTGGTCTGTTGGAATTTTGCAGTGTCAGGATGTTCATAATCCATATTTGCTATCATCTGACGAAAGCCAAGATACCCTTCCTTTGTTCTTTCATAGCTTGCACTGTCAGAATCCAAGCCTTCAAAGATTTCACTCTTGTATTGGAGAAGATGAGCCAACCGTCCTTCATCATCATAATCATACACAAGAGTTTGTGCATAACATTCTGATGCTCTTGCCACTGTTGCTATCGTTCGTCCCTTGTTATCAAAGAACTCCGTCAGACTGTTCTGCGGTGCATATTGCAAACGATGTACCGCATACGACCCATCAGAAAATCTAACGGAGTCATACTCTATAAATCCGCAAGGCATCATCAAGGAGTCTTCCTTGTTGGTATTGTCAGATATACTTTGCAATTGCTTGAAATAGGCAATGCTTATATCTTCTTTATTACAAGAAGTAACCAATAACAGTACCAGGCCTAATATAAAAAAACAGCTATCTATCATCTTACCCTTATTCCTTTGCCGTTCAGAATCTCACCTCTAATGTCATCCATTTTACACAAATACAAATCGTAACCAATGGCTGTAATGTCGCTATATATTGGCGGAGTAATAACCTTGCCGTTTAGTGACATCAACCCATACCAACCAGGTGCTGCTTCATATTTTTTGCAAATCTCATCAGTATCATACAATAATCTGTCAACATTACTAATCAAGAAATCGTCAACCAACTCACCTTTCAAATTGTATTTGCGAAGAGTGTGGTCTTTCATTGTTGCTGTAATGTTACCACCTGACACCCAAAAGTCTGCTTCCATAAAAGGCAATATTGGTTTCAGATTTTCAGCAAGAACACTCTGCTTGTCTCCGTTGCTTACAATGAAGAAAGAATCCTTGGGATAAATAGCATCATATTCAGCCTTCAACATCCAGTTTCCCTTTTTGTCAATCAATCCAAATTTGTCGCGCTTGTTGTTGTGTATCACGCAATACCCATTGTGGAATACATATCCTTCTGCACCAGTGATATATGGTATGTTCAGGTCGATAACCACATTGCCTTTGGCATCAATGAATTTTATCATTCCGTTGTCATCTACTGAAGCCAAGCCCTCAGAGAAAACCCATGCGTGCTTGTACTGAGGCTTAATGGCAATTTCTCCTGTCAGCATATTGAAGTAACCACGTGCATCTCCATTACTATAGCATACAAGTGAGTCATCACCCCATGGCTTCGAAATCCAATGGATGCCCTTGACGGTCTTTTTACCATCACGAGTCTCCACATATCCATCAGTCTCATAACTACGACTATAGTAAGTGGCATTTCGTGACAGATACTGCGAGTCATAGTAGGAGTCATCAAAATATTTCGCAGCATTCACTTTCTTGCAAACAAATTGGTATAGCGCATTAGCTCCAGCACAGGCAAACACAAACATGAGGAAAGCAAAGCATCCTCCAACAACACGTCGGATAAACTTGCCATACTTCGACTCATCCTTCATACCCAGTATCACGGTGAACCATTCAGCTGTAGCAGCAATGATACCTGTCAGCCCTTTCCAAAATAAAATAATTGCTCTTTTCATATGCCCCTTATTATTAGTTTTCGTTTATATTGTCCATTATAAATAATTGTAACCTTTACCTTGTTGTTGGACGGAAAGGAATATGTTTCCTTTTTCAACACCGTGCCATACTTGCTGTAATCTTCATATTCCTCTTTTTTTGATGGTTAATGATAATAAGGAGGTAAATGTAACCCCTTATCTATCTGTAACGTAGCTTTTTCTCTTATATTATTCTTGATATTTTCATTTTTACCACTTGATGAATCTTTGCAACTTTGGTTTCAAGTCCTCATGCTTGGAATAATCGAACATCAAACATTTATTAGCTTCCTTAAAAGGTATAACTGCATGGTATTCGCCTGCAGCAAAGCAATCAATCTGATAAGGATGATATGTCAAGACTATGCCTTCTGGCAGTACGGCAAAGTGAGTCAAAGGAAAATCCTTCTCGGTAAATGCCTTTTCGTTGTAACCATTCCATCCCGCCCAATCATCGCAAGAATAATTATGTACAAGTAATGACCGCATTACATCGTCCATACCGCTTGTATCAATCATTGGACAATGGAAAGAGAAAATGCTATGCGTGAAATCCTCCCATGAATTTTCACATTCATAACAGAAATCGTATTCTTTCTTCAAGCTCTCCAATGCTAAATGCCGAAACTGTTGTACCATCGCAGGTTTCACGGAATTGTTGACATCCAACAATCCGCCTCTTCGTTTGTCATATGTGATGTAATACTCACGAGGCAAATCATGAAGTCCTCCATTGTAAAGGCTTGCCCAATAATAGTATGTGGTATAGTCTTCACAGTCAACCACTTTCTTCACTCTTATATTGCAGGTCATTCTAAGCTCCAACGTATCTTCTATTTGATACTCTGCCCGACAAAGTTTCTCCCACAACACACCATATTCATCCAAAGAAAGCTGTAAATCCTTTAACGATGTACACTTCCCAACAGGAATGTCCCGATTGTTTTCCAACTGATAAAACGCATCGTCTCTAATAGCAGCCATCATCCATTCCCGAATAGCCTTGTCAGACTCAGCATCACCTTTCGGTATATCCAAATCAACACTAAATCCTGCTTCCATCCGTTCGTACTTGCTCCTCGGCTTGATATAATAGTTCTTTGCCAATCTTTCTGTTGTCGTATCGGGAGCATCACTCTTTTTCTTTGCGTTGTATAAGTCACCGAATGAAACATCTTTTGTTTGCGCCCCTGCCACCAAAGTTATCATACCTTCTTTCTTGGGTTTGCGATAAAACACATCATCTTGGAGTCCAACACATTTTCCATCAGAGAAGCAAATCGTATCAGAACTTGCGAAAAGGTGTAAGCTTTTCCACTGACCAAGATAATAAAGTCCAGACGCACTGCATGGAGATGAGAACAATATCTTTCTATCCTTGATGTCATAAACATCATTATCGTCAATGCTCACATAGTTGACGGTATTGTCAATAGAAGTGATACTTGTTGCTCCAATTTGAGGATAATAGAAGCCATTACGTTCATACTTTAGAAGGTAGCATGGTGTCTTTTCATCGGAATGTTCATAGTTCCAAACGATAAACAGACTGTCACCAATTCGTTCTTGAATAGTGAACGTATCACCATCCAAGACAAGGGTGTCTTCGTCAATGACTTCCCCTTTTAATCCGACTCCCATACGCAAACCATGACAGCCAGTAAGAACTGCAAGCATAAGGAATATAAACAGTAGTTTTTTCATAGTGTAATATCATCCGTTACTTTCATATCATCGTATTTCGTAATACCCCTCAGCCCTTTCCAAAATAAAATAATTGCTCTTTTCATATGCCCCTTATTTTAAGCTTCTACCTATTTTCCTCCTCATCAAAGGCTTCATCTGCCAATCTTCCATAGCAACCAAGACGTTCTTCCTTTGACATCGGTTCTGCACAAAAAGCAGCCTCATGTTTCATTTGAGAAAGACGAGAAAAGAAATTCATACGGGTCGTGGTGTCTTTGCGCATGGAAGCACGTGTTCCTTCTGAACTATAATCAAAATTACGAGCATTGCGGATAGACATCGACATAGCAACTTCCATTGAATCTTGATTTGCTCCCATGTAAGTGAATGTCCAGCCTTCTTTGCGAAGTGTTTCCACAAGTGCCTTGATACTACTACCATTATATTCTTTGGACGCATTCTCATAACCGTCAGTAATGATAGTAACAACAACCGCAACATCCTCAATGTCTTTGATCTGTTTATGCATCGCAGTAAGGGTGAATCCCATAGCATCGTATAAAGGAGTTGAACAACATGGCTCATAGTCGTTAACCCTCAACTGATGTGCTTTACCCACAGGTACTTTGTCAAAAACATTACATGTCTCACAGCTACAAAAAGTAACCAGTGAAACGAAATGCTCCTGTGTGTCGGCAAATTTCTCTTGCGCTTTCTTGATTCCAACCAAGGTTTCGTTGAATCCATCCACCGCTGCTTGACGTATTCTCTGCATAGAACCACTACGGTCAAGGATTATTACATTGAAGATTTGAGTCTTCTGCATTGCTGTCTTGTCTTTTAGCTCTTCCATATTATCTGATATTTTTTGTGTTACAAACTTTATTTGTTTATGTGTATAGAGTAAAACAAGTAACCATTCCTATCATCAAAGTATATAAAAATCCCTCAGCCCATTCGATTTTATATCAAATTGAGCTGAGGAATACGATTTCCTTTATTCGGTAGTTCTTTACTTTACCTATTAATTGATGATGCATCAACTTCCCCAAAAATATCTACCACATCCATATCAGTATGCATCGACAAAGCCTTCGTTACAGCTCTTAATCTCTCACCTAATATCGGATGATTGAGAAAACCTTGCCCCCATACTGCTCCAAAACGCTCTTTGGCAATCCTTGCTGCACCTCCGATGTGGTATCCATCCAAATTGCTGCCAAAAACAAAGACCTCATTTTCTTCAAGAGACTCTATATTGTTTGGCGTAAATTTATCTTTCATGCGTTGTTCCTTTTTATTTTATTCTGTGCATTCTTTCCTATATGCCATCCGTCACACCAAGCACATTTGTATATAGAGAAATGCACGCCATGCTTCTTACCCATAGCCTCAGCAGCTCTTAATGCCACCTTCTTATTCGGATAAGGAATCTTGGGTTTCCCGCTACGACGAGAAATATGGCTATACTTGCTGAATATTCCAAAGGCATTGTGTGTGACAAAAATGTTTCGCCATGCACCCTTTCTTGTCAATTGGTTCCAAATGGCAAGAATACTATTTTTAAAACTTATTTTACATACATTCATCGGTTATATATATCTTGATGAAGTCTTATGGTTGGTGTTATATGACTACTATCGTATGCTTTTTTCTTGCGGTTTCTTGACCTCGAAAGCCTTCTACTTCATAAATCAGGAATATTCCTCTCTTTAGTGGAGTAAGTTCATGTGTTACAGTAGAATCGTCTGCACCACATAACGTGCACCGTTCTTTTTCGGAATATACATATTTGTAGTTATATTCCATGCGAAAAGCAGTTTTATCATACTCTATACGATATTCTATGCCAACAGAGCCATAAACCCTGCCTTTGAATGTCAAATGGTCACCATTAAGTTTAATTACTTGCATAACCTTTTTGATTATATGTAATGGAAATTGTTGTAGTTAAATACGGATAGTGAAGTTCTTTCAGCATCCATGTTTTTGATACGCTGTGGTATTTCGCATAGAGGGATAACCTCGTCAAGTAGCCAACGTAAGTGTCCAAACATGATGGTATTGGACTTTAGAATCTCCTGTTGTGTAGCCATGATACCATATTCCTCTGCTTCACTTTGCTCAGATATTATCATGCCTGAGAATAGCCCATGCAGTCCTTCTGCTCTTGCAAACTTGTCTGCATAACACCATATGCCAATGATATTACTACCGTGCTTACGCAAATGGAATGCGTGTGGGTGTCCAACAATGATTTTATCAAACTCATCCTTAGTGTCATCCCCTCGATAGAACAGCCCTTTGTCTGAGCCATGTCCAAGTAACATGATTCGTTCTTGTGTAGAAACATGATGCAACAAATGCTCCATTTTTTTATTAGAGCAATTACTGCTAACCATATTTGCATCCATACCCTCATATAGTGTAGAGAGTACAGAAGTCGTTCTGTCTTTTGGATGAATAACCAACATACTTACTTCTCGTATTTCCTCAATATTTCCTCCACATCGTCCATTGGCTGAAAAGGCACGATTATTTCCAAGTCCTTATTGATGATGCAATAGGCTTTTTCTTCGTCATTGTCTTCCATTCCGAAACCATCCTCATCAGCAAAGTAGCGTCCATCGGGATATATCATCCAAGAGATAGCGCAAACACCATGTCGGAAATTATCATATCTACCGAAACAATATCGAACAGATTTACAACCATTGAAATTTGGACATCCCTTATTTATTGCATCAAAGTCAATCTCGCTGTCTGCCACAAGAAGAGTTCCGTCTTCACTTACAAACTGCCTTGTCTTATCAGTTTCCTTATTGATGATGGTGAAACTTCTTCCTTCACTGCTAAGCACTGCCATATTCTCACCTATATCATAGGCATCCTTAAATTTATTCTTGTCCATATCCGTAAGTTTTTATTTGTTGTAACCCCTTATCTATCTGTAACGTAGCATTTCGAAATGTATTATTTCAACAACCAAAAAATCTTTTCAGCGATTGTTATGAATGCAAATCAATAATATTTGCTTTTCTTTATTGTGTGCATTTATTCAAAGACTTCAATATAGTTGGCATATTCAGGAAACCACTTGTCGAGCAAAGCATCCGTCTTTCGTTCAATCTCAGGAGTGATATTCTTACTCACTTTCTGATAGGCAACTGAAAGCGAAAAAGCTTCATCTATCCATCCTATAATAGGCAGACGCTTAGCTGAAATAAAGTCTATCGGGAACACCAGATAAGATATGGTTGACAATATCATCAACTTATCGCTCTTCGGAGTGTCTTTGCTCACCATGATGAAATATAGCACCAATAGTGGGCGAGCACTAATACGACCGACTTTCATCGCATACTCCTGCAGCCTGTCTTTCAATACTACTGTGTCTATAATACTTGGTCTGTTCATGTCTTTTAATTATTTTATTGTGATACGTTTTTATGTTATAGAGTTGGGAAAGGTAACCAATCTATCATAGAAAAAGAAAAACTTGCAAACCTTAATTTTCTGTTTGCAAGTTTCCTTAGTATATTAGACACACTTAACAATAAATCCACAATTACATTAGAATTAACAGAGTATTGTTAAACAGGTTCAGTATTTGACTACATTCAACAGTTTTTCTCTGGCATATATAGCACCTCCTCTTGCTTCCGGCATAGGGTCACACATAAATACTTTTTTCGTTGCAAAACCATCCATAACAATTGATTTTACCCACGGCATAAGGGTTCCGCCGCCATACAAAACAACACTATCAGCCTGTAAGCCTCCAAATTGGAACATTTTCTTTGAAATATTTCAGAATGACTGTAACAGTTCTACTTTATAATCATTTAAAACTTCATCCATGTTGCATTCGTAGTCAAAGAGGTAAGTCATTTTGTCTCTTATCCAGTTAGGGTCATACCTTGCTAAAATATCATGCCTCTGTATCACATTAAGTTGAAACGTAAAATCAGGATAGTATCCCTCTATCACACAATTCTCTTTTGCCTTTCTAATTTCGAAAAGCAACTCTAATAGTATGTTAACACTTTCCAAAGCATCACTCCGCAACTTATCCATCGTTTTTTGATAGACCTCCTGAAACCTCTCTTGTTTGCTATAATCAGCCAATATAATTTTTTCTATATTAGAAGCACCAAGCGAATAATCCGACCATGATAATTCAGGTACCACTATTCCATAATGCATAACTGTATAGTTTATCGCTGTGGGGCCGTAATCAATCAACAACACACATTTGTCTACATTTTTCTGTGAAACATCTTGCAAATAATAATTCGCATAAGCAGCAATACTTTCATTAATTGCCCACATTATCTCAACGCCAAACGGCTTAAGTGCATCATTAAGAAAGTTAGCATAATCCTGACCTTCCTTTTTTGTCCAGTTAGACGGGTATGTGACACAAAGATAAAAATTAGTACTGCCTTTACCATCTACCTTAAGTATATCGTTGTATTTAAGCATCAAGACATACAAAGATTTTATAAATGCAGTCAATGCTTTACAAGCTTTGCCATCACATCGAAGTACATCTATTTTGCGTATAAATCCAAATACCAATTCACCAATGTATGTTTCATATGAAAAATTTCCTACCCCATCATCATAAACTACAGTATTTAATTGTTGATCACTCCTGTAACATCCTTTCAACTTTAATACGTCTCCATATGCCCCAAATCTTTTGTCAAATCCGACAACCCAAGCACTCGTTTTGTAATTTCCAATCTTTATTGAAACTATGTATTCTTTCATCATGCAAAATTTAATACCCCACAATGCCACATCAGCATTGTGGGGCAGGAGTAAACAATTTTACTTTATGCTAAGCAAGTGCAACAATCAATATTTTATCCCTTGAACGTAGTCTGGAAAAGCTGATATTTGTAGAACACCTCTTTTGCAAGCGTTTTTACTTGCTGTTTTATGTTATCTACAGACGAAGCTAAACTGTTCTCATCGTATTTGAACCCCTTGCTGACTCCCTTTAACCAATTATGAATAGTCCCTATAATCTTTCTACATTCCGAAACAGTTCGCATCTTGTCCCATGTTATAGAAAAGAATGGTCTAGATATTTCACTTGATATCTTTTCATAGTATTCACCACCTTTTTCAAATCCTATTTCTGGAAAATTCAAAATATCAGGATTGATGTCTATATGAATGTCATCAACAGAAATGTCTATAGAGAACACAGATTGTACCACTTCCTTAATATCATTTGCTACTTTTTGGCTTATTGTCGTGCGAATGGTATCTGTCATTATGTTGCAGTATTTCTGGTTTTGGCTATTGAGACAGAATAGGAAATTTAAACCTTCGTCCCTTAACTCAGCTGCTGTATGGGAATTCTCACAAAGTTTGTCTGCAAAAGGTGGAAACAACTCGTCTACAGCTACATTCGTGGCTGTTCTGTCAGCATCAATATAAACTTCCTTATACTCATAGGCCTCAATCTTTTCCATAAAAAGCTCAAATGCCTTTATCTGATCACGCGCATAAAGAGCCGCGCCTTTTGACACTACAAAACTTGCATTGTTGTCAAGTTTGATTTCTGCTGTAGGAAAAGTGCTTTTCACCATTTCTTTAACCCATGGCATGAGGCTGGCACCACCGCTCATAATGACAGTGTCAACTTTTTTGTCCTTAAGTTTCTGAGAAATGTTTTTTGCAAGATTGGTAAAAGAGGAATGTACACCCTCCTTGTAGTCCCGCAAACACTTATCCATATCACATTCATAATCAAAGAGGTAAGACATTCTGTCTCTTCTCCAATTAGGATCAGACCCTACTAAAATATCATGCCTCTGTATCACATTATGTCGAAGCATAAAATCAGGATAGTATCCTTCTATCACACAATTCTCTTTTGCCTTTCTAATTTCAAAAAGCACTTCTGGCTGTATGTGAAGCCAACCTAAAGCATCGTGCCGTAGCTTGTCTTCTGTTTTTTGATAGACTTCCTGATACTCCTCTTGAGAGCTATACTCCATCAATATTGACTTCTCTATGTTGGAGGCACCCAAATAGTCGTTCGACCACTGGTCGTCAGAAATTTTCTTTCCATTATACATTAAGGTGTAGTCGATTGTACTTGAGCCGTAGTCGATGATGAGTACACACTTATCTGCAAATTCAGATGTAGAACCATGTGAGAAATATGCGGCATCGCTCTCGTTTATAACCCACATAACCTCAACGCCGAATTCTTTGAGAGCTTCATTGAAAAAGTCGACATATTCTATACGGTCATCATTGCTCCACTTTGTAGGACATGCTATACAAAGGTAGAAATTTGTATTTCCTTCTCCATCAGAATGCAAGCGGTCGTCGTTCATATTAAGAAGCCTTTTGTATATAGCCTTGATAAATTCTGTGTACGCTTTGTATTTCTGCGTATCTTTTCTCAAGTCACACACCTTTTTCTTAAACCCTCCAATCACATTTCCATCAGTATTATCAAGGCTAAAGTTTCCATTTTTGTCTTGATAGATAACGGAATAGATTGTGCGTAATTCTACTTTATTACTAGTCCTTAGTTTTAAAGCGTCACCTTGATGCTCCATTTGATTCTCCATTGGCACAATCCATGCAGACGTTTCGCCATGACCGAAATCCACTGCAACAATATACTCTTTTCTCATAATTGATGTTGTTTTTTAATAATTACATAGGAAACAACACGTTGCCCCTTACCACTATGTCTCCATTGCCCTTGTTGCGAACTGCTGGTTTTGTAGTTGCGGGTGATGTTATAGAGGGCGACTTGTCGGCATCAAAGAAGTCGGAATATTCAGGTGCAAAATCCACAAGCTCATATTTTATCTTCACAAGTAGCTTGCGTACCCCATTCTGAATTTCTTCATCACCTTCTACCCAAAGATCCTGTATCCACCGTAAAACCGAGGCATACTGATTCTCAAGTTGATTGCGGCGCACTATGTTGTGCATTGACTCATATATAAGGTCAATCTCATTAATGATACTTTGGGCCTCCTGATCAATTTTCACATTTATACTACCAAACTGACTGACCTTACTCATTGTAATTGCCTTACCCAAGAAAAAGCCTCCAATTGCCACTGCCAAACCGCCGCACCATCTTAGCATACTACTGTCATTCTGTATGAGCCATAAACCCAAGGCTCCAGCGATGCCACTACAGGCTAACTTAGACACCGATAATGGCTCGTGCTTAAACATCACAGTGCGTTTAATAACCAGTCTTGGAGTCACAAAATTAGCCAACTCGGCAACCATATCATGCAGAACATTGTCAGCATAACTATCCTCTTCCACACGCTCTTTAAGAATCTGGCGTACTGCCGCCATCGTTTCTTTCTCAACATCCTTAGTCCCAAGAGCTTGGATTATAAGGCGTTTCTCTTCATCTCTTTTCATAATAAATCGTTATCATTAGATTCTGTTCGTGGTTTTAAATATACACCCTTTGAAAGGCAAAAAGTGCTGTCGCGATTCGACATTACGGCTTTACACTGTGTTTCTGGTTCACTATTATTGCCCTCATCTGTTTCAAAATAGTCTACAGAGCTGTATTCATCGACACATTCCACATATTTTATGTCAAAATTTCTCGTCATCACCCTTTCAAGCAATTTTTGGTCCTCTGGTACCAAGTTCTTGTACACGTACGTATGCAAGTCGCCTATAAAAGCTTTATCGTCTTTTGTCATAAAATGCGCTTCAAGATATTTTCTAATCTTCCCCACAAAGACATCTATTTCTGACATTATTGACTCAGCCGTAGACGACATATTGACAGAATAGCCTTTTTTCTGCTTAATCACCAATTCATCATTTCTTTCACTTGGTTTCTCCTCATACTTGGTGTGTGTAATCACCACATACCTTAATGGCACTTTCCACAAATCTATCATGGTGTCAAACAGTTCTATATCGGCTTTAGGCACAGTAAGCTGCCCTTTTTGTGGGGTCTTGAAATTATCATCCAGCATCTTATGCAGTCTATAATGCATGATGTCATGTACCACCTTTTCCATTTCGCCAAAAGCTTTAGACGGATCAAACACGCCTTCGACAAAATTATTACTTTTGATGTCGTCAATTAACCTTGACAGTTTTTCTTCATCCATAGTTTATTTTCCCTAATGATTGACATTGTTTGTCGCATAAAACACATAGTTGTCATCGCTCTCTTGCACAAACGCCAAGAAATCATTGGCGTATTTCATTTTCTTGAAAGCCTCTTTACGCTTAATAAATGCATAGCAGCAATCAGGACAACGTATGTCCCCGTCTGATGTAGCCCATACAGGAAGACCATTCGCTAATGCCATCGACACGACATCGTCATGGTAGACCACACCATCACTTGGGGTATGCACTTCCATGCGTGTCCTTTTGGTTTCCACGTCTGCCGTCAAGCGCAACGACACCTTGTTCTGGTAGCTTGTTATCTTTCCTGGTAGTAAAACATGGCAAGCGTTACCGTAAAACAGACCTATAAGACATTCTTTTGGCTGCAGTACAGTATTCTTGATTCCCCATGTAACTGTTATTGGCTTTTGCGGATTGGCATTAACAAAGATACGGCGGTGAAGTGGGAACATCAGACCATCACCTTTTTCTATATCCACATCATCCCAGCACTCATTAAAATCTTTCAGTTGTAAACCAACCGTCTGTAGTTCATACACAACAGGAATATCGCTATCTTGCTCGTTTGCCCCTAATAACAGATACAAAACTGTTAGTCCGAGAATTGACTTTTTAGTCAGTCGGTTCTGCTTTTTTGCCTCATTTATGTAAGGCACGAGTCGATTAAGTTGAAATAATACCTTTTCACCGTTTTTTCCTGGCACATATAGTACATCTTTGTCCAACGTTGATACGGTTATTTCTTTGTCAGGATTTTCAAGCCATTGGCACAAAATGCGCAAAAGATAAAACTCTCTTTCATTATCGACAAACATCAGTGCATCACTCTTATTGCCAAAAGCACAATAACACCTTTGTTCCTCTATAAACATTTGGTAGAATTGTTCTTTCTTGTAAAGAAATTCGCCCAAGGTAAAGAACCTTCTGAAATCCGATATGCGCAATATTGTCACGCCTTGCATTGTTATCATTGCCATCTTTGTTTTACTATTTCCTTTGATATGCTATTAATTGTATTACGCACTATCACATACATACATTTGTCATACTTGCATGAGAGATGCTGATAGTGAACATCTTCCTTGTTACCTGTACGGTTAAGATCATAAAGCAAAGCCTTGCCGTTGTTCTCTGCTGACATATACAAAAGTTCATCATAGCCGTCAAAAGGCAATACCAATGAGTTCGAAGCATTCTTAAAATTATTAACAGACAATTGCCCATAGCAGCGTGCTATGTCGACAAGATTGGTTTCACCATAAGTCTTGGTCTCACGGATGGCTTCTCTAAGACATTCACAAAACTGCGGTGTATCAAACACGGCATCACCCACAGGTGATACATCTGAAGCATAGCCATTAAGAAATAGATTTTTCGCATTTTTTATGACTTGTTCGATGTCTGCACCAGTAAAGAATTTATTTAAGCGGTTAACACTTTTATCACAAAGTTCTTCCGTCAGCCATCCTTTCAGGCACAGAGATGTATCATTAAGCATCTTTTCAAATAAGGCAGCATTTACTTTTGACACATTGAAGAGAGGTAAAGCCTGTAGATTCTCACCTCTATCAGCTTCCTTGGTCTGCTTTCTGACAATAGATTCAAAAATCTTTCCACACTCCAGTGATGTAGGCATAAAGGTAAAGAACTTCTCATCAAATCGTCCATTGCGAAACATCTCGGGAGGCATCTTCGATATGTCGTTGGCCGTAGCAAACACGAAGCAAGACACATCACGATTGCCTTTTTCTTGCATCCACGTCAGAAACTTTCCGAACAAACGTTTGGTAACTTCTGAACCATTGACACCACTTGACCCAGAAAAAGCCTTTTCCATTTCGTCAACCCACAGTACACATGGGGATAACGCCTCTATCTTGGCCAATGCACTATCCATATTCTTTTCAGATTGTCCCACATACGTTCCTCCAAGATTTCCAAAATCCAACCTTACAAGGCTCAAACCAAAGCGTCCTGCCACATATTTTGCCATCATCGACTTACCAGAACCTGGCAAACCCGACACAAGAAGACCTTTTGGAGCCTCTTGCCTGTACTTCACGTACAAATATGGATTGGCCACTTGGTCACAGTGGTCGTTAAGCCATTTGGTCAAGCATCCAAGACCCGCAGGTTCGTTGACTGAAG
Organism: Leyella stercorea; assembly: GCF_021531355.1. Lineage (GTDB taxonomy): Bacteria > Bacteroidota > Bacteroidia > Bacteroidales > Bacteroidaceae > Prevotella. Next base: position 108,556 of record NZ_JADYTS010000002.1, on the reverse strand, counting down.
GATTTTCTATTATCAACGCACGCGAATCTTCTATTATGCGGTCGGCATTTTTTCTTATACACTTCTTCAATGCGGCCATTCGCTCACTGCCGTTGCATGCAGATGTCTCAAAATATATTTTGCCAAGCTGCATACTACAGTCTTTTAGAACACTGTATATCTGCAGGTGTGTCATGCCACGCATGCAGTGATACAACTGCCTTAGAAAATCATTGTTACCAGCCATCAAATATCCATCGCTGTTCTTTTTCAACGAAACATCCTCTGTCTTGTTGAGATAAAGCGAAATCCATTGACAACATTCCTGCTCATCCATATAAGGGACAACAACTGTTGCTGTATACGGCTCTATGTATGACGGTATTTGAGGCTTCGACTTGGCGGGAATCAATATAAGCGAATTACGCATACAACACAATGTACGTTCGTTGCCTTTGGTCAATCGCATGTTGACATCAGCCAGACCGCAGCAGATATCAACATAGTTAGTCAGTGACATCAAAGGCAATTTAACCTGTTCGTCAACGGTATTGTCTGTAGTCCTGTACTGCGACTTGCCCATATAAACGAACAAGCGCGGTTTGCAGAACTCTGTCTGCTCGCCGACAGTGCTTTTTACAAACGTGTCATTATCAACAAACTTTACAGTAGGCGTAGGTGGTGTGTCATTGTTAGACGAGTTGTCACCAAGGCTATTGGGCAAAATTGCGGCTGAAGATACTATCTCTTTCGTGACATAACTATCTGCCCCAACAAGAAAACAAATATGTTTTCCCGAAAGATACGCTTTCTTCAGTTCCTCTATAGTTCTGCCAATGCAGCTCCTCAGATAAATACTAGCATTTTGCATAACAGTACAAGTACCTTTATTAAAGTTCTGTTTCAATCATTTGCTCATAATTGGTCTCAATATCTTTCAATTTCTGAGCCTCCCTTTCACATATCTTCTGATATTCATTCCAAACACCAGGGTTGTTTTTCCTTATATTATCCTTTATGACATCTATTGAACGGCGCGTTTCGTCCTTAACAACATGTTGTCCATTCACAAGAACAGAGAGGAGCGCATCAAGTTCTTCCATATTGCCATCAGCCTGCGCTTTCTTTATGTCGCCTATCATAAGCAAAGCCTGCAAGTCTTTGAATCCATACAAGACTTTCAGCTCCTTAGAGGTAATGTCGACATAATTACCAACAGAGTTTTTAACGCGTACAGTCAAGACGGGGAGTTCTTCAAACTCCTTATACTCCTTTATTGCAGCCTTTATTTCGGGGGATGAGTTATATATGCGATATGCTAGATATACTCTTTCTTTTGCTGTACTGAGCAAATTTATAATATCTTTTATTTTCATAAGAATTTTCTTTTTGTCATTATTTTTATACTAAACCACACCCTTACACTCATGAGTTTAATGCATTAAACACACTATTAGCGAAAAGATTGGCATCAAGCTCTATCACCTGAGCTACATACCCGCTATAATCAGCTTCGGTCTCACAACTCTGATAATGCTCCCAACTGTACAGCCACTGTGCAAGTCGTGCGTCAGAATAGCCGTGCTTGTTATCTACCAAAGAACAGAACTGTAGGCAATGGCGCAACTCGTGGCATATTGTCTTGACTGTCTGCTCTGGATCACTGAGCAACACGGCCCTGTTAATAACGATTCCTATAGAGTCTTGCCGAGGCTGTGCATAACCACGCATACATGGACTAAGATCCTCAAACTTAATCTCTTTCACGTCCACACCCATCTCTTTTGCAAGACCATTCACCACAACCTTGGTGAACTGCTCCTTTTCATCTACTGTGGAAAGTTGGGCATACCTACCGACTATATCGTCGCCAAAAATTTTTTGGAGATAGTCCTTGCAATTTGAGATAAGCTGATTATCAACCTCCTCAAACTGATAAGTTTGTGTGTATGACGCAAGAGCTGTCTGTAAAGATGATATCTGTTTATTCTTATCTTTCACTGCAGCGTAACATTTCATAGCCGCTGCTGTTACAGCAGAGACTAAAAGTACGGCACCGCCTATTATTACTGTAATTGGTTCCATAGATTAATCGATTTTTAAATGAGTTTCCAAACATAAACATTTAACATATGGAAACTGCCAAGCATGGGCAGTTTCCATACCTAATATTGCAACTTAAGCCATAGCTGGCTGTAAAGACTGCTGTGTTTCAGTCTCACCTGCAGGCTGTTCTACATTTGTACTGTTCTCCGAGGTTTGCGCTTTTGTTAAGACAGTACCGTTACATAGCGTGGTAGTAGCACTCTTAACTCGCTCCACCGCTTCTGCCGCCCATTCTTTAACCTTCGCTGCAAAAGTTTTCAACTTTGCGGTAAACGTCCCTATGTGGCTGTTATAGAATGTAACAAACATGTCAATAAGTTTTTCTGTTGCCTCAAAACCACGCTTTGACATATCAGACATAATAAACACCCCAACAATCAAGGACAGAAGAGAGGCAAAATAACCTATACCAATGATGTCCCAGATAACACTCATAACAGCCAATCCCACAAGTATAGAGAATGCGAACACTGCCAATGTGAGAGCTATGCCTATGGCTGCGCCCAGTATCCATTTCATAACAGTCTGCCATCTATCGAGTGAAATTTTTCCTTCCTCAAGTTCACCTGTAGTGATGATGGTTTCAATGCCAGCAGCGGCGAGAGAGCCAATCTGTTCAGCCGATAATTTATCACTACCGAAAGTTACATTCTCTTCACGTTGCTTGACATAGAGCCATAAAGCGACCATAAAGCGATTGTCATCCTTATGCAGTTTAATGTTTTCTGCAAGCTGCGCCATACCATCGGCACCAATACTTTCCATTAGCTTACCGGACATCGCCTTTATAGGCAGATTTGCATCAGCTACAGTCTCTATTGCCTTTAAGAGTTCATCCTCCGACATATTTGTGTTCTGATCAAGGACCTTTTGTGCTTCTTCCTTTGTGATTGTTTCAGCACCGGCAAGCTGGAGCGCAGTAAGCACGTTCACATAGCATGCCTTACGTTCTGCCTCACTCTTGTCTTTGGTAGCCTCTACAAGCTGACGAGCTATACCTGTATTGTTAGCTTCTGCATTGGCAGCAAACTGCTTGTCAAACTCAGCAATGCCTTTTTTTATGTCTTTCACAATGTCTTCTGCCTCAATTTGTGCCTCGCCAAATTTCTGCATTATCATTATCTGTGCCATTTCTTCCACTGACGTTACAGAACTATTCTCCCTTATAGAGTCAAAATCGTTCTGATAGTTTCTAATTGCCTCCACTGCTTGGTGAATGGTCTCTGCTGAAAAATTCTGTGTGTTCATAACAAATAAGTTTTTAATATGTTTTTACCTTATAGAGTACGTTAAACATCCCAATAAAGCAACTCAAGAGAATTTTTTATTCATTGTCATCTTTTTTTTCTTCGAAAGACACATCTGCAGCCATCCTTGGTAAAGAATTTAGGCTCTCTGTTCTGCCAATCGATGTCATGAAATCATCCTCACCTATCAATTGTTCAGCCTTTGCTTCACAACCTGCCTCATAAGCCAGCTGTAAGTGATAAAGCACGTCAAGCTCGCCGTTTTCTGCAAGTCGTTTTTTCAGTACTATTTTTTCGCTCTTTGACAGCCTGTCTTCAAGATAGTCCATCAATTCAATGTCTTTTATCAAATGTTTCATAATGTCTTTTTTCTTCTATATTCCTCAATAAGTTTGCGAAGGTGTTTTTTGGCACGCTGCTTCAATAGCGACATTGCATTCTGTCGCTGTGTGCGCGTGTAGCACGACGGCGGTATTTTGCTATCAACATATTGAATCAGTTCGTCAAACACGTCAAGAGAATTGCGTTCCTCCATCACAAGATATTTGAGCACAACGCGATCTTTCTCAGGAAGGTGCTTCCACGCCCAACCTATTTCTGTGTCTGTATCACAAACTTCGCCAATCTCGATTTCATCAAAACCGCTATACTTGTTTAGAATATCAAGACCTACATTTTCAATCACACAAAATGAGCTATTTGCATGTTTTTTTTCATTATCTTCTTTTTTCTTCAGCTTTACAAAGTAACGCATACTGATGGTACTAACATAAGAATAAAGCCTTGCAGGACGTTTGTCGCTAACAGTTCCCTTATACAGTTCTATCTTATGCCATGTCGGAATTCCATCATGAAATGCAGCTCCTATAAACTCAAAATATTCAGTTGTTACTGTAGGCGAATAACAGTATACACCTTTAACCAAGACTGGCGGACGGCACATAATGTTTTTGCCAATATAATCAAGAATTTTAATAGAAAACTCTTCTAAGAAAAAGTTCACCGCTAAAGAGTCATTTTTTACTACACGTCTAGCTATCTCAAGATCAGCATTGACATCTTGCATCTTTTTCAATACATCGAATGATAGACTGTTCATATCAGATAAACTTACATTCATAAAATCAATATTAAAGGTATTTTTCAATGGTTACACGCAAATCTTGTGTAAATATCTTTTTTACAATCATTGCTATGTCTATATAATAATGTATAGAAACCTTTTAATTCTGCTTATCTTATACCACCTCACAATAAGCACTCGGCACGTATGCCGTCATAACAGTCAGCAGGTTGTCCACTACAATACCCACTCGCTGCTGTCCTTTATGACGTGCCACTCTTCCCACAAAACCTTTAAACTCACCTTTAACCACTCGTACCAACTGACCTTTCTCAAATTTTTGAATTTCTTCAGAAACAATGATAACATCATCTTCTTCTGAAGTACACGCAATTTTGAGGCTTTTCATCTGATAGTCGGGAACTATTAATGGAGTCTTTTCGATTCTGCGACCAATGTGGACGTGTCGATAATAAAAACGAAGGAAGGAGAGGTTTACGTTGTCGTAAACATAAGTCTTGAGTTGTTCTTCGGTGCCGTAGGCGAAGAAAATGTTTGGTAAACGTGACTCGGTAACAACTTTGCGTTTACCATTTATGAGTTTAACCGAATTGATTGTAGGATAGAAAGCCGTAACACCTTTGGATTTCATATAGTCGTATGCTGTCTTTTCTCTGCCGTAAGTGCATCGTAGAGCATACCAATGTGGAGTGTCTTCCCCCGTTTGTGCTTTAGGCATTACTGCTAAATGTGCACTTCTGGTGGACACCCCTGTATGTGAGCTCTCGGCTTTTATAAAACTTTGAGCTTCGGGGAGGGCGTTGGAGATAAATCCAGCGCTGGGAGGGATTTCACCACCTCCATAGGTGTGTACATCTTTTAGTGTACGTTCATCGACTTTCATATCGGTGTTAACTTATTCTAAGCAGAACCCAGTTAAAAAAAGGCAAAAAAAGAGCGTGGAATCGTCCTGTTGTCCATTCCACACACTGAGGCTCTTCCAACTGCCTATCAAAGTCGAACAGACAACGTCAGAGCCCACGCCGATATGAAATCGATACCGTAAAGAGACCTATATAATACATTTGATTGCACCCAACAGGGTACAATCTATGCTTACAAGGTCTCCACGGGATTGATATAATCACACTCGGGACATCTACCGTTGACTATATTCGAGACTTTGATACTGATAGTTTTGGAAGATTTCAGTGTGTCTCAAACACAGCGTCGATAAACGCCTTCTATGTCTGGATTGTATTCCCACCCAAGCCCGCTTTCGTATAGATATGTCATGGTTGACTTCGCTACACTCAGCACGGCGTAGGCTGCCGACCCAGTTATCATGAAAGAACTCGTCTTACAGCGACAACTACAGTCTGGCTATACAATCCAAACGCAAAGATATAGAAAATAATTAAGATAACAGCAAGAAAAAATAAGAAATATTTATAGTTATATGCAAATTCAAGATTATTTATACTAACATTTTTGCAAGTCAAATATTTTGTATAAGCCAAAAGGTCAGGATGTATAAACATTGCATCCTGACCTTTATATTTATATTCGAATTTTATACTTCTACCACTATTGCTTCACCGTGCGGAACCTCTTCACTATACCTATCATGAGCGAATGGGTGTAGATGTGGGTCTTGAGGTTGTTCACCTGCGACTGTTCGATGGTTCCCAGGTAGCCGATGCGCCATGTAGTGCGGGCCAGACGGAAGTCGAGGGTGAGCATCTGACGCAACGACGGGGTTGACCCTACGGTCGTCGGCACGCAGTTGTGGTCGTAGTTGCCACGGTTGAATATCTCGTAATACGACTGTCCGTAGTTGGGCGAAAACATCAATCCGAACAAAGGTGCCGAGGCTTCGTAATGCAATACTACCGGATAACGAACTGCGTCGCCTGGTCGGAAGGCAATGCCACACTTGCCGTTTGGGCGTCCTATAGGATAGTCGAAGCCCACTGTAGGCTCTATATGGAGCGAAAGGCGCGCATTGGCAGGGTTGTTGCCGTTGCGGGTATTGTATATCATACCGATGTTGGCGGCTGCCGTTCCACCGGCAATGAGTTGCAACGGATGGCTCCACAGGCTTACGTTCCACTTGCGCAGAAGCGAGTAGCGAAACGTATAGCCTCCCGCCATCTCACCGCCATTGCCTGAGCGGTTGTCTGCATAGGCTACGTTGCCCTCGTGCTGGAACTGATTGATCCACACGGTGGAGTCCTTCTCGCGACGAGTGTGCGAGAGGAAGCGTATGTCAACGCCACGATACTTCTCGGGCGAGAGATAGGTGTCGAGCATATTGGTTGCTCCCACGCCTATCATCATGGCATTGGTCTTGAGTGTTGGACGCTCTCTGCGCACTGCTTGAGCCTCATCCTGAGCTGAACAGCACTCCGTTTTAGCCGAACAGCACTCGGTTTGGGCAGAAGCCGAAAGAGCGCCATTGCCAATCAGCGCGATGCCAATGAGTATATACTTAAAGATCTGCATTCTCAGTAAATATGTTGAGTTGTCCGGTCATTTCGTCTATCACCTGCTGCTGGCTCTTACCAGCATCGGGATCGAGGTTTTCGGGTTCTTCATCGGCAGCGTCGTCAGCCTCTTCTGTCTCCGGTTCGGGGAATCGTGTAGGCTCCAGTTCCTTTACGTCGGCTACTTCAAGCGTAGTCACACGTTTGCCCTTCGCCTTGAATCCCTTGACAGCGATAAACTCTTCGGCATCGATTTCGAGTGGCGGACGTTGCATGGTCGAGCCGTCAGGAGCCGTCGTCGGAGCATAGTCAATCTCGAAACGCGGATAAGCGGTATCGGTAAGCAGCACAAGTCGGCTATCGGGATTCTCACCAAGATAGTTTTGCTGACGCTTGGTTGCCTCCATACGGAATCGCTTCAAGTACAGGTTGTTGTCGTTGTCGGCATCGTACAGCACGGCTGTCCACACCTTGTCGGGATCCCACTTCTCGATTATCTTGATGTTCGACTCGTAATGGTTGTTGGCATCGAATGTCGAGATGTAGAAGTTGCAGTCGTCGAGCACTACGAGTATTGAGTCGTCGTCGTAGAACTCACCGAGCAGTCGGCCGTGCTCGTCGTAGTTGAGTCGGTTGACATCGGGGTCGTACCACACCTTGCGACCGCCCAGAGTAGAGTGTCCATGACTCTTCAGTCCGATGCGGTGGATGGGGTTGCGCGTCACGAGGTTGCCCTTCGATGTGCGTCCCTTGATGCCAATCTCCGAGAAGTCCTTGTCGATGAATATTCGCTTCAGCTTCGGATTGGCTTCGAGCGTAACCTTGATTACCTCAGCCTCGCCATTGGGGTTGGCTGTGAAATAGAGCACGCGCGAGCCAGGGGTGCCCTGCGTGAGGTCGTAGTCCTTGCCCACTGTCATTGTAGGCACAAAGAAACGCTTGATGTATGCGGGTCCGTTCTTGCCGTCGCGGTATACTACATTATAGATAGTACGCTTGTCGTTGCGCTTGAACACCTGAACGTGCAGTATGTTCTTGCCCACGAATATCTTGTCGGCAGCACGCACCATCTTGTATTTTCCGTCCTTGAAGAACACTATTATGTCGTCGATGTCGGAGCAGTTGCACACAAACTCATCCTTCTTAAGGCCGGTACCGATGAATCCTTCCTGTCGGTTGATGTAGAGTTTCTGATTAGCCTCTACCACCTTCGAAGCCTCGATGGTGTCGAAACTGCGTATCTCGGTGCGTCGCGGATGGTCCTTGCCATACTTGTCGCGTATGTATTCAAACCAGTGTATGGTGACGTCGGTCATGTGGGCGAGGTCGTACTCTATGTCGGCAAGTTCTGCCTTGATGCGTGCAATGAGTTCGTCGGCCTTGTCCTTGTTGTACTTCAGTATGCGCTGCATCTTGATTTCGAGCAGTCGCAGAATGTCGTCGCGTGTGATTTCGCGGTGGAACGTGTATTCCACCATCTCCTGCTCCACAATGCCTTCAGCCGAAGTCTTGGCAGAAGGCACCCGGAATATCTGGTTTTTGAACGGTTCGAGCTTTGAGTCGATGAACGCTACGACCTCGTCTTGCGACTTCGACTGCTCGAACTTCTTCTCCTTATATATACGTTCCTCAATGAAAATGCGCTCCAACGACGAGAAGAACAGCTGCTCTTCAAGTTCAGCCTTGCGTATGAGGAGTTCCTTGCGCAGCAGACCCATTGTGGTGTCGGTGCTGTGGCGCAGCACGTCGCTGACGGTGAGGAAGCACGGTTTGTTGTCCTCGATTACGCAGCAGTTGGGCGAGATGTTTATCTCGCAGTCGGAGAATGCGTACAATGCGTCGATGGTCTTGTCGCTCGACACGCCCGGAGCGAGGTGAACCTGAATCTCAACTTCGGCTGCCGTGTTGTCATCTACCTTCTTTGCCTTGATCTTTCCCTTGTCAATGGCCTTGAGTATCGAATCAATGAGCGTTGTGGTAGTCTTCGAGTAGGGTATCTCGCGTATGACGATGGTCTTCTGGTCGAGCTTCTCTATCTTGGCGCGCACCTTTATTATGCCTCCACGCTGGCCGTCGTTGTATTTTGCCACGTCAACCGATCCGCCTGTAGGGAAGTCGGGATAAAGCTGGAATTCCTCGCCACGCAAGTAGTGAATGGCTGCATCGCATATCTCGACAAGGTTGTGCGGCATTATCTTCGAGCTGAGTCCTACGGCAATACCCTCAGCTCCCTGTGCCAAAAGCAGCGGAAACTTGGCAGGCAGCGTTATCGGTTCCTTGTTACGACCGTCGTAAGAGAGTTGCCAGTCGGTAGTCTTGGGATTGAAAACCACGTCGAGCGCAAACTTCGAGAGGCGTGCCTCGATGTATCGTGGAGCCGCAGCACGGTCGCCGGTGAGTATGTTTCCCCAGTTACCCTGGCAGTCTACGAGCAGATCCTTCTGTCCCATCTGCACCAGAGCGTCACCTATCGAGGCGTCACCGTGCGGATGGAACTGCATGGTATGGCCCACAATGTTTGCCACCTTGTTGAATCGGCCGTCGTCCATGCGCTTCATCGAGTGCAGGATGCGTCGCTGCACGGGTTTCAAGCCATCCTCAATATGAGGCACGGCACGCTCAAGTATGACGTACGAGGCATAGTCGAGAAACCAGTTCTGATACATGCCGCTCAGATGATGAACAGCCGATGCGTCAAAACGGTTCACCGGCTTGTAATCGGAATGTTTGGTTGGAGCCGATGTCTCTGCCGCAGCATCGTCGTCGACTGTCTCAGTGTCAGCACTTTTTGTGGTGTCGTCGTTCGATTCTACGTTGTCCATCTTCATTTCTTCATTATCTCTTATCTCGTCGTCCATATATTGCCGTGTGGGTTTATAATTTTAAGTTGGGAATAAATTCAGTTGACTCGCAAAAGTACGAAAAAAAAGTGGAAAATCAAAATATAATGTGTACGTAACTACTGACGTAGCATTTTTTTCACATTCTCATATACCTTGTTTTGGCATATAATTTATAACTTTGCACATTGTGAACGTTAACAACATCAACAAGAATATGGAATCCAAACATCACTACACTGGTCTCACCGCGGCGCAAGTGGCAGAAAGCCGAGCTAAGTATGGCGAGAACGTGCTCACTCCGCCCGCTAAGGAACCGCTGTGGCGGCAGTTTCTCGACAAGTTCCGCGACCCGCTCATCATCATACTGCTCATTGCCGGCGTGCTCTCGATTGTAATTTCATGCTACGAGTACTTCGGTATGGACGACGGTATGACGGTCTTCTTCGAGCCTGTAGGCATATTCGTTGCAATTATGCTGGCCACGGGCCTTGCGTTCTACTTCGAATATCAGGCCGATAAGGAGTTTGCCATTCTCAATCAGGTCAATGACGACGAACCGGTGGAAGTGATACGCGACGCTAACACTACGCAGATACCGCGACGCGATGTTGTTGTGGGCGACATAGTGCTGATAAACACTGGCGAGGAGATTCCTGCCGACGGCGAACTGATTGAAGCCACACTGCTGCATGTCGACGAATCAACGCTGACAGGCGAGCCTATATGTACCAAGACGACCATAGAGAGCGAGTTTGATGCCGACGCCACATTCCCATCCAACCACGTAATGAAAGGCACCAAGGTGATGGAGGGACACGGCATAATGCGCGTGCTTGCCATTGGCGACCATACCGAGCAGGGCAAGGTGTTCGAGGCGGTGCAGATAGACAATTCGGTGAAGACTCCGCTCGACGAACAGCTCGACGGACTGGGTCGGCTCGTTGCCAAACTGAGCTACTGCGTAGGCGCTGGCATCATCATTGGCCGTATTCTGATGTATTTTCTTTCACCCTCTTACGAGCAGTTCGAATGGCTGCCGTTCATCGCCTATATGCTCAAGACGCTCATGATAGCCGTCACACTGGTTGTGGTTTCGGTGCCCGAGGGTCTGCCTATGGCGGTGACACTGAGTCTGGCGTACAGCATGCGACGCATGCTCAAGACCAACAACCTCGTACGCAAGATGCACGCTTGCGAGACGATGGGTGCCACAACAGTGATATGCACCGACAAGACGGGCACACTGACGCAGAACCAGATGCGTGTGGACAGCCTGCAGCTGTACGGACTCGACGAAAAGAGCTCGGCTGTGAGCGAGGCTATGGCGCTAAACTCTACAGCACAGCTCGACTTAACCGACCCCAGCCACCCTACCGTACTCGGTAATCCAACAGAGGGCGCACTGCTACTGTGGCTCTGTCAGCACGGCGTAGACTATCGTGAGCTGCGCGACTGTTCAAACATTGTCGACCAACTGCCGTTCAGCACCGAGCGCAAGTATATGGCAACTGTGGTAGACTCGGCGCTGATGCTCGGCCGACGCATTCTGTACGTCAAGGGCGCGCCCGAAATCGTGTTCGGCATGTGCCGCACTATGGGCGAAGGCGCTACTCGCGAACGTGTGGAGAAACAGCTGCTCGACTATCAGAACCACGCCATGCGCACACTTGGCTTTGCATTCCAGATACTCGAAGACGGCGACACCGCCATCAGCAACGGACACGTCACTGCCAACCGACTGCACTTTATCGGCATCACAGCTATTGCCGACCCCGTACGCAGCGATGTGCCGGCTGCCATCAAGGAGTGCATAGACGCCGGTATTAGCATCAAAATTGTTACGGGCGACACACCTGGTACGGCTCGCGAGATAGGCAGACAGGTGGGATTGTGGACCGACAAGGATACAGACCGCAACATCATAACCGGACCTGAGTTTGCCGCACTGAGCGACAACCAGCTGCTCGACCGCGTGCTCGACCTCAAGATTATAGCACGCGCACGACCTATGGACAAGAAGCGACTGGTAGAAGCTCTGCAAAAGCTAAATCAAGTGGTAGCCGTGACGGGCGACGGAACCAACGACGCCCCTGCCCTACGGGCTGCACAAGTGGGACTGTCGATGGGCGACGGAACATCGGTGGCTAAGGAGGCATCCGACATCACCATCATCAACAACTCGTTCTCGTCAATAGGCAAGGCTGTGATGTGGGGACGCTCGCTGTATCAGAACATACAGCGATTCCTGCTCTTCCAGCTCACCGTCAACGTAACGGCGTGCCTCATAGTGCTCATCGGAGCCTTTATAGGCACCGAGTCGCCACTCACCGTGACACAGATGCTATGGATAAATCTGATTATGGACACTTTCGCAGCCATGGCGCTGGCATCGCTGCCCCCGTCGGAGAGCGTAATGCACGACCGTCCGCGCGACCGCCACGCATTCATACTCACACGACCCATGTACGGCGAAATATTGGGCGTAGGCGGACTGTTCTTCGTGTTGCTGTTCTTCTTCCTGCTAGTGTTCAAACATGCCGACATAAGCAGTCTAAGCGATATGCTTACGCTCAACTATCTGCAGATATTCGCAGGATTTGGCACTCTGGCGTTTTGGACAGAGGGACATCTCACTGCCTACGAACTGACACTGCTGTTCACCATATTCGTCATGACACACTTCTTCTACCTGTTCAACGCCCGCGCCTTCGAGACGGGACGTTCGGCGCTCCACTTCGGCGGATGCAAGGGTCTGCTCACCATCGTTGTGATAATATTCGTAGGACAGGTGTTGATGGTGGAGACTCCGATACTGCAGAACTTCTTCAACGTGGTGAGCCTGTCGCTGCAGGACTGGATAGCTATAATCATAGGTTCGAGCCTCGTGCTGTGGGTGCGCGAGGCTTGGCACCTTGCAACTGCAAGACAACTCAAATGAATCTTTAATATTATATTTTAAATTATGACAAAACATTTACACATGATGACCGTAGCAATGCTGTTAACAGCATGCTCTATCGTAAGCAACGCCACAGAGGCTAACACTTACAATCAGTTAACTAACACTTCAGAAGAGAACGTAATCAATGCAGATGACAACAAAACTGAGAAGTGTGTAGAATTTGTAGCTGGTACGGACAATGGTACAACAGGAACTCTTGGAGGTGGTTTTGTTTCAGACGAAATCAGCAAGGACGGTGTAAAGGTACATTGTAGCCGTGCATCATTCAAGAACAATCCCTACCGCTTCAACGGCTCGAGCACAACAACCATTTCAACAGAGACCGGCAACATCGTAAAGATTGAAATCGTTGGCGACGGACTGACAAAGCTCGTAGAGAATGGTGAGGGCGAATACAGCATCACCAAGAACTTAATCGTATGGACCGGCTCATCAAAGAGCGTATCATTCAAGAACAATAAGGACTGGGCTAACTACGCAGCTGCTACCAACATCCGTGTATACGTAGAATTGCCAGGTACAACTACAGGTATCGGTTCTGTCAACATGGATACAAACAAGGCTGGCAACAACGCTGTATACAATCTCAAGGGTCAGCGCGTCGACGGCAAGTCGCTGCCTAAGGGCATCTACATCAAGAACGGCAAGAAGTTCATGGTGAAATAAACAACATAGAACATCAACCTATAATGCTCATGACGAGCATAAATACGAAAAAGGCTGTTTCGGTATTGTCCGAAACAGCCTCTTATTATTTTAAAATTATTATTTTCCCATTTAATTAGCCCGACCTCATTGCGTTTTGACTTGCGCTCCGTCTTGCCTCAGTGGGAGGACAAACGATCATTTACCGTTGCCTTCTCCCCACATTCCTATTGCAGCACTGGCTGCAAATAGGGTCATCATCATTGTCATCAACATAACCTTTTTACCTTTAAAACCATTAAACCTATTAACTTCCAATACCTTTTATAAATCTACCTATTGACTTCTCTTTACCTATTGTCTTTGTTATCCCTTCTATGCAATCTTCTGCTTTACCTTTGACTCTACCTATCTGCTTTGTTATCCTTCTTGCAATCTTCTGTCTTTACCTTTGCTAATACTCAAGAGTCAGTGTTGTTATCTGAATCAATCACTTTTTACCTTTCTCAAGTCATCCTAATCTTCTACCTTCTCTATTGAAGAATATCCTGATAGTCTATTTACCTTAAATCTCTCAAATTTTCAATACCTTCATATAGTGTTGTCTTTCGAGGTTGCCTCACGGTTCCCTTGTTTTGACGATGCAAAGTTACAATTGTTTGCGTACACAACCAAGAGTTTACCCCTAAAAATGCATCTTTTCGTATGATTTTTGATGTATGTCAAAAGAAATGTGCACGCACACAATAATTTTACAATACAATATTTGCATTTTCTGTCGCTGAGGAATGCGAGTTGAGCGAGCAAGACAATCGTTGGGTCGAAATTCGCGAGTTTTGAGCGTGCAACTCATAAATTACTAATATACAGAGCATTACAGCTACTGCGACTGAAGATGTGCAATAACGTAGTGCATAAAAACAGTACATTGCAGTGTAAAACGAGTACTATTACGATGCAAATGTGGTCGTTTTGCAATGCAAATGTGGTCGTTTTACACTCCAAATGGAGTACATTTGACTTGCAACTGTAGTCCTTTTGCAATGCAAAAGGGGTACAAATGAAGAAAAACATGGTGTAGCCGCCAGTGCGAACCCATAAAAACAGCTACGGGAATCTCTATAATCGATTTTTGATTTGTAACAGTTTTTTACTGCTTGGATTATATTTGCATAGGGTACAAAAAAAACAAGAACAACATTGCCTACTCAATGCGAGTGAAGCAATGTTGTTCTTGTCATTATTTATAATGTCTGATTGCCAAGGCTACGACGCTTACGTCATATGCCTACTAATCTAATTATTCGTAAATCCAGCGACCGGTAGACTCAGCAGACTGAGCATCGGCTACACGCGAGATAGACAATGGAACGTCGTTGGCACGATAGTAAGCCACGAGCGTTACGTCGAACACGAGTGTAGAGTATGCTGCACCAGGTGTGGTAGACGAGCCGTAAGCCAACTGCTGCGGAATGATTACCTGCCAGCGGTCGCCGATGTGCATATACTGCAGAGCGGTGCTAAATCCGGTGACAACACCTTTCACGGCAAACTTCACAGGCATCATTGTTGTGAGGTCGTAATCGCCTGTCCACGACTGGTCGAACACCTTGCCGTTGGGATAACTGGCAGAAGGCAGCAGTCGTCCACTGTAGTGTACCTTCACAGAGTCGGTATAGAGCGGGCATCCCGAGCCGTTTCCAGCCTTGAGCACGTTCACGACGATATGGTCGTAAGAGTGGGTTGCCACCTTCTCGTCAATGTTGTAAGCGCGCAAAACCTTACAGCTTGCGTCACCGGCATCAGCCTTCTTCTTAGCCTCGGAATAAGTCTTGTCGAAGTAAGTAGCGTTGACGTTCTGCCAATCGGCATACTCCTCAACCTCGTCCGATGTCTCGCTGCACGAGGCAAGTCCTGCAATGAGAACCGCTACGAGCGCCGAGAGTGCGAAAATATTAAAATTCTTCATTCTTTATATTACTGTAATTTCTTGAGGAGACTGGTGATGCTCACCTTGTCCTCGATGATGCTCTGAAGCTGATCGATGCTTACACGCTCCTGCTCCATAGTGTCGCGGAAGCGAAGAGTAACGGTATTGTCCTTCAGAGTGTCATAGTCGACAGTCACGCAGTAAGGAGTTCCGACTGCATCCTGGCGACGATAGCGCTTACCGATAGTGTCCTTCTCATCATAATGAGTGTTGAAGTGGAACTTGAGGTTGTTCACTATCTCGCGAGCCTTCTCTGGCAGTCCGTCTTTCTTTACGAGTGGGAGCACAGCCAACTTCGTCGGAGCGAGTGCAGGAGGCAGAAGCAGAACGACGCGGGTCTCTCCGTTGTCGAGCTTTTCCTCACGATAAGAGTGGCACATGATGCTGAGGAACATGCGGTCAACGCCTATTGAGGTCTCAATTACATACGGAGTGTACGACTCTTTGGTCATCGGGTCGAAGTACTTGATTGAGCGACCAGAGAACTTCTCGTGCTGTGAGAGGTCGAAGTTTGTACGGCTATGAATGCCCTCAACCTCCTTGAATCCGAACGGCATGCGGAACTCGATGTCGGTAGCGGCGTTGGCGTAGTGGGCAAGTTTCTCGTGATCGTGGAAACGGTAGTTCTCTGCACCGAAGCCGAGAGTCTGGTGCCACTTCATACGGGTCTCCTTCCACTTCTGGAAGTATTCGAGTTCGGTGCCTGGCTGAACGAAGAACTGCATTTCCATCTGCTCAAACTCGCGCATACGGAAGATGAACTGACGTGCAACAATCTCGTTACGGAAAGCCTTACCAATCTGAGCGATACCGAAAGGAATCTTCATACGGCCAGTCTTCTGAACGTTGAGATAGTTGACGAAGATGCCCTGAGCAGTCTCAGGACGCAGATATACCTTCATTGCGCCTTCAGAAGTAGAACCCATTTCGGTAGAGAACATGAGGTTGAACTGGCGTACGTCGGTCCAGTTCTTGGTGCCGCTGATGGGGTCAACGATTTCCTCGTCCGCGATAATCAGCTTCAGCTCGGCAAGATCCGGACCCTGCATAGCCTTGGTATAACGTTCGTGCAGAGCGTCGCGCTTCTGCTGGTGCTCTATAACGCGTGCGTTGGTGGCACGGAACTGAGCCTCGTCGAACGAGTCGCCGAAACGCTTGCGTGCCTTGGTAATCTCCTTCTCAATCTTCTCATCATACTTTGCTATCTGATCCTCGATGAGAACGTCGGCACGGTAGCGCTTCTTTGAGTCGCGGTTGTCGATGAGTGGGTCGTTGAAAGCGTCAACGTGTCCGCTGGCCTTCCATATAGTAGGGTGCATGAATATGGCTGAGTCGATGCCCACGATGTTCTCGTGGAGGAGCACCATGCTCTGCCACCAGTATTGCTTGATGTTGTTCTTAAGCTCAACGCCGTTCTGTCCGTAGTCATATACTGCGCCCAGACCGTCATAGATTTCGCTGCTTGGGAATACGAAACCATACTCCTTGCAATGACTCACAATTTTCTTGAAAACGTCTTCTTGTGCCATTTTTTCTTTATTTTGTTATTCTGATATCTGTCCTAAATTCACTATAGGATGCAAAGTTACGCTTTTTTGGTTGATTTTCTTGTCTTTATGGAGTTAAATGTTATGAAACCCGAACATTTGCGCTTATCGTTTCGGGGTGAGATAAAACTCCTCGTATCGTTGCTGCATGCTGCGTATGGAGAAATTAAGGCGTGCATACTGCTGCGCCTTGTCGGCTATTCGGGTGCGGAAAGCGTCGTCATAAAGGCACTCGAAGATGCGGCGATAGTCGTCCAGGGCATTGCCGTGTGCCATAAGGGGCCAGTCGGGGGGCAGCGTATCGCGCAGTCCGGGAGCGTCGTTGGCTATGACGGGCAGACGGTTGATGCTTGCCTCCATCGAGAGCATGCTCAGTCCCTCAAATACCGAGGGCATAAACAGATAGTGGAACGATGCCAGATATGAAGGGAGTGAGTATATAGGCGGAAGAAGACGGGCGTTAGTGAGCGGCAGTCCGGTTTCGCCGCCTGCCAAAGTGTACTCCACGAGTGGGCGTTGGGAGCCGTCGCCAGCTATGGTGAAGAAGAAACGCTGGTCGGCAGACATCATGCGCAGCACGTCGCAAAGCACGTTCACGCCCTTCTGCGGTTCGAGTCGGCCGGCAAAGAGGATGTTCACCTTGCCCGGATGCAGCTGTGTCCATGGCTGCTGGGGCACCTCGCCCACCCCGTTATGTATTATCGGCGGCTCCGAGCCGAAACGTCCGGCATAGGCGTCGCGCACCGAATCGGATATGGCTACGTTAGACTGACGCTTTATGAACATACGTTCCACCCAGAGGGCTGTGCGTGGCAGTCCGGTCCAGAGCCTCGTATTGTGTATGGTGCGCACTATGCGTGTATGGTGAAAGAGCCACGGCATGAGTCTGACGCACACGTACAGAGCGAGGTCGGGGGTCTCGGTGTGGGTGTGTATGACGTCGGGGCGCAGTCGCAGCATAATATACAGCATGCGCAAGGGGAACAGCAGGGCTGCAATACGTTCCACAAGGAAGTGCCAACTGATGTCGGGTATCCACGAACGGTGGCACTTCACGCCGGCGGCGCGCAGCTCCGAGAGAAACTTGGGGGTGTAGTCTGAACGTCCGCGCAGTATCTCAACGACATGATATTCCATACCTTCGCTCGTAGACGCGGCTATGTTGGCGGCGACACGTTCGGCTCCGCCAAGGTCAAAATGGGTTATCAGATGTAAGATTCGCATAGTTTTATCTATCACTATTTATACAGGCTGTGCCTGAAATATACACGTATAGGCTGAAGGGCTACAGCAGATAGCCTACGATTATTGTTCCGTTCCACGCCCACAGCCATACCGTCAGCGCAGCAACGAGCAGTCGAAGCGCTCCCGAGGGGCTACGGCGCAGCAGATAGGCGGCACCTATAGGGAAGATGAATGCCCAGTGGGCGGTCATGATGTACACCTCGTTGAGTCCGAATCCGAAGCCCATGTGCATTGTCATGTCAAATATAAACCACGAAGCTACTACGAGGAAGAAGCGTTCGCGACGCGCCACCCATGCACTCACCACAAGCAGGAGTACGAGCACAGCCTCAACGACGTAATTAATAAAGGAACGATAGCCCACGAATACGGGGCGCTTCTGTTGCACATCCTCCATAAGGTGGTCGCGATGCAACTGCAACGACTCGCCCATAAGATTGTGTACTGCCGACTGCCAGCGCGATGTGGTCATGTCGCTCCATTCAAGCAGGGGCACCTTCTTGGTCATAGCCTCACCGTTTTGACGGCGAACGAACTCGTCGTGCTTCTTCAACCGCTCTATACGTGCAGGATCTTTCTTAGCCACATGCGCCTCAATGCGCTTGATGCTACGCTCCTGCGGGGCTATGATGATGTTCTGCGTACCTATATATATGGCTCCGAGTATGACGGTTGGCACCACGAACGACAGTATGCTGCGCAGCGTGAAGATGCGCTTTCCGTTGGCTATCCATGCTGCCAGCGCCACCTTGACGCCATTGGTGAGCGTAACGCCGGCGGTGAAGAAATACAGAACTGCCGACTGCCACAGCGGCATGCGTGTGCCGTGCAGCAAGTGCTTGCCTGTGACATAGAGCGTAAGCATGAGCAGGGGCAGCGACAGTGCGAAATGGTCGGGCACCATCGTTGCCACCATCACGTGCGCTATGCCGTAGAACATGGCTGTGAGCATGGCGGCATCCGAGCGGTTGGCACCTACAATATCGCGCAATATGCGGTGCAGAAGTACAGCTCCTGCCACGTCGCACACTATGAGCAGCACCGCCATGAGGAACGGTGCGAAGTTGAACTCGGTCGGTGGCATGAGCTGATGGTTGATCCAGTAGAGCGGCAGCAGCAGGAGCACGAAGAGCGGATGGCGCAACGAGTTCCAGTGCAGGCGCATGCACGAGATGAATATCAGCGAGAACACGTCGTAGCCCGACATGTTCAGGTGGTTGTAGAACACCGACCAGAAGCCCACATGTGCTCCACGTGTAAAGGAGTCGTAATGGGCATATATGAGCAATGCGTTGAGCAGGGTGAACACTATTGCGGCAACGAGTGCCACGGGGCGTTCTTCTTTTCTTATCAACATGTTTGTCAGCGATGAGTATTATGTGTTACTGTTAGTACAGATAGCCTACGATGAGCGTCACGTTCCACGCCCACAGCCACACGGCGAGCAATGCAAGCACGCCTTTCAGCGCAAGCTGGTAGCGGCGGCGACCCACGTTCTTTAGCAGGAATGCCACGGCTATAGGTAAGGCGTAAATCCAATGTGCCGACATGATGTACACCTCGTTGATGCCGAATCCCAATCCTATGTGCAGCACCATATCGAGAGCGAAATAAGACATGACAAGCCACATGAAGCGCGAGCGGCGTCCTGCCCATACTCCCAGCACAAAAAGAAGGGCTATAAGTCCCTCTACGGCGTAGTTGTACCAGTGGCGATAGTGTACTATCATAGGGCGCGACTTGAGCACATCGCCCAGCACATTATCTTGATGCAGCTGTATCGACTCGCCCAAAAGGTTCTCGACTATCGACTCCGAGCGCGAAGTGGTGATGTCAGTCCAGCCTATGAACTCGCCGTTGGCTATCGGTTTGCCGTTCTTGCGGCGACGTACGGGCTTCGGCTTTGCCTTGGCTATGGAGTCGCGCTGCACAGAGTCGCGGCGTAACGAGTCCATCTGCTCCACGGTAAACGATGCTATGCGAATGGAGTCCTGACGGTAGCGTTCGGCAGCTTCAGCCTTCTTCTTTGCCTCTTTGGCTGCCTTTGCCTTGGCACGTGCCGCCTTGGCAGCCACATCACGCGGCCATACGATGTGGTCATAGCTCATGCGTGCCGCTCCCCATGTGAGTGCGGCAGGCAGAAGAATGGCAAGGAAGAGAAACTTGGGGCGGAATATACGGAATCCGTTGACAAACAGATTCGACAGGTATATCTTCAGTCCGTTGTTGAGCGATGTTCCGGCTGTAAGGAAGAAGTAGAGTGCCGACTGCCAGATGGTGAGCTTGCGGCGGCGTATCATCAGTTTTCCGCTGACGTAGAGGGCAAGCAGCAACAGCATCATGGATATGATGAAGTGGTCGGGCACCATCGACGAGAGCATGACGAAGGCGAAACCGAAGAGCAAGAAAGTAAGCAGCGTTGAGTCGGTGCGGCTCACGCCCACTATCTCACGACAGATGCGATAGAGGAATATGGCTGCGTAGAAAGCCGAGAACAGCTGTATGGCTGTGACGATGAATATGGCGCAGTTGATGCCCGTAGCCCATATCAATGCCTGATTAATAAGATATGGCACGTACATGTAGAACGCCAACAGCGGATGGCGATAGACATTGTAGCCTGCCGTCCAATCGCTCACCACCGAATAGGTGATGGGGTCGAAGCCCGAAATGTGGAACTTGGATATGAACAGATGCCAATAGTGGGCGTTGAGCGGTGTGAACACGTCGTAATACTTGCACACGACGAGCGCATCCAATGCCAAAAACACCAGCAACAGCACTATTGCCAGCGCGCGTTCCTCACGCTTTATGCGAAAGAGCGACGTGAAAATCCTAACCAGGGGGTTGTCTTTTATATTCATATCAATATCTCAATTGTAGCTTTATTACTCGTTTTACTTTTTTACCTTTTTACTCTTTTACCTTTAAAAAGTATCTCACCAGCACGAAGTTGACTGGCACGCATACGGCAAACATCGGTATGGGTGCCAGTTGTTTGGACAGTCCCAACCAGATGAACAGATTGAGCGTGAGCATCTGAAGTACATAGTTGACGGCATGGCTTAGGGCGAAACCGGCTCCACGACGTGCCGAAGCCTTTACGCGGAACGTGTAGCGTGTTGATGCTACGAAGTTGAAGGCGAAGCTGACGGCATAGGCTATTGTCATGGCAAGCGTTGGGTTGAGCCACAGCACCAGCACGAAATATACTCCGTACTGTATCAGTGTGGCTGCGACACCTACTATGGCGAAGCGCAACACCTCGCCCATCTTACCGTCAAATTTATTCTGAATGTCTGTATACATTATATTATCAGGTTTTTACCTTTCGACAAAGGGGCGGTAGAAGGCATTGTCGGCGAAGGCAAGCAGTTCGCGGTCGCCACGACTGTCGCCATAGGCTTCTACTATGTACGAGGAGCGATTGCCGGCAAGATCGGGATATTCGGCAAGTACACGACGCACCTTCTCCGCACCGTAGCAGTTGTTGGTGAGGAAGCGGCCGGTGAGTAGTCCGTCGTCGTCTACCTCTACCTTGGTGCCTATCACACGAAAATCAGAACAACTTCCTACTATGAGCTGGTCGAAGAACGGACGCACCCAGTTGTCGATGCTCGCACTGACTATTGCCACAATACAGTTACGGGTAAACAGCTCGTGCAACTTTTCGAGAGCCAGCGGTCGCATCAGATGCTTGTTGTCGGCAGCAAAACGACGACACAGGTCGTCGAATTCGCTGAGCTTCATTCCGCGGAAATACCATGAAAATAGGTGCTGCTTGGCTCGCCAGTTGGCATACAGATGCAACTTCATCAACACCAGTATCGGACTGAACAGCACAAATCCCAACACAAAGCGCCACTTGCCGCAAGCATAGCGTATGAAGCACAGAAGGGTGTCGGCGGAGGTAAGCGTTCCGTCGAAATCAAACAGATACAGTCGTCGCATCATATCACGTATATCATAAGGAGGAACGATAGAATCCACGCCACTACTATAATCTGCGAGAAGTGGTCGCGCAGGATTATCTTGGTGGGGTCGCCACTCTTCTCGTCGACTACGGCTATCTGGATGTAGCGCAGCAGTCCCAGCAGCACGAATACGAACGTGAGGTATAGATATGGCGTGTCAAAACGCTCGCTCACCTCAGGCGACACGCAGTACATGATGTAGCATACGAGTGTCACGGAAGCGGTGATGGTGATGGCCTGGTTGATGAAGGTGAGATTGTAGCGCACGGTATTCTTGCGCGGTGCCTCGCCTGTCTCGTTCATGCGCAGCACGTCGTCGCGTCGCTTGGCAAACGACATGAACAGTGTGAGCAGGAAGGTCATGATGACAATCCAGTTGCTCAGCGCCAACTCGCAGGCGAAACCTCCTGCCAGTATGCGCAGCACAAATCCGAAGGCTACTATACACACGTCGAGAATGGCAAACTGCTTCAACTTGGAGCAATAGGCAAGGTTGAGCACATAGTAGAACACGATGACTGCCATGACCTGACTCATCACTTCGGGGGGGAGCAGGAACAATACACCCATACCGAGGCAGAACGTCAGAATCATGAGTATATAGCCCATGCGTATGCTGACTTCGCCCGAAGCTATCGGACGCAAGCACTTGACGGGATGATGGCGGTCGGCATCTACATCGACAATGTCGTTGTAGCAGTATATCGACGAGGCTATCAGACTGAAGGCGAAGAACGTCAGCACAGCGAGCCACACGCTGTGCAGGTCGAACAGTTCGCCACCAAAAAACATCGGGATAAAGACGAAGAAGTTCTTTATCCATTGCTTAGGGCGCGTAAGGCGCAGGATGCTGTTTATCATATTTGTTATTTTTTTAATTGTTTGTCTATAATCGGGCAGACACGAAGCCTATGGCGCGCTGCAACAGCCATGCTATGGGCAGCGTTATGGCTACGGTGATGAGGAAGGTGGGCCAATAGCCCATATGATAGGGCTGCACATACACAAGCACGAAGTGGATGTGGATGAGATAAGCCTCCAGACTCAAGGCTCCAACAAAGCGGAACGCACTGTTCACCCACTGCGGCGTGCGGCGGAAGATGCGGTTCATCACGAGCACCGTACACACAGTGAAGGGTATGTAAAGCATTCGCTCAACGAAGAGCGGGAAGTGGCCGTGACGCACTTGCTCAAGATAGAGGCACGTGCCGAATGTCATCAGGAATGTCAGTAGCAGCAGCCAGACTGACTCGCCGGGCAACTGACGGCGTGTGCGCACCAGCTCGCCGAAGTTGATGCCGATAAAGAAGATGGGCACACGACTCCAGAATATCTCCAGATGGCCCACCGCATGATGTATGGGCAGCACCCACTGCACCATGACACACCACACCACCATCAGCAACGGCAACCATCGGTAGATGGGGCGACTCTGCACAAGGCGCATATACCATGGCGCCACGAGATAGAGAGCCATGATGGCTGGTACGTACCAGAACGTAAGCTCGTCGTGAAGCCAGAAGTCCCAGTTGATGGTGATGTCGCCTATGAGGTCGACAATGCTGCGCGAGAAGCGACGCGCCCCAAGATAGTCGGGCAGATAGAACGCTGTAGCAACGACAAGCCATGTGGGCACTATGCGCAACAGGCGACGGCGGTAGAAGCGGCGCACGTCGGGTGTCTTCACCCACGAGAACCACAGCCCTACTCCACTCAGAAACAGGAATATGTCGACACCCACATTGCCACAACGCCGCAACCCGTAGAACTGGTCGCCACGGTCGAGAGCAACGTGGAAGAGTATGACGAAGAGCATTGCGGCTCCCATCTGCTCAGCACGAAATCGTGATATGTTACCTAATTCAATGTCGGGTATCTTCATTGCGCAACTTGAAGTTATGATAGAACCATGCCAATGCTATTGACGCTACGATATAGAGCAGCAATCCCGTATATACGTCGCCGTGGCGCGATATGGGGATGAATATCTTGCGTGTGATGGGATGCAGCACGAAGAGGGCTGCCGATATTGATCCCATCCAAGCTATCCACTTGTTTATCTTGGCTGGCGTGAGCTTGGCTATTCCTACTGATGCCGAGCACACAAAGAGCGGTGCCCACAGCCACATCTGGAAGTTGAAGCTGAAGAAGAACACGAGCACTATGCTAACAATGGTCTGTGTCACCCAGAAGGCGTGGCTAATCTGCTTGTTGCCATGACGGGCATAGAGCAGTCCGGCGCAGAACGGCAACACTCCGCCCATGAAGTTGTAGCGCACGCGGTTGAGCGTGTCGCCCTCGGGATCGCAGAATGCCTGCATAGCCCAACATATCACGATGAGCAGCAACGGGAAGATGTCGCCCTTGCGCCAAAGCAGCAGACGATAGACTATGTATAATTGCATCATGAGTCCGAAGAACCAGTATGGTCCGGGCCAGATTACGTGGTCGGGGTCGGGCATCATGTTGTTGAACATAAACAGCTGACCGAGTATGTCCATCACCTGATAGTTGTGACGACCTGGTGTAATGGCATCCACCATGGTGAAGATGACAAAACCTACTATCATCATCTTGAAGAGCTTGACATAATGATGGCTTACAAACGGTAGAAAGGCGGTCTGCTTTGCCGATGGCTTGCGGTCGCCACGGTTCTCATATTTCATCACCAGTCCGTAGGCTGAGAGAAAGAGAAAAACAGGCACGCCATAATGGCCGAAGAACGAGAGCAGATGGATGGGCAGATTCCAGTCGGGCGACATAATAGCCTGAATGAGCTGCGAACTCTTCGATATGGTGAAGGTATATTCGTTCTCCTTCACGGCAAAGCCAAGCCAGTGGCAATAGTTGTGAAGGAAAATTCCTATGATGGCAAGTCCGCGCAAGGCGGAACATTCGGTGCGGGTGAGCATGTTCTTGAGTTTTGAATTTTGAGTTTTGAGTTATTCTAATTCAACTTGTCGTAGTCGGCTGAATTCTTGAGTATTCGCGGACGTGACTCGTCGTAGTGCGGTGACAGCAGATTGAGTCTGTCCTGATATTCGGGACACGAAATTCCGGCAAGATATAGTAGCAGGTGGGGCAATGCGTCGGTCATATATCGACGGTTGCGCGATGCCATTATCTCGTGGAATATTTCCGGACGACGGCGTATGTACTTGCGCGAACACCATATCCACATCGATATGTCAAACTCGGCGTGAGCAAGACGGGCGTCTACCTTGGCAGAGTGCATTCGGCAGAAGAAGTGCATATCGCCCTCGTAGCATTCCTCGCCATGGTCGGGAACATAGAGCACAATGGCATCGTCGTTCTCAAACTTCTTCACTATCTCGGTCACGACAGAGTCGTTGTAGAGTATGGCATTATCGTAGTCGGCAAGTATCTGACGCTCGCGGGCGTTGAGATTTGGCTTGAGTTCCTTGTAGTCGTTGCCGTGGAAGTGCTTGCGATTCCTTGGCGAGCGCTGACGATATGCCACATGCTGACCCAAAAGATGGAATATGATGAGATTGTTTTCGCCGTTCTGTCCCTGCAGCTCGTCATAATCCTTGAGAAGGTCCTCATCAAACTCGTGCAACTTGGTGTTGCGAGTGTCAAACTGTGCCGCACTCAGCTTCGGGTTGTTCAAGAAGAAACCGCCACTGAAGTCGTACACAGCCTCGCCCGCCTTAGGCAGAAACTGGTTGGTGATAAAGGTAACGTGATAGCCTGCCTTGCGGAACACAGCAGGGAAAAGCGGATAGTCGCACCACTCGCCCTTGTCGCCTACGGTGTAGAGCGAGAAGATATGCTTGAAGACAAAGCTCGTAAGATTCCACGGACTCACTACGTCGGTATATTTCACAAGTCTGCCCTGCTTCTCAAGCTTCTGCTGACGTGGCGTAGTAGGCATGCTGTAGCCATACTGTGCAGAGTGATGGCGGTTGTAGCTCTCGCCTATGATAAGCACGATATTTGGCGAGCGGAACGAACAAGAGTCGACCTTCACCTTGTCTACTCTTGCCACCAAGCGGTCCACCTGCTTTGCGGTGAGCGTATTGGCGTATATACTGAACGCCAATCGGTAGACGGGCTGGTAAAGGTTGGCTTTGTCCTTCTCTGTAAGCGTATGCTCTACTTCGCCTATTGTACGGCCCGACATCAACTTGATGAAGGCAGCCTTGTTGTGAATGCTGTAGCACGTCGACACAACAAGCAATATAAGCACAGCCCACTGACTTACGGGACGCACTCGCTTAAACATCAGTCCGAAACGGTCGAGCAGCGACCAGAACAGACGACACCAATTCTTTGGTACAAAGTGAGGAAAGCGCAGCTGCAACGTCACAAGCAGATGTATGAACATAAGCAACACCACCCATCCCACGTTGCTGAACAATATGTCGGGCGCCACACATGAACGCAAGAACTCGCCTGCTTCGCGGGTGTCGGTTTCGCCTACAAGCAATAGCATCGTAGGTGTGAGCGACGAATGGAACTTGACAAAACAATAGACATCGACCAATGCCGTCACATACAGTATGAAATAGAATATGCCACGCACCCATGGACGCACACGACGGGGCAGCAACGTGAGCACCAAGGTAAGCATATATACATCGAGAAAGAGTTCGGGAAACAGGTTCTTGTACAGATGTGCTCCTCGAACATCAGGCAATGTCGCCCAGGCGCATATACATCCAAGGACATACATGAACACAAAAAAAGGGGCATTGCAACGCAACGGTTCTGACACAAGAGCCACGAATCGGCGCATCATTTGTAAGTATCTCATTCGAATGTT
The DNA here is from genome assembly GCF_021531355.1 of Leyella stercorea. Classification (GTDB taxonomy): domain Bacteria; phylum Bacteroidota; class Bacteroidia; order Bacteroidales; family Bacteroidaceae; genus Prevotella. Next base: position 81,683 of record NZ_JADYTS010000002.1, on the reverse strand, counting down.
GATTTATTTTACGCAAATTTACATATCTTTTTTCAATTATGGAGCTTAAAACAACCAATTATAGAACCTATAGACATAAAAAAAGGTGCCTTCCTTGCGGAAAACACCCATAATATTTGTTTTTTTTGACTATTACGTCTTGTATAGCTAAGCGTTGCCGAATTACTCAGCAATCTTAACTGTAGCACGACGGTTGTAAGAAACCGGTGAGAGGTCGCTTACACCACCCTTACCCTGTGTAGAAATCTTGTCGCGGTTAACACCCATCTTAACAAGCTCGCTAGCTACAGTCTCAGCACGACGCTCAGAGAGACTCTGGTTGTAATCAGCTGCACCAGTAGCGCTGTCAGCATAACCTGTTACTACGAGGTTTGAGTTGTTCTCCTTAGCATAGTCGGCAAGCGACTGGATGTTAACGAGGTCCTTACGTGAAGCAATGTTTGACTTGTTGATGTTGAAGAATACTGACAACGGAGTGTTGCTGTAGTTCTTAACGATAGGAGCCGGCTCTTCCTTCTTCACAGAAAGAAGGTTCTTCAGACGAGCGTTCTCTGCATTAGCATCGTTGAGCTGTGCATTGAGGGCATCAATCTGGCTCTGTGAGAGAGCCTTGATAGCGTCTACGTCAGGAGTCTTGCTCCAAGTGCCCTTACCAAGGTTGAATGTAAGACCAACTTCAGCATAGAGCTTATTGTCGTGGCAATCCCAACCACGGTTGCCTACACCGCTTGTCACACCGTCGAAATCACTCTCAGCCCAGTTCCAACCAAGCTCGAAGTTGACAGCAACCTTATTGCTTACACGGAATGTGTTGAGGATACCTGCAGAGAGGTTCATTGCATAGCAATTGTAGTCACAGTTACGGCTGATACCACCACCAACAAAAGGAATGAAGTTCCATACACGTGTCGGATTGTAACCGTAAATCATATTGCTGAGGTTGAAGAGTATGTTCTCGTTGAGAGTCCAGTACTTGTTAGAGTGCTTGTTCTCGTCGATTACAGTACGACCCCAAACGCCAGAGAACTTAGTACGAAGACCAAGACCCGGTGTGAACCACTTACCAACAGCTACAGACAATCCAGGAGCAGAACGGAAACTCTTGAACGGACTGCGTGAAAGTCCAGCACCATGCTCTTCGTTTGAATAGAAAGCGTTCCAGTCAGCACCTGCCTGAATAAACCAATTGCTCCAGAATGAGTTTGTTGCAACGCTGTACTTCTGTACTGGGTCTGTTGTTGTATCCTGAGCCATTGAGCTCATAGTCAGACCACACATTGCTAAAACTAAAAATAACTTTTTCATAACCTTTATTAAATTAACAATCTTATATTTTTCCTTTTTTCCTTTCGAATAAATGCTAAAGGGCATATTCCCTATCAAATTTTGCGCAAAGTTACTAATAAAAACCAAATAAGCATACTATTTTGACAAGATTATTGTCAGAATGGCTAAAAAAGATAAATAACGAATATTCTTTCAAACATTCATTTTGTCTCTAACCAAGCATACGCTGTATTTCAGTCTGCCGCAGAATAGAAAGTATCTTGCTACCATCGGGTGCATAGTTGAAGTTGGAGCACGCAAAGAGGTCGTTTACGATATTTTCCATCTCTTCATTGCCAAGCACCTGACCATAAGCTACAGCGGCACTGCGAGCCAGACATAATGCCACAGTATGAGTAGCATGATCAAGTGCCGAACTGGTATTGTCGGCTGACGAGGCTACAATGTCCTGCACAAGCGACACGTAGTCGAGACCGTCAAGTCCTGAAGGAACTCCACAGATGGAATACACACCGCCTCCAAGTTCACTCAAATCGAAACCTGCCGACTTCAATTCGGGCAACAGTTGCTGCATAATGACATCTTCCGACTGGGCAAACTGCACTGTCTCCGGAAACATCAACTTTTGTGTAGCCGACTTGTGCGCTTTTATCTGCTCGGTATATCGCTCGTACAATATGCGCATATGAGCACGGTGCTGGTCGACAATCATCAGCCCCGACTTAACAGCTGTCATTATATACTGACCCTTATATTGATAATGTACTGGCGATTTATCCTCTATCGGTGATGCAAACACTGCAGACGGAACTTCTGCCTGAGCCATACTTGATGCAATAGGCACGTCGGCTGAAGGTGTCGACATATTGACAGATGGTATAGGCTGACTGCTTTGTGTGGCTACGGGCTGAAGGTCGGGTATGTCGGGCATTGGTTCCATTATGCTCTTGTTGGCCTTCGACCCTACTATCACGTCGTTGCTGCCATCGAACAGCGAGGTCTGACGCTGACGTGACGTGCTGCTCTCCAATCCGTCGAACATTCGTTCCCACTCCGACGGAGCCGAACGGCGGACAGACGGTTCGTTGAACGGATTGTACGAGGGATTGTACTGCAACTTGGGTGCACGCACCTCTTCTGCCGACCCCAATGCGGGGATTTCAGGCTGTCCCTCGGTGTCAAACTCAATGGCTGTTACGTCGCTGAACATTCCTACAGCATCTTTCACTGCCGCTGCAAGAATCTGCCATATTGTAGGCTCGTTCTCAAACTTTATTTCGGTCTTTGTCGGGTGTATGTTTACGTCGATGTCTTCGGGCTTGACGGTGAAATATATGAAATACGGCACCTGGTCGCCTTCGGGCACAAGTCGCTCGTAGGCTGTCATCACTGCTTTGTGGAAGTAGGGATGCTTCATGTAGCGGCCGTTGACGAAAAAGTATTGGCGCGCTCCCTTACGTCGTGCCGACTCGGGTTTGCCTATGAATCCTGTTAGTTTGCACATCGTGGTGTCGATGTCAATAGGCAGGAGGTGCTGGTTTATCTTCTTGCCGAACACGTCTACTATGCGCTGACGCAGACCGGCAGCCTTCAGATTGTACAACTCGTTGTCGTTGTTATAGAGTGTGAATGCCACGTCGGGATTGACAAGGGCTATACGTTCAAAGGCAGTGACAATATTGTTGAGTTCTGTAGCATTCGACTTGAGGAACTTGCGCCTCACGGGAACGTTGTAGAAGAGGTTTTCCACCATAAAATTGCTGCCCACTGCACACGAACATGCCTCCTGCGACACAAAGCGCGACCCTGCCAATGAGAGTTGTGTGCCTAAGTCGTCGTCAGCCATGCGTGTCTTGAGCGTCACCTGCGCCACAGCGGCTATCGAGGCGAGTGCCTCACCGCGAAATCCCATCGTGTGCAGATTGAAAAGGTCGTCGGCCTTGCGTATCTTACTTGTAGCGTGGCGCTCAAACGAGAGTCGGGCGTCGGTCTCCGACATTCCCTTACCGTTATCTATCACCTGTATCGAAGTGCGACCCGAATCGACACACACCACCTGTATAGACGTAGCTCCTGCGTCAATCGAGTTCTCGACAAGTTCCTTAATGACACTTGCAGGACGCTGTATCACCTCGCCTGCCGCAATCTGATTGGCCACTGAATCGGGCAACAGTTGTATTATATCACTCATAGGGTTTTACAGTTTGATTAATATAACAGCAAGTAGGAAAGCAAGTATTACCACTATCATGACTCCTATCATGAGGAGCAATCCTCTGCCATGTCGGCGGCTTCGTCCACGACTGGCATGCTGTGCTTCCTCTTCAAGCGAGCGTTGCGCCAACACATCTGGCGGAACGCCACGACGCAGGTTGTCTATCAGGTCGCGGCGCTCATTACTGAAGCGCATTGTATAGTGAAAGCCGCGTGGACGGCGGTTGAAAAAATACATGCTTTTTATATTATTCTAATTTCTGCAACGGTGCCTCACGACGCGGTATAGCCTTCAATTGCGAGCCACCCTTTTTACCTCGCCACTCAAAAATATCGTTCTTGTCGAGCGGACGTATATAGTCGAACCATTCGAATGCGCCAAGGTGCAACTTGTCAGGCGGCACCTGGGTGATGGGATACATTGTACCGGAAGCCTTTGATGTCCATATACGTTCAAGCTGACGATCTGCCGAGATAAACATCCGCATAGTATCTGTCTCGAGATAATTGAGTTCGGTGAGTACAGAATCTTTTGAATCGGCATTGTAATATATTGTCATCACATTGCCTACAGCATCTGTACGGCGTACCGCTCCATCGGTGAAATAGGTGTCCATACGCTTTGAAGACACCTGATTGAAGCGGTTTTTACCGTCAACCAATTCCACTGATAGAGCCTGATCAATGACCTCGGCTTTGCGAACAGTAGAATCGGCAAAGTATACCTTTATCTCTTCGCCAAGTATCTGGCGGTTCAGATTCCATGCAATCGGGTCGCGATACATTGTCATACACGAGTCGAGCGAGCTGAATACGAGCGAGTCGCACACAGCCTGCACGTCCTGACGATAGGCTCGCACATGCGGAAAGGCATGCACCTTACGATAAACCGAGTCGGTATTGATATGGAAAGTAAAAATCTTCAATGAGTCGGCATGCATCCACAGTGTGTCACGCTGCGAGTAGTCGAGCAACATGGCGCGGTCGGTGCCATATCCATATCCGGTCTTCTCGTTATAGAACAGACGGTTGGCATGTAGCTCGTTCTTGTTCTTCTTGTCGATATACACTACGTTGCCAAATCCCTCGTTGTCGCCGTTAGAGTTGTCGTGGTATAGCGAATCGCCCGTAATGGTCTTGTCACCATCAACGATTGTTGAGCGGCCGAACAGCTGCGAGCGGTCGGTACGCGAGTTGGTATAAGCATCGGTAGTGTGTATTATCGTACCCTTGGATGTTATGGTCGACGGTCCTACAACATGTGCTACCGACGTACGAGTATCATAATGCAACGTATCAGTAGTAATATGGTTCTGGCCTGAGAACATCTCCACTCCATAGTAGAATGAAGCCTCGCGTGTTGCTGTGCTGTATGCACCCCAGTCGCTGACAAGCCGGTCTTTGCCGTCAACCAGTTTTCCGCCCTCAAAGAAATAAGCGAGGTTGTACAAGCGGTCGTAATCGAGCGAGTCGGTATACAATGTCTGCTTACGATGCTTGAGAACCACATTATTGCGGGCATGCATCATCTGGTCGGCACCATTGTAGTCAGCACGGTCGCAAGTGAGCGACAGGGTATCGCCCTGCTTAAAGCGGACATGTCCGAAAGCCATAACCGAATTTTCTACCTGAAAGAAGTAGGCACTGTCGCACCACAATTGCGAGCCGGCATGCGTGAAGTGTACCTTACCTCGGAGTATCTGTGCTCCTGGTACAGCTCCCCACTGGTCGTAAGTCAACTCATCAGCGTGCTTCAGATACACACGTTCGTCGGTTTTCTGGCGCTTCTTCTTTTTGTCAGGAGCCGCAACTGTTGTTATAAGACTAAAGCCAAAAAGGCATAGAATCGTCATTACGACGACTCTATGCCACTTTATACTTGTATGATTATTTTCATTCATTGCCATTAAACAATAAGCCTTTTAAAGCATAACTATACGGGATGAGAGACACTACTTTATCCAACCCTCGTACTCAAACTTGCACTTCTTGCAACGGTCGTTCATCTTGACATATGTAGTCTTAATTTTGTTTACCACCCACTGGTGCAAGAAGTCGGCACGTTGTTTCTGTAGCACCACATTCTTCATCACCTGATAGTCTTCGGTGATTGTGGCACGGTGGGCTGGGGTACGGCTCTTAAGCTTTACGATGGCTGCCACAGTCTTGCCTTTTTCGTTAATCATCTGGAACGCCTTGCTCACATCGCCCACTTCCATGTTTTCTACCTCGCGAGCCACCTCGGTTGGGAGGTCCTTCATCTGGAACTTCGATGTGCGTCCGTCCTGACTGTTATACGACATAAGACCGTGATTGTTGCGTGTATCCTTATCGTCAGACACAACCGAAGCAGCCTCCTCAAAGGTCACCTTTGCTGCACGTATGTCTGTTGCAAGCGAGTCAAGACGTGTGCGCATTGAGTCGACAGCCTCGGTAGACACACGTGGAATGCGCAGTATGTGGCGCACCTTGATTTTGTCACCACGCTTGTCGATGAGCTGGATAATATGGAAACCATACTCCGACTCTACAATCTTCGAAATCTTCTTCGGGTCGGTCAGATTGAATGCTACGCTTGCAAATGCGGGGTCGAGCATACCACGACCTACATAGTCCATCTCTCCACCCTGACGTGCCGAACCCGGATCCTCTGAATAAAGACGTGCCAGTGTACCGAAAGAAGCCTCGCCCTTATTTACACGGTCGGTATAGTCGCGCAAGTCGTTCTTCACACGGTTTATCTCATCTTGTTCAATCTTAGGCTGACGGGTAATGATCTCAACCTCAACCTCGGTTGGAACGAAAGGAATGCTGTCCTCAGGCATATCGCGGAAGTAGTTGCGAACGTCAGACGGTGTAACCGTTATATCGCTCACCAACTTCTCCTTCATCTGCTGAATAAGCTGATTGTTCTTGAAATCATCGTGCAACTGTGAGCGCATCTGTGCCACAGTCATTCTCTTGTATTCCTCGAGTTTCTCCTTCGAGCCAGCCTGCTGTATCCAGCGGTTTATCTGCATGTCAATGTTCTGTGCAATCTCACCCTCAGTAACTTCAATTGAGTCGATTGCAGCCTGATGAAGGAAGAGCTTCTGCACAGCTATCTGCTCGGGGATAGCACAGTCGGGGTCGCCGTGCCACGTAACACCTTCAGCCTCACCTTGGAGTCGTGTCATCTCGACATCCGACTTGAGTATAGGCTCATCGCCTACAACCCATATCACCTCGTCTACCACACTGTGCTCAGGTGCCTTGAAATCAGCATTTACAGCACGGGCGTTTGCCGTATCAGAAATGGCAACAGCTGCCGTATCAGTCTGCGACTTGGCGTCAACCATATGACCCTTGCCACGCTGTGCATTGGCTCCAATACCAGCACAAAGCAACACGGCTACAAGAGCTATCAATATTGATTTTGTTTTTTTCATTTATCTCTTTTTGTTTTGATCTATTTCCTTACTTATATCTCTCTATACAGTATTGACGGCATTTTATCAATGCTTGTTGACAGTATTAAGCACCTCACGGTTGACATGCACAGCATATTTGCGTCGCAAATCAGCCACCCATTTATGTTCGAGCTGCTCCTGAAGGTCGGACACTACCAGTTCGCGTACATCGACATATGTCTGCGGACGCTTTATCTTCTTGCCGAAAGTTCCTTCAACTTTATATACATTATCAATAGCTGATTTCGCTTTTGTCTTGTCAACACCATACTCAGCGCGGTCAACCGTGGAATTGTCGCCCTTGGCAAAGATGCCTATTGTGGCCTTGATGCGTTCTGTAGAGTCGTTGAACTGTGTCTTCAGTGCCTCTGCCCACTTGTCGAATGGCGTAGAGCGCAGCAGTTTTCTCACAGCCTCGGCATCTGTCTGATTGCGTGTATAGAATGCCACTCCCTTGAATCGCGGTTCAGCCCACGCATATTTCTTGCGGTTCTTCTTGAAGTAGGCTTGTTGTGCCTTGGTGTCGTTGGCGGCGCGTTCCCACACTGTGCGGTTTGATATTTCGTACAGCAGGAGTCCGTCGTAATACTCGCGTATCAGTCCGCTCATCTCCGGCGACTTCTCTTCCAGTTCCTCGGCACGGCGTTCTATCACCTGTTCGGGTGTGAGTGCCGGCTTCGAGAGCTTGGCTATGGAGTCGATGCGTTGCGAGATTATGCGCTCGCGCAGTCCGCGGCTTTCGATAAATCGGCGTATGTCGGCTCTTACTGAGTCGTATGGAAAGAAGTTGCCCCTGTCTACCACTCTTATAATATGGTATCCGAACGGTGTCAGGAACGGCTTTGATGTCTCGCCCTTCTTCAAGGCATACGCCTGGTCTTCAAACTCCTTTATAGTCTGTCCGCGCTGTATCCACGACAGATCGCCTCCGCGCATGCCCGAGGCCTTGTCGTCCGACAGTCGGCGTGCCATGTCGCCGAAGTCGGCACCTGCCATCAGGGCTTTATATATAGAATCTGCCTTGAGAGATGCGGCGCGCTGCAGCTGTGCGTCAGCCTGCTGCGACAGCGCCACGAGGATGTGCAACGGATGCACCAGTCCGCCCCCGGCGTCGATTCGTGTCTGTGTCTGCTTGTATATGTTACGTGCCTCGCGCTCTATGTCGTCGTCGACGATGAACGTAGGACGTATCTGTTGGTCGCGATACATGAGAAATTCCTTGCGAAATGCGGCTGTGGTATCAATGCCTGCCTCTTCGGCGGCTATCACCTTCAGCTTGTAGTTGACAAACAGGTCGACATATTCGTCTATGCTCTTCTTGTCTATCGTTGTCTCAGCTGCATTCTTATTGTAGGCATACTCAAACTCCGACCGTGTGACGTTCTTGCCACCGATGGTCATTATTATCGGGTCGGCGGTCTGGGCGAATGCGCTGCCTGCCATAAGCGACATAGCAACCAACAGTGATTTTATCTTCATCGTATGTAAATATGGAGAATCCTCCTTAATTTATAGTTACATTATAACCCGTGAAAGCAATGGTCCGTGTCGCAGCCTTATACAGTCTGCGACACAAGCCATTGCCTTTTATGCTTTTGCCCTATATTTAGGGTTTCGCGTTGTCATGTTCGTAATGCTACAGTGTGATTACTGCGGACGTGAGTAGTTAGGAGCCTCACTTGTGATGGTGATGTCGTGAGGATGGCTCTCAAGCACACCAGCATTGGTGATGCGTGTGAACTTGGCGTTGTGCATTGCCTCGATTGTTCCGGCACCACAGTAGCCCATACCTGAACGCAAACCACCGATGAGCTGATAGATAACCTCCTGAACGGTTCCCTTGTAAGGTACGCGTCCGGCGATGCCCTCCGGCACGAGCTTCTTCACATCGGCTGTTCCTGCCTGGAAGTAGCGGTCCTTTGAGCCATTCTCCATAGCCTCAAGCGAACCCATACCACGATAGCTCTTGAACTTACGTCCGTTGAAGATGATGGTGTCACCGGGGCTCTCCTCTGTACCTGCTACGAGCGAACCGATCATTACCGAGCTACCGCCAGCGGCAATAGCCTTGACAACGTCGCCTGAGTAGCGCAAGCCACCGTCGGCAATCAAAGGTACTCCTGTGTCCTTCAAGGCTGAGTAAACGTCGTATACAGCGCTGAGCTGCGGAACGCCTACGCCAGCTACGACACGTGTTGTACAGATTGAGCCCGGGCCGATACCTACCTTAACGGCGTCAGCACCATTGTCAACGAGCATGCGGGCAGCCTCGCCTGTAGCCACATTACCTACAACGATGTCTACGTTGGGGAATGAAGCCTTTGCCTCGCGCAACTTCTCGATAACGTACTTAGAGTGTCCGTGTGCCGTATCGATAACGATAGCGTCAGCACCTGCCTCAACGAGTGCGCTCATACGGTCGAGTGTGTCTACTGTCACACCTACACCGGCAGCTACACGCAGACGACCCTTCTCGTCCTTGCATGCCATTGGCTTGTCCTTTGCCTTTGTGATGTCCTTGTAGGTGATAAGACCTACGAGGTGGTTCTCGGCATCAACAACGGGCAACTTCTCAATCTTGTTCGACTGCAGGATGTCGGCAGCTGCCGAGAGGTCGGTCTTGATATGAGTGGTCACGAGGTTCTCCGATGTCATCACGTCGTCGATGAGCTTGTCGAGATGACGCTCAAAGCGAAGGTCACGGTTAGTAACGATACCTACGAGATGGCACTCGTCGTCAACAACGGGGATTCCTCCGATGTGATACTCGGCCATCATGTCGAGAGCATCCTTTACTGTCTTGCCACGGCGGATTGTCACCGGATCGTAGATCATGCCGTTCTCGGCACGCTTAACGATGGCAACCTGGCGCGCCTGGTCCTCGATTGACATGTTCTTGTGAATAACACCAATACCGCCTTCGCGTGCGATGGCAATAGCCATAGCCGACTCCGTTACGGTGTCCATGGCTGCTGTGACAAAGGGCACATTCAGGCTGATGTTACGAGAGAACTTGGTTTTCAACTCTACCGTCTTGGGCAGTACCTCTGAATAAGCGGGGATAAGAAGGACGTCATCGTAAGTGAGACCGTCCATTACAATTTTATCAGCAACAAATGATGACATATAACTTAAAAATTTATTGCGTGCAAATTTAGCAATAAAAATCCAATCGGGGACATTTTCTAACGACTTTATTTCAAGCGTTAATGCAAATTAACGGCTTTGGCAGCTGAGTTGAGAATTGAGAGTTGATGTTAGTTGAGAGTTGAGAGTTGAGAGTTGAAAATTGAAAGTTGAGAGTTATGATATGTTTTGTTTGCAATACCTTTATTATATATGGTAATCATAACTCTCAACTATCAAATATCAATTCTCAACTACCATCAATTTCCCTGCTCCGACATAAACTTTATTCTTACTAATCGGATTTCATTCTCTTCGTAGTCGCCACCGAGCTCTTCCACAGCCACTTTTATACTGTCAGTGTCCGACTCACGGAAATACTCGTAGATGTCGTCTATTTGGTCGTCGTCCATCACATCCTCAAGGAAGTAGTCGATGTTCACCTTGGTGCCACTGTAGACGATGGCATCAAGGTCGTCGAGAAGGTCGCTGAACTCCAGGTTCAATGCCGAGGCGATGTCGTCGAGCGGCATGCGACGGTCGAGATAATGGATTATCTTAATCTTCTTCATCGAGTCCTTGGCAACAGTGCGCACGAACATCTCCTCTGGACGCTCAATCTCGTTGTCCGAACAATACTGGCGGATTAGTTCGCAAAACTCCTTGCCGTAGCGCTTCGCCTTGCCCTGACCTACACCCTGGATATTGCGGAGCTCCTCGATAGATACGGGGTACATCGTGGCCATCTGTTCGAGCGAGATGTCCTGGAAGATGACGTAGCCCGGCAGCGACAGCTTGCGTGCCATCTTGCGACGCAGGTCTTGCAGCATGCTGTAGAGCGTAGGATCGAGTGCGGCAGCTCCATGGTCGTCTGTCTCCTCGTCGGCGTTGTCGGTGAAGTCGGTGTCTTCTACGTATGTGAACGGTTGCGGATTGCGCACATAGCGCTTGCCTGCCGCCGTCACCTTGAGCAGTCCATAACTTTCGATGTCCTTATGTATATATCCAGCTATCATGCCCTGACGTATCACAGGGTTCCATGTCTTGGCAGGCATGTCCTCACCAGCGCCAAACTCCTCGAGCTGGTCGTGATGATGCGACACGACGTCGTCGGTAGCGCGACCCTTGATGAAGTCGATAACATAGTCCTGGCGGAATCCCTCCTTCAGGGCAAGCAGCGAGCGCAGCACTATGAGTAGCGCCTCCTTACCATCGCGCTGAACCTTCGGATGCAGACAGTTGTCGCAGTTGCCACAGTTGGCCTTGGGATATTCCTCGCCAAAGTAGTGCAGCAACAGCTTGCGGCGGCACACCGACGACTCGGCATAGGCAGCCGTCTCCTGAAGCAGCTGCCGGCCTATGTCCTGCTCTGCCACAGGCTTACCCTCCATGAACTTCTCGAGTTTCTGCAGGTCCTTATGCGAGTAGAAAGCGAGGCAGATGCCCTCTCCTCCGTCACGTCCGGCGCGTCCGGTCTCCTGATAGTATCCTTCCAGACTCTTGGGTATGTCGTAGTGGATTACAAATCGTACGTCGGGCTTGTCGATGCCCATGCCGAAGGCTATGGTGGCTACAATCACGTCGTTGCGCTCCATGAGGAAGTCGTCCTGTGTCTGCGAGCGTGTGGCCGAGTCGAGACCAGCGTGATAAGGTGCCGCCTTTATGTCGTTGGCCTTAAGCACAGCCGCCAGATCCTCCACCTTCTTGCGCGAGATGCAGTATACAATACCGCTCTTGCCCGCGTGTTGTTTGATGAATTTTATTATCTGTCGGTCGATGTCCTTGCTCTTCTGGCGTACCTCATAATATAAGTTGGGGCGATTGAATGACGAGCGGAACTCACGTGCCTCGCTTATGCCGAGACTCTTCTTGATGTCCATGCGCACCTTGTCGGTGGCAGTAGCAGTGAGTGCTATGACTGGAGCGTTGCCAATCTTCTGTATCGTAGGGCGTATGTTGCGGTATTCCGGACGGAAGTCGTGACCCCACTCCGATATACAATGTGCCTCGTCGACTGCATAGAACGAAATCTTGAACGAGCGGAAGAATTCGAGGTTATCCTCCTTGTTGAGCGACTCTGGAGCCACATACAACAGCTTGGTGCGTCCGGCATAGATGTCGCTGCGTACCTGATTGATAGCCGCCTTGTTGAGCGACGAATTGAGATAATGAGCCACGCCCGATTCCTCGCTCAGCCCGTTGATTACATCCACCTGATTCTTCATCAGCGCGATGAGCGGCGACACGACTATGGCGGTGCCGTCCATAATGAGCGACGGCAACTGGTAGCACAGGCTTTTGCCACCTCCCGTAGGCATGAGCACAAAGGTGTCGTTGCCTTCAAGAAGATTGCTTATGATGGCTTCTTGTTCGCCCTTAAACGAGTCGAACCCGAAGTAGTGTTTCAGTTGTTCATTGAGGTTAATTATCCCAGTCATAGTAGTAATATTTGTATGAATTAGGAGTTAGGAATTAGGAGTTAGGAATTGATTGCCTTTGGCAATTTGGAGTTATGAATTAGGAATTATAAATTAAGGATAAAAGAGTCAAAATCAATTCCTAATTCATAACTCCAAAATCCTAACTCCTAATTCCTAACTCCTAATTCCTAATTCCTCAAGTTTGACTTTTCAAGTTGTTTCTTGGCATAGTCGAGTGTCACGGTGAACTCGTCGACCTTCTTCGATGGCACCTCAAACATGGCGTCCATCACAATGGCCTCCACGATAGAGCGCAGTCCACGTGCTCCGAGCTTGTACTCCACACCCTTATCTACGATAAACTCCAGAGTGTCGTCGTTGAAGTGGAGCTTGATGCCGTCCATCTCAAACAACTTCTCATACTGCTTGATGATGCTGTTCTTGGGCTCTACGAGTATTCGGCGCAATGCGGCACGGTCAAGCGGATTGAGATAGGTAAGCACCGGCAGTCGGCCGATAATCTCGGGTATCAGACCGAACGACTTGAGGTCTTGCGGCAGGATATACTTCATGAGGTTGCCCTTGTCGAGATGGCGCACGTTCTGCACCGAGTTGAATCCCACCACGTGTGTGTTCATACGCTGTGCTATCTTGCGCTCGATGCCGTCGAATGCACCGCCACAGATAAACAAGATGTTGCGCGTGTCTACATGGATATAGTCCTGGTCGGGATGCTTGCGTCCACCCTTTGGCGGCACGTTCACCATGGTTCCCTCAAGCAGCTTGAGCAGACCCTGCTGCACACCCTCGCCGCTCACGTCGCGCGTGATGCTGGGGTTGTCGGCCTTACGTGCTATCTTGTCGATCTCATCGATGAATACGATGCCACGCTCGGCTGCAGCCACGTCATAGTCTGCCACCTGAAGCAGACGCGAGAGAATACTCTCCACGTCCTCGCCCACGTAGCCCGCCTCGGTGAACACCGTAGCGTCGACAATGGTGAATGGCACCTTGAGCAGCTTGGCAATGGTGCGAGCCAGAAGAGTCTTGCCCGTACCAGTAGAGCCCACCATGATGATGTTGCTCTTCTCTATCTCCACACCGTTGTCGTCCTGCGGCTGCTGCAAGCGCTTGTAGTGGTTGTAAACAGCCACCGAGAGATATTTCTTTGCCTCGTCCTGACCTATTATATATTGGTCGAGATATTCCTTTATTTCCATCGGCTTTGGCACATCGCTCAGCGCTACGTCAAACTGCGACTTGCGCTTACCCTTGGCGTCCGGTCCTATGCCTGCCTCGCACACTATCTGATATGCTTGCTGCGCACACTGGTCGCAGATGAATCCGTTGAGTCCTGTTATGAGGAAGTTCACGTCCTTCTCACTTCTTCCACAGAAGCTACATACTTTTCTCGCCATAGCTCTACGTCTTTACTCCTTTCCTTCGCTTTGTGCAACATCCATTCCGTCCACGCCTGTGAGCGACGGCTTTCTTATCAGCACGGTGTCTATCATGCCATACTCCTTCGCCTCCTCGGCTGTCATCCAGTAGTTGCGGTCGGAGTCGGCCCACACCTTGTCAAACGGTGTGTGCGAGTGGTCGGAGATGATGGTATACAGCTCCTTCTTGAACTTCTGTATCTCGCGCGCCTCAATCTCGATGTCCGAAGCCTGGCCCTGCACACCGCCCAGCGGCTGGTGTATCATCACGCGGCTGTGCTTCAGCGCCGAGCGCTTGCCCTCCTTGCCTGCCACGAGCAGCACGGCAGCCATCGAGGCAGCCATGCCGGTACACATGGTCGACACGTCGCTGCTGACGAACTGCATTGTGTCGTATATGCCGAGACCTGCAGTCACGCTGCCGCCGGGTGAGTTGATGTAGATTGAAATGTCCTTGCCTGGGTCTACCGAGTCGAGATACAGCAGCTGGGCTGTGAGGGTGTTGGCTGTGTAGTCGTTAATCTCGGTGCCAAGGAAGATGATGCGGTCCATCATCAAGCGCGAGAACACGTCCATCTGAGTGACGTTCAACTGGCGTTCCTCAAGAATGTACGGGTTGAGATACTGCGCCTGGGCTCTCATCACATCGTCGAGCACCATGCCGCTCATGCCGCGGCTGGTAGCGAATTTTCTGAAGTCGTTCATATGAATATTATCTTTTCTATCTGAATCTATCTGTGTATTATATATAAATAATGTAGAGAACACAACCGTTTGCCCTACATTATACAAAGATACAAAAAAAATATTATAACCAAATTTTTTAACACAGATATTTTCAAACACCGCGACAACATCTCAACCGGAGACTTTTCCTCAATACAATATTTGCATTTCTAACCGCTCAAAACTGCGAGCTGAGCACACTAAGAAATCTTTGGCTCGAAATTCGTGAGTTTTGAGCATACAGTGATATCAAGTTAATAATCAGCGCATTACGATTAAAACAGCGTTTGTGTGCATTTTTTAAGAACCAAAGAACAATCGTTTTTATAGCAAATGGACTACTTTTGACCTCCATTAAAGCTCCATTTGCACGGCAAAAGTTGTCCCGTTGCACTCCAAAAGTAGTCCTGTTGCATTGCAACGGAGGCATAAATGAAAAAAGTCATGGCTTCGGACACTGCGAAACACCGCAAAAACGATTCGCGAAATCTCTAGAATCAATTTTTTGTTTGTAACAATTTTTTACCATAATCACAATATTTGCCTGCTCCAACTCACCACGATGCTCACTTTATTAGCACCACGATGCTCAATCTTATTAACACCACGAATTTCACGAATCTCACGAATCATTCCCCCAATCCAAAATTCGTGTGATTAGGGCAATTCGTGGTGAGACAAAGGGCAATTCGTGGTGAAATAGAAAGGACTACACCAGCGAGTCAAGTCGTCGTTTCAGCTCCTTCAGTTCGTCGCGCACCGAAATCAGCGTAGCGAGTATGTCCGAACTCTTGTCCACACCGGCGCGGTTCTTGTTGAGCATCTTGCGTGCCGCCGCCAGCTTGAAGCCGCGCACTTTCACCAGATTGTGTATGGTGCGTATCTGCTCAATGTCCTTCTCGGTGTATTGGCGCACGCTCTGGCCCACCGTCTTGGGTTTGAGATGCGGAAACTCCGTCTCCCAATAGCGCAGCGTCGACTCACGCACGTCGAACATTGCTGCCACCTCCTTTATGGAGTAGTATAATTTCACATTCTTGTTGGTATTCAGTGCCATATTAGTCTTAATTTATTTGCAAAAATAACCAAAACAGAGTACCTTTGCAAACGTTTTAGGAAGAATTTAATACAAAGTACGTAATATTATATAATATGATGACAGCTAACGAAATCCGCGACTCGTTCAAAAAGTTCTTCGAGTCGAAAGGACACACCATCGTGCCCAGCGCACCTATGGTAATCAAGGATGACCCAACGTTGATGTTCACTAACGCAGGTATGAACCAGTGGAAGGACATCATTCTCGGCACACGCGAGCCCGAACCGCGACGCCGTGCCGACACTCAGAAGTGCCTCCGTGTGAGCGGAAAGCACAACGACCTCGAAGAGGTTGGACACGACACTTATCACCACACCATGTTCGAGATGCTCGGCAACTGGTCGTTTGGCGACTACTTCAAGGAGGGTGCCATCGACTACGCGTGGGAGTATCTGGTCGACGTGTTGAAGCTCAATCCTGCCGACCTCTACGTCACAGTGTTCGAAGGTAGCGAAGAAGAAGGATTGAAGCGCGACGACGAGGCTGCATCATATTGGGCTAAGCACGTGCCTGCCGACCATATCATCAACGGCAACAAGCACGACAACTTCTGGGAGATGGGCGACACAGGTCCTTGCGGTCCTTGCTCGGAGATTCATCTCGACTCACGTACTCCCGAGGAGAAGGCTAAGACTCCAGGACGTGAACTCGTAAACAAGGACGACCCACAGGTTATCGAGATTTGGAACATCGTGTTCATGCAGTATGAGCGCAAAGCCAATGGCTCGCTCGTTCCGCTGCCTATGCACGTTATTGATACCGGTATGGGCTTCGAGCGTCTTGTTCGTGCTATGCAGGACAAGCACTCCAACTACGACACCGACATCTTCCAGCCAATCATCAAGGAAGAGGAGGCCATTACAGGCTTGAAGTATGGTGTAAGCGAGGAGACCGACGTGGCAATGCGTGTATGCGCCGACCACTTGCGTGCTGTAGCTTTCTCTATCGCCGACGGCCAGTTGCCTTCTAACGCCAAGGCAGGCTACGTAATCCGCCGTATCCTTCGCCGTGCTGTACGCTATGCTTACACATTCCTCGGACAGAAGGAGGCATTTATCTATAAACTCATCCCCGTATTGACCCGTGAGATGGGCGAGGCTTTCCCCGAACTCAAGGCTCAGCACGACCTCATTCTCCACGTCATCAAGGAGGAGGAGGACTCGTTCCTCCGCACACTTGAGAAGGGCATCAACCTTCTCTCTTCGGCAATGGAAGAGCTTAAGAAGCAGGGCAAGACACAGCTCGACGGCGTGCAGGCTTTCCGTCTCTTCGACACCTACGGATTCCCGCTCGACCTCACCGAGCTCATCTGTCGTGAGAACGGATTCACCGTTGCCGAGGACGAGTTCAACGCCGAGATGCAGAAGCAGAAAGACCGTGCACGCAACGCCGCAGCCGTTGAGAATAGCGACTGGGTCAACCTGCGCGAGGGCGAGCAGCAGTTCGTGGGCTACGACTTCACCGAATATGAGTGCCACATCCTGCGCTATCGCAAGGTGACTCAGAAGAAGAATACATACTACGAGCTGGTACTCGACAACACTCCGTTCTACGGCGAGATGGGTGGTCAGGTAGGCGACAATGGTGTTCTCGTGAGCGAGAACGAGACTGTGAACATCACCGACACAAAGCGCGAGAATGGTCAGTCAATCCATATCGTTAAGGCTCTACCTAAGAATCCGGAGGCCGACTTTATGGCATGCGTTGACGTTGACGCACGCGAGGCTTCGGCTGCCAACCACACCGCTACCCACTTGCTCGACTACGCCTTGAAGCAGGTGCTTGGCGACCATGTTGAGCAGAAGGGTTCGTTCGTATCGCCAACAACATTGCGTTTCGACTTCTCTCACTTCTCTAAGGTCAGCGACGAGGATCTGCGCAAGGTAGAGCGTGTAGTCAACGACCTCATCCGTCAGGACCTGCCGCTCGACGAGCATCGCGACACTCCATTCGAGGAGGCTAAGAAGCTGGGTGCCATCGCCCTCTTCGGCGAGAAGTATGGCGACAAGGTGCGCGTAGTGCGTTTCGGACCGAGCTGCGAGTTCTGCGGTGGTATCCACGCACAGTCAACTGGCCGCATCGGTTTCTTCAAGATTATCTCTGAGAGCAGCGTTGCTGCCGGCATCCGCCGTATCGAGGCTAAGACCGGAAAGGAATGCGAGGAACTGATGTACAACATCGAGGACGGAATGAAGGCCATCCGCGCACTCTTCAACAACGCTAAGGACCTGCAGGCTGTCATCGGCAAGTATATCGAGGAGCACGACGCCATGAAGAAGAGCATCGAGCAGTTCCAGGCTCAGGCTGTAGAGCGTACCAAGAGCGAACTCATCGCTAAGGCTCGCGAGGTGAACGGTGTTAAGGTTATCACCGCCGTATTGCCTATGGAACCATCTGCTGCCAAGGACCTCATGTTCAAGCTGCGCCAGGCTGTAAGCGAGAACATGCTTGCCGTCGTCGGCACAGTATCTCACGACAAGCCAATGCTGAACGTAGCAATGAGCGACGATCTCGTCAAGGACCACTCGCTCAACGCCGGACAGATGGTACGCGAGGCTGCCAAGCTCATCAAGGGCGGCGGCGGCGGTCAGCCTCACTTCGCCCAGGCAGGCGGCAAGGACAAGGATGGTCTGTCAGCAGCAGTAGATAAGGTAGTTGAGTTGGCTCAGCTGTAATAAGGATTTTAACAATAAGCAATGCAATGAGCGTTGCTGAACATAAATCGAGTAGGAGGTAAACACTAATCATAGATGTTTATCTCCTATTTTCATGTTTACCGACCTCTCACACCACCGTACGTGCCGTTCGGCATACGGCAGTTCCTATTTTGGATGCCATTCGAGATACGCCCCCATTAAATTACTATCGCTTAATTATTAGGTTCTGCCCTTCGTGCAACTTTATCGACGTATTGCACTACGATGGCGTCTGCTGACTTCTCACGGCACGATTTGTTTCACACCTGCACTTAAAACAAATCCACTGAGTGGATAAGCCACTTTCAAAAGACAGAAGCACCCTACAGGAAAACTTGTACTATGAAAACATAAATTGCAAATATAACGAGAAGGCCAATGCCACTAATAGCCATTTGCCTAACAACTTGTTTCACATTAGAGATTTTTTTGTTTTTATATCGTCTGTACAAGCGAACCATGCTCTTGAACGTAGCTATGCCAGGTTCGGCAGCAACCATTAAAAACAAAGCTTTGAATAAAACTGATAACATCATCCTATACCTCCAACACAAAGACCCCACAATCCAACAGTAACAGCAACTCCACATGTAGTCCCTAACGTTGTTTTGGCTGCTTGTTTTACAAGTTGCAGCGCTATTTTTTTCGAAACTCCTTTTTCGATAGCAGCCCTAACAGTAGTTGCCAAATCCAATCCAATGGCAGAAAGCGCACAATCAATGTAAACATTTCCTGTAATTGCACGTGTTGAGGAAGAATCATTATCGAGAATTGAGCTCATAGCAATAAGTCCTGCATAAACCACAGCTTCCTCGTTTCCATTCCCTATTTCTCTTATAATTTCTTCTTTTGCCAAGCCGATTTCCGAGAAGAAGTTGTAAGATGCATCCAAGAGGATTCTTTCATTTTTCTCTAACACATCTTTCTCATCGCCAATAAGTATGATACTGTCTGATGCGCCACAACTAACAGCCCTTGACTTCCCGGTATAAATGTAGGAGTAGCACGTTTTATTGAAAGAATCAACAGTGTTTTTCAGCTTTTTCGCATTGGCAAGAGAAAGAACCTTACTTTCTTGCGAAAACCCATCAAGATCGGACTCGTTCGAACAAGACGCAACAACAAACAACAGTGTCAATGCAGAGAAACAAAATAACAACTTTTTGACGGAGTCTACAGCTATAAGAAGAGTTGCCATTACCTTGAATGATTTCATATAAAATGAATTTTAACGGTTTATAAATAATTATTAGAACTCGGTCACAAATATATGACAAGTTATCAAATAAACAACACCAGCTTATGTTAATTTTTCCAAATCAAAATTATTTCATCCTCTATCTTGTTCATTTTCTATCTTTTTCCTGACTTCGTCATTGTGTCACCCAATACTAGGTGACGCAAAGATACATAATATTGTTTATCAATCAGTTACAAAAAAATGTTTTTTGAGTGACGAAGTCAATCGAGTAGGAGGTAAACACTAATCATAGATGTTTATCTCCTATTTTCATGTTTACCGACCTCTCACACCACCATACGTGCCGTTCGGCATACGGCGATTTCGTGCTTTTACACCTCACGGTGTGTAACAAGTTGTTTTCAGCCATCCCTTCGAGATACGTCACTTCTATTCTATTGTCGGATTCCGTCATATCGTGTGAATAGAGAGTTCCTTTCTGGCATAATGCACGCAATGTAGTAAATAGGTAGATAAGTCACTCCATCCTTAACTTCCACATTCTTGGCATTCGACAATACAAAAGCCTGATGAATGTTATATTCCTTAATCTGCAGGAACTTATCCAATGCGCTATGCACCTGATAATCTTTGCCAGACTTTATCTCCAGTGGAAGAACAGACAGATTGACCATGTCGTCGATGAGATAGTCCACCTCGCCTGTTTTCTTGTTGTCGTAATAATAAAGGTTGAATCCGTGTGCGCGTAATTCCTGCGCCACAACCGTCTCATAGACAGAGCCAAGATTGATGCTTGCCATGTCGTCCATAATGGCCTTTATGTTTGTGCCATAGAAAATACCTGTCAGAATGCCCACGTCGTTCATGTACAGCTTAAGAAGATTTTTTCCACTATTTTCTATTAATGGGAAACTCGGCTTGCTTATAGCTTTCACTTCCAAGGCAATGCCTGATGATATGAGATAGTCAAACTCCTCAACATAATCGCTCATACGTTTGCCTTTCTTGTCTTCTATGTCTTTGGCAATCACCCGTTTCTTCTTGTTCTCCAAGTTTGAGGGAATCATACTGTAGATACGTTGTATTTTCAAACGGTTATGCGTCTCCTCATATCTTGCTGCGTCCACACCATACAAATGGTGTATGTTGTTCTGTATGTTCCTTACGGTAGTGATGTTTTTAGTGTTGACAAATTCTTTAACAGCATCCGGCAAACCTCCCACAAGTAGATATTTCTTGAATAGGTCGAGCAATTTGTTGTGAATTGCATCCGGCATTTGTTTGCGTTCGGCAAAATTCCGATGCATAGTGTCCAACACCAACTGTCCTACACCATTGGCAATAAGAAATTCCTCGAAATCCATAGGATACATGTGTTTGATGATGATGCTGCCTAATGGAATTGACGATGTTATTTTAAGAGTTACGCCAAGAAGAGAGCCACTGGCTATATAAGTGAACTTGTCGTCTTCGCGCAAAAACTTCAACAATGTCAGGAGATGGTCGTAAGCCTGTATTTCGTCAATGAAGATAAGCGTGTCTTGCTTGCTTCCCATTCTGTCGCCTGCAACAGAACTTAACGCAAGATAGAAATCATCCTTGGTTCTTGCATCAGCAAAAATTCGGTCGCCCAACTTGTCTGTCTCCATATTTATCTCGATATAGTTAGGAAAAAGTTTCTTTCCAACTTCTCTAATTATATACGACTTTCCAATCTGGCGTGCACCATCAACAATCAGAATCTTGTCAGTCCTTGATTGTAAGTGACTTACAATGTCGTTTTCTATTTTACGGTATAGCATAATTACACTTTTCTTGTTATATAACTATTGCAAAAGTACACTTTTCCTATGAAATATACAAGCGAAAGATATACTTTTCCTGTGAAAATTGTAGGCTAAAACTACACTTTTCCGATTCTGTCTATGGATTATATTGTATTTATCACATTTTTTCCTTTTCTTTTCAGTCTTCTTATTTGACAACATTTATTATCTTTGTAGTCAAATAAGAAAAAAATACAACCGTTACAAAATATTGATTTGTGTGAGAGGTTGTAGGTTGTTTATGTAAGAAGAAAAATCAATATTTGAAATAGAATGTTCTACGAACTTATAAGAAAGAAACGTAACGAGTGGCTGCAATCTGCCGACTGCACCATACGCCCCATGCTCCAATACATAGAGCAGAGGGGAAAAATGCGTGACGCCCAAGTCGAAGCTATAAAAACATACCTATATCTAAAGATAGCCTGTAAGGGAAAGCCGCTCTATAAATTGTTCATAGAGGGATATTTCAACGACACGGAGACAAACACAAAGGAACTTACTGTAGAAACTCGAAATGTACTTGAAACCAACAAGGCTGCATTGGCCCTGTTTCAATATTCATGCTTGAAGGACCGAAATGGACGTCAGCTTGCTCCAGAGTTGGAGCAGTTCATACGTCATCATGCCACAGAAGTGGACTACGAGCAGACGTTGCTTGACATATTCTATGGTGTGACCTATACCGACTATCTCTTCTCGCTTCCAATGGGTGCCGGCAAGACTTATCTGATGGCAGCCTTCATATATATCGACCTATACTTTGCCCAGAACGAACCTGACAATCCCGTATGGTCGCACAATTTCTTGATTCTTGCTCCGTCGGCTCTGAAGTCGAGCATAATACCAAGTCTTAAGAATATTCGCGAGTTCGACCCTTCATGGATATTCTCAGAGGTTGAGGCGCAGAAGCTCAAACGACTTGTGAAGTTTGAAGTACTCGACGAGCAGAAGTCTGGCAGCAAGAGCAATATCGTGCGCAACCCTAATGCCCAAAAGATAAACACCCATCTGTATGGCAACAATGTAATGGGCATAGTGGCACTTACTAATGCAGAGAAAGTTATACTTGACCGTATGGACAACACGGCGAGTGATGCAAAGGCTTTCACCCCTGAGGAGCTGAAGAAGTGTGACATAGCCAACGAATTGCGCTCTGTTATAGGCAAGATACCACATCTGTCGGTGTTTATTGACGAGGTGCACCATGCTACCGACGGCGATATAAAGCTGCGCAAGGTAGTGACAGCCTGGGCTACAGAAAACCACAGTTTCTGCAACGTTTTAGGTTTCTCCGGCACGCCTTATCTTGACAAGGCTGAGAGGACAACGATAGGTGGCACATTCACAATAAAGAACACTAATATCAGTAATGTTGTTTATTACTATCCGCTAATGGACGGTATAGACAACTTCTTGAAGCGTCCGGATGTGAAACATGTAGACATATCGTCCGAGGAGATTCTTCAAAGTGGAGTGCGCGAATTCCTGAACACTTATAAGGACACCGTATATGCTGATGGCACGTGTGCAAAGCTTGCCATATATTGCGGTAAGATAGCCACACTCGAAGACAATGTTTATCCTCTTGTGGCAGAGATAGCCACAGAGTATGGGCTTAATCCTGCTGAGGTGATTCTGCGTAGGCACAAGGGCAATACCAAATATCCCGAGCCAGAAGGTTCGGAGGCAATGTTTGCTGCGCTGTCGTCGCCTCTTAGTAGGGTGCGCATTGTGTTGTTGGCACAGATAGGCAAAGAGGGATGGGATTGTAAGAGTCTCACAGGTGTAATATTGCCGCACGAGGGAGCTTGTCCTAACAATATGGTGCTGCAAACCACATGCCGTTGTCTGCGCCAAGTGATAAAGGGAGAGCGTGAGACGGCTCTTGTATGGCTGAACAAATCGAATGCCGACAAGCTTAACAAGGAACTCAAGCAGCAACAGAACATCACGCTCAGCGACTTCAGCAGCAAGCCACCAGTGGAGACTAAACATATAGAGCGGTTCGTGCGCAAGGAAGTTCCGTCTATCGACTTCTATCAGATACGTGTGCAGTATAG
This sequence comes from Leyella stercorea, assembly GCF_021531355.1. Taxonomy (GTDB): domain Bacteria; phylum Bacteroidota; class Bacteroidia; order Bacteroidales; family Bacteroidaceae; genus Prevotella. Next base: position 58,137 of record NZ_JADYTS010000002.1, on the reverse strand, counting down.
AACCATCGTCAAGGAGTCGCAACCTAATACTGCGGCACGTCTTGCCGACCCCGACATTCTGCGCAAAAAAGACAAGGCTCTTGTCACTATTCAGAACATGGAAGGACAAGTGACTGGTTATGACGAGATTCTTGAAGGCAATGCCGAGCAACTGTCCTTCAGATGGTGGCTGCATACTATTATGCGCGAATCGTTTGGCATGCTTTCCATAGCCAAACTCATGGAGCATGAGCCACGCCTTAGAGCCATCTACGACGAGACACATGCAAGTGCTGAGTACGACCATTGCAAGATACGCTCGATGATACGCAAAGCCTTTGTGCCTAAGCGCGACTTCAGCATTGTTGAGGAGGTTGTGCCCTACGAGGCAAGCATACTGTCGCTTGAGCATCTTAAAGCCATCGATGTGGCAGACCTAAGCCTTGTCTATCCTAAGGAGGAGGACGTGAGGGAGATACTCGATTGGGACGCACATCCTGAAAAGGGAGAAATTGCTGCCAAGGACTTGGAGATGATAGAGACGATGAAGAAGATACCTGGCATACCTCAAGAGGCTATTGATGCGGCTATGATTGGAATACAATCAAAAGTGCCCAACGACCCGCATCCGGAGCGCACTCAGACATATCAGTATCTGCCTTATCGCTTTGACAGCAGTCTTGAGCTGGAGTATTTCACTAAGGCTCTGCTTGTGATGATGAAAGACCGCAACCTTGAATACTATTTCAATGGCGACGACACGCTGACAGAGTTCAAGATACGCACATACCGCAAGACGGCAAGTGGCCATTGGCAATACGACGGACTGTATGTGCCCGACTTCCTAATGGTGAGCCGTACGGCAGAAGGTGGAATCGACCGTATCTGTATCATTGAGACCAAGGGCGAAGGCTATGCGCCAAAGTTCAAGGATAGGTTGAAGTTCATGCAAGACACCTTTGTGCCTAAGAACAACGAACAGTATGGACGAAACCGTTTTCGTTTCCTCTATCTTAAGGACACTGATGGTCATGAGGAGCGAGTAAAGAAAACAATAGAAATGATAAACGAATTTTTCAAATAAGCAATACAATGGCAATAAGATATATACCATATTATCCTGACACTCTGCAAGGACAAGCTCGTCTTGACAACTTTGTACGCACCAACCGTATGCTCTTTTACAAGGACAACGACCAGGTTAAGACTCGCGTGCAGCGAGGTATGCCTCTATACGAGGTGAGCGCGAAAGAAACTGTAGGCACGAACGACAAAGGCAATATAGTGATGCACGGCGAGTGTCTCTCTACCTGTGCCTACTTGAAAGACAAAGGCATAGAGGTGGACCTTGTTTATATTGACCCTCCTTTTGCTTCGGGTGCCGATTATGCCAAGAAAATCTACATACGCCGCAATCCTTTGGTGCAAAAGGCTATAGCTGAGGCTGAACTGCAACTCGACAATAGCGATATGCTCGCATTTGAGGAGAAAATGTATGGCGACATCTGGGATAAGGAACGTTACCTCAACTGGATGTATGAGAATCTTATGGCGATAAAGGCGGTAATGAGCGATACGGCAAGCATTTATGTGCATCTGGACTATCATATAGGACATTACGTCAAGATTCTTATGGATGAGATTTTCGGAGAGGAGAATTTTAGAAATGAGATAATTTGGAAAAGAAGTACAGCGCATAGTGATTCAGAATATTATGGTAATAACTTTGATATGATTTTCTTCTATACCAAATCATCTTCTTCAGTTTTTAATACTGTATATCAGGACTATGAAGATGAATATTTGGCACGCTTTAGCCAAAGCGATTCTGACGGAAGGAAATGGGACAGTGGAAACCTAACAGCAAAAGGATTGCAAGGTGGTGGATATGACTATGAGTACAAAGGTTGTCGTTCGCTTTGGCGTATGCCATTAGAAACAATGAAAAGACTTGATGCTGAAGGACGCTTACACTTTACAAAAAATGGTGGTATTCGTTCTAAAGTTTATATGGATGAATTACCTGGTATGCCTGCTCAAGCTTTATGGACTAATATCAACCCCGTCAACTCTCAAGCCGATGAGCGTGTCGACTATTCCACTCAAAAGCCCGAATCCCTCCTTGAGCGTATCATAAAAGCCTCAAGCAACGAAGAAATGCTCGTGGCCGATTTCTTTGGAGGAAGTGGTGTGACCGCTGCTGTGGCTCATAAACTTGGTCGTAGGTTTATTCACAACGACGTCAACATTAATAGCATTCAGACAACGCGCGACCGTTTGGTAGGTGTTGGAGCTGAATTCACAATGATGGAGATTAGGGATGGCGTGAGTCTTTTCCGTAATCCCGTGCAGACAATGGACAAACTCGTAAAGCTTATTCCAGGGCTTAATACGGATGCTAATCTCGATAAGCGTTTTTGGGCTGGTAGTATATATAGTAGTCAAAACGGACAAATGCCTGTTTATCTGCCCAACTTGCTGGACAGCAGCTGTAGGGTGATGGACACTACTGAGATGAATCATATAATACGCGAGGCTTTGCCCGACCTCAGCAACGATGTAAAACATGTCATTGTATATTACATTGATGTGGAAGACATGGAGGCTCTTAATCAGTTTATACACGACGAGAACACTCGGACTGATATAGAGATAGAACTGCGCGACCTGAAACAGATACTTGATGAAGTTGTTATGGAGGATGAGGCTACATGGACGCTCTCAGAAGTACAGGTGGAGCTGTTCACTAAATGGCAAGTGAAGATGCTCACATTCCATAGCGATTACGTAATGAAGAAGATAGAGGCTTTCAATCTGAAGGCCAACCAACAGCACACCAAGAAAGTGGCTGACGGCAAGAAATCTACATTCAAGCCTATCGAGATAAGCGACGAGGGACTGGAATGTATAGAGTGGCTTTCTGTAGACTGCACCTCGGCACAAAAAGATGCGCCTTGGCATAGCGACGCAGAGGTGAAGATAGAGAAGAATGGTACTGTGACTATAAACGGTAACAAGACCCGCGACCTTTGGGATGCCACTATTATTTCGGAAGATAAGCCTTTGCGCCTAAAGGTGCGCAATATTTGCGGTGACGAGACAGTCTTTATCTTATAGACAGTATCTTATGAAGAAAACAGCTTATTCGTTGGTTTGATAGCGCAGATACGTCATATACAAATGTGTCGCGTGAGGTAAATGGCAACAAAACTATCAATCTGAAAATGCAGTAAAATAAAAAAGAGGACGTGTCAAAATAGGAGTTAGAGGAAGTTAAGAAGAAGTTAATCCATCTACGATGGATGGAAGTTAACAGACAAATGCTTTATTTTCAGCATTTTATACATATGTCCGCTAACTTCTGTTAACTTCGGGCGAAGCCCAAACTTCTTTTAACTTCTATTTTGACACACCCTCTTTTTTCCTTAATGTATCTACAACATCACAACACGTCAACTGAGACGTAGCTGTTCAACCCGAACTACTATTCCAGCGGCTCTGTCTTCAGCTCCACCACTCCACCCGTAGCTGGGTCGAGGATGATGTGCGATGTAAACTTCTTGCCGAACAAGGCACCATTGAGGCGCTCTACTGTGCCGAACTGTGCAGCATCGGTCTCGTAATAACCTAAGGGCTTGCCTTCGGCTGTAGCAAGAGTGAGACGGATGTGTCCAGGACGGGCTACGCTGAGATTGAATTCATCCTTAATCTTTGCTACTTCAGCAGGAGTTTCTGGCAACTCTTTAGACACGCCGGTGTCCTCAACATTAGCGTAAATAGGTTCGCCCGAGTAGTCGTCGGCAGCACAAAGTCCGAAGCTCTTAGAGAAGCGGAACACAACGGGACGCAAATTGTCCTTGGTGGGGACGAAGCTGATGACTGTAGCAGTAGTGTCGACAACGGTAGTGCCCTGGAAGAGCTGCATCAGTGCAGCCTCTTGAGTGGCAAGCTGGCTGTACATGAGGCGCAGCTGCTCGCCATCCTTCGGCATGAAGTCAGCCTCGCCACGCGACAGCAGCGAGCGCGAATCGCGTATGTCGTAAATCTCCTGAGCTACGAGCTGAGCCATCTTTGGCATATTGCCGGCTGAGAGAATGTCCTGACTCATATAGTCGCGCGGATTGAGCGGAGCCTTGCGTGGAGCTGCAACGAAAGCAGCGGGACCCTTGGCACGAGGTGCCTTGGTATTGATGGCAAGCAACGAACCGTCAGGAGCACAATCTACCGAGAACACGCTGCGCTTCTTGTCGATAGCCACCGTATACTGACGGTCGGCATCAGCACGACCCTCCGAACTGAACGACACGCCTACAATACGATAGGATGTTTGACGAGTGTTGACGCCTGCCTTACCGAAATACAACTGCGAGAAACCAGCAAGCTGTCCCGGCTCGGTGACTGTCTTCTCGACGAGCACCTGCATACGCACTGCTGTCTTGGGCAGCGAATACGACAAACCGTCAACAGGCTTGTCGCCACCAGCCATAGCCGACGTTGCGGCTAAGGCCGAGAGTAATAGTGTTGATAATATCTTCATATCTACTTGTATCTTGTTAACTTGTATCTTGTATACTCGTATCTTGTCAATACAATGCCTTGAAAGCATCGGGCAGCGCAACGATGATGTCGCTTGCCACGAGCGACTCCTTGCCTACACGCTGCGCGGCTATGTCGCCAGCCAGTCCGTGCAGATACATACCCACGACGCAGGCATTCTTGCGCGAATAGCCACGTGCCAGAAGTCCGGTGATGATGCCCGTAAGCACATCGCCGCTACCAGCTGTAGCCATGCCCGAATTGCCAGTGGTATTAAACATTACGCTTCCATCGGGCATGCACAATGCTGTATAATGGCCCTTGAGCATAATGTATGCTCGCAGATTCTCAGCCATGTCGCGTGCAACCGCCAGACGCTCACCCTCACTGTGGCTTGCTGTACCAGCCAAGCGGTCGAGCTCGCGCGGATGCGGAGTCATAATCATATTGTCGGGCAACTGGCTTATCCACATGCCGTGCGAGCCGAGCATGTTGAGGGCATCGGCATCAAGCACTACAGGACACTGCGTCTGCTGCAACTGCGACATCAACGCAAGTGCCGAACCTTCGTCGCGACCCAGTCCCGGACCTATTCCTACGGCGTTGTATTCCTCAGTTGATATAGCCTCAGAATAATAGTTCTCGCTGTCGGGATGAACTATCGCCTCTGGCACCGACATCTGCATTATGGCGTAGTTGCAACGCGGTGTAAGCGTAGTCACCTTGCCCACCCCACTGCGTATACATGCACGTGTGGCAAGTACAGCGGCACCAGCCATGCCTTCGCTTCCAGCTATGAGCAGCGCACTGCCCATCATGCCTTTATGGGCGAAGTCGTCACGATGAAGCATCATCTGGCGCACAAGGTCAGCCTCAACAGTAGAGTAGGCTGAGGGGATGCTCTTGATATATTCTTTCGACAGACGTATGTCAAGCACACGCACCACACCAAGATACTGCTGGCAGTCGGCAAAGAACATGACAAGCTTCTTCATTTGCAGGGTCAGCGTCACGTCGGCACGTACCACTGCCTTGTGCGATACGCCGATGTTATCCTCAGTCATAAGACCCGACGGAACGTCTATGCTCACAACACGTGCCGGCGACTGATTGATGTATTTCACAAGCGAAGCAAAGCCTCCCTCCAATGGTTTGTTAAGTCCAGAACCGAAGAGTCCGTCGATGATAAGTGTCTGTTCGGTGAGCTTGGGCGGATCGAAATTGGTTGACACCTCGGTGAAATGGTGTATCAAGCCATCGTTGATAAGACGGTCGCGATTCTTGGCACACTCGTCCGATAGATGTCCATGCACGTTAAACAGATAAACGTCAACAGTATAGCCTTTCTCGACAAGCATGCGCGACACAGCCAATGCGTCGCCGCCGTTGTTGCCGGGACCGGCAAACACCACAACGGGAGTGCCCTGAGGCCACTGCTGCTGGATGGCTGCAGTGATGGCACGCGCAGCACGCTCCATAAGGTCGATTGACGCTATGGGTTCATGCTCGATTGTGTACTTGTCGAGCTCGCGTATCTGCGCTCCAGTAAGTATCTTCATATCTATACAGTATTATTTTTACATTTTGTGATTGTGCAAAAATACAAAAATAAAAGGAAATAGTAGCCATAACAACAGGAAAATGGCCATAAAATGACGTATTATGAAACGTAAGGGCACAAAAAAAGGGGCTCCGCTGAGTCCCAACCTTTGTTAACCTTAAATCTAATACCATGAAAAACATTGCAAAGATACACTCATTTTACAATACCGCAAAATTTTCAATACATTTTTTTGTTAACGAGCACATTTTGAATGTATTTTATTGATTTGTATCAACGTATTTACAATATTTGTAGTATATTTGCAAAAAGAAAAAGCAAAACAATAAAATGACAAAAACAAACAGTTATATAAACAAACTGCTTAAGATTACACTAATTGGATGCCTTGCGATTATTGCCATTGCCATACAATCCTGTACATCAAAGCAAAGAAACGAAGGCACAGCATACGACAACAGCATGCGATGGCTCGATGACTCGATTGCGGCACTGGCTCCGTCGGCTCCGCAAGCTATCGAACATGGTATGCGCGAGGCTAACGACAGCATTACTTATTATGAATATAAACTGCGAATGGCTATGTACTACAGTCTGACCGACCACCCCGAACGCGCCGACACACTGATTAAAAATGTCAAAGCATTCGCGGCACGTCAGGATGATGGCTTTTACGCAGTAAACGGAACCTGTGCATCACCTCGACTCAACTCGCTTATGGCAGGTGCCAAGGCTTGTGAAGCAGCACGCGACATGAGCATACACCGCGACCCACGACATATTGTAGAACTATACAACAAGACATACAAGCTGTTGCTCAACAGCGACAGCAAGCACAACCTGCCAAAGACATGCGCCAACATGGCTGACGCTTACATGCTCTGCAACGATCTGCCCAACGCCGCAAAATGGTATCGACGTGCGCTTTTTCTCGTTGACTCGCTCGAATTGCCACAAAAGGAGAACATAACGCTGTACATGGGACTGGCGCAGATTTACGTTACGCTGCACAACTACGGCAAAGCCAAGTTCTACAACGACCAGACCGAACCTCACGTCAAGGAAATGTCGCCCTCGATGCAGGCTTATTATGTCAATAATCTGGGCAACTACTACTACTTCCAAGGCGACTACAAGAATGCGCTGCTTACCTTCATGCGCATGAAGAAGATGCTGGAAGAACACGGTATGGTGCGCACGTTCGACATGTATCTGTGCAAGCTCAATCAAGCTGACGTATACCTGAACCTTAACCTGCTGAACGAGGCTACCAAGATGCTTGACGAGGTAGAACCCTACTTCCACTCAAAAGGTGACAAAACATCCATCTATTACTGTTATACCATACGGTTCGGCATTGCCGTAAGGGCAGGCAAAATGGATGAAGCAAGACGAATAATGGTGAACAAGGCAGACGAGTCGCTGATACCATACTCACTGGTGAACATCCGCAACAAATACAAGCGCCAATACTACGAACTCACAGGCAACTACAGCAAGGCATATACATTGCTGCAAGAGTCAATAGAATATAACGACTCAATAGAGCATAACCTCTCGAACATGCGCTCGGCTGAAATCATGTCGCGATTCACCACCGACACATTACAGCTCCATCATGAACTGATACTGGAGCACAAGAACGCCGAAATACAACGCGTGAAGTTTACAAGCACCCTGGCTATTTCGGCAACTCTAACATTGGCGTTCATGCTAATAATGTGGTATCTGTATCTGCGCAAGCGACGATTTAAGGTACAACTGCGCATAATGAACCTCAAGCTCGACAACGTACGCAACCGCATCTCGCCCCACTTCATGTTCAATGTGCTAAACAACAGAATCATAAAATCGGACACCAAGGAGACCAACGAGCTTACCGAACTGGCACAACTGATTCGTGCCAACCTCGACATGTCGAGCACTTTGGGTGTAGAACTGCAAAAGGAACTGGAATTCGTGCAACAATACATTCGTGTAGAAAGCTATCTAATGGGCGACGACTTCCACTTCAACATAGACATTGCGCCCGATGTGGATGCCAGCAGCGTCAGGATTCCGTCAATGTTCATACAGATATTGACTGAAAACGCAATAAAACACGGCCTAAGAAATAAGGAGGGCGACAAGCGACTGTGTATCAACGTGACACGCGACAGCAACTGCACTGTTATAAAGGTGAGCGACAACGGCCCCGGATTCAACCCCAATGTGTTGCGACGTAAAACGGGAATGAACATCATTTCACAAACAATTGCCGTAATAAATGTAAGAAACAAAGACAAAATAAGATTCTCTATAAGGAATATCTATAGTGACGACAGCAAACAACCCAACGGATGCGAAGCCACACTCAGAGTGCCCGACGGAGTGAAAATAGAATGAGAAAACAATATACCAACATTAAAAAACAGACTGACATTATGAACATTATTATTGTTGACGACGACCGACAGGCTGCTGAGGTCTTGAAAAAGAAACTGACAGAATACCACGAGATGAACGTCGTGGGTATGGCACACGATGGAAAAGAAGGATTGCAACTGTTCAAAGAAGCGATGCCCGACCTGCTGTTTCTCGACATCGACATGCCCGATATTTCAGGCATTGACTTTCTGGAACGCGTCGAATCGCGTCCCGGCAACCGCTGCCGCGTAATAATGTATACTGCACACAGCCGATATATGCTATCGGCGTTTCGCAACAAGGCTTTCGACTATCTGATGAAACCTATCAACGACGCAGAGCTACGCACCATCATCCGCCGTGTGTGCTTGGACAACAACGAACAACAGCACATACAGTCTGCCGCAAGCACTCCTATCGCTCCGACAATAATCGGCGACGGTATATCACGACGCAATGACGGCAAATACATTGTATATACAAATGCTGTAGACTTCCGCCTGGTAGACATAAACGACGTAGGATTATTTGCCTACAACAGCGACTTGCGCGTGTGGGAATTGACACTGGCAGGCGAGAAAGAAACAATAAAACTGAAACGTAGTGTCAATAGCGATACGCTTCTGACTCTCAACGACACACTTGTGCGTGTGAGTCAGAAGCATATCATCAATATAAGTTATCTGATGGAAGTAACCGACAATACGTGCCACTTCTATCCGCCTTTCAACAAACTTCAAAACGTGAAGGTGGGACGATTCTTCCGCAAGAAACTTATTGACCGTTTCAGCAGTTTATAATCCTTCACTTAAGTATTGGGGTCACTCTGAAGCGGCGACTCGGTTATTATACAAGAGCTATACCGTTGTCGGTGATATTTATCAGTCGGCGGCGGTATAGGTCGCCTACGGCACGCTTGTACACCTTCTTGCTCACCTGAAAGCGACGCTTTATGTCCTCAGCATCGCTGCGGTCGCCGAGGTCGCACACACCGCCATTGTCCTTAAGATATTGCAGCAGGGTCTCTGAGAAGTCGAGTGTCTGCTGACGACCTGTGGGCTGAAGCGTTACGTCTATCTTGCCGTCGGGACGCACCGTGTTGATATATCCCTTTACACGGTCGCCGGTGTGCAGATAGCTGAACACCTGGTCTTCGTAAACGAGTCCAGGATAGCAGTTGTCGATTATCACTTTGAATCCCATTTCGGTCTTCTGCCACACCAGCAGGTCCACCTCCTGACCGTGGTTGTAGAAGGGATGGCGCTCGGCAAAATAACGCTCCACCTTGGCAGAAGCCACAATGCGGTAGCTCTCCTCGTCGATATGCACATGCACGATGTAGCTCTCGCCCTTCTGCATGCGCTTCTTCTGCTCGCGGAACGGACAGAAGAGGTCTTTCATCAGTCCCCAGTTGAGGAATGCGCCATACTCATTGACCCACGAAACCTCCAAATAAGCGAAGTCGCCTACTTTGCATAGCGGATGCTCGGTAGTGGCAACAGGGCGCTCCTCCTGATCGAGATAGACAAACACTTCAAGTTCGTCGCCAGGTTTTGTACCCTCAGGCACATATCGCTTGGGCAATAATATCTCGCCCTCATTGCCGCCGTCGAGGTACAATCCAAAGTCCACCTCCTTCACAACGGTCATCTTATTGTAATCGCCAAGTTTTATCATAAAGTCCTTTTTTTGTTAATCATTAAACGGTTGCGCTGTCTTCAATGTCTTCAGCGCCCTTTATCACTCCGTCCTCAATGTGTATGGTACGGTCGGTGATGCTTGCCAGATGCTCGTCGTGTGTCACGATGACGAAGGTTTGACCGAAGCGGTCGCGCAGGTCGAAGAACAGCTGGTGGAGTTCGGCCTTGTTCTTTGAGTCAAGCGAGCCCGACGGTTCGTCAGCGAAGACTACAGCGGGATTGTTGACAAGAGCTCGTGCCACTGCCACACGCTGCTTCTCGCCACCCGACAGTTCGGCAGGCTTGTGCGAGGCGCGGTCGGCAAGTCCCATGAACTCAAGCAGTTCCATGGCGCGCTGCTTAGCCTCCGACTGACTCTTGCCACCAATGAAGGCAGGTATCATCACGTTCTCAAGAGCTGTGAACTCGGGCAAAAGCTGATGAAACTGAAACACAAATCCTATATGACGGTTGCGGAAATCGCTCAACTTCTTTGTAGACAGACTGCGCACATCTACCCCATCGACAACTATCTCGCCGCTGTCGGGGCTGTCGAGCGTACCCATTATCTGCAACAATGTCGTCTTGCCGGCACCACTCGGGCCGACGATGCTCACCACCTCTCCCTTGTTGATGTGGAGGTCGATGCCCTTAAGCACCTGAAGCGAGCCGAAACTCTTGGTTATTTCTTTAATGTCAATCATGTTGAATTTTGAATTTTGAGTTTTGAATGTTGAATTGTTCTCGGCTACGCCTGCGATTTTGAATTATTCAATTTTGAATTTTGAGTTTTGAATTATTCTATTTCCAATTACAACTTCTTCTTAATCCATTTGCCAATGGTCTCGTATGCACTCTGATCCTCGGTGTGCTGCGGCTGGGCAAACGTCATCTCGTCCATAGCATCGCCGTGCTGGTCGGGGAATATAATCATGATGTTGGTGCCCGAGAAGTGGCGTGTTATCTCGTCGGGCAGGAACTCCAGTGCGTTCTTGTACGACACGGTGCCCTTGCGCGCGGTGACTACCACAAACAGATTGTCGGGCGATATCGAAGCCGCCAGATTAGGCATCTCCGCCCAGTGCGCCATCTTCGTGTACGACACACGCATGTCGTGGTGACGGCTGAGCACATAGTTCTCTATCAGCGGCAGCACATCCTCACGACCGAAGAACTCGGTGTGGCACTCAAGATTAGAACCAAGTCGGCACAGACGCTCAAGCCAGCGGTAGAAGCCCGGCTCAAACTGTGCTCGCGAAGGCACTGCCACCTGTATGCGGCGTATCGTAGTGAGGGGCTGGGTGAGTCGCGCCATGATAATCTGACTGTTGAGTCCGTTGAACAGACTCTGATGGAACTCGCCCCAGAACTTCTGCGACACCTCAGGGTGCATGTGCATACCGATGAGAATCTCAGTGGCACGGAATTCCTTGTAGGCATGGCGTATGCCGTTGGCTATGTTGGCAGCCACACGCACCTGGGTCTGCATGTGTATGTCGGTGGCAGCCGAATACTGTGCCATGCGCTCCAGCAATCGCTGTCCTTGCTCCTGATTGCGCAGCATATCATCGTCGTCGTACACCACGTTGAGTCCTACAAACTGTGTATTGTTCTTAGGATTGCGCATCATCATGGCAAGATTTACCAGACGCTGGGCATATTCGGGATACTTCATTGGTATGAGCACCTTCTCCTCACTGTTGGACGCTGTGCTGTCTTCAGGCATCTCCTTGTCGCGCAGCGTTATCTGCTGGGCAGAACGCTCGGTGACTATGGTGGAGATGATGCACGTGAAGAGTATCATTATTACCACACCGTTGAGCATATCGTCGGTGACGAGCGGAACGCCTGGCGCCACCTCCATCTTCATTCCAACCATCAGCATGGCAATGGCGCCGGCTGCGTGGGCTGACGTGAGGCCGAACATCATATTGCCCGACGACAGGGGCAGACGAAACAGCCAACTGGCGAGATAGGCGGCTACAGCCTTGCCCACCGTTCCGAACACTACAATCATTATCACTACGCCCAATATACCGCCTCCGGCAAAGAGCAGCTGGAGATTGATGAGCATGCCCACTCCTATAAGGAAGTAAGGAATGAAGAGCGCATTGCCTATAAACTCAATGCGATTCATCAATGGCGACACGTGTGGTATGAAGCGGTTGAGAATGAGTCCGGCAACGAAGGCTCCGAAGATGCCCTCCAGTCCTACTGCCTCACTAAGGGCGGCACTCATAAAGAGCATAGACATGACGAAGATGAACTGCATCACGGCATCGCTATAACGACGCAGAAACCATCGCGCCAAGCGTGGGATGAGCAGCGCCATCAGAACGCAATAGCCGACAAACTTGCCCACAAACAACAACCAGAACATCACGCCGGTATTGCCGCCGTACGATGCCACGATAGCTGCCAGCGACACAAGAGCCATCAACAGCGATATCATCGACGAGCCTACCGACAGCGTGACACTGGGCTTGCGCTGCAATCCGTAGCGTCCCACGATGGGATAGGCTATCAACGTGTTGGAAGCCATGATACATCCCAACAACAGCGAGGCAAGCACTGAATAGTGCAGCACCGTGATGCACGCCACGTATGTCATGACCGACGGCACGGCAAAGGTGAGCAGTCCGAACACGCCGAAACGCCCCTTGTTGCGCCTTACACCCTCGATGTCCATCTCAAGCGACGCAAGGAACATGATATAGTAGAGTCCCACCTTGCCAAACAGCTCGAACGAGTCGTCGCGCACCAGTATGTTAAGACCATACTGCCCCACTGCCACTCCTGCCAACACCATTCCGATGATGTGCGGAATGCGAAGCTTGCCCATCACAATCGGGGCAAAAAGGATTATGAGCATCACCACAAAGAAGATGAGGGTGGGGTCGGTTATTGGGAAACAACTGGCTATATCGGTCATATCGGCTTGTGTTTGAGTTTATATCATGGGGTGCTTTTGTTTTTAATACTGTAATTATATCTCTTGCAAAGTTACGGAAAATCCATCTAAAACATTTATAAAGCACATTAAACTTGACGTATGGACATTAAAAAAGCGGACAAGTATAAAACTTGTCCGCTTTGTCGGTGTGGGCGTTGACGGATTCGAACCGCCGACCCTCTGCTTGTAAGGCAGATGCTCTAAACCAGCTGAGCTAAACGCCCGATTGCTTTATCCATTGCTCTTAGCAGTATTGCTTAGTTCTTTAAAGCGAGTGCAAAGGTATAGCATTTTTCTGAAACCTCCAAATGTTTTTCCAACTTTTTTCAAGAAAAATGAAAAAAAAATGAAGAATAGAGATTTTTTAAGGATAAAAGCGGGTGAAAACAGTGTAAAATTCCCCAAATTCCACAATAATTATATAAAAGGGGCGTTATACGAATGTGTTTAAACGCGTACATATATATATAATAGCCACAATGGCGCTTACGCTTGTCTCCCAACGGAGCCATGCGCAGTACGACGTGGCATTCAGTCATTACTTCGATATGGAACCGTCGTTCAATGCTGCCTCGGTTGGCAAGCAGTCGAAACTGAACGTATCGGCGGCTTACGCAATGGACTTTGCCGGATTCAAGCACAACCCTCGCACAATGTACGTCGGAGCGGATATGCCTCTGTATTTCCTCAAAACGTATCACGGCGTGGGACTGCAGTTCATGAACGACAAAATCGGACTGTTCACCCATCAGCGACTCGCCATGCAGTACGCCTTCCGCCTGAAGATGTTCGGCGGACAACTGGCGGCTGGCATCTCTGCCGGATTGCTGAGCGAAACGTTCGACGGAACCAAGGTGGACCTTGAGGACACAAGCGACCCAGCTTTCTCCTCGTCGAAACTCGACGGCAACTCGATTGACCTCGGTGCGGCGCTATACTATACTCACAAAAACTGGTATGCCGGACTGTCGGTGCAGCACCTAAACTCACCACTAATCAATTTGGGCGACAAGAATGAATTGCAGGTAGATGCCACATATTATCTCACGGGTGGATGCGACATACGATTGCGCAACCCGTTTGTAACAATCAAGCCCTCATTGCTCGTCCGCACCGACGGAACAGCATGGCGCGGCGACATCACAGGGCGTGTGGTTTACACCAACGACCGCAAGATGATGTACGGAGGCATAGGCTACTCGCCTACCAACTCGGTGACCTTCCTCGTAGGCGGACGTGTTCACGGCGTTGTTCTGGGCTACTCGTACGAGATGTATACATCGGGCGTAAATCCCGGCAACGGCAGCCACGAACTGTACGTGGGCTATCAGGTAGACCTCAACCTCAGTAAGAAAGGACGCAACCTGCATAAGAGCGTAAGGACGCTGTAGGAATGTTGAATGTTGAGTTTTGAATTTTGAATTGGTCGGCTTCGCCGATTAGGAATTGTTCAATTTTGAATTTGCAAAGTCCCAGTAACGCCCACCAAGGCTCAAAAAAAAGGCTCAGTAAGGCCCAGCAATGCCCAGTAAGGCTTAAAAAGGCTCAGTAAAAAAGATTAATAACACAATATAGATGAATACAAGAAAAAGCATATTGTTTACGGGCGTCATGGTGTTCACCATGATACTCAGCGGTTGCTTCGGCGGCAAGATGGCTGCGTCGGGCGGTCGCGGAGGCGAAGTTGTAGGCATAAGTGGCCGCAGCTTTGCCGAACCTACACCGTACGGCATGGTGAAGGTGCCACGCGGATATCTGCACATGGGCATCGACGCCCAGGACTCGCTGTGGGGCAAACAGACACCGGTGAAGGACATTTCGGTAGACGGATTTTGGATGGACGAGACCGAAGTGACCAACTCTAAGTATAAGCAGTTTATCACTTGGGTACGCGACAGCATCATACGCACACGACTTGCCGACCCGCAGTATGGCGGCGACGAGACATACATGATTACTGAAGACCGCTACGGCGAACCCGTCACTCCACACCTCAACTGGAAGAAGCCCCTGCCACGCAAACCCAACGAGGATGAGCTGCGCGCCATTGAGAGCGTGTACACCCATAACCCTATCACGGGTGAGAAGATGCTCGACTATCGTCAGCTTAACTATCGCTACGAAGTGTACGACTATACTGCGGCTGCTCTGCGTCGCAACCGTCTGCGCCCTGAAGAGCGTGTGCTCAACACCGACATTCAGGTTGACCCGAACGAGGTGGTGATGATTTCGAAGGACACGGCTTACATCGACGACGAGGGCAGAGTGGTGCGCGAGACTATCAACCGAGAACTCAGCGGACCGTGGGACTTCCTCAATACATATATCGTAAACGTATATCCCGACACCACCTGTTGGGTCAACGACTTCCAGAACGCCGACAACGAGACCTATCTGCGCAACTACTTCTCTAATCCTGCCTATAACGACTATCCCGTTGTTGGCGTGACATGGGAGCAGGCCAACGCATTCTGCGCATGGCGCACAGAATATCTGCTGAAGGGTCTGGGTCCAGAGGCTCGCTACGTGCAGCGCTATCGTCTGCCTACCGAGGCTGAATGGGAGTATGCTGCTCGCGGAAAGTCGGGCTCTGAATTCCCGTGGGAAGACAAGAGCGTGAAGAGCGGCGACGGATGCTTCTTTGCCAACTTCAAGCCCGACCGCGGCAACTATACCAAGGACGGCAACCTCATCACTTCGAAAGTGGGCATATATCAGGCCAACAGCAACGGACTATTCGATATGGCAGGCAACGTGGCTGAATGGACAAGCACCATATACACCGAGGCTGGCGTAGAGGCAATGAACGACCTCAACCCTACCCTCGTATACAACGCTGCCAAGGAAGACCCCTACAGACTGAAGAAGAAGAGCGTGCGCGGCGGTTCGTGGAAAGACCCGGAGTCGTTCATACGCTCGGCATGGCGCACTTGGGAATATCAGAACCAACCGCGCAGCTATATCGGATTCAGATGTGTGCGCAGCCTTGCCACAACGTCAAGCGCCAAGGAGAAGGTGAAGGGTAAAAAAGTAAAAAGGTAAAAGAGTAAAAGGGATAGTTTAATAATAACTTAAGGCTATGACAGTTTACAGCAAATACAATATCGTGTATCATCTGCAGAAGTGGATGGACAGCGTTCCCGGACAGACATTCCTCAACTATGCCTATAGCTGGGGCGCATCAATCGTTATTCTCGGTACCCTATTCAAACTGACTCACCTGCCGGGTGCCAACATAATGATGTTCTTGGGTATGGGCACTGAGGTTATCGTGTTCTTTCTTTCGGCATTCGACCGCCCGTTTGACAAGACTCAAGACGGACGCGAACTGCCTACCCACTACGACATGGAGGCGGAAGAGTATGGCGGAGAACATACCGCACAGCAAGCCCCGGCTGCTGACGGACATATTATAATAGGTGGAACACAAGGCGCTACTCCGGCAGCAGCTACTACAACTGCAGCTACAGCAAACGGAACAGCTGTGGCTGGTGGCACAGTAATAATAGGCGCTGCTCCAGCATCTGATATGGGCACTACTCCCGAGATGGCATCGCAGTTGGCAGATGCCCAGACTGGTTATCTCGAAGAGCTGAAGCGCCTCACCGAAACTCTGCAGAAGGTATCCGAGCAGAGCGTACGTCTCACTCGCGACAGCGAAGAGATGGAGAACCTCAACCGCACTCTCACCGGCATTTGCAAGGTTTACGAAATGCAGCTCAAGGGCGCAAGCAAGCAGATTGGCACTATCGACGAGATAAACGAGCAGAGCCGACGCATGGCACAAAACATCGAACAGCTCAACAGCATCTATGCACGCATGATTGAAGCTATGACAGTGAACATGCAGTTGAAGGTAAAAGAGTAAAAAGGTAAACCCCCAAATTGCCACTGGCTGCAATTCAAAATTGAATAATTCAAAATCGCAGGCGTAGCCGAGAACAATTCAAAACTCAAAACTCAAAATTCAAAACTCAAATTAATGGCAATCAAGAAACGACCTATATCTCCTCGCCAAAAGATGATCAACCTGATGTATCTGGTGCTTATGGCGATGCTCGCATTGAACATTTCGACCGAAGTGCTCAACGGGTTCTCTATTGTCGAGGAGAGTCTGAACCGTACAACAGCCAACTCATCGAAGGAAAACGAGATGCTGTATGCCGACTTTGCCGACCAGATGAAGGCAAATCCGCAGAAGGTGAAGGAGTGGTTTGACAAGGCTACAGCAGTCAAGCGCATGAGCGACTCGCTATACAACTACGCACAGCAGCTCAAGATTGAAATCGTGCGCGAGGCTGACGGCAAGGAGGCCAACGTAGCCGACATCAAGAACAAGGACGACCTTGAGGCTGCAAGCCACGTGATGCTGGCACCCGGTACTGGTCATGGCGGACGACTGTTTCGCGCTATCAATTCGTTCCGCGAGCGCATACTCACTATGGTCACCGACCCTCATCAGCGCTCAATCATCGAGAGCAACCTCACCACCAAACTCCCAGCCAAAGCCCACACCATGGGCAAGAACTGGCAGGAGTATATGTTTGAGGACATGCCTGTAGCCGGTGCCGTGACGCTTCTGTCAAAGTTGCAGAGCGATGTGCGCTACGCCGAAGGCGAAGTGCTGCACTCACTCGTGTCGAATATCGACATGAAGGACATACGCGTAAACCGCCTCAGTGCCTTCGTCATTCCCGAATCGCGCACCGTAATCAGCGGCGACCAGTTTGCAGCACAGATAGTAATGGCAGCTGTCGACACCACCCAGCAACCCGAAATATACGTTGGCGGACGACGCATCAGCAACGGACTCTACCGATTCACAGCCAGTGGCGTGGGCGAGCATTCGTTTGGCGGATATATCACCATGCGCGACGGAGCCGGAAATACAATACGCCGCGACTTCACACAGAAGTATACCGTTGTGGCACCGAGCGCCACAGTCTCTGCCGACCTTATGAACGTGCTCTACGCAGGCTACGACAATCCTATCAGCGTGAGCATCCCAGGCGTACCGCTCAGCGCCGTGCAGGCTTCGATGTCGGGCGGCGCACTGCGCAGCATAGGCATGGGACGCTACATAGCACGCCCCACAACCGTAGGCAGCGACGTCACCATCAATGTGGCAAGCAACAACGACGGACGCTCACGACAGATGGGCAAGTTCACATTCCATGTGCGCAAGTTGCCCGATCCAGCAGCTTATATACAGATAGGTACCGACCGTTTCCGTGGCGGCTCTATGGCTAAGGCTTCGCTCATGGGCGCCAACGGCATCAAAGCTGCCATCGACGACGGAATACTCGACATTCAGTTCCGCGTGACGGGATTCGAAACCGTATTCTTCGACAATATGGGCAATGCCGTGCCAATGGCTTCCAACGGTGCCAACTTCACCGACCGACAGCGCGAGACATTCCGCAAGCTGTCGCGTGGCAAGCGCTTCTACATCTCGCGCATTACGGCTGTAGGTCCCGACGGCATCACACGCAAGCTCAACGGTGCGATGGAAGTTATCGTGAAATAGAAGAATGAATTATCGTAGATAAAGAAATAACAGTAAACAAAGCACAATGAAAAGACTACTCTCTATAATGTTCATTGCTCTGCTCTGCACCGATATGGTGTCGGCGCAGCCCGCTGCACGCCTGCGCGAACAGGCTCAGAAGAAACAGCAGCAGACACAGGGACTGAGTCTGCGCGCTCAGATTTCGTTCCCCACGCAGAAGGCGACAGACGAAGACGTAGCTTGGCGACGCGACATATATCGCGAGATCGACCTCACCAACGAGGCCAACGCCGGACTGTACTATCCCGTTGAGCCGATAGGCCAGCAGATGAACCTCTTCACCTACATCTTCAAGCTCGTGTTGCGACGCGCTGTACCAGCCTACGAGTATCGTCTCGACGGCAACGAAGTGTTTGACGAGGCTTCGAAGATAAACCTGAAGTCGTTTCTTGACAACTACCACATCTACTACGAGCGCACCGACCGTGGCACGCATATCGACGACAGCGACATTCCGTCGCGCGAGGTAACGGCTTATTACATCAAGGAGTCGACCTACTACGACGACCATAACGCCATGTTCCATACCAAGGTATTGGCTCTGTGTCCTATACTCAAGCGCGAAGACGACTTCGGCGATGCCGCCACAAGCTATCCGCTCTTCTGGGTGCGCTACGACGACCTGGCACCGTATCTTACCAAGCAGACCATCATGACGAGCAATCTCAACAATGCCGCTACGATGTCGATTGACGACTTCTTCACCAAGAACATGTATCGTGGCAAGATATACAAGACCACCAATATGCTCGGCAAGACCATTGCACAGTACTGCCCTACCGACTCGGCTGTTGCCAAGGAGCAACGCAAGATTGAGAAGCAACTGAAGGATGTGGAGCAGAGCGTATGGGGAAAGCCCGAACCTAAGGACTCGCTCGACAGCATTGCCCAACTGGACAAGAAGGCAGCCAAGAGCATAGCCAAGCGCAACCGTCGCGCCTCAGGAGGCAAGACCACCAAGGTGAAGACGTCGCGCCCGTCAAGAACCACATCGGTATCATCCGGTTCGGCAGCACGCGTCACCGTGCGACGCCAACGCCACTAATACACCTTATATATAATATACTACAACAACAATAATATATTATATAACAACAACAATAATAAAAAACTATTAGAGTATGAAAAGAATCTTTACATCGGCAGCCATTGCTATCGTAATGCTGCTCGCAGCCACAAGTGCTCAGGCACAGATCAAGTTCGGATTGAAGGGTGGTCTTAACGTCACAGACATGAGCCTCAGCAGAAAAGTATTTGATGCCGACAATCAGGCTGGCTTCTTCATTGGTCCTACCGTGAAGTTCACATTGCCTGTTATGGGTCTGGGCATCGATGCAGCAGCACTCTACGACCAGCGTCAGGCAAAGGTAAAGGGCGAAGTAGGCTACGAACAGATTTATATCGAAGAGCGTTCGCTTGACTCGAAATACATCAACATACCCATCAACCTACGCTATGGCATCGGACTGGGTTCGCTTGCCAGCCTCAACTTTTTTGCTGGTCCGCAGTTCGGATTCAATGTGGGCAGAAAGCACCAGGAACTTGCCGACCAGAAGACATGGAATCTTAAGTCATCTGCATTCAGTGTTAATGTAGGTGCAGGCTTTACTATAGCCAGCCACTTCGAGCTGTCTGCCAACTACAACATTGCTTGCGGACGCACTGGAGACGTAACCTTCTCAGAAGCCGTCGACAAGGTATTCAGCAAGGAACGCGGTCGTGCCAACGCATGGCAGATTGGACTGGCTTACTATTTCTAAATCTCAATATCGAAACTATTATCCATATGACAATAAAGAAACTTGCGGCTGCCGGCATCTGCATGATGCAGGCAGCCCTTGTCTTTTCACAGACAACATTCAATCCAGACGAACACCGTACAGTAACAACAAATCGCACTGACGGAAGGTTTATGAGCACTTATGGCGTAGCGCAATACATGCTCAAGCACACCAAGCCTACATGCGCATTCAATCCGACATTCAGCAAGAAGCAGTTTGCAGCATGGCAGAAGCGTGTGCGCGATGCCATAAACGACATAATGTGCCACCCCACACCATCCGTCAAACAGCCTCAACCCAAACGCCTTAGTTCAGAGCAGAAAGACGGCTACCGTCTGGAGAAGTGGGAATTCTATCCGCTTGAAGGCTGTGTAGCCACATTTGCAGTACTCATCCCCGACGGCATTAAGCAACCGTCGCCAGCTGTGCTGTGCATACCAGGTTCGGGAATGACAATGGACCACCTCACCGGCGAACGCCCTATAGCCAACAAGCGCAATGCCATGGCGCTCAATATGGCACGCCAAGGCTACATAGCCGTGGCTGTTGACAACGCCTGTGCCGGCGACGCTGCCGACCTTGAGCATATAGCAGGTACGGGCTACGACTACGATACGTCGTCACGCCTGCTGCTCGAAATGGGCTGGAGCTGGCTGGGCTACACATCCTATCTCGACAAGCAGGTGCTTGAATGGATGAAACAGCAGAAGATGATACGTCGCGACCGCATTGTGCTGAGCGGATTCTCATTGGGTACCGAGCCACTGATGGTGCTGGGCGTGATGGACCCGTCGATATACGCCTTTGTATACAACGACTTCCTGTGTCAGACACAGGAGCGTGCCATTGTGATGACAGCCCCCGACAAGCGAGGACGCCGCCCCTTCCCCAACTCCATTCGTCATCTCATACCGCGTTTCTGGCACTACTTCAACTTCCCAGACATAGTGGCATCGCTGGCTCCACGTCCTGTGATACTCACAGAGGGCGGACTCGACCGCGACTTCCAGCTCATACACCGGGCATACGAAATAAGCGGACATCCCGAGAATGTAGAGACTCACCACTATCCAAAGTTTGCCTCGCCAGACAAACGCAATCCCAACACAACACTGCCTGAGGGACTGACACGCGACGAATACTTCAATCTTGTCAACGTCGACCCGCCAAACCATTACTTCAAAACCGATCTTGTAATGCCGTGGCTTGAGCGTATACTGAAAGAATAAGATTGAGCGTATACTGAAAGAATAAGGAAAAAGCTACAAAAAAAGCGCCCTGAAAAGTCAAAAGCTATAGATGCTTCAGCCTTTTCAGGGCGCTTTAGTATTTATGAAATAAAGATTACTTCATCATTTCGTTGAACTCCTCAAGAGTAACCTCCTTGTTGTTCAATGAAACAGTTGACTTGAGAGCTGCAGCGAGCTTAACGTCGATAGCGCGCTCTACGAAGTTGTCAACAGCCTCACGCTTCTTCAGAAGCTCGTTAGCGTAGTTGTCAACGTACTCCTCAGGAACGTTTGACATACCGTACTGAGCGAACTGCATGCGAGCCATTTCCTTGGCAGCGTTCTTGATGTCAGCGTCCTCTACCTTGATGTCGTTAGCCTTAACAAGCTGCTCCTTGATGAGGTGCCACTCGAGCTGCTTGATGCTCTCAGCGTAGTTCTTCTCAACGAAGTCCTCACCCTTGTCCTTGTTGTTGGCAAGCATAATGCGCTTGAGCAGTGCGTCCGGCCAAGTGATTTCACCAACCTTCTGCTCGCAGTATGTGCGAACGTCGATCATGAACTTGTAGTCAGAGTTAGCTTCAAGCTGCGGTTGGAGGCTCTCAGCGATCTTAGCGCGGAATTCCTCTTCAGTCTTAACAGTACCCTTCTCGAATACCTGGTCGAAGAGCTCCTCGTTGAGGTCAGCCTTCTTGAAGCGCTGAATCTCTGTAATCTGGAAGCTGAAGTCAGACTCAAGGTTCTCTACAGCGTCCTTCTCAATCTTGAGGAGTGAAGAAACCTCGGCTGTGCCTTCCGGATAAGCCTTGCGCGGGTTGAATGTGATGATATCGCCGAGCTTAGCATCGTTGAAGAGGTTCTTCTGCTCCTCAACCTTGATGTATGAAGGCATGAGCACAGCAGCCTCTACAGTGATGCCACCCTCCTTGGTATTGCCCTCAGCGTCAAGCTCGCGGATGTCGCCCTTCAGCAGGTCGTTCTGAGCCGGGTCGTAAACCTCAGCCTTCTCGTACTTGCCAGCGCGGCCCTGGTACATCTCGATCTGCTCGTTGATGAGCTTGTCGTCAGCCTTGATTGTGTAGTAGTCAATCTTGTTGCGGCCGTCGAGAGTGATGTTGAGCTCAGGAGCAACAGCGATGTCGAACACGAATGTGTAAGGAGCCGGCTGCTCGATGTCAGCGGGAGTCTCCTGCTTGTCAGAAGGCATAGGCTCGCCGAGCATCTGGATATTGTTTTCCTGGATATATTTGTAGAGCTGCTCGCCTACAAACTTGTTAACTGCGTCGTAGCGCACTGAAGCACCAAACTGACGCTTGATAAGACCCATAGGAGCCTGACCCGGACGGAAACCGGGGATGTTGGCCTTCTTACGATAGTCCTTGAGAGTCTTCTCGACAGAGTCCTGGAAGTCTGCCTCTTCGACTGTGATAGTCAACAGACCATTCACTTTGTCGGGATTTTCAAATGAAATGTTCATTTTGTTCAGTCTAAAAATTATATTTGTTATTATTGTAGTTCACCCACGGAAGTGCAAAATTACTCATTATTAATGTAAAATCCGAATATATATGGTGAAAATTTGTTTTTTTACCATTTCTTACGCACAAAGTGACTTGTAAACAATAGGTTAAAAGAATACGTAACGTTGGCTAAACGGGTATTTTTCATTAACTTTGTGCGACATACTAAAGCAAATAAAAACAGATATGATAACCCGATGCTATCTTGAAATAACCAATGTCTGCAATCTCAATTGTGTGTTCTGCCCCAAGACATCACGAGCGAAACATACGCTGACGCTTGACGAATTCGACACACTCACCTCCCGACTCATGGGCGAGGTGAAATTTCTGTATTTCCATCTTATGGGCGAACCATTCCTCCATCCTCTGCTGCCGCAGTTCATTCTAATGGCACGTCAGAAGGGCTTCATCCCCATACTCACCACCAACGGCACCCTGCTGGCACAACGCACCGACCTGCTCGATGCCCTGCCCCACAAGATACAGATTTCGCTTCACTCGCACGAGGGCAACGCCAAGGAGAATCTGGAGCAATACATTGACGAGGTGATGGCGTTTGCCATGGAGTCAGCCCACCGCGGATGTATCATCGTGCTGCGCCTGTGGAACGAGGGCGGACACAACCGTATGAACCAAACCATCCTGAATCTGATAGCCGCTCATCAGCCACAGCCTTGGGTGGAACGCAACGACGGATGGCGTATAGCCGAGAATCTGTACGTCGAGAACGACAACATGTTCGAATGGCCCGACCTGCAACACGACCCCACAGCTGAAGACGAAGTTTTCTGCTACGCCCTGCGCAATCAGATTGGCGTGCTCGTAGACGGCACGGTAGTACCCTGCTGTCTCGACCACAACGGCGACATGCCTCTGGGCAACCTCTACGAGCACAGCCTCAACCAAATCCTCACGTCACCCCGCGCCAACGCCATCTACCAAGGTTTTACCAACCACACCGCCGTAGAACCGCTGTGCCAACGCTGCGGATACTCAGCCGTGTCGAAAAGATTCAGAAAGTAATTCAATAATGTTATTGAACCATAGCAAGTTCTGTAATGTTACCGATGTCTTCATTTTCCACCTCTCGCTTCAAGTCTCTTCTCCCTTCCAAGAGTTTCCGGGAAAGTATATTTTCCCCAGCCTTTCTCTCTCCAGTTCTTGTTGATGCGTTCGTCAAACCACCAGTCGTAGTGTTCACGCGAAATCATACGGATATCCCATGCGGCATGTACTTGTGCAGCTATCGAGACACCATACGCTTCTTTGAGGTCAATCATTTCTTCGAGAACGAGACTGTCACGATGCAAGGCTCCCATTTCTTCTATGAATGTCTGTTTGGGGAAGAGGAAGAAATTGGCGAACTTGTTGCACATCTTTTCCACGTTGCAGCCTTCAGAAAAACGCAGCAGCAGATGGGCCAGTTCGTGACATGCAGTGAAACGCAATCGTTCTACTGTAGTCTTTAGCGGATGCATGTCGAGGACTATCAAAGGATGACATCCGTCAATAAGAGTACTGAGTCCCCATATACCGACAGGCAGTGGCATGGAGACAATCTTTATGCCCTTTCGTTCTATGAGTCGAAGCACAGCCGGCAGAGGTCCAAAGCCACAGTTCCACACCTCACGCAAACGGTTGGCTGCCATGATAGCATCGTCGAGAGTAGAAACAGTAATGTGAGACATCGGATTGTAGAATTCAGGCATAACGTCTGCCTTCTCCTCCGTAAGCATATAGCGTTCTGCCAGGAAACACACCTTGGTTTCCAGCTCATACAACTCTTCCTCCGTCAGCAAGCCATCGCTACCCGAACGAAGCATAGGTACATCAACCGTTGTTGACGTACCATAGAAGTAGAACTCACTTACACCGAATGTGTCTGCAAAGATCTTCACCGTGGCTGGTTTA
This sequence comes from Leyella stercorea, assembly GCF_021531355.1. Lineage (GTDB taxonomy): Bacteria > Bacteroidota > Bacteroidia > Bacteroidales > Bacteroidaceae > Prevotella. The sequence continues at coordinate 33,010 of NZ_JADYTS010000002.1, read as the reverse complement.
GGTTGCATCACACCTCGTTCGTAATTGAAAATGCTTTGTCGAGTGACTTGCAGTTTGGCTTTGTCCACCAATTGTCCAAGACTCAAACCTGACACCTTACGTGCCGCTCTTAATCGTATAGGAATAAACAATTTGTCCATTAGGCTTTTTATTTACAAAGGTAATAAATTATTGACACACGTAAATTAGAATGAATGTGATTAATATATATTTAACAAAAACAAGGCGTACAACCTGAATCTATAAGATTTCAGTTGTACGCCTTATTCGTATCTACGATTATTCGTCCTTGCCAACCTTCTTTGGTCCGCGCACACGTTCGTTCATGCGCAGTCCGCTCTTTATTTCGATGTTGAGTCCGTCGGACAGACCGGTCACTACCTTACGGCGCTCGTAGGTTTTGTCCTTGTCGGTGCCTTTGACAATGTAGACGAAGGTGTTGTCGCCTTCAAACTCGATGGCACTCTCGGGCACTGACATTACGTGGCGTGCCTCAGCAAGCACAATCTCGGCATTGGCACTATAGCCGCTGCGAATCTGCTCACCGCTGGTGGGGAGATTCACAGCGGCTTTTATTTCAAACTGGTTGGCACCGTTCTGGTCGGTTGCCTTCGGCGATATATACTCCAGTCGGGCGTCGAACTTAAGGTTCTGCAGCGCACCGATGGTTATCTTCATCGACATTCCTGTGTTGAGTCGTCCCACCTCTGTCTCGTCGATGTTGCCACGGAAGATGAGGTCGTTCATGTTGGCTACGGTTGCAATAGTGGTACCGTCGTTGAAGGTGTTTGAGAGAATCACCGAGTTGCCCACCTTAACTGGAACGTCAAGTATCAGTCCTGTCACCGTAGAGCGTATCAGCGTTGACGACTCCGAAGCATTGGAGCGTGACACACCGTCGCGCACCACCTCAAGATTGTCTTGTGCAGCAGCAACTTCCTCACGAGCCTGTCGCCAAACCTGGGCAATCTTGTCGTATTCGTCGGCAGAGACGAGTCCCTTGTCATACAAGGTCTTCTCGCGTTCGTAATCGGTGCGTGCCTGACGCTCGTTGATATTAGCCAATCGTACACGCGACTGAGCCGAACTGAGCTGTCCCATTTCCGGAATCACCTTCACCTTGGCTATCACCTCACCTACCGTTACGGTCTGTCCTGCCTCCTTCAGTATCTCGCTTATGATGCCCGAAATCTGCGGTTTGATATTCACCTCATTACGCGGTTCTATCTTTCCCGTGATAACGGTGGTCTTGCGTATGTCCATCTGCTTAGGCACAAACTCGTCGTACACCACCGGTTGCGGACGCGACTTGATATAAAGGAACACAAACGTTCCGACAAAGACAATGGCCACAAGAGCCAATAAGACAATCTTGAAATATCTTTTCATTACAATTATATTTAATTCAAAATTCAACATTCCTCATTCCACACTCAACACTCCACATTCAACATTCAACATTCCGGCTCCGCCGGCTACTCATCTCGCATAGCATCTACAGGTTTAATGTGCATAGCACGCAGCGCAGGAGCCAAACCAGCAAGCATACCGAGCACCGACAGCAGCACCACAGCCCCTATTGCTGTCCAGAAGTCTATTTGGAAATGAGCCGACGTTATGCCGTCTGTAGTATTTGCCATCTCAAGCCCTTGCAGCACGAGCACCACAAAGAGGATGCCGCTCATACCAGCCACCGAAGTAAGCAGAATACTCTCCTGCATGATTTGCGACAGAATATCGCGTGGCGTGGCTCCTATGGCACGACGTATGCCTATCTCCACCGTTCGTTCGCGCACAGTCACCATCATGATGTTCGACACACCGATAGCACCAGCCAGTAGCGTACCGATGCCCACAAGCCATATCAGCATGTTGATGCCCCGGAACATATTGTCCACCATCGAGAACATCATCTCCGTATTGAACACCATCACGCCCTTCTCGTCCTTCGGACTGACATCGTGAGCCTTAGCCACAACCATACGCATACGGTCGGTTATGTCGCTCATAGTCACTCCCGGCTTACCCGTCACACACAGCATATCGATGCTTTCGCCACGATTGTATATCTGTTGCACAAGCGAGAGGGGCATGAACACCGCCTGCTGATCGTTACCGTTGATGTTCATATTGCCGTCGGCATAGTTTACGCCAACAATACTGAAGTATACCGAGTCGATGCGTATCACGTCGCCACACGGATTGCCACCCTTCGGAAATAGGTTCTTGTACACCTCCTTGCCAAGCACGCACACCTTGCGACACTGCTGGATATCCATTTGGTTGATGTATCTGCCATAGCGCATCTTAGGTTCTGCTACACGCTGCATATCCGGCAACACACCCTTAACTACTCCACTTGACGAGTATTCGTCGTGCGTAACAGTTGTGCCCCATCGTGTAATGGTAGGCGTAACCACATCGAGTTCGGGTATGTGAGCACGCAGTCGCTGCACGTCTGCCTGCGTCATATACCACTGACGTCCCTTGCGGAATCCGTGATAAGGCTTGGTGGTAGGCTGCGCCCATACAATGGCTGAGTTGGTGGCAAAACCCGCAAGGTTGTTGTTGAGCAACTCCTTCAGTCCGTCGCCCCCGCCTATCAGTCCCACGAGCATGAACACGCCCCAGAACACACCGAATCCCGTAAGAAACGTGCGCGACTTGTTGCGCGACAGTACGTCGAGTATTTCGGTAAGAGTGTCAGTATCCAAAAGCCTCACCCCCTTACCCCTCCCCCGTAGGGAGGGGAGTGGTATGTGACGATGAACTATATGTATAGCCTTTAAAACTAACCTTTTCATTTTATAATTATTTTATTTATATCTTTACCGATACAAAGCACATCACTCCCCTCCCTACGGGGGAGGGGTTGGGGGTGGGGCCTTTACTCCGCCCTCAACGCTTCAATCGGTCTAATCTTTGCAGCCTTGCGTGCCGGTATGAGTCCTGCTATTGTTCCCGCTACAATCATCAGCACCGTGGCTTGCACACACGTGGCTATGCTTACGGTCGGGTCTACGAAAATCTGGGCAGAGAACAATCCGTTGTCCACTTTGGTCTGTCCTATAGTGGCGTTCATATATTGTGTCGCTGCTATGCCGAGCACCATACCTATATATCCGAAGAAGGTTGTGATGACGATGCTCTCCACGATGATGAGCCTCAGTATCGACCAAGGCGAGGCACCGATGGCTTTGCGTATGCCAAACTCACGTGTTCGCTCACGTACGGTGATAAGCATGATGTTCGACACGCCTACTATGCCCGACAGCAGCGTGAATAGTCCCACTATCCACAGCGCAGTGCTAATCAGTCCTGTAGCAGTGTTGAGCTGCAAGTCCTGCGTGAATCGGTTCCATATCCATATGGTGCGCTCGTCGTCGGTAGCGGCACGGTGCTGGCGGTTGATACGTGCACGATAAGCTTTCTCAAACGCCTCGTTTTCAGCCTCAGTCTTTAGTCCGTGAAACGAGAATACGATGTTGCCCGTCTTGTCACCACTATTATATATAGAGCGGAATGTGGTGAACGGTATGAATGCGTCGTTGCTCACACGACTTTGGTCGCTGTCATATATGCCCACAACCTTAAACGCCATGTCCGATGCCTTTATCATGCGTCCGTTTAGATTGAGCGGAGCCTCGGGCATGAGTTCCTTGGCAATGTTGAGCGACAGCACTATCGACTTGCGTCGCTCGTTGAGGTCGATGGGGTTGATGAATCGTCCTACAAGCAAGTCGCGCTTGTTTATGTCGATATCGTTGGGATACACTCCACTCACATTGATGTCTGTAGTATAATTGTCAGCATATACCAGTGTCTGTCCTCCCTTGTCGAGTTCGGCTCCAACATCGTCGACATTGGCAGCAAATCCATCGCGCGTCAAGTCCAGATCCTTGTCGTTCAATTCAATGCTTCGTCCCTTGCCGAGTCCGTCGTGAGGCTTCGACGTTTCGCCTCCAAAGATAGTCATCGAATTGGTGAGCACCTTCATGCGATTGCCCATTATGCCGTGAATGAGTCCGTTGCCGGCTCCGAGTAGCACAATAAGTATGAAGATGCCCCACGCCACAGAGAATCCGGTTAGCGCCGTGCGCAACCGGTTGTGGGTTATAGTGGTCCATATCTCTTTGAAAATGTCGTGCATTATCGAATTAGGAATTTTGAGTTTTGAATTTTGAATTGGTTGCCTACGGCAATTTTGAATTTTTGAATTTTGAATTAGACAGCTTTGTATTTTCAAATTCTGAAATTCCAAATCGCAGGCGAAGCCGAGAACAATTCAAAATTCAAAACTCCTAATTCAACATTCATGAAATAGTGGCGCGCCACTATTTCATTATTCCATTGATGCCAAACGGACTGGCTTTGTGGTCGAGGTTCTCCTCAATGCTTCCGATGAGTCCGTCCTTTATATGTACTATCTTGTTGGTCTCGTTAGCCACACCGCTCTCGTGTGTCACGACAATGGTGGTGACTCCCTCCTCAGCGTTGAGCTGCTTGAGTAGAGCCATCACCTCAACGCTCGTCTTTGAGTCCAAGGCTCCCGTTGGTTCGTCAGCCAGGATTATTTGTGGTTTGGTGATTAGTGCACGTGCTATGGCTACACGCTGCTTCTGTCCGCCCGACATCTCGTTGGGATAGTGGTCAGCCCATTGCGTCAGCCCCAGACGTTCGAGATATTCCATGGCGAGACGGTGGCGTGTGCGACGGTTGACACCTTGATAATATAGTGGCAGTTCGACGTTCTCCACAGCAGTCTTGAACCCTATAAGATTGAACGATTGGAAAATGAAGCCAATCATACGGTTGCGATATTCAGCGGCACGTGTCTCCGAGAGGTCCTTGATGAGCGTGCCTGCCAGACGGTATTCTCCCGAATCATAATTGTCGAGAATACCAAGAATGTTTAGCAATGTCGACTTGCCCGAGCCCGACGCACCCATTATGGATACGAACTCGCCATCGGCAATGTCGAGATTTATTCCTTTCAGCACGTGCAACGGCTGTGCACCCTGATAGGTCTTGTTGATGTCTTGTAAGTGAATCATATTGCTTGTTTGACTGCAAATGTAATAAAAAAGTTGCAAGCAATATCTTTTTTTAGTTGAAAGTTGAGAGTTGAGAGTTATGATTACCTTTAAAGCTTGATATTTAAACCAAAACATTTACCATAAAGCATTAGCTGCAAAACATATCATAACTCTCAACTTTCAACTCTCAACTCTCAATTCTCAACTCTCAACTCTCAATTCTCAACTCTCAACTAACTTCTACGACTTCCATCGCCATGTCTTTGTCAGTTTGCGCCCGAGTTTTCCGAGCACCATTGTCACCTTGTGTGGCGACAGATCCTTGCCGCAGATGATAAGCAATACGGCAGTAAGGATGAGGATGATGCCCAGTGCGAGGCGCGACGTGAAGTACTCGCCAAAGCACAGAACACCAATGGCTACTGCCGTCATCGGCTCCAGCGCACCCATGATGGCAGTCGGGGTAGAACCGATGTCGTGCACAGCCACCACCATCAATACAAGCGAGAGCACCGTTGGCAGCAGCGCAAGCTGTGTGGCGTAAAACCACTGGCGCGGAGTGTCAATCAGCTGTACCGTCTCGCCCATGGCAAAGGTGTAGCACAATATAGTACACAGGCCGAACACCAGAGTGTAGAACGTCAGCTTGACCGACGACATACGCAGCGACGACTTGTTGACAACGACTATATACACAGCATATGTCAGCGACGAAATCATCACGAGCGTCACACCCAGCGTGCTGAGCGAGGCTCCTCCCTCAGTATGATTGAGCAGTGCAATGCCTCCGAGCGACAGCACTATGGCGAGGACAGTGGCTGCCGTCACCTTCTCCTTGAACAGGGCAGCCATGATTATAGCCACCATTACGGGATAGACAAACAGCAGTGTCGACGCGATGCCCACATCCATGTGGTTGAAACTGATGTATAGCGACGACGACGACGAACCCATAAGTATGCCCAACGCTACGAGCGTGATAAGTTCACGGCGTGTCAGGGCAAACGACTTGCGCTGCACCAGCATCATCACAGCCAGCATGAGCGCCGCTATTCCAAAACGATAGAACAGTGTGGAGTTGGCTGTGATGCCGTCGGCATATAGATTCATGGCACCAAGTGGATTGGTGCCATAGAATACCGCAGCGGCAACTCCGCATATAGTACCTCTTAATTTAGGATTCATATCTATTGCTTAGATCGCCTCCGTCTTTAAGCGTAGCCACTCGCGCTCATCTTCGTTGAGCAGCGGCGACAGGCGTTCGTACACCATCTGATGATAAGCATTCAGTACCGAACGTTCTTCGGCACTGAGCATGTCTACAACAATCGGGGTGGTGTCGATAGGACAGAGTGTGAGAGGCTCGAAACGCACGAAGCGGCCGAATTCTGTAGTGATGTAAGGCACTACGAGCAGCACGTTCTCAATGCGCACGCCGAAACGGTCGGCAAGATACAGACCGGGCTCGTCCGTTACGGTCATACCCTCCACCATCGGTGTGCCACGATACTCCTGACGTATCTGGTGAGGGCCTTCGTGTACACTGAGGTATGAGCCAACGCCGTGACCTGTGCCATGCATATAGTTCATTCCTTCGCGCCACATAGCCGAACGTGCTATGGCGTCGAGCTGAGTGCCAGCCGCTCCACGTGGGAAGCAGAGGTTCTCCAGCGACAAGTGTCCCTTCAGCACGAGCGTATACACACGACGATGCAGGTCGCTCACGGGTCCGAGCTGTATGGTACGTGTTATGTCTGTTGTGCCGTCGGTATACTGTGCGCCGCTGTCGAGCAGCAGGAATCCTTCGGGCTTCAACGGTATGTCGCTCTCTGGAGTCGGCTCGTAGTGTACAATGGCACCATGCTTCTCATATCCTGCAATAGTGTCAAACGAGTTGTCGCGATACAACGGTTGCTCAGCACGCAGCTGGCGCAGCTTCTCGCTTACCGACAGCTCGGTCTCGTTGCCCCGCGGCACAGCCTGCTCCAGCCATTTCAGGAAGCGTACCATTGCCACACCGTCGCGCAGCATGGCTCGGCGATAGCCCTCACACTCTGCTTCGCTCTTCACAGCCTTCATGGCTGGAACGGGCGACGGAGCGCTCACCACGCGGTAATTGCCACGCACCTGCGAGAGAGTATAGTTGACTGTAGCAGGGTCGATGAGCAGCGTGTATCCGCCGTAAGCCTTCAGTCCCTCTATTATGTCATCGTATTCGGCAACGTCCACGTTCTGCTCCTTGAGATAAGCCACCACCTCAGGCGTCAGCTTTTCACCTTTTATATATAAGGTGGCTGAATCCTCGGCAATGATGAGCCACGACACGAACACCGGTGTGCAGTGTACGTCGGTGCAACGCAGGTTGAGTGTCCATGCAATGTCGTCGAGCTGTGTCAGCAACATGCCCGATGCACCCTGGCGCAGCAGTTTGTGGCGTATGCGGTCGAGCTTGTCCGAGCAAGCCTCGCCGGCATATTCCAAAGGCTGAATGTTCACCTTGTCCGACGGCACCGACGGACGGTCGGTCCACACACGCTCCAGAATGTCGAGATTGGTGCGCATTGTCAGTCCGCCCAGCAGCTTCAGTTCGGCCTTCATGTCCTCCACTTCCGAAAGAGCCATACACATACCGTCTACACCCACCTCAGTAGAGTCGCCGTCCTTAGACTGCTGCGCTATCCACTCGGGAATAGTAGGAGTGTCGTCCAGACGCTCGCGCATCAGCTGAAACTCCGTGCCGGCGAGTTGCTGCTCGGCAGCGATGAAATAGCGTGAGTCGGTCCACAGCGCAGCCGAATGCAGTGTCACAACAGCCGTACCAGCCGAACCGTCAAACCCTGATATCCACTTACGTCCCTCCCAGCGCGATGGAACATACTCGCTCATGTGCGGGTCGGAACTCGGGAAGATAAATGCCGAGAGATGCTCACGGCGCATCTCCTCGCGTAGCGCTTCCAGGCGCGACGCAATAATCTTTGTGTCTGTCATATTTGATTTGTTTTTAATCATTAATTGCAACATTATTTGAAATAGGTCAATACATACGCCCTTGTCAACTCGTCAACACATCAACTCGTCAACATTTTCGTGTAAAGTTAGGCAGTTTTAGGCAAACAAACAAATTTCGAGAGGCAAAAACCTATAAAAAAGAACAGACAAGCCACATCGCAAAATTTTAAGAATAAACAACACTTAAAAGAGGGCATAATAGTTTGTTTGTTTCAAAAAAATTGTATCTTTGCACTTACAAAAAAAGGAGAAATACATATTTATATAACACAATAATAAAAACGTAATTTATTATGGCATTTTTAAGTAACGAAAAACTCTTGATCGTCGGTGCCGGCGGTATGATTGGTTCTAACATGGTACAGAGCGCTCTTATGCTCGGTCTCACTCCTAACATCTGTCTTTATGATATCTATGAGCCGGGTGTACACGGTGTATTCGACGAGATGCAGCAGTGCGCATTCCCTGGTGCTAACCTCTCTTACACAGTTGATCCTAAGGAGGCTTTCACAGGCGCTAAGTATATCATCTCTTCAGGCGGTGCTCCTCGTAAGGACGGCATGACTCGTGAGGATCTTCTCAAGGGCAACTGCAAGATCGCTGCTGAGTTCGGTGACAACATCAAGAAGTACTGCCCGGACGTAGAGCACGTAGTTGTTATCTTCAACCCGGCTGACGTTACAGCCCTCACAGCTCTTATCCACTCAGGTTTGAAGCCAAACCAGCTCACATCACTCGCTGCTCTTGACTCTACACGTCTGCAGCAGGCTCTCGCCCTCGAGTTCGGCGTACAGCAGGACAAGGTAACTGGCGCTCACACATACGGTGGCCACGGCGAGCAGATGGCTGTATTCGCTTCACAGGTTAAGGTTGACGGCAAGCCTCTCTCTGAGATGGGTCTCAGCGACGAGCGTTGGGAGGAGATCAAGCACCACACCGTACAGGGTGGCTCTAACATTATCAAGCTCCGTGGCCGCTCTTCATTCCAGAGCCCGGCTTACAACGCTGTTAAGATGATCGAGGCTGCTATGGGTGGCGAGAAGTTCACATTGCCAGCAGGTTGCTACGTTAACTGCGACAAGTGCGGCTTCAAGAACGTTATGATGGCTATGCCTTCTACAATCGACAAGACTGGCGTTCACTTCACAGAGCCTGCAGGCACTGAGGAGGAGATGGCAAGCCTCGCTAAGTCTTACGAGCACCTCTGCAAGATGCGCGACGAAATCGTAGAGCTTGGCATCGTACCGGCTGTTGAGAAGTGGAACGAGCTCAACCCGAACCTCTAATCAAACAAGGCAGAGACAACATTATCTCTAAATAATTATAGGAGCCGAACCTCAGCCGGGGTTCGGCTCCTTTTTTATGTATAATAACTTTACTACTTAAACAAATGAAAATCCTGACTACCCTTATCGCATTGGCGCTCAGCGTGGCGTCGTTTGCATCCACACCCCACAAATATCGCCTCGTATGGCAAGACCACTTCAACGGCAAGACATTCGACAGCCGCTCGTGGACCAAGATTCCTCGCAGTGCCGGTGCCGACTGGAAACGATACATGTCGCCTGCCGACTCGCTCTATGCTGTGCGCGACGGCAAACTCATACTGCGTGGCGCAGTCAACACCAATCACGAAGCCGATACAGCACAATTTGTCACTGGCGGACTCTACACCAAACACAAGCGCACCGTCAAGTACGGCAAGGTAGAGGTGAGAGCCAAGCTCGGCAGCGCACAGGGAGCATGGCCTGCTATATGGATGATGCCCGACGAGGACATTCAGTGGCCTCACGGAGGCGAAATAGACATCATGGAGCATCTCAATCACGACAACATTGCCTATCAGACCATACACACCAACTACACCTACAACCTCAAACTACAGGACACACCGCCTCACGGCAAGACCCACTCTATCGACCGCGACGGATACAACACATACGGCGTAGAACTGTTGCCCGACTCAATAGTGTTCTCAGTCAACGGCGACCGCTACTTCGCCTACCCTCGCATACAGACCGACAAGGAAGGACAGTTTCCATTCAATCGTCCGTTCTACCTGCTCATAGATATGCAGATAGAAGGCTCATGGGTTGGCAAAGCCGACCACAAGCAATTGCCCGTTGAAATGGAAATTGACTGGGTGAAGTTCTATGAACTGAAAGAATAAAGGAATAATTGAATAAATAAAAACAATAAAAATCGGCAAGCCGCGACCTATACAAGGTCTGGCTTGCCGATTTTCATTCATTACTTACTATATATTTACTAAACTAACGCTTCAAGTTCGGGTTGCGCTCTACCTCTGTTGGAGGATAGATGTGGTAAACCGAGTTTTCACCCTTCCAAGCACCAGTCACCTGCATGTTCTCCGGAAGAACGAGGTCTTCCTTCAGAGTATATTCAAACGGCTCACCCTTGGCAGTCTGGCTGTGTGTAACAGTACCAGCAGGAACGAGAACATCGCTCTGAGGACCAACACGATAGTTGAATACATCCTGCAGACGCTCCATACGGAACTCGTCTTCACGGCATGTAACCATACCAAGAACGTTGCCTGCAACCTCATATCTGTGCTCGTTGTAAGCAGCCTCAGCAAGCTGGTCGTTTGACATACCGTCGATAGCAGATACAGCAGCAGGGTCGCTGTATGCACGTGAACGAATCTGCTTCAAGGCTTCCTTAGCCTCATTGATATACTTGCCAGAGCGAGCAGCCGACTCAGCAAACCAGCAGAGCACCTCTGCGTAGCGGATGAGCTGGTGGCGCTTGCCAAGAGTCATACCAGCATAGAGAGGCTTTGTGCAGTCGAAATCAATCTTGAGCGGCGAACCCTTTTCGTCACAGTTTACAGAGAAGCCTGTGAACATCGGACGGTAGTCAGAGAATACGGCATTGGTCTTGTCCTTTCCGTCTTCGCCCTTAACCTTGTAATAAGGCTTACCATCCATAGTAGCCCACCAGTCTACGTTGTTGCCTTCACCAGTGAGGAATGTCTTAGCATAAACGGCATCCTTACGAGGTCCTTCCGGATACTTCGACCAGAAATAGCGCTCGGCGAGGAAGTCACCCCAACCGCCCCATGGCAATGAACTGGGAACATGGCAGCAAGTCAGCTGTGAGTCGTCCCAACCCCAGCTACCGGTGTTGGCATTGTAGTAGATGCCGAGGATACACTCGTTGTGGTTGTCGTTGCCATAGCTATATACGCTGTTCCAGTTAGGAAGCAGAGTCTGTACGTTGCGTACCTTTACAGCATCAACAACTTCCTTAGCCTTGTCAGCAGCAAGTGCGTAGTATTCGCTCTTCTTGAGAGGATAGCCTGCCATTGACATGTATACCGAAGCGAGCATTGACTTGACAGCCTGTGCCGAAACGTATACGTTAGCATCGCCAAGATGCTTAGGCGCACTCGAATATGTCTCTGGCAAGTTGCAAGCCTCAGCAGCCTGCAAGCTCTTTACGATATAGTTGTAAAGTTCCTCTACTGATGCGCAAGGAATCTCGTCTGTATTGTTCTTAAGGTCAACTGAGATAACCTCCTCTGGCGATATAGGTACAGGACCCCATGTGCGTACAAGTCCGTAGTAAGCGTATGCACGCCAGAAGTAAGCCTGTCCAAGCTGCTCGCCCAGTTCAGACATATCAGCCTTCATAAACTTGGCGCAGTCGAGAACGTAGTTCGAAGCCTTGATGATATTGTAGTACCAGCTCCAAAGATCGTTAACACCCTTCAAATCAGTCGGAGCCTCAAAAGCGTCAGCCGAGAGATAAGCAGCTTTGTTTGTACCAGTTGTCGATGTCACGTCGTCACCCATACACTGAACAATCATAGTGTTAGAGTTGCACTGGAAGCCCTGAACGTTTGAATACAATGAGTTTACAGCAAGGTCGAGGTCGGCCTTTGTCTTGAACAGTGTCTCATTGGTCAACTGTCCTTTTGGGTCCTCTGTAAGGAAGTCGCTACATGATGTTGTCAGCAACATTGAAGCTGCGAGGAGGCAGCCCGGTAATATATTAATTTTCATGACTAATGTTTCCTTTAATTGTTTAGAAGTTGAATCTTGCACCGAAAGTGAATGTTCTCGGAGTCGGGTAAGTACCGCAGTCAATACCGCCAGTAGCATCACCGTCACCGTTGTAACCAGCAGGGTTAGAACCCTTGTAGTTAGTGATTGTGAAGAGGTTCTGAACGCTGAAGCTCAAACGGATATCAGCAAACTTAGTCATGCTCTTCGGCATATCATAAGCCAATGTGATGTTCTCGCAACGGAAGTAGTTAGCGTTCTCAACCCACTTAGACGAAGCACCGATGTAGTTGTTGTTGGCAACGTTCGGGTTTGGCATTGTCTTGCCAATCTCCTTGAGGAAGTCAGCATCGGTGAACATACGAGAGTTACCAATCTTTGAGTTCATGGCAAAGCGGAGAGCGTTAAGACGCTGTACGCCAAATGCTGAGTTGAAGAATGCATTGAGGCTCCAGTTCTTGTAGCTTACGGTGTTGTTCCATCCGAGTGTGAAGTCAGGTGTCGACTTACCAAGAATCTTACGGTCAGTTTCCTTCGGATTTCTTACAGCTACACGCTCACCGGCATCGTTAGTAGACCAATATGTATCATAGCCTTCGTCGTCGATACCAGCCCACTCCTGTCCAAAGAACGAACCGAGTGCCTCACCTTCCTTGATGATACAAGGATCAACTACTACCGACTGGAAGCTACCAGTGTGGATAACCGGCTGCTGGTCTGTAAGTTTCTTAACCTCATTCTTCAAGTATGTACCGTTGATAGAGGTCTGCCACTGGAAGTCCTTAGTCTCGATGACGCGGGCATTTACAGTGATGTCCATACCCTGGTTGGCTACCTTACCGAGGTTAGCCATATAGGTGAAGCCACCCAATGCGTTAGATGTTGTAGTAGAAAGGAGAGCGTCGCTTGTCTGCTTGTTGAAGTAGTCGAGGCTTACCTCCAAACGGTTGTTGAAGAAACCGAGGTCAACACCAAGGTCAAACTGCTTTGTCTTCTCCCACTTGATGTCTGGAGTAGCAATTCTGTCGAGCTTATATCCTACAGAAGGATTGGCAACACCATAGTATGTATTGGTAGTTGAAAGCAATGCAAGTGTAGAGTACGGAGTGATGTCCTGGTTACCAATGATACCATAGCTTGCGCGAATCTTCAAGTTGCTCAGTACGTCGCGTGAGCTTTCCATAAACTTCTCGTTAGTAACGGTCCATGCACCGGCAATTGATGGGAAGTAACCCCACTTGTTGTTGGTGAAGCGGCTTGAACCGTCGGCACGGAACGTACCGGTAAGCATATACTTGTCAGCGAAGTTGTACATTACACGACCTACGCCTGAGAGAAGTGTCCATTCAGAGAAACCGTTAGAAGCCTTCTGAGTACGTGCGTTCTCGGCATTCCACCAACCTACGTTCTCAGTAACAAGGTTCAAACCTGTGATACCCATGTTGGTAGTGGTGCTCTTTGTTGCCTCCCATACGCCGGTAGCAGTAAGGTGGTGGTCACCCCATGAGTTGGTATATGTAAGGTTGTTGGTAGACTGGAGCAATGTGCGCTGTGAGTTACTGTTGCCCATGTCAGCCTGGCCTGTACGTGAAACCTTACCTGAAGTAAGACTGTATCCAGTGTGGTTCAAATAGTCGACACCATTGCTCGATGTGAAGATCAAGCCCGGGAGAATATTGAACTGCAAGTCGATATGACCATTGAATACGTCGTTGCGGCGCTCGCTCTGGTTGCCTACGAGCATACCGTATGCGTTAGGCTCGATTGTGCCATACATATCCTGTGCATACTTGCCGTTCTGGTCGTACATATTCATTGCAGGAGATGAGTTGAAGGCAATCCACAATGGGTTGTTTGTTGTGCCAGGAAGGCTTGCCACACCCTTACCTATACCGCGAGAAGCGTTAAGGTCGACAGTAACGTCGAGCCACTTTGTAAGGTTTGTCTTGATGTTAGCCTTAGCAGCAAAACGCTCATACTGGCTACCCTCAAGTGTACCTTCGTTCTTCATATAGTTGGCAGATACATACGACTGCATACCGTCTGTACCCTTTGTGAAGACGAGCTTGTAGTTCTGAGTCTGACCGGTGCGGAACATTGTATCAACCCAGTCAACACCAGGGTTAGTACCGTTCAAGAAATCCTTAACTTCATTCTCTGTCTTGCCGGCATAGTCTACCAAAGCCTGAGCATAATCCTTTGTGCTCATCATCTTAGGCAGATTGGTAGCCTTTGAAGTACCGTATGAAGCATCGAATATAATGTGACTTTCGCCCTTCTTACCGGTCTTTGTTGTAACGATAACAACACCGTTGGCACCACGCGAACCGTAGATAGCAGTTGAAGAAGCATCCTTCAACACCTGCATGCTCTGGATATCCTCAGGGTTGATGCCGTCGAGACCCGACTCACGTACCATACCGTCAACTACGTACAAAGGATCGTTGCTCTTTGTAATAGAGTTGGCACCGCGAACACGAATCTTAACCGAACCGCCAGGAATACCGTCTGAAGCTACATTCACACCTGCCATACGACCGTTGAGAGCGTCAGAAGCCTGAGTGATAGGCTGATCCTTGAAAGCCTTGTTGTCCATCACGGCAACAGAGCCTGCCAAGTCGGCCTTCTTTACAACACCGTAACCGATTACAACAACGTCGCTGAGCAACTCTGCATCCTCTGCAAGAGTAACCTCAACTGTCTTGCGACCGTTTACAGCAACTTCCTGAGTCTTGTAGCCTACGTAAGAAATTACGAGTGTAGATTTTGAAGAAACGCGAACCGAGAATTTTCCGTCAATGTCTGTTACGGAACCGTTGCTCTTGTTTCCTTTTTCAACAACGCTAACGCCAATAAGAGGCTCTCCGTTAGCGTCAACAACGCGACCAGTCACCTGCTCGTTTTGCTGAGTCATGGTAGTAGAATAAACTGAACGTGCTAATTCATCGGCTGCCGATGCGTTAGTTGCACAAAGCAACATACCCATAGCAAGCGATGCCACCGCGCACTTCCCTACCGGGAATCGTGATGGACAATTTTTTGCAATTTCCATAATTTTTAAATTGTAGGTTTATAGGTAATTTTAATCTATTAAATGCTTTAGTAGTGGTTTTACGGGGGTAAAAGTATGTTTTTTAAATTTAATATACAAATTTAATCAACGAAACATGTATTTTTTAACATAAAAACACAATGTTAATAAGTCAACTAATAAAAAATGAACAACTAAAAAGGGGGCTAAATATGCGATTTAGCCCCCTAACCATATAAACCATCTATAAACGAGTTCTCCAAAAATGGAGGAAATAAAAACAGAAGCATTTGATACGCCCACCAAAGGTTCTCGCCTGCTTCCGTTTCTGATAGTCAAGCCAGCGCTTGCTTGCGATATGCTATTTCAAGACAAGCGGATGACTTGCAAACTTTCACATATTTATATTCCTATTTTACTATTGTTTTGGCTTCACTGTATAGCCGGGGTTCTGCTGGTCTGCCAATTCCGCGTCTGAACCCAACAAGCCCTTGTCGAGAGGCCAGAGGAGCAGGTGCTCATCCTGTGTTGTTCCGTTCAGCACAGGAACATTTGTCTCAACAATGTTGCCGTTGATGTCAGTCATCCATGGGTTGTTAGCAGTGTCAAGACCAAAGCCAAGACATCCCTCAGGCTGGAATACGAAGTGATCCTTCTGTGTGCCACCCTTAACGGTTGTCAGTCGACGGAGGTTCCACCAGCGCTGACCCTCAGCTACGAACTCCTTATCCCACTCACGCATCAGAGCGGTCTCGTTAGCCTTGAAGTCGCCTGCCTTGTAGCCATAAACGTTCTCATCCCAGTTGCTGCCATAAGCACGCTCACGTATCTTATTGATATACTTCACTACAGCTGCGTTGTCGCCAGCATAGTTGGCACACTCAGCGGCATAGAGATAAGCCATAGCCAGACGATAGATAGGCATGTCAACCACCATCTGATAGGTTGTGCTACCACTTGGTATTGACGGACGGAACTTGCAAACGAATGTACCAGCCAACTTATGCTTGCCATCCTTCGGGTCGAAGTTATCAAGATAGTTAATGCCGTTGTCGCGCTCCTCCTGAGTGAGGTTCCACTGCGGATAGAACATGTTGATACGTGAGTCGTTCTCGTCAAACTGATAGTAGAGAGAGTTCTTGTAAGTGTAGCGGCAAGGACCGAAGTTACACTTGTCCCAAATCTCGATATTAGCCGACTTGCCTGTCTCCTTATTGTACCACTGACCGAAACGGTTGGCTACACCCTTAACATGTCCCCAGCCTTCCTGGTCCATATTGGTCCAATAGTTGAGGTATGAGGTACCTGTGGTTCTCGCCCAGAGCAACTGGAAAGGAGGTACGTTATAGTAAGCACCGTCGTTCTCGCTGCTATAGCATACGCTGAATATCGACTCCTTGTTGTGAGGTGTTGTCCACACGCTGTAGTAGTCGCTCTGCAGATCAAAGCCATAGTTGTTTATCACATTGTTGAAGTAAGTAGCAGCTGTAGCCACATCAGCAGCATTAGCCTGATGGTCGCCAGTCTCTACCTTACCCGACCAAAGATAAACCTCACCGGCAAGCATCTCTGTAGCAGCCTTTGTCCAGTAGTAGTCCTTGCTTGAGCTCCTGTACACATAGTCGGTCTGAGCGAAGTAGTCCAACGAAGTCTTGATGTCTTCCTTAATCTGATTCAAGGTCTCTTCGGCAGTACTTCTGCCCTTATAGAGCAGGGTTGCCTCATAGTTGCCAAGGATTACATCAGGCTCAGTGCGCAATACTACGCCACCATACATACGATACATCTGGAAATATGAGAATGCACGATAGCCGTAAGCCATACCGAGCAGTCCGTTCTTCACCTTGTCACTGAGCACGCTGGTATTGTTGCAGCGATAGATAAGCTCATTGATATTAGCAATGAAGCCGTAGTAGCCACCGAAAGTGCTGAACTGCGGATGGTCGGCATCATAGATGTTCTGCAAAGGCTCACTGTTAAGAATTCCAGAGCCGTCGATTGTAGCCATCTCAAACACTCCCGAACGCAACTCGCCTGCATAGAACAGCACGTTTGAAGCGTTGGCTGAGCGGAACTGATTTGAAATGGCAGTGATGAATCCTTCAAACTCAGTCTGGCTTCCCCAGAACGAGCTGGCACTGAAGTTGTCGATAGGCTTATAGTCGAGATTACAAGATGTGGTCAACACGCTTGCTCCCGTCATAAGGCCAATTGCCAAAGTCTTTATATATTTGTTCATATCTTAATCAATATTTAAATATAGTGTATAACCATTGTTTAGAATTTGACATTAAGTCCGAAGAGCAGTGTACGCGGCACGTTGTATGTACCACCCCAACCTGCTGTGTTACCGCTTGTATAAGTGGTGTTGTCAGGCAATGGAATTGTACATGACTTGATGTAGCCAAGGTTCTGACCAGTTACCGACACTGTTATGCCCTGACAAGCTAACTTCTGGCAGATGCTCTTTGGCAGAGCGTAAGAGAGCTGCAACTCGCGGCAAGCTAAGTAGCTACCGCTCTGTGTGAAGAACGAGTTGGTACGGATGTAGTTGTCGGTACCATACTGCGAAGCCCATACCACGCGCGGATACTTGGCACCGGGGTTGTCTGGTGTCCATGTGTCGCGTACAGCGTCGTTGAATGACATTGCACCCTGAGCCTCACCAAGCCAGAAGGCTATGTTCGAGTCATACACCTGGAAGTCGAAGCCCATGTCGAAGCGTGCATAGAGCGACAGACCCTTCCATGTCAATGTGGTGTTGAAACCACCTGTCCACTTCGGAGTAAGGTTACCGAGCACCTTGCGGTCCTTTGACTCTACCCAGTTGTCACCATTGCGGTCCTCATAGATAAAGTCACCAGGCATAATCTGTACAAGGTTGGTGTAGCCCATTGCCAACAGACGCTGACGACCTTCCTCATTGGCGTATACAGCAGCACCATTAGATGTACCTGTGTCAATATAATTACCAAGAGCATCGATATCAGCCTGCGAACGTGCCATCTTAACCACGCCGTAACCTACGAAGCTGCCCGGAGTCTGACCTTCCTGATAGCCGCCTACATAGTGAGTCTCGTCGCCATTGCCTGTGTAAACCTCATAACCTCCCTGACGGTTGTTTGCCAAACCGTTCTCTGGCAACTTCACGATGGTGTTCTTATTGTAGGTGATGTTGGCATTCAATGTCCACTGGAAATCGCGTGTGCGCAGCAGAGTGCCCTGCAAGTCAAGCTCGATACCAGCATTGCGATACTGTCCGTTGTTGTATGTAACGGTAGAGAAGCCTGTTGTTCTTGGCAACGACAGAGCAGAATACTTGTCCATTGTCAGACGGTTGTAGTAAGTCAAGCCGAGGTTGAAACGGTTGTTGAGGAAACCGAGGTCAAGACCGACTTCAGCTGTACGTGTCTTCTCCCACTTCAAGTTCGGGTTAGGCAGTGTGCTGATTCGGTAGCCGTATACGCCGTCATACTTGTAGGCGCTGTATTCTCCCTGCAGGGTATAGTAGCCAAGATATGAGCTGTTGATTGTGGCGTTCAAACCGTAAGAGGCACGCAACTTAGCATAGTTGATGATGTTCTCCAAGCCAAGCTTGTTCCAGAAGTTCTCCTTGCTGAATACCCAACCGGCTGATACACCGGGGAATGTACCCCACTTGTTGTTGACCAGTCGTGAGTAACCGTCGGCACGGAATGTAGCAGCGAAGAGATACTTGTCCATATAGTCGTACTCAGCACGGCCGAAATATGACATAATAGCCTCCTCGTAATGGAACGAACTCATAGTGCGCGACTGAACGTCGGCATCGTTTTGGGTAAGACCGAGACCGGGGAAGTAACCTGTAGGAGCACCATATCCACCAGCACTGAACCCACGATAGCGACGCTTGTAGAACTCGGTACCTGCCATTACGTT
This sequence comes from Leyella stercorea, assembly GCF_021531355.1. Lineage (GTDB taxonomy): Bacteria > Bacteroidota > Bacteroidia > Bacteroidales > Bacteroidaceae > Prevotella. The sequence goes on along the minus strand of NZ_JADYTS010000002.1, from coordinate 13,988 downwards.
TACAGTGTGCTTGTCGTCAAACGTACGGTTGAAGTTAGCAACAACGTTGTAGGTCTGGTCGAAAATACGTGAGAACGAAGCACTTGTATTATAGCTACGGTTTACACCATTGTTGCCGTCTGGATTTACAGCACCAGCCTGACTATTGATATACTGATGGTTGAATGACTCATCGTACTCTTCGTTGTAGAACCAGCTCATGGTGCCTTTCAATGTAAGTCCGGGCAAAAGCGTAGCGGTAAGCGACTGTGTCATAGCAAACTTATCGCTCTGATAGTCGCGGTCGAAGTTGCCCTTGTTTACGTTTATGTTGGTTGTCGGACCACCGGTACCATACAAATCATTGCCGTCTTCGTCGCGATAGCGTACGAACTTGAAAGCCATACCACGGTTCATGAAGTAGCTGGTATTAAGCATCGGGTCATCATTCAGCCAGTTGGCACGGGTGTAGTTGAACACTGAGTTCGCCTCCAACCACTTTGTAACCTTATAGCTGCCAGTCAACGCAAAGTTGTAGCGCTTATAGAATGTGCCCTTGACGAAACCGTCGGCATCATACAGACCAAGGCTGGCGTAGTAGCGGCCACGGTCGTTGCCACCCGAAATGCTGGCATTATAGTCCTGAGTAACGTATGGAGTACGTCCGTTCATTTCCAGCGGGTCGATGTTGCGATAGAGAATATAGTTGTCGCTTACGGGGTCGCGCATCTCGCTCCATCCCTTCTGCAGGAGGTAAGCGTTGTCGTCGGTCTTGCGCAGAATGTTATACGACTGTCCCTGCGACAACTCTGTACGGCCAATACCACCGGGATTGTTTGTACCATAGAGGTTTGAGTTATATGCTGATGCATACTTTCCGCCAGGCAATGTCCACTCACAGTTCTGGAGCGCAAGGCGATAATAATAGAGGTAATCCTCGTCTGAACACATATTGTAGCCAAGGTTGTAGTAGTTCAAGCCCACCTTGGCATTGAATGTAACGTCAGCCTTGCCACTCTTACCCTGCTTTGTAGTAATGATGATAACACCATTACCGGCACGGGCACCATAAAGAGCTGTAGCACCGGCATCCTTCATCACGTCCATCGACTCGATGTCGTTGGGGTTGATGTCAGACAATGAACTGCGGATTACGCCGTCAACAATAACAAGAGGTTCGTTCGAACCGCCGTCGTAGTTAGATCCACCGCGGATGGTGATAGAAGGAGTAGCCGCTGGGCTACCCGAGGTGATGTCAACCTTAACACCAGATACCGCACCGGCAAGAGCCTGGGCAGGGTTGGCGTTGGCACCTACTGTGAGGGTCTTCTCACTAACCTTGGCGATAGAGTTGGTTACCTTGGCGCGCTTCTGGGCAACACCATAACCCATAACCACTACTTCGTCGAGTGCCTTGGCATCTTCCTTAAGAGTAATAGTCAACGGAGTGCCGTTGAACTTCACCTGCTGTGGAGTATATCCTATATAAGAAATTTCGATTGTAGCACCCTTGGGAACATTAGCAAGGGTAAATTTACCGTCAATGTCGGTGACGGTGCCCATCTTTGTGCCAAGCACTTTAACGCTGGCACCAATAACTGACTCGCCTGTATTATCGAGCACTACACCAGTGCAGGTAACACCTGCTGGGGGGGGTAATAAATTCACAACTGCTGGATTTCCGGCAGTAGTAGCAAATGTGCCGAGTGGAGATGCTGTAACAGCTATCGCCACAAGTCCGAGTTTAAAGTTAATATTTTTCATATTGCTCTGTTTACACATGTTTAGGTTTTAATCACACCATTATTTTGCCTTGGTGGTAAATTCCTTCCAGTAGAGTTGCGCACTGCTGAAACCACTTTTTGCGCTTGGAATGGCCTGGGTAGAAATGACATACTGTGTGTTGGGTGTCAGACCGCTGAAAGTACACTTGCAAGTACGATAGTCGAGCTTCTTCTCCTCTACCTTCTCACCAACGTTGGCACGTGTACCCTTGTAGAGCGTTACTACGTAGCCTTCGCAATTGTCATTAGGAACCAAAGTCCAGATAGGTGTCACCTCCGTGGCGGTGTACTGACATGAGTTGATAGCAACAGGGCCCATCACGCTCTCGTCGTCGTCACTGCACGAAACCAACATCATCGACGATACTGAAATACATAACAGCATCATCAAAAGGTGCTTGATTTTGATTTTCATAGATAGTAAAATTATAATTAATAATAGAGTTTAGTACTCAGTAAATAAATATTTCGGGTTAGTTTATAAATATTTTTTATAACTGATTGCAAAGATACATATTATTCATCAAACCACACAAGTTTTTCTTGTTAATTTTTTAACTTAATTCATTATTTCTTCGCTTTCATTCGTCATAATATAATAAAAGGAGCCAAAGAACAGCGTTCCTTAGCTCCTTTTATATATGTTACTATTATGTTTCGCCTACTTTCGTCCCTTGACTTTCGGCGTAATGTTAATCTTGTACTGCAAGTGCAGCAAACAGTAGCGTGGCAGCGTGTTGGTATATGATATGGTACGTGCCTGTGCGGTAATGCCATAAGTCACGTTGCTGAGTTGATGCAGCAGGTCGTAGCCGTCAAGCATTGCCACCCAACGTCCCTTGCCAAAGGCGTAGCTCAACCGGGCATTCCACACAAAGTCGTTGGTGTTAAGGCGGCTGTCAGCATAGCCATTACGCGAGTAGAGCGTAAAGTCGGTACTCAAGCCGATATTGCCTGGCAACTTAAACTGGCCTGTCAAACCACAATTGACATTAGTGGCGTGGAACGAAGCAAAGTCGTCGTGCTCAGAACTGGTATTGCGCCAGATGAATGAACCATTGAGACCTATCTGCTGCTTGCCTATCTGCCATGCAAGCTTGAGTCCTTCGGAAACAAGCCAGTTTCTTATGGCAAACTGTGCAGCAGGTTTCTCGTTGGTACCTATCACATCGGCAGCCTGACTGTTCTCTACGCGCGTGTCGCTTGACAATGTGAACTGTCGGTTCTTGCCAAACACCAGCGAGAACGTATTGGTGGCATAGCGCATCCAGTTGCCGTCAGTGTTGTACGAACGCCATGTGCGCACACCTGTACGCTCGTCATAGTCATAGCCTCGTGTCAAGGCGTTGGAAGTAAAATCATAGACAAGACGCAGCGTATTGTTGATGTTGGCACGCTTAGGACGATACTCCCAATTCAAGCTCAGACGATGATTCATCTCTACCTTAAGGTCGCTCACGCCAACATATATGTTCAGCGGATCGGCATCGTCTGTCACAGGCACCATGTCCATCAGTTCCGGAGCATGCGATTCCAGATTATACTTAAGGCTTAAAGAATGTCTTACGCCCGGTCCGAATGCACCTTCATATCTACCGATACTCCATTTCAAATATGTCCAATCTTCATAACATCCAGGCAACAAGAAGTTCTTCTTCACATTAAATGTTTTTCCGTCACGCTTATAACGCAGCGACTCGATGTTATAATCCAATGTAGGGCGAAGTTCCATACTTACATTCTTGATAAACGAAGGTGGAGAAATCACCAATACAAGATTATTATTATTTGTATCATAATGAGCAGTGTAACTATTCAACGGGTCTAACGCCGAAACATAGTTTTGAGGCACTGTTCCAAATACACCTTGCTCAGCAAGACGGTCAAGACGGTAGCGATAGCTATCGGTATTCTTGCCACTGTGTGTGTAATTATATTCCATCTGAACATATCCCGACTTAATGAGAGAATAGGTATAGCTAAACCCAACCTTAACATTATAACTGTTAATGGGACGATTGTAATAATCGTTGAGTCGCAAACCTGTTTTTTCTACTTGTCCATAGTCTATCTGATATTGATTAAAACGCTCATTTTTTGCTTCTGTGTAGTTACCTCCAATAGTAACCAATAAATCGTCAGACGACTTCTTGAACTTGAAAAAATTGTGCATATTAAAATCTGCCAACAAGTTATGTCCTTTAACAATATCCTCATTTAGCGTGCGGTTTATAAGCGACTTGCTCCATTCGGCAGATCCTGTCGTATACAAATCTTCTATTATTCTACGGTTCATTTCAGTCTGTTCCTTGTCGAAAGCAGCAGCCACACTTCCCAGCGTATTATTGTTTTTACGATAATTGACACGCTCAAGCACCATTCCTAACCAATATTTCTTTTTCAAATTCAGCGTATGAGCCTGTCCGAGAAACAGCGCATCGGTGTGAGAATTGGAGTAAGAGTACTCATGTGTTGTATTTGATGGCATGAGGTTGGTGCGCATTGTGTTGCGCGCTACATCCGTGAATATACGCGAGAAAAGCACATCGCCACTATTTTTTATCCCAGCCCTACTGCCGTCGACACTATATGTCATGCCAGCATGCTGAACCCTTTGCTCACCTTCACCCTTATTGGCTTGCTGCCAAAGAGTATTTTGTCCTGGACGCCCCTGATCGCTAAGATTGTTGAAATTAGCAAACATACCTATTGATGAATGGCTGGTATTGCGCGCCAGGAACAAACGTCCCATATAGCGGTCGTGCGTACCACCACCTGCCTCAGCATTAAGCATCCATGTTTCAAGATACTCTTTCTTCAGGCGCACGTCCATAGTAAACATCTTGTCGCCGGGAAGTTCTCTGCCCACAAATTGGCTACGGTCGCCCAGTTTGTCATATACAGCAATGTCCTTCACTGTATACGCACCAAGATTCTCAAGCAGCAACTGATGGTTACCACCAAAGAAGTCTCTGCCGTTAAGCGTCAGATTCTCTACAAATTTACCATTTACATATATTCGTCCGCCGTCCTTCAGTTCCACTCCCGGCAACTGATCGACAAGCGCATCAAGCATTGAACCCTCAGCAAGCTGGAAAGCATCGGCATTATATACCAATGTGTCGCCCTTGTTGTAGAACTTCACCTTGGTGGCAGTAACAACCACATCCTTTAGCTTGACTGCACTCTTCGTCATAAACACATCCTCGACAGGATAATTAAATTGTCGTCTACCTAAATCAGACAAATCAACCTGTAAATAATGTGATTCATATTTGGGATATGTTATCTCCACTGAATACTTGGCAGCTTTATGCTCTACTAAAAACTTCCAGTCAGGCTGCTTAACAAAATCACGCTTTTGTTGCGACCATAATGAAGTCTTTCCTATCTCACAAGAGTCAATAATACAACCACTATCATCATGCAAATACACCATACCACCTAAAAGCGGAGTACGAAAATTTTTGTCATATACCATTCCCGTAATCGTAACCTTAGCTTTTTGGGCAAAAGAGATGGTACATAACCCAAGCATAAACGCCAATATCAAACAATAACGACAATATAACGCTTTATTTAATTGTGGGGTATAATGCAAAATTCCAGGTTTTGTCATTACAACTTTTTTAGTTAGTTTCATAAATATAGGTTTAAAAGTTTGTTTTGCAAATTTAAAGAAAATAATCATACACGCCAAATAGTTTTTAAGTTTTTTTTTAAATCTGTGATTTTACAAGTCTATAAAATCCTCATGATTTGCCTGCTAAGATATAAAAAATAGACTCATTTACAAAAAATGCCATAGTAAAATAATAAAATAATGTTTTTTTTATATATATTTGCAAAAGAATGCAGACAACATTTCTTAAACATTAAACTATTTGCCTCGGCAGTTTTTAAAATATTACTGAAATAAATACCATAATAGCTTATGAGAAAACCTACACTTTTATATTTGCTTTGCATTTCATGTACATTACCCGTAATGGGTAAATCAAACATTCATAATTGTACAGGAAATATATATACTATTGAATCCAACTGTCGGTACATTAACAGTGACAGTATTGCCACCACATACCATGGTGTGGTCGTTGACAGCAATAACAATCCCATCGACTTTGTGAATATAGCCTTGCTAAATCCGAAGGATTCATCGTTCGTGGCAGGTGCGATGACCGACCTTAATGGGGTATTTGCCATTCCATGCAACATGAAAAATGCAATCATAAAAGCAAGCCGACTTGGCTACAATACTGTATACAAAACATACGCAGCAGGAAACGTAGGCTCAATAATGCTAAAAGAATCTGTCACCTCATTGCAGGGAGTAACAGTGAAAGGACAACGCAAGATATTCTCAATGAACGACGGCGGACTCATTGCACAAGTGAAGGGCACAGCTTTGGGTGAGGCAGGAACTGCCAACGACGTAATTACAAAAATACCGAGCGTATACGCCGACAACGGAAAATACAACGTATATGGCAAAGGCGAAGCACTGATATTCATCAACGGCAAAAGACTTATTGACTACGAAGAACTCAGCAGACTCAGCTCCAAGGATATTTCGTCAATTGTTCTCGACAATAACCCTGGAGCAGGATATGATGCAACTGTGAAAGCGGTAATACACATAAAAACTGTAAAGAAAGTAGGCGACGGTCTTAGTGGCAACCTATCGGCAATGTACCAACAAGGACATTATGCATCAACTACCGACGGTGTGAATATAAACTGGCGCAAAGGCGGACTCGACATATTCGGCTCGCTCTTCTACTCTTTCACGCAAACCTATCAGAAACAGTCGGACACTAAAGAGACATGGAAGAACGGTGACACATGGAACATGCAAAATGAAATAAAGATACTTGGCAAAAACACCGCTTCAATAAGCCCAAAACTTGGAATAAACTACTCATTCAACGACAAGCATACGGTCGGCATATCATATAGCCTGACGCATTCACCTAACAACAAGATCAACATCATACAGTCGCAAGATGTAAAACAGAACGGTCAACCTCTGCAAACGATACTCTACGACGACGATACACGACGGAAGAACAAGCCCACTCACCTTAATAATATATATTATAGAGGTAAAATAGGCAGATGGGACATCGCGTTCGACAACGACATTATTGCAAGTCATACCAAAAGTATACAGAACATAAAGCAGGAAAGCGAAAAGTCGGGCAAGCAGAATGTGAACAGCACAAACAACGAAGACAACACTATGGTAGCTTCAAAGTTGGTGGTTTCACATCCTATAGGCAGGGGAAAAATGGATGTAGGCGGTGAGTTTATCTACACCGACAGACAACAGAAATACGTCAACGAGCAAAACATTATTGCATCGACCGACGACCATATAGAAGAAAGCAAATATGCCGGCTTCATCTCTTACTCTACACCATTGGGAAAGGCACAAATCAGAGCAGGAATGAGATATGAGCATACCGTGTCCGACTATTATGAGAAAGATGTGTGGGTGGCAGGTCAAAGCCGCAGCTACGACAAGCTGTTTCCTAACGCATCTATATCATTCCCTATAGGCAAGAGCAACATCAACGTCGGCTATACGATGAAGACACGTCGTCCTTCGTACCGCGAACTCAGCAGCAACATGCAATACGACGATGCTTTTACTTACGAAAGCGGCAACCCGCTGTTGCGTCCGGAAATGATTCACGACATCACCATGTCAGCATCCTATCGATGGATATACATGAATGTCAGCTTCCAGCATGTCACCGATGCTATAACAAATACCGTCGAGATGCTCGACGAGGCTGATACTCCGATAAACGTAATGTCGACAACAAACCGTTCAAGTCTCAACAAATACTCGGCTACGCTCTCGCTTACGCCACGTATCGGCATCTGGTCGCCACGACTTGCCATGTCTCTGATGGGACAGAATCTGAAGATTCCATATCAGGGTGGCACTAAGAAACTGAACAATCCATTGCTATTTGCCAGCTTGCACAACACGGTGTCGCTGCCAGACAATTATCTGTTGTCTGCAGATGTTATAACCCACACATACGGCAATAACAATATTGTAATGATGAAGCCCAGCTGGCAGATAAACATAGGCTTGGTAAAAAACATCAAGTTATGGACCATTCAGCTACAAGGCATGGACATATTCCGCACTGCCCGCAACTCATTCATAATTTACGGCACAAGCCTTCGTTACTACAAATGGAACTACAGCGATTCGCAAGCTGTGAAACTGACCATCAGCTACAGATTCAATCCTACTAACAGCAAATACAAGGGTACTGGTGCTGGTAATGACGAAAAGAGTCGTCTGAGCTTATAAACAACTAATACGGGCTGAATGCCAAAGCACGACATCCCGAAGGGGCAGAAGCACTTATTATCAATACTTCTGCCCCTTACTGTTTGCATCTCCTTTTTTATTTCACGACAAGGGACTCGATATTTTTGTATTTAACGACAATAGTGACAATGGTCGACAATATTATTAATAATATTCATGGGAGCATTGAATAATGTTGCTTATCCTATTGTCGAACATTGTAGAACATTGTCGTTTTAACAACAAGGGAGCTTGATAATTTTGTATTTAACGACAAGGGGATTGATTTTTTTATTTAACGACAATAGTGACAATGGTCGACAATTATTTTATGATATTCGATTGACAATGATTTTATGATAATCATGTGGGGAATGGATAATATTGCTTGTCCTATTGTCGAACATTGTAGAACATTGTCGTTTTAACAACAAGGGAGCTTGATAATTTTGTATTTAATAACAAGGAGCTTGATATTTTTGTATTTAACGACAATAGTGACAATGATTGACAATATTATTAATGATAATCATGGGAGCATTGAATAATGTTGTTTGTACTATTGTCGAACATTGTCGAACATTGTCGTTTTAACAACAAGGGGCTTGATAATTTTGTATTTAACGACGATAGGGACAATGGTCGACAATATTATTAATGATAATCATGGGAGCATTGGACAATGTTGCTTATCCTATTGTCGAGCATTGTCAACATTGTCGTTTTAACAACAAGAAGCTTAATAATTTTGTATTTAACGACAATAGGGACAATGGTCGACCATATTTTTAAAGAATCTGTCACTTCATTGCAGTGAATAACTGTGAAAGGCCAACGCAAGATATTTTCAATGAACGACGGCGGACTCATTGCACAAGTGAAGGGAACGGCTTTGGGTGAGGCAGGAACTGCCAACGACGTAATAACCAAAATACCGAGCGTATACGCTGATAACGGGAAATACAACGTATATGGCAAAGGTGAAGCACTGATATTCATCAACGGCAAAAGACTTATTGACTACGAAGAACTCGGCAGACTCAGCTCCAAGGATATTTCGTCAATTGTTCTCGACAACAATCCTGGAGCAGGATATGATGCAACAGTGAAAGCGGTAATACACATACCACTCGAAATGTCGGATGAACCCTTTTCTATTTATGCTTTTTCTGACACCTTCCAATAAAGGTTATTCCGGTTGTACTGATATTCCACGTATGGAAATGTTTTTTGCAGAAATGTTTGGCTTGTCAATGACGATATAAGCACCAATTCCACCATACGCCTGACACAGAGTTGGTGTATAATACAACTCCACCAAATACTTGCCTTTCTTCTCACGCACCTTGCAATCCTTGTAGGTCACAATACATCTACTGAAATGCTTTGCCAATAAAAGCGTCTGCTTGCTCCAGTCAACATCCGGCAGTTCCTTTTTAAGTTCTGGTACACCAGTAGTCCATTGGTCGGCAGTACGATAGTCGAGGTCTGCTTCCAACTCCTCCATACTATAGAAGCAAGCTATCATTGTCGTGTCGTGTGAGGCTGAGCAATGCATCTCTAACGGATTCACGATTCTGACCTCATCCCCCATAAGCAACTCCTTACTGTCACCATCGTTCCAGAAGTCATCATCATCAGAAGAACAAGAAGTGCAAACACCAACAAGCATTAGCGACAACACCGCAAATGCGGCAACTAAAATCTTTGATTTTCTCATATTACTCTAATTTTTCAAGTTTTCATTCACAATATTATTGTCGAATGAGAAACTTCTCGTTAAACAAATTTTACTATAAACACCTAAATTTAAATTAATATAATATTATTCAACAACAAATGTTTGCCAGTCACCGGAATATTTATTTTTGGTTTGTATCGTAACCACATGCTGTTTATTATGATCCCAATAAGTCGTTTCTACAGAAAAATACATAGAAGGATGTTCTGAATAATTAGCATCTCCAGCATAAGGAAATTCTATTACATTTTCTCCAGAAACTGTCACATTAGCGTCAGGGTCGGCACAATTGATTTTATAGTCCAATCTGCCATCCTCTGCAAACACGTACATTTTTTCTATTCCATAAATTATAGGGTCTCTCCTCATTGTGAATTCGGTGAATAAACTTACTGGATAACCTTTATAGTTAAAACTTGCAGACAAAGACACTTGCTTACTACTACTATCAAAAGTTGGATCCACAAATACTGAATATGTAGACGGATTTAGACGCAATGAAAGACCTTCACTGCATTTCCAACTAATACCAGTATTAGGATAAGTTCTGACATAATAATCAGAATTTCCATAAGCAATACTATAAAAACCCCTTCTATTTAAAATTTCGAAATATGTACCTCTTAATATCTGCATTGCCTTGTAAGCATCTATGCATCCATACCCATAGTCTTTATTCCATGAATCATTCTTTGTTGACGCAATTATCAAATCGCACACCTGTTTTTGAGTTAATGAAGAATCTTCTGACAATATCAGAGCAGCCAATCCTGCCACATAAGGTGCAGCATATGACGTTCCTTCATCAGAGAAGTAATCACCATTGCTATCAGTTGACTTTATGCCAACACCGGGTGCGACAACGTCCAACTGTTTTCCTCTTCCTGAATTATCAGCGAGTTTACCATCTGAGGATATTGAGCCAACAACCAAAAAGTCACTATTAGCCGATGCTGGATATTCTATGATATGATTGTTACCTGCCGCGACAACGACAATACACCCTTTGCCATTTCTACCTTTTGTCAAAGCATTATTTAAAGAGTTTTCAAGTAATGCACTATGCAAATTTTCATAACCTGCACCACCTTGAGTTCCCAAAGATAAATTCAAGACATCAGCCCCATGCTGCCAAGCATTATTTATGCCATTTGAGAGTTCTTCACTGATTGTCGGAGTTGCAGACATTGAACAACTTATATCCATGAGTTTTGTATTTGGAGCAACTCCTGCTATGCCTATTGAATTATGTTGCGCAGCTATTATTCCTGCAATAAGCGTTCCATGTCTTGAGACAGATGTGTTACTTCCTCCTGTAGAGCAATTATATGCATATGGATGCATTGCCCCAACAAGATCGGGATGATTTTTATAGATTCCTCCATCCACAATTGCAGTTGTTATAAATGGTTTGCCTTTATTCGTCTCCCATACTTTTTCAAAGTCTGCAGCGTTGCTTTTAACACCCCATTGCTCACTGTATAAAGCATCTGTTGGAGTACTGCTATATTGATAATTGAAAATAAAGCCAGGATCCACATCATCAAAGAGCCCCGTTTCATATAAATAATTAGAGGCATCAAGAGACGATTCAAATATAGATTCCTTATTGTTAGACAGTCTTATCCATCGAGAATCAGTTTCCACAGCATGCTCCACAATACAACCTATTTTTTTCGCTTCACTTTCAAGCAAAGGCAAATCGCTTTGACTCTTTAACTTTACATAAAACAGGTTCGACAAAGCCACTGGTATACTATCACCAACGACATATTCCACAGAAACAACATCCTCATTTTTCTTCATATTGTCTATGTTATTTTTCTCAGAATACATGTCTACATTTATACCTTTCGATACATTAACAAAATAAGAAGTGGAATAATTTGCAACGTTTGACTGTGGATCTTCTGATTTTGTCACCACGTACCTCATGTTGGGATTTATCTGTAGAGGCACTTTTTTACCTTTATAATAATAGTAAAAGTTGTCAGACACAATTGCCCGAGTTATTGTACCACATGCATAGCCCTCCTGTTCTGGTAAAATATCAGAACAACCATAAACTAACAACACGAATAAAAATAAGAACAAAGTTCTCAAAACATCAAAGTGTTTCATAAGCTAATATTTGAGTTATTAAATAGGTCATGTAGGTGCTTACGCTGCAAATATACATTAAATATTTGAATTGAATACTAATTCTCTCAAAAAACTTATAAATAATTTTATTGTTGGGAAAATGTGTCACAAGTGTCATTTTTTTAGCTAAGAAGCTCACTGTGAGCATGTTAGACCATGAGTCTTCTTATCAAAGAGGCGGAGAAGACTCATGGGAAGACTTATGCACATGACAAATCGAGTAGGAGAAAAACGAAGTAGTTTTTCTCCAACTTTCGTTTTCCGACCTCTCACACCACCGTACGTGCGGTTCCGCATACGGCGGTTCCTACTTTGGGCACCATTCGATGTATGAACCCATCAATGTAGCATAGCCTGCCCTGCTCAACTTTTCGTTGGTAATCGCACGGCATAGTATATAACTGCCAGCTATGCGCCAATAACCCAAACGACTATTGCCCCACATGTAAGCTTGGTATTTGTCTATACCACACTTTACCAAGTTGGCAATCCTCGTTCTCACCCTCTTCCACGACTTCAATATACACATACGTAGCCGTCGCCTTAGCCACTCATCTGTTTCCATAAGGAAGCGTTTCATGTTGGCGAGGTATGACTTTCGTAAAGGCAACTAATCGCCATGTCCGTGAGACCTCCTCGGATAAGGGCTTATTCTTTCCATCTTATACCCACTTCATTTACACCAACCATTCCGAATAGCTATAGGACTTTGATTTGTGTTGCAATCTCATCCATGGTCAAATGCCTTATATGAAGTTTCTGTACGTTAGGTCAGATGTTTGCCGCCGGCTTCTTTCAGATTCCACCTCACGGTGAACACCCTTGCCCTTGGCTATGTAATTCCCGCTATTAGGGCTTACTCTCCGAAAATATACGACAAGAAGCTGTTGGAATTCGTCAGAGTCCAACAGCTTCATTATAGGTTCCATTCAATATCAAATCCCATGTCTTGAACAAGTTGCTTGACAACATTGACTTTGACGGTTGAAGCATCCTCTTTATCATAGAGAAGAAGGAAAACAACCTGACCATTTTCGACATTGGTAAGAACATTGAACGTGATGACTCTTGCTCCACCAGATTTACCTTTGCCTTTTGATTTGATAGCTATACGGATTTTGCGTATGTTTTTTGTAATCTCATCGCCTTGCAGAGGGTTCTCTTTGATACTATCAAGAAATTCCTTGTAGTCTTGTTTAAAACTATGATATTTCTTTGCGAGTCGTTTTGCTTCTTTTGCAAAATCGTCAGAAACCGATACTGTAATATTACAACTCATCGAGCAAACTATCAGCAGATTGAAGTTTACGTTTTCCGGCAATGGCTTCCTTTACCTCCGTCAAAGCGTTTCTGAGTTCTTTCATCAAGTCGCGCGGTGCGTCAATGGTATCACCTCCGTCATCGGGGAAGATGCGGAAACTGCCAGCACGCGATTTTAGGACTACGTGCTCTCCTGCTTTTGCCAAATTCAGATACTTAGTCTGATTAGTGCGAAAGTCCCTTGTGCTAACTACAACCATAATTCAATACATTTGTTTACGATGCAAAGATACTCTTTTTTATTGAAACAACAATCGAAATAGTAGCCAATTAACATTATTTGGTAACCAATCACATATACACCTAAGTCAAATACAAAAAAAAGGTCTCCAAAGTCGTTAGACCTTGAAGACCTCAAGTAAAGAAGGCAGCCACCTACTCTCCCGCATTGCATTGCAGTACCATCGGCGCAAGCGGGCTTAACTTCTCTGTTCGGAATGGGAAGAGGTGGGACACCGCCGCAATAACCGCCTAAAGTTTTTTGCGGAGCAAAAAACTCAATGTTGAAGGTTGAGTGTGGAATGTGGAATTCCGATTTGCTCACGTATAAGATAGACAAATTGATTAGCAAAAACTGTCGTTAAACTTGTCAACAACTGAAAGCACGACTACTTTGAAGAAAGTCTCGGGCAATTAGTACTGCTCGGCTTTGACATCGCTGTCTTTACACCTGCAGCCTATCTACGTC
>NZ_JADYTS010000029.1 GCF_021531355.1 Leyella stercorea | reverse complement strand
AACAGAGAAGTTAAGCCCGCTTGCGCCGATGGTACTGCAATGCAATGCGGGAGAGTAGGTGGCTGCCTTCTTTTACTTGGGTCTTCAAGGTCTAACGACTTTGGAGACCTTTTTTTATGCCCGTATTTCTTGACATCGCTTGCGCAGAACATTACCTTTGCACACGCTATACATTATTATTTAGCAGTGTTCTTTGGCTTGTTTACATTATTTTATTAATTTTGTCGCTATGAATAAAGTTCAGCGTTATTTACATTGGCTACGCCGTATAAGGTATTGCCGCGGTTTTGGCGTGCAGTCGCCTTCGGCTTATCGGTTTATCCGTTATGTCATCAACGAGCATTATCCTTATTATGCTTATGATGAATTGCGGAAGGAGCTGCCCCATATCGACTTGCTGACACGTAAGCGTATGGAACTTTATTTTCGTATTGCGAACTTCCGTCAGGCTTCACTGTGGATTGACTACTGTCGACGTGACGACAATATTGCTACTTATGTGCAACGAGGTTGTCAAGCCACACGAGTAATGAATATTTGTGACTCTAAGCATGTTATTGATAACTCAAAAATTGAGGTGCTGCGTATTTGTCCGATAGATGGATGTGACACGATTCTTGACGTTGCTTTAAAGCACGTTGACGACTGTACTTTATTTATTATTGAGGATATAGGCTACAATGACACAGCCAAACGACTTTGGCAGACATTGCATGAAAGCAATCTTACAAGTGTAAGCTACGATTTGTATTATCTTGGAATAGCTTTTTTCGACCGAAAGCGCTTCAAGAACAATTATATTGTAAACTTTTAGAACCTACGATATGAAATTATATACTAAGCTTGGTGATGATGGCTCAACGTCGCTTTATGGCGGTCGCCGAGTAATGAAAGACGACATTCGCATTGAGGTGAGTGGCGAAATTGACGAGTTGAATGCCCATATAGGTTTACTCTCGACAATGGTAGATAATGATGTTACAGAATTGCTGGATGAGATACAGGCCAGACTTTTCATTGTTGGAGCTACAATATCTTCATCGGGAATTGAGGGTAGTTGGCGAGTAGGTAAAGAAGTGCATGGTATGAGCTGTTTGAGCAATGTCGAACTGGCACGATTGGAACAGGAGATTGACCATTTGCAAGCTGCTATTCCAAGCATTGATACTTTCGTTTTACCTGGTGGATGTATCAAATCAGCGCAGTCGCACGTGTGCCGTACAGTATGTCGAAGAGTGGAGCGCAGGTTAGTGGCATTGAGTCGTGACGTTGATATAGATGCGTTGACAATGCGATTTCTCAACCGATTGTCTGACTATTTTTTCAGTTTGGCTTTATATTTAAACTTTATTGAAGGTTGCGGCGAAAAAAAACTCTATATTACTTGCAAATAATACAAAATTTACTATTTTTGCAGTTGAAACAAGAGGCATTCGGCTATAATCCTATTGTCTCATTAAAATGGCATCGTCAAAACGAAAGAATGCCTCTTTGAAAAACATTAAATTTTGAACCGTAAAAAACTTTAGACTATGTATTGGACACTTGAATTGGCTTCCAAACTGGAAGACGCACCCTGGCCCGCAACAAAGGATGAACTTATAGATTATGCAATGCGCTCTGGCGCTCCTCTCGAAGTGCTTGAGAATCTTCAGGAGATAGAGGATGAGGGCGATGTATACGACAGTATCGAGGATTTGTGGCCAGATTATCCCACAAAGGAGGATTTCCTCTTCAACGAGGACGAGTATTGATCGCTTATTGTTGAGCCTTTAAGACTCAAAGTATTGAATATCAGCGATATGAGAATTTCTGCGCGAGATTCCTATATCGCTTTTTTCGTCCTTTTACCGCATAATAAACTTGCCAAATGGGGCTATTTCGGAGAATTAAATGATCAATAACTGCGTCGTTTCGCCGACTTCCTTTTGTGATCATTTTATTTTTCGGAGAAAAGTCGGGATATATGTTTGTTTTTAAAGTAAATGCACTACCTTTGTATAAAACATGTATCAATGTATTGAATAAGGAGGTGAACTTATGAATACACAAGAAGCAAAGAACCAAGCAGTGTTGTCAAACCAAGGCGACATGACTTCATTCAGATATGCCGACTACAACATTCGTTTCCGCACTCCAAGCATATTGAAAAAGTATGTGGACGTAAAATCGTGGGATGACGGCTATATAGTAGTTATGGCAGACTATGAGGGTATGGGCATAACGGAAGAGTATATTGACTTGGTGCCAATACTCAAGAACCTCTATATCAAGCCAGAGACTTTCTTAAAAAACATCCAAACTGTAAAAATCGGAGACTATGAACAATGACGATTTATTAAAGGTGAGTTCCGCAGCAGACATGATAGTTTGCGGCTATGCATTTTCGAAGACAGACGACTTCAACATACGTGTGTTAGACCTTAAAGAACCACATCACGCATTGCTTATGTCTCCAAAAGGTGAGGTATTGGAAACCACAATGGACGATGTGGAATTAAGTATCGTTGAAGGCTATTGGAAGAAGAATCAGAAATACATGGAGGAGTCGTATGCCTAAATATTTTGATTTCAAAGTTTCTGGATACTTTCTTTACTTCACTTCGCATTGCGTCATTGAAGCTATGCACGTACATGCCAGTGACAGGAAACTGACCGAAATAGGTTCCGCGAAGTTTTTTGTAAAAGGCAATGGTGATACCATAGTAAAGGCACGTGGCATACTTACCGATAAAGACATTCGTGTAATACGTGAATTTATAAAGGACAATTACAAGGAAATGTATCTTTGTTGGGCAAAGATGAGTCCAAACGGATTTTATGGCAAATAAATTAAAGCATGATACAAAACAATAAATGTTAATCAGATGGATGTTTCAACTTATATTCGACCTAATACAAAAAACTTTATAGAAGGATATGATTTGCTAAGAACATTTCTTTCAGAAACGAAAAGTCGTTTTGCTTCAGATTCAATAGAAGATATATGTTATGATGGAAAAAACTGCAAATTAAAACTATGTCAGGAATGCGATTTGTCTTGTGACTCTCTTGAAGGAATGGGATTTTCAACTATGTTCCCTGGCGGATTTGTAGAACTATTATTTGAAAATGTAAAAAGAAGATTTCCTACAAATAAAAAATCCATTGATACATTTTCGTACCATGCGGATTTGTTGATAGATACTATAAAAGACAAGAGTGGAATGGATTGTGGGATAAGCCTAAGATACATTCATAGTTGGACTGGTGATGACATTTTTAATATAGAAGCAAAATTTGCGAAATTACTTTCTTTTGAAAGAATGTCTTTGTAATCAAATATTTAGCACAGATGGTAAAAGAAACAACATTAAAAATCTTTGAGAGAAATCTCAGTAGCTAGCCTTCAACTTTTGCAGAAGAAGCGAAGTGGAGACAGGACAATGAAGTGTGGCTAAAGTGGTCGCAAGGCATTGCCATGAAGATTATTGACTATATGCAAGAGCATAAACTCTCGCGTGCCGATATAGCAGCGCGTCTTGCTTGTTCTCCGCAATATGTCAGCAAGATATTGTCTGGTCATACAAACTTCTCATTCAAGAGTATAGCGGAGATAGAGAAGCGTCTGAACATTAATATAATGGAGATCTCATTCGCATGATAGATTTATGTGTACCGCTCCACCTTTTACGGTTTTTCACTACGAAATAAAATGATCGAAAAGGTTGACACGGCAATATAATCACTTGATATTCAATACGCCTTGTCCCTCTTCAACGAGGACGAATACTAATCGCTCAAAAAGCTATGTAAATAGCTTAAGGCGTTGAATATAAGCGGTATAGGAATTGTTTGACAACATTCCTATACCGCTTTTTATGTTTGAACTGCTTTATCTTGCACCGTTCATCAAGTCTTTTCTCATTTTCTCTCGCCATGTGATAGTCTCGCGTGAGTTGTTGTTGAACTCTCGTCTGCTCTTCTTGTAGTGCTTGTCGTACTTGTAGTCGTGGTCATAGCGCTTCTTGTCGTGCTTCCACTTCTTGTCGTACTTATACGGTTTGCCCGGCTTGCCGTAATAGTGTGGGTGGTCGGGACGATAGTTGTGCTTGGGGTACTTGTTATATATATTGTAGATGTAAGTGTTGTTGTTCCAACCGATAGGGTGGTAGAAGTAGTAAGCCTCCTTGAACCGCTTCCATTGTCTGGCGGTGAGCATGCGTTTGAGTTGCCTGTTGCGATAGTGCCATCCGTAGGCGTCGATATCGCGATAGCTGCGTATGCCGTCAAGGTAGTTGAGGTTGATGTTCAATAGGCTGTTGCGCTGAACGCTGTTCAGTCCAAGTTCAACAATCATCTTGTCGGTGATGAAGCGAGCCTCTGCCTGAATATCTGTGAGTCGCTGTGCATTTGTTGATGTTATCATCACGAATGCGGCTACAATTGCTAATAATGTACGTTTCATAATCCAATTTGTTTTAAGGGTTATTACTGCTTTTATTTATACTGCAAAGATAGTGCATTCAAGTAAGCGAAACAAGGGAAAAACCATAAAGCATAGTATGGTTTTCCCTAAAGTAACGGGGATATTTACCTTTATTTTTATATCTTATTCATTTTCTTGTAACACAATAGTAACACCCTACCGATATCTTTGCACTTAGAAAATGATGTAACAGATATTTCATGAACAGAAGAATGAAGAATATTACCTTATTTGTCGTTATGGCATTGACAGGATGTTGCCGTGTATCGGCACAACCGGTCAATACGCCTACAGTAGAACGCCCGAAACTTGTAGTTGGCATTGTTGTCGACCAGATGCGCTGGGACTATCTCTACCGTTATCAGAAACGGTATGTTAAGGGTGGTTTCCGACGTTTGCTCAATGAGGGTTTCTCGTGCGAGAACACGCGTATTCCTTATGTGCCTTCAGTAACGGCAATAGGTCATACGTGTATATATACGGGTAGCGTTCCTTCGATACACGGCATTGCAGGCAACAATTTTGTGAAGAACGGCAAGAAGGCGTATTGCACAGACGACGCCACAGTAAAGCCTGTCGGCACTACGAGCAATGCTGGACTGATGTCGCCTCGCAACATGTGGGTCACTACTATTGGCGACGAGATGAAGATAGCTTCCAACGGATGTGCCAAAGTAGTGGGCGTAGCGCTGAAGGACCGCGCCTCAATTCTACCTGCCGGACATAATCCAAATGGTGCTTTCTGATTTGATGACCAGACTGGCAACTTTATCACAAGCACCTATTATATGAATGACCTGCCTTCATGGGTGAAGACGTTCAATGGCGGACGTGTGCCCGACCGCTACTTGTCAAAGAAGTGGAATACACTCTACGATAAGTCAACTTATATAGAGAGTACTGCCGACGATAACGATTATGAAAACGGTATTAAGAATGGTGTTAAGGCTACTCTGCCTCTTAATCTGCCTACATTGTACAATAAGTACGGTTATAATATAATAAGGAATACGCCGTTCGGCAATTCGCTGACGCTCGACTTTGCCAAGGCTGCCGTCGAAGGCGAACAGCTTGGGGCCGACGACGAGACTGATTTGCTCACCGTTAGCTGTTCGAGCACCGACTATATAGGTCATCAGGTGGGCACGCATGCCATAGAGACCGAAGACACTTATCTGCGTCTCGACAAGGCGATAGCCGACTTTTTGTCGTATCTTGACGCTAAGGTAGGCAAGGGCAATTATCTTGTGTTCCTCAGTGCCGACCACGGCGCGATGAACAATGCCCGTTTTCTGCAAGACCGTCGCATTCCTGCCGGTACATGGGACGATGCTGTCGCAGCCAAGAAGCTGAATGTGGCACTGGCAAAGGCTTATCCTAATGTGGGCGAACTGGTGAAGACGGTGATGAACTATCAGGTTTTCTTCAACCTGAATGTCATCAAGGACTATAATCTGGATTTCGCGAAGATCAAGCAGACAGTTGTTGACATTCTGAAGGAAGACTCTTGCGTGCTGTACGCATGCGATATGGCTAAGACGATGACCGAGAGCATTCCCGACGATGTCAGGACACGCATCGTCAACGGCTACAATCGTGAACGCAGCGGTGACGTAGCTGTAGTATTGAAGCCAAACTTCTACACTCACGGCATGAAGGGCACCGACCACGGAGCCTGGAATCCGTATGACACGCATATCCCTCTTGTATTTATGGGGTGGGGCATCAAGCATGGAGCCACAACTCGTGAGACATTCATGACCGATATAACGCCGACCATTGCAGCCCTTCTGCATGTGCAGGCACCTAACGGTTGCGTTGGACACGCAATTGATTTGAAATAAACGTTGCATCATCTATAATTGATCGGACTAACGGTAGGAGTTTATGACTTACTCGTTATAAACTCCTATCGTTTTTTTTATCAGATTCTTTACAACTCCATTATTGTTTTAATTTCTTCATAAAAAACATCTTTTTTCTGTCGCTTTTTGGTTGCGTTGTTGTCTTTTTAGTATTATAAAGACCTAAATAGAAATGACAGACAAAGACATGCAAAGGCTTTGGACAGAAGCCTCTGACATAGCAAACAAATTATCTGATATGCGCAGCATAGATACTGTAACTGCGTACAAGAGTGTGCGCCTTGGCATGCGTCGACAGGTTGTAAAGACTTATACTGCGTTGAACTGAAAAGTACTTGAGCAAAATCCCAAATGTAACAAATCAAATAAATAATAATGAACAGCAAGACATTATTTTATATGGTATGTGTCACGGTAGCTTCAATGCAGGCTGCTGAGGCAAATGCCAAAGCTGCAAATAAGAAGCACATGAACGTGCTTTTTATTATGGCCGACGACTTGCGTCCCGAAATGGGATGTTATGGCGTTAAGGATATTCATACTCCTAACTTCGACTGCTTCGCCAAAGGTGCTGTTCTCTTCGACAACGCCTTCTGCAATGCACCGGTCAGCGGCGCTTCTCGCGCAAGTGTGCTCACCGGAATGTATCCAAATTATCCTACACGCTTCATCGACTATACATGTAAGGCGAGCGTTGATGCTCCTGACGCCATACCTATTTCCGGTTGGCTCACCTCGCATGGATACCACACCGTGTCGAACGGCAAGATAATGCACCACATCGAGGACCATGCCGACTCTTGGAGCGAGTCTCCTTGGCGCTGGCATCCCGATGGTTATGATGTATATTGGGCTGAGTACAATCGTTGGGAGTTGTGGTTGAACAGCGAATCGGGCAAACACATCAATCCGCGTACAATGCGCGGACCCTTCTGCGAGTCGGCTGACGTGCCCGACAGTGCTTACGACGACGGCCATGTGCTTGCAAAGACACTGGTAGACTTGCGCCGTCTGCGTGATATGGGCAAACCTTTCTTCCTGGCTTGCGGTTTCTGGAAACCTCACTTGCCTTTCTGTGCACCCAAGAAGTATTGGGATATGTATCCCGCTGTGCCTATGGCTGCCAATCAGTATCGCCCAACGGGACTGCCGCCAGAGGTGCAGAACTCAGGCGAGATTAACGCTTATGCTTGCGTAAGCACTCCCGATGACCAGGAGTTTTTGCGCCTTGTCAAGACAGGATATTATGCTTGTGTGAGCTATGTTGACGCTTTGTTTGGGCAGCTTATTGACGAACTCGACCGATTAGGAATGGCCGATAACACCATTGTCATCGTATTTGGCGACCATGGATGGAACCTTGGCGAGCACGGATTTGTAGGTAAGCACAACCTTATGACCACAGCTACACGCGTTCCGCTTATGATTCGTGTGCCGGGAATGGCTAAGGGTGTGAGCAAGTCGATGGTTGAGCTGGTTGATATTTATCCTACTATATGCGATCTTTGCGGCATTGACGCTCCCGAACAGCAGCTCGATGGCAAGAGTCTCACCCCGATTCTGCGCAATCCGTCGCGTAGTGTGAAGCGTGAAGTGTACGTTCAGTGGCAGGGAGGCGACAATTTGCAGGACAATCGCTTCAACTATGCCGAGTGGCAGAAGTCAGGAAATACTATGCTTTTCGACCATAATGCTGACCGCGACGAGAACGCTAATGTGTCGGGCAATGCCGATTATGCACCTACGGTGAATAGGATGAGTAAGGAAATGAAGAAAGTGAAGAAGTTTGCTTTCCGCAAGAAGTGGACTAAGTAAAAAGAACGCGTTCGATTACTGCCATCGCCTTCTTGCGGAAACGTTCCACCGACCTTTCCGATACGCCCAGATGCTGTGCGATATCAGCAGTCTTGGTGTGTTTCATCTGGCTCATTACGAAAGCCACACGCCACTCTTCGCGCATATTTGCGAGTGTTTGTTCTAGCCGTTGTTCAAGTTCGCTCACACTGAGCAGGTCGTCGGGTCGCACTTCTATGTCAATGTTGGCTGCGGCGTATGAATTGTAGCGGTTGCGGACCGCTTGGCGTTTGATTTGGTTGAGGCATCGGTTGCGTGTGCCTGTAAGCAGCTAACTTTTCAGTGAAGTCTCAATTGCAATGTCTTTGCGGCTTTCCCATAGCGTTACAAACACCTCCTGTACTATATCTTCAGCAACGCCCAGTGGTACCATACGTCGGGCGTATATGCACAGTGGTGCATACAGGTCGTCGAAGATGTACTTGAATGCATCTTCGTCGTCATGTATTGCCACGCGTTGCATCATGCTGTCGTATGTAGTCTGTCGGTTGTTCATAGTAGTGTAGTTGCTGTCAAAAAGCCAGACACGGATTAAATGCGTCTACGATATGTTCGAGTTGGGCGTTGTCGTTGTTGTCGCCAACGATGGTGATAATGTCAAAGCGCAGCATGTCGACAATGCCTTTGGTTTTGACGTAGTTGTTGGCTGCATAGCCTATGTTGCGTATCTTTCTCAGGTCGACTGCATCGTCGGGCTTTCTTACAACATCGCTTGTGCGTGTCTTCACCTCGACAAATACGATAGTAGTGCCGTCGTTAGTACGGGCAATGATGTCGATGTCGCGATGGCCAATACGCCAGTCGCGGTCGAGAATCTCGTAGCCATTGTCTTGAAGATAGTCAGCGGCATATTGTTCGCCCCATTTGCCGAGTTCGTTGTGACGTGCCATGATGAGTAGTTAATGGATTATTATGATGTTGCAAAGGTAGCATAAAAATGCCTATTTGGGATATTAACTGATTGTTTTATGTTTCTTTTATAGTCAATATATTGTCTTTTATATTGGAAATATATAAATTTGCAACAACCGACTAAAAGACAAATAAAACAATTAGGGAGGATTATAAGATGAAAAAAACTATAGTATTGGCAATGAGTGCCGTGCTTCTCGTAAGCAGTTGTGCTACGGGTGCAGGATCTGGTGCTTATGCTGGAAGTTCACTTGGTGCGATATTGGGCTCAGCCATTGGAGGAATTGCCGGAGGTCCGCGTGGCAGCGATATCGGAACTATCATAGGTATGGCTGGCGGCGCTGTCGTAGGCGGTGCTATGGGCGATGCTGCCGAACGTCAGCAGCGCCAGGAGCAGTATGAGATGTTGTCGCGTCGTAATGAGCGCATACAGCGTCAGAAGCAGTCGCAGGGTGTACAGCGTCAGTATGGTGACGATACATATACATATGGTAATAATCAAGACAACTTCAATCCGAATGATATGGTTGACAAGACCAATTCTGGCGACGACCGCATTGACTTTGGCGTATCGCCCCAAAACAATCAGAATGGAGTACGCAATAGTCTTGCTGAGAATCAGACTTCGATTGAGTCGAGTCGTGTAGAGCAGATTACTTCAGGTGTCCCCGCTACCGGTAAGCTGACTATAAAGAATGTGCGCTTTACTGATACCGACGGCGATGGTCGATTGAATGGTGGTGAGATAGGACGTGTGGTGTTTGAGATTTACAACAACACGCAGTCGCCTATCTACAATTTTATGCCTACTGTAGTTGAGGCCGATGCCAACAAACGGATATACATCTCGCCGAGCGTTCGTGTAGAGAATATCATGCCTGGACAGGGCTTGCGCTATACAGCCACAGTAAAGGCCGACCGCCGTATTAAGGACGGACAAATACGCCTGATGGTGTCAGCGCAGAAGGACGGACGTCCGATTTCATATATTACGGTTGTAAAGGTTGATACGCAACGCTAATTAATTCTATTTCACCACGAATTCCACTAATCGCACGAATAATGAATAATAACGATTCGTGCGATTAGTGGAATTCGTGGTGTTTTTTTATTTCCTTCTGACAGTTCTTCTTTTGCCTTTCGCCTTGCTTTTATGGCGAACGTTTGAACGCTTTTTGGGCTGAACGGTCTTTTTATCAGAATCTTTTTTCTCTTGGATAGTCTTGCTGTTGGCTTCCTTCTTTTCTTGGCTCTTATTACCGTCAACTTCCTTTTGTGGTTTAGTGGATTTGTTGTCGGCACCCTTTAATTGCTGGGTTGTCTTGCCGTAAGCAGGGAAGTGTAGGACGCCACTGGCAGGTAGAGTGTATTCGGTGATTTCAAAATCGATTTCAGGAATACTCTCTGGCTCGGGCTTGAATGGAACTTTGGTTTTTCTTACGGGTTCTACCTTTACCACAGCTACGCCCTGGTTGATAATGCCCAACTCTTTGGCTGCAGCGTGCGAGAGGTCGATGATGCGTCCACGTGAGTGCGGACCGCGGTCAGTAACGCGCACAATTACCTCACGCCCGTTACGTTCGTTGGTCACCTTGAGCAAAGTTCCGAACGGGTGTGTGTGATGTGCGCATGTCAGACTGTCGTGATGCAGTCGTTCACCGCTACTTGTACGTGAGCCGGTGGCTCGTTTTGAGTAGAACGAAGCCTTACCGTGCTGTATTTGCGAACTGGCTGCGGCAACTGTTATTGCCACAGCCAGTGTCAGAAATGTTCTTTTTAATATCTTAGAGTTACCTATCATCAAGTGATTATACTATGCCCTGAGCCATCATAGCGTTGGCCACCTTCATGAAGCCAGCGATGTTAGCGCCCTTAACATAGTCGATGTAGCCGTTAGGCTGCTTGCCGTACTTGACGCACTGCTCGTGGATAGAGTGCATGATGTAGTGCAGCTTCTCGTCAACTTCCTTCTCGCTCCAGCTCAGACGCATAGAGTTCTGAGTCATCTCAAGACCAGAAGTAGCTACGCCACCAGCGTTGACAGCTTTGCCAGGAGCGAAGAGCTGACCTGCAGCAACGAACTTCTCGACAGCTTCAGCTGTACATCCCATGTTCGAAACCTCGGCTACGCACTCAGGTTTGTGTGCCAGGATGGTCTCGGCATCATTGCCGTTAAGCTCGTTCTGTGTAGCACATGTCAAGTATATGTCGGCCTTAACTTCCCAAGGCTTCTTTCCTGCTACGAATTTAGATCCGGGGAATTCGTCCTCGTACGGCTGGCATACGTCGTTGCCAGACGAGCGGAGTTCGAGCATGTAGTCAATCTTGTCGCCCTCGATGCCTGCCTCGTCGAGGATGTAGCCGTCGGGACCAGACAATGTGATGACCTTAGCGCCAAGCTCGGTAGCCTTTTTGGCAGCACCCCATGCTACGTTGCCGAAACCAGAAATAGCAACGGTCTTGCCCTTAAGGCTGAGTCCGCGAGTAGCCATCATCTGATTGACGAAGTAGAGAGCACCGTAACCGGTAGCTTCAGGACGGATGCGTGAGCCGCCGAACTCCAGACCCTTGCCTGTGAGCACGCCCTGATACTGGTGGGTGAGCTTCTTGTACATGCCGAACAGATAGCCAATCTCTCTGCCGCCTACGCCGATATCGCCTGCGGGAACGTCCTCATCAGGACCGATGTGGCGATAGAGCTCAGTCATGAATGCCTGGCAGAAACGCATAACTTCAGCGTCGGAGCGTCCACGGATAGAGAAGTCAGAGCCGCCCTTGCCTCCGCCCATCGGCAGAGTGGTGAGCGCGTTCTTGAATGTCTGCTCGAATCCGAGGAACTTCAGGATAGAGAGGTTCACTGACGGATGGAAACGCAAGCCGCCTTTGTACGGGCCGATGGCGCCGTTGAACTGTACGCGGTAGCCGATGTTTACGTGTACCTCACCATTGTCGTCTGTCCAAGGCACGCGGAAGGTGATGATGCGCTCCGGCTCTACGAGTCGTTCGATGAGCTTTGCTTTCTCAAACTCAGGATGACTGTTGTACACGTCCTCTACTGAGATTAATACTTCGCGCACTGCCTGTAAGTATTCGGCTTCGCCCGGGTGCTTTGCCTCGAGATCGTGCATTATTTTTTCAACATTCATAGCGATAAGGTTTTAAGTTGTTTAATAGTTTTATTGTAGTATATTACGTTACTTACTTTGTGTCACTTTGACATCGCAAATATAGCTTTTTTACTTTTACCAACCAAATAAAATTTTGAGTTTTTGGTGAATTTAATTTACTTTTAGATAGCACTTATTGGTGTGTGCGATAACAAATATTTCGCTGTCGATAGGCTGTTATTATACATTATATATATAGGCTTATCACGTTGTATAACATTGGCTTATCACGTTGTATAATATATTGGTTTTATTAATTTTTTAATGAAGTAGGAATCTTTTTCAGTAGTTTTTATGTAACTTTGCAGAATCGTAAAGAACAAACCGAAAAACTTTAAAAACTACGTTGTTACTATGAACTTAAAGCGAATGATTTTACATGCTATGCTCCCGGCTATGATGCTTGGAGTATTCAGTTTGTTGGCCGCTCCTGCGTCGGCAGCAAGCAAGAAGAAGCTGAAGGCGCAGCCCATACGTGTGGCTTGCGTAGGCAATAGTATCACCTACGGCACTGGTATTGAGGACCGTGCCCGCGACTCTTATCCATCGCAGCTTCAGCGTATGCTGGGCGACAAGTATGTAGTGGGCAATTTCGGCAAGCCTGGAGCCACGCTGCTCTATCACGGCCATCGTCCCTATGTGGTGCAGAAGGAGTTTAAGGAGGCGCTTGCTTTCAAGGGCGACATTGCCGTCATTCATCTTGGCATCAACGATACCGACCCACGCAACTGGCCCAACTATCGCGACGAGTTTGTCAAGGACTACCTTTCTATAATGGACTCATTGCGTGCAGCCAATCCTAAGGTGCGCTTCATCTTGGCACGCATGACTCCGATAGCCGACCGCCATCCACGTTTTATATCAGGCACTAAGCAATGGCACGGCGAGATTCAATCCGCCATAGAGACCGTAGCACGTCTTAGCGGAGCTGAGCTTATCGACTTCCACGAGCCTTTGTATCCCTATCCCAACCTCCTTCCCGACGCCATACATCCCAATCCCGAGGGAGCCGGCATACTTGCCAAGACCGTGTACGGCGGCATTACGGGCAACTATGGCGGATTGCAGATGTCGCAACTTTACACCGACTACATGGTATTGCAGCGCAACGTGCCCCTTGACATACATGGCACAGCCAACGCTGGCGAGAAGATAACAGTAAGCATCGGCAATCAGACCGCTACAGCCACAGCCGACAACCAGGGCAAGTGGTGCGCCATGCTAAAGCCGATGGAGGCAGCCGACGACCTGACGCTCACCGTCAAGGCTGGCCGACAGACCAATGTATACCGTCATGTGGCAGTCGGCGAGGTGTGGCTGTGCTCTGGTCAGTCGAACATGGCGTTCATGCTGTGCCAGGCAGAGAGCTACAAGCGCGACATCAACAGCGCCAACGACCCACAGCTCCGTCTCTACGACATGAAGGGACGTTGGGAGACTTACGATGTGGCGTGGCCAGCCTCGTGTCTCGACTCGCTCAATCACTTGCAGTATTATCGCCCCACCACATGGCAACCCACTACGCCCGACAACGCCAAGTGGTTCTCAGCCATTGGCTATTATTATGGACGCATGCTGCGCGATTCGCTCCGTGTGCCCGTAGGATTGATTTGCAATGCTATAGGCGGATCGCCTACCGAATCGTGGGTCGACCGCAACACGCTTGAGACCCGCTTCCCCGCCATACTGCGCAACTGGCTTCAGAACGACTTCATACAGGGTTGGGTGCGCGGACGTGCCGCCAAGAACCTCACCAACGACAACACCCGTCTCGGACGCCACCCCTACGAGCCGTGCTATCTCTTCGAGAGCGGCATTCTTCCGTTGCAGAAATACCCCATCAAGGGCGTGATATGGTATCAGGGCGAGTCGAACGCCCACAACATGGATGCCCATTCAGAATTGTTCAAGTTGCTTGTCGACAGCTGGCGCACCAATTGGAGCAACCCGACAATGCCGTTCTATTTCGTGCAGTTGTCGAGTCTCAACCGTCCGTCATGGCCGTGGTTCCGCTACAGCCAGCTTGAGTTGATGAAGCACATCGACAATACAGGCATGGCAGTGACAAGCGATTGCGGCGACTCGCTCGACGTTCATCCCAAGCGCAAACTGCCCGTAGGCGAGCGTCTGGCACGTTGGGCGCTCTGCAAGACTTACGGCAAGACCATCACCCCGTCGGGTCCCGTATATAAAGCAGTGGTGCGTGAGGCTGATGCGCTCGTCGTAAGTTTCGACTATGCCGATGGTCTCACCACATCCGACGGCAAGTCGCCGTCTACCTTCGAGATAGCCGAAGTGGAGGGAATGTACTATCCAGCCACAGCCGTCGTATCGGGAAGCACCGTTCGATTGACCTCGCCCGAGGTGAAGCATCCGCGCTACGTACGCTATGGATGGCAACCGTTCACCCGAGCCAATCTTGTCAATGGCGATGCTCTGCCAGCGTCTACGTTCAGAGGCGAAGCACAATAACGCAATAGAATAATAAAAACAAAAAACAGCGGATTAGCTCATTTGCTAACCCGCTGTTTTTTTATTTAACAACTTACCAAATTCTTTTTATTTTTGCGTGTCAATCTTGTTTGCCACGCTCACGGCCTGAGCAATTGTAATTGCAAGAAAGCCGAAAATTACCATAGATACCATAATCTTTTTACCTTTAAGTTAAACTGTTTTCTTTAATTACTCTGTTATCCTTTTTGCACTGCAAAGGTAGAAAAGAATGGCTGTGTACGCAAACAACACGCCTAAAACTTGGTTTTTTGCTTATTTTTGTTGACGCAAGTCAAAATATAAGGTTCATACGAACTGTGAATTGATTCATTCTTTAAACTTCTGGAACTGTTGCAAGGAATTTCTTGATTTCATCATCAGAAACAGCATAGTCATGCAAGTCGCCATTGATATAACTCTCATAGGAAGGCATATCAATAAGTCCATGTCCTGACAGACAGAACAGAATCACCTTTGCTTCTCCAGCTTCCTTTGCCTTCATAGCCTCGCGAATAGTAGCAGCAATAGCATGACAACTCTCTGGCGCAGGAATAATACCTTCTGTACGTGCAAAAAGCATACCTGCCTTGAAAGACTCAGACTGAGGAATATCAACACCATGCATATATCCGTCCTTAATCAACTGAGAAATAATCATACCAGCGCCATGATAACGCAAACCACCAGCATGGATATTCGCAGGTTTGAAATCATGACCTAAGGTGTACATTGGAAGTAATGGTGTATAACCAGCCTCATCGCCAAAGTCGTATTCAAATTTACCACGGGTCAACTTAGGGCAACTCTCCGGTTCAGCTGCAATAAATTCTGTATTCTTTCCATCCTTAATCTTATGACGCATGAAAGGGAAGGCAATTCCACCAAAGTTACTACCGCCACCAAAGCAAGCTATCACAGTATCAGGATACTCACCTGCCATAGCCATCTGCTTTTCTGCCTCCAGGCCAATGACAGTCTGATGGAGAGCCACATGATTTAACACTGAGCCCAAAGTATATTTACAACCAGGAGTTGTTGTAGCCAACTCTACAGCCTCACTGATAGCAGTTCCTAATGAACCAGGATGATGAGGGTCACGAGTAATGATGTTTTTACCAGCTCTTGTACTCATCGAAGGAGAACCCTCTACTGTAGCGCCAAAGGTACGCATGATACTGGAACGATATGGTTTTTGCTGCATGGTTATCTTTACCTGATAGACAGCCGCTTCCAATCCATAGAGTTTTGCTGCATAAGACAAAGCTGCACCCCACTGACCAGCACCTGTTTCTGTTGTGACATTCGTGTCACCCTCTTGCTTACAATAGTAACACTGAGGCAGAGCAGAATTGATCTTATGCGAACCTAATGGGTTGGTACTCTCATTTTTGAAATAGATATGAGCTGGAGTACCTAAAGCTTCTTCCAAAGCATAAGCACGAACCAGTGGAGTAGAACGATAGAAAGTGTATTTCTCCAATACATCTTCAGGAATATCTATCCACGCATGCTCCTGGTCTAATTCCTGCTTGGAACATTCCTTATTGAATATATGTGAAAGATCATCAGCACTGAGAGGTTGGTGGGTCTTAGGATTCAATGGAGGCAATGGTTTATTAGGCATGTCTGCTTGGATATTATACCATTGCGTTGGGATTTCACTCTCCTGCAAAATAAATTTCTTCTGTTTCATGTGGTATCATTTTATTTTAATTATTATGTCTTTTCTTACATCATGTTGGTAGACGAGTCTATTTTGCGACAAAATTACAAAAACATTTGAGATAAAAGAAAAAAATGCGACGATTTTGCATTTGTAATGAAAATGTAACGCCTCCGCAATACGTGTGAATAGTATTATGTTTATCTTTGCAAACGTAAAGAGAATAACATATCGCACAATGAAACAGAATGCACGCATACTTGTTGTAGATGACGAGCAGGACCTGCTTGAAATCTTGAAGTTCAATCTTGAGACAGAAGGCTATGAGGTCGTGACAGCCACGTCTGCCGAAGACGCCCTGCAGCTCGACATCGCCTCGTTCGACCTCCTGCTGCTCGACGTGATGATGGGCGGCATGTCGGGATTTGCCATGGCGCGCCAGCTTAAGGACAATCCTGCCACAGCACAGGTTCCTATAATATTCCTCACAGCGCGCGACACTGAGAACGACACAGTGACGGGATTCAATCTCGGTGCCGACGACTACATCTCCAAGCCCTTCTCGCTGCGTGAGGTGATGGTGCGCGTGCGTGCCGTGTTGCGTCGCACCGCCAAGGAGAACGGTGAGGAAGAGGTAAAGACCCTTTCATATCAAGGCATTGTGATGAACCTCGACCGCAAGACGGTGAGCGTAGACGGCGAGGACATCCCCTTCACCAAGACCGAGTTCGAACTTCTCCATCTATTGCTCGACGAGCGTGGCCGCGTGTTCTCGCGCCAGGAACTCATCGAGCGCATCTGGCCTAAGGATGTGCTTGTGCTTGATCGCACCGTCGATGTCAACATAACTCGACTCCGCAAGAAGATAGGACGCTTCGCCAAGTGTATCGTCACACGCCTCGGCTTCGGCTACTACTTCGATTCCTAAACCTCAAGCATGACCTTCACCACGAATGTCTCGAATCTCACGAATTCAGCAATGTAACGATTCGTGTTATTCGTGTGATTCGTGTTCAGTCTCAAGCATGACCTCCACCACTAATATCCCGAATCTCACGAATTCATCAATGTAACGATTCGTGTTATTCGAGCGATTCGTGTTCAGTCTCAAGCATGACCTTCACCACGAATGTCTCGAATCTCACGAATTCAGCAATGGAATGATTCGTGTAATTCGTGTGGTTCGTGTTAAGGCGCAAGGATGCAATTCACCACGAATTTTCCGAATCTCACGAATTCAGCAAACGTACAATTCGTGTGATTCGTGTTGAGACTCAATGAAGCAATTCACCACGAATATCCTGAACCTCACGAATTCATCAATGTAACGATTCGTGTAATTCGTGTGATTCGTGTTGAGACTCAAGGATACAATTCACCACGAATTTTCCGAATCTCAAGAATTCAGCAAGCGTACAATTCGTGCAATTTGTGTGATTCGTGTTGAGACTCAATGAAGCAATTCACCACGAATATCCCGAATCTCACGAATTCAGCAATGGAATGATTCGTGTGATTCGTGCGATTCGTGTTAAAACAATAATATTATGCGAATATCCGTAGGAACAAAACTCTATTTCAGTGTACTGTCGCTGTTTCTGCTCTTTGCCGTGTCGTTCATCATCTTCCAGCAGACACGCGAGAAGCAGTATAAGATAGACACGCTCAATCTGAAGCTGCAAGACTACAACTCGCGCATGGCGGAGTTCTACAGCAACACGACCGACCGCTCGGAGACGGTGCTCAACAATTACGTGCGCCGCCACTACATGTCGCGCCTACGTGTCACACTGATACGTCCCGACGGACGCGTAGTGTACGACAGCCGCTTGAAGCAATACTCGCACATAAGCAATCATGCCTCGCGTCCGGAGGTGGCAATGGCGCTCAAGCACGGCTCAGGCTCTACCGTGGAGCGCAGCAGCAAGACGTTCAACAGCGACTATTTCTATTCTGCCACGTATTTTCCGCACGACTCTATCGTAATACGTTCGGCACTGCCATACACCAGCGACCTCGCCCGTTCGTTGCAGGCCGATCAGCACTACATTTGGTTTGCCGTCATAACGATACTTCTGCTCACCGTAGTGCTCTACCGATTCACCAGTCGCCTGGGCGATAATATACAGAAATTGCGTACTTTTGCCTCACGCGCCGACCACGGTGAGTCGCTCGATACCGAAGACCTTATCGTCTTCCCAGCCGACGAGCTGGGCGAAATAGCCGAGCGCATCATCAAGATTTACAAGCGCCTGCAGTCGACACGGCGCGAACAGGACATGCTCAAGCGCCAGCTGACGCAGAACATAGCCCACGAACTCAAGACCCCCGTGGCGAGCATCCAGGGCTATCTGGAGACAATACTCGAAAATCCCAACATCAACGACCAGATGCGCGAGCAGTTCCTTGGTCGCTGCTATGCCCAGAGCCAGCGCCTCACGTCGCTCCTGCATGACATCTCTACGCTCAACCGCATGGATGACGCGCCCGAGATGACGAGCACCGATAATGTAAACATATCGCAGATGGTGCAGAACATCCAGAAGGAGACTGCCCTGCAGCTTCAGCAGAAGCACATGACATTTGACAACCGTCTGCCCGACAACATCGTGGTGCGCGGCAATCAGAGTCTGCTCTACAGCGTGTTCCGCAATCTCACCGACAACGCCATTGCCTATGCGGGCGAAGGCACTACCATAACTCTTACGGCACAGCGTCCCGATGCCGGTCTTGTTGGGTCGGACATAAGCGACGAGGACGACTCAGCCAAGTGGACATTCACCTTTGCCGACAACGGCGTTGGTGTGCCCGCCGAACACCTGCCGCGCCTCTTCGAGCGCTTCTATCGGGTGGACAAGGGACGTTCGCGCAAGATGGGAGGCACCGGCCTGGGGCTCGCCATAGTCAAGAACGCCGTGCTTCTGCATGGAGGCACGATACGTGTTAGCCAGAACGAAGGGGGCGGATTGAAGTTTGAGTTTACGCTGAAAATGTAATGGTTAATAAGGATAAATTGTAAATATATGCATAGCTATATCATTATAATTTGTATTATTTTATTTAGCGTTTTATATGGCGTTTTATACTTCTCAAAACTTAAATGGAAGAGTGACCTCGGAATATTAAATAGTGTCTTAATTTATTCTTTGCTTAATAAATTCCTTCATGAAGAATTTAATTTAGGATTTTGGAATGCGCTCTTAATCTGTGCCCTATACATATTACTGATAGGATTAATAATAAAAGCGATTGAAAAATTAATAGTAAAGAAGGATTAATGGTAAATAGAGAAAGGGGTAAGGTTTGTATTATAAAACAAACCTTACCCCTTTTAGTGTATATTCGCGCATGGTGCCGTCTGAAAGTGTCAGATGCAGGCGTCCGTCTGCGGAGATGTGGTCGATGCGGGCGCTGAATTGTTCGCCCGTTGCGGTGTCCATGTAGGGGTGCGTGCCTTCGCGGCGATACAGGGCTGCATGATATTGGCTGACGATGGCGTCGGTCTGTCCGCTTACGGCAAGTGTGTAGAAGTGGTCAAAATGGTGTAGAATCTCGTCGAGCAATTGTTCTGGCGGAGTCTCTACACCTATTATATTATATAGCGACACAGGATTAGGCGCGTCGCTGTGAAACTCCCGTTGGTTTACGTTCAGTCCGATGCCGTAGATGCAACGTGCCAGAGTGCGCCCTTTTACCGAAGTCTCTATCAGAGTGCCGCTTATCTTGCGGTCGTGCCAGTAGATGTCGTTGGGCCATTTCAGACTGATGCCGTCGGTGTATTTGTCGAGGGCAGCCTTGACAGCGAGCGCTCCTGCCATCGACAGCACAAACTGTCGGGTAATGTCGATGCTTGTCGGGCATACCAGAATAGAGAACAGCAGGTTCTTGCCTGCCTCGCTCTCCCATTTGTTGCTGCCCTGACCGCGTCCGGCAGTCTGCCAGTCGGCGTACACCACGGTCATGCAGTCGTCTTGGGGCGACGGCAGTGCGCGTAGATAGTCGTTGGTTGAGGCTGTCTGTGCGAGATGTATTATTTTATGTTGCATCATTTACGTTTTCGTATAAAATCAATTAATTTTGCATCTGCAATCAATCCAAACATAACTATTATGGACGAAAAACAGAAGCAACAGGCTGCCGACGAGCAGTTCATGCGCCGTGCTCTTGATGAGGCTATGGCGGCTCGCGACGCTGGCGAGATACCCGTTGGGGCAGTAGTAGTGGCTGGCGGCCGCATCATAGCGCGTGCCCACAACCTCACCGAGACCCTTGGCGACGTCACGGCGCATGCCGAGATGCAGGCCATCACGTCGGCTGCCAATCAGTTGGGCGGCAAATACCTCACCGACTGCACCCTATACGTCACCCTCGAACCCTGCATCATGTGTGCCGGAGCGATAGGGTGGGCGCAGATAAGGCGTGTAGTGTATGGCGCAAGCGACGACAAGCGCGGCTACTCCATGTTTGCACCAAAAGCGCTTCACCCCAAATGTACAGTCACTACGGGCATTCTCGAAGACGAATGCAGAGAGTTGATGACGCAGTTCTTCAAGAGCAGAAGGTGAAAGGAGCGGAGCTCCAGTTGAAAGTTGAGAGTTGAAAGTTGAGAGTTTCTTTAGTTGAGAGTTGAAAGTTGAGAATTCAAAGTTATGATTACCGATGAATTAGTATCGAGGAAAATATAAGTGGTAAAGCATATCATAACTCTCAACTTTCAACTCTCAATTCTCAACTAAAGAAACTCTCAATTCTCAACTTTCAATTTTCAATTTATTTCACTGCCTCCACAGTATAACCTTCAGCCTTCAGCAGCTCGATGATGCCTCGTTCGCCAGGCAGATGTCCAGCACCAACGACAAACAGCGTAGGCTTTTCCGTCATGATGGCAGGCATACGCTTTGCCCAGTCGGCATTGCGGCGGTATAACAGCTGGTCCATCTCGTCGGGAGTGGCATCGCAGGCGGCGTCAAACTTCTCGTTCATTATGTCGAGCAGCGTCTTGACGTCCTGCGCATAATAAGCCTTAGCCATACGCTCGGTAAGAGAGGCATAGTAGTCGGTGTGGTTGAGGAAGCAGTCGAGCTGAGCCACCTGGCGCTCAAGCGAAGCACCGAACAATACTCCCATCTGAAATTCCATAGTCTCCAGACCGCCTACAGGCTCGTTGTTGTTCTTTGCCTGTACCTGGAAGTACTGGTCGATGGTGTTGGTAGGGTCGAATTCGCCCATGTGTGCCGCCATATACTGCAACACATCCAACTGCGTAAGGAGTGCGGCAGGCGAGAGGCGTCCCATCTGAGCGCCCACTACCGGGTTGTTCAGGTCAACCCCCATATACTGCTTCAGCAGCGTGTTGAGCTTCTTGTACTGGTCGGCGTTGAGCACAGTCTGCAGCGTCTTGCCCTCAGGCAGCATCATGTGTGCCTGCATGGCACGCAGCGAGTCGGGATTGGTCATGTCGTCCCATTTCAGTTCGCCGTACACCTGGTCGGTGTTGTCGAGAGCAGTATGTATTCCAGCCACTTTTTCTACAAACGGCGTATTGGCAATATGGAAAGTACCGAATACATACGAGGGCTTTTTCAGGTCTTTGCCCGATATGCTATACAGCAGTTGGGCGTTGGCTGTCAAGGCGCATACAAGCGCCAACAGAATGATAGAAAACACTTTTTTCATATTATTTATTGTTAAATGATAAGTTACTTGTTGCAATAATTGCGTGAATTTAGCCTTTTTATTTGATATTTTGCGTACATTTGCAAATCTAAGAGTCTTATTTTGGGTATACGCCCGATTTTATTAACGTAAATAACAGAGAAATATTTTCAAAAACAACCTATAAAAAATGAACAATCTCAACCAAATCATCAGCCACTTTAGCATCACTGGCACTGTGGCAGACGTTAAGCCATTAGGCAACGGACTTATCAACGACACCTACAAAATCACCACAGCCGAGGCCGATGCACCCGACTATGTGCTTCAGCGTATCAACGATTCGATATTCACCGATGTCGACTTGTTGCAGCACAACATCGAGGAGGTTACCACACATATCCGTGAGCTGCTCGTAAAGGAGGGCGCTGACGACATCGACCGTCGCGTGCTCACATTCATCAAGGCCGACAGCGGCAAGACATACATCAAGGACGAGGAAGGCAAGTTCTGGCGTATCTCGATGTTCATTCCCGACGCTGTGACAGTAGACGCTGTCAATCCCGAGTCGTCATACCATGCTGGCAAGGCATTCGGCAAGTTTGAGTCGCAGGTAGCCGACATCACCGACCGTCTGGGTGAGACCATCCCCAACTTCCACAACATGGAGCTGCGTCGCGACCAGCTGCGTCAGGCTGTCAAGGAAGACCGTGCTGGACGTGCAGCAGGCGTCAAGGACTTCATCGACGAAATCGAGAAGTATATGGACGAGATGTGTCTTGGCGAGCGCCTCTTCCGCGAGGGCAAGCTCCAGAAGCATGTATGCCACTGCGACACCAAGGTAAACAACATGATGTTCGACAAGCAGGGCCGCGTACTTTGTGTCATCGATCTCGACACCGTGATGCCTTCATTGTTCGTGAGCGACTACGGCGACTTCCTGCGCACAGCAGCCAACACCATCGCCGAGGACTCGCCCGAGTTCGACAAGATCGACTTCCGTATGGACATCTTCGAGGCTTTCACACGCGGATACGTTGAGTCGGCTTCAAGCTTCCTCACTCCGCTCGAAATCTCATTGCTGCCCTACGCTGCCGAACTGTTCCCATACATGCAGGCAGTACGCTTCCTCTGGGACTACCTCAACGGCGACCACTACTGGAAGTGCTCTTATCCCGAGCACAACCTCACACGTGCCCGCAACCAGTGGCACCTCTTCCTCAAGGCTCGTGAGCACGAGGCTGAGATGAAGAAGTTTATCGAGGAGCTGTAATACAATATTTGCATTTCTAACCGCTCAAAACTACGAGTTGAACGCACAAGGAAATCTTTGGTGCGAAATTTGTGAGTTTTGAGCGGTTAGTGATATATTGCTGATACACAATGGGTTGCGACGAATGCTGCCCAAATGCGCAATCGTCACAACTCACAAAAAGCTTCATTTTTTTGCAAAAGGAGTCCTTTTGCCCTACAACTGTAGTCGTTTTGCTCTCCAACTGTAGCCCTTTTGCCTTGCAAAAGTAGTCCATTTGCTCGGCAAAGAAGCCCCGAATCAATAAAAACATGAACAATTGACGTTGCAAAACCACAGAAAACACCATCGCAAATCTCTATAATCGATTTTTATTTTGTAACACTTTTTTACTGCCTGTACTATATTTGCATAATTAACAGGAAGGAGCGCTGTACCAACTATAAAGTACTTTATTATAATCGTATGGTTGTCTATTATTGTCTCTATTGCCGTCAATAAAAAAAGTAATGCAGTTTTCGGTTGAATGCTTGTGCAACTTTTTATACTCTTTGTGCGTCAAACATCATAGAGATATAAAAATTGAAAACAAAACAACAACGAATTATGATATTCTCAACAACTCCTACCCTTGAAGGGCATCCCATCCGTGAGTATCGCGGAGTGGTGACGGGCGAGACAATAGTCGGCGCCAATGTGTTTAAGGACTTTATGGCTGGCATACGTGATTTCTTCGGCGGTCGCAGTGGCACCTACGAGAAGGTGCTGCGTGAAGCCAAGGATTCTGCAATGCGCGAAATGGCGGAGCGTGCCGAACGAATGGGATGCAACGCCATTGTGGGCATCGACCTCGACTATGAGACAGTAGGCGAGAGCGGCTCGATGCTTATGGTGACGTGCAGCGGTACGGCTGTTGTTATTTAACGTGAGTTCGACGAATTAGAATAACGTTAATTGTCTATCTACTGCCCTTTGAACTGCAATTGTTGGTTTCTTAGGAAAGAAACAATAAGCAGCCAAAGATCCAAGAGTGTTGACAATGAAGTTATCGAATGATCTGTGCCTGGAATGTTCCACTTGTGCAATATTCTTAAGTTCGTCGTTAATGGTCTCTATGATCGCCCTCTTTCTAAGCAAGAGCCTGTCTGATATTTTCATGATAGAACCCTTCATGTTGCTTTTTAGTTTCGTGATGAGTTGTATTCCATCAACGAAAAGTCGATTGAACAGGTTCTTGCTTATATATCCTTTATCTCCTACAAGCTTGCCGTATATGAAATCCACAAACGCTTTGTATTCTAATGGTTTACGGTCGTCAATATCGCCAGGAGTTATCATGAAGTTAAGCAATTCTCCCTTTTCATTACATATAAGGTGGAGCTTAAAGCTGAAAAACCATCCCATAGAACATTTGCCTCTTTGTGCGATGCCTTTAAATGTCTTGTGAATATGGATTCTTTGGGTTCTACATACACGAAGAGGTGTGCTGTCTACGAAACTAATACCGGTACATTTTCCCATTTGGGCATCAAAAACTTTGCAGAAGTCATCCGCAATACAAAAAATTTCAGTAACTTTGTCTTCGGTGATTATAGCGATTATTGTTTGTAAACTTTTGATTTTAAGCACATTAAAGTTACAATAATTTTCGCTAATCACCAAATTTTCAGACACTTATATTTCGTCGAACTCACGTTAAATAGAACTTATAATAAAAGGAGTAAATGAATAAAGATAATCTTAGAAATACGTTTGGAGCACTTCTCTTAGGTTGCATGTTGGGCAATGTTGCTACAACAGCTAACGCTCAGAGGGTGGTGTTTCCGCAGCAGAAGCAGGCTGGAGTAGCTGCATTGAAGGCAGAAGCCCAGAAGTATGTACTCTCAAATAGTCTGTTGGAGGCTTCTTATTCTGTTGTTGACGGCAAATTGCGCTTTGATGGATGCAGTGCTATGGATTTGCTGCCGTCAAACGATCTGTTCAGTGTGCGCCTTGCCGACTGCACTGAGTTTGCTTCTTCGGATATGAAGCTCGTGAGCGTTGAGGGCGAAACATATACTGCTGATGCAAAGGCAGCCAAAGGTTCAGAGCGTTTCAACGGTAAAGGTGTTAAGGCGATATTTACTCGTGGCAACATCAAGGTGGAGTGGCGTGCTGTGTTGCGCGACGGCTCGCACTATCTGCGTACAGAGATGAGCATTTCATCAGACAAGGACGTGCGCATGGACAATATCAAGCCTATGATTTATGCCGTTGACAATAGCAAGGCTAAGTCGGCTCCCGTTGTTGTGGGCAACACTCGTGGTGCTGTACTGTTGAGCAACAAGATATTTGCAGGTCTTGAGACTCCTATGGGTGTCAATACTAATAATGTAGACCCTGCCGACATCGCTACTATCAACAACCGCGACGTAGTTCCGATGGTGGGCAACTGGGTGCGTCATACCACACTGAATGCCGGCAAGACATGGAACGTAAGCAGTGTTGTAGGTCTTGTGGCTGAGGGTCAGCCACGCCGTTCGTTCCTTGCATACAGCGAGCGCGAGCGTGCTGCTGCATGGCATCCAATGACAATCTACAACTCATGGTATGAGCTTAACATCGACCGCAACAATGCTCCCGGCAACCGTGGCAAGTACGACGCTGAGGATAAACTGAACCTCAAGGGCGACTATTCGGAGAATATGACAGCCACACAGTGCGAGGACGTAGTGAGTAACTGGAAGAAGAAGTTCTACGACGTTTACGGTAAAGCTCCCGTAGCATTTGTGTTCGATGACGGATGGGATGCTTACGGCACATGGACATTCAACCCTAACTTCCCCGAAGGATTCAAGAAGGTTGACGCTATGGCTCGCGAGATGGGCGTAGGTATCGGTGCATGGCTCGGTCCGGTTGGCGGATATGGAGCAAGTGGCGAATATCGCCGTGGTTACTGGCGCGGACGTGGTGGTATGCAGCTCAGCAACCCTGCCTATTACGACTACTTCGTAAAGTGCTCAAGCGACATGATTGACAAGTACGACTTCCGCTTCTTCAAGTACGACGGCATCAGCGCTCAGTTCTCGGCTGTAGGCCCGGACATGACCGATGCAGGACTTGAGAACTGCGAGGCAATCATCAGCATCGAGAACGATGTTCGCAAGAAGCGTAAGGACATCTTCTACAACACTACCGTTGGTACATGGGCTTCACCGTTCTGGTTTCATGTGAGCGATGCTGTATGGCGTCAGGAAGGCGACTTTGGTACTATTGGCGTTGGTGACGACCGCGAACAGTGGATTACTTATCGCGACCGCCTTGTTCATCAGAACTTCATCGACCGTTCGCCCATCTGTCCTATCAATACATTGATGACACACGGTGTAATCCTTACCCGTTTCGGTGCAGTGTCTAAGACAATGAACTATGACGGCATTGTGCGCGAGATGCGTTGTGCATTCGGTTGTGGCTCGTCAATGGTTGAGCTTTACACCGACTACAAGCTTCTCGACGAGATAAAGAACAATAAGGGCAAGAAGGGCACACTGTGGAAGCAGCTTGCTGATGGTATGGACTGGCAGCAGCGCAATGCTGATGTATTGCCCGACGTACATTGGGTAGGCGGCAATCCTTGGGACGGCAAGAAAGCCAACATCTACGGATGGGCAGCATGGAACGGCAAGAAGACAACGCTTGCTCTGCGCAATCCTGATGTTGCAGGCCAGACCCTAATAACAACCCTGCGCAAGGTGTTCGACATTCCTGCTTATATCAAGACAACCATCACCCTTCGTAGCTCATACGCCGACCAGCGCATTGGTAAGGGAGGCATTGAGGGGCTGCCCGTAGGTAAGGCTACCGACATCGACAAGCAGATAACTATCACTATGCCTAAGTCGTCGGTATTCGTATTCGAGGGCGTTGACAATGGTAAGTTCGACTTTGGAGAAGCCAACAAATAAATATTAATGGCAATATTTAGTTTATAGGTAGAAAGGGAGGAGAACCAATAGGTTTTCCTCCTAATTTTTTACACGGTTTTATCCACTACAGCGTATTTATTGGATAAAAAGCAGAAATCAACGACAATATTGACAATAACAGTTATATAACATACAAAGGAACGCAAAAAAGCTGTTCTTGCTGTTTATATGGGAGCATAGACAATCTTACTGCTTGTAAGTTAGGATTCGCTTTGAGAAGATTCGTTAGTGAATTAGCCCTCACATTGCCCTCTGCCTTCACCTCAATTGGCAACAGTTTTCCCTTATATTGTATTACAAAATCCAGTTCCAGACGTGAGTCATCTGTCTTATGGTAATATATCGGAGAGATGTTCCTGCTCTTCATTTCCTGTAATACATATTCTTCTGTCATTCCCCCTTTATATTCAGAAAAGATTTGGTTATTGACAAGAATTTGTGCAGGGTCAACATTGATAATAGCGCTGAGAGAAAGTAAGATTCTCTCAACGTTAAAATCCTGTTTGAAAACCTGCTCAACCAATTCGTTTTTGCGGCATATAATATATGCCTCTTTGGCATATTCGCGTTTGGCAAACTCACGTAAAGCCCAAGTCTTTCCCACTTGTCTCGCTCCATTCACAATCAGAGGTTTACGGTCTTTACGCTCTTTCCATTCTTTAAGTCGTTGCAATACAAGTCTTTCCATAATGTTGCTTACATTTTTCTGCACATGATTTGTAAGCA
Organism: Leyella stercorea; assembly: GCF_021531355.1. Lineage (GTDB taxonomy): Bacteria > Bacteroidota > Bacteroidia > Bacteroidales > Bacteroidaceae > Prevotella. The sequence goes on along the minus strand of NZ_JADYTS010000029.1, from coordinate 9,341 downwards.
AAGATACATTTTTCTGCACATAAAAATGGTCGTTGAGTACATTTTTCTGCACATATTTCTATAAACTTAACATATTGATTTCTTATATTCCTGTTTTTATCCATTAAATTGCATCGTAGTGGATAAAAAACGGCTTTTTTATCCACTACAGCGTATTTATTGGATAAAAAGCTGTATATTTGCCATAGTTAATGTGCAATATACGAGCAAATATGAATAATATCATACAAAACCAGCGTAAGGAACGTGATGAACTATTGGCGCGTCCTTATCTCGTACGCAAGTCGAACACGGATACTTCTGTTCTCCTTGCCAATCCGATGATAAAACTTATCACCGGTCCTCGACGTGTCGGCAAATCTACATTTGCCCTGCTGATGTTGCAAGGCAGAAACTTTGCATATCTCAACTTCGACGACAACCTTCTACTGTCAGGTTGGGACGAGGAACTTGTAATGCGCACTCTCGACGAAGTGTACCCGGGCTATGAATACTTGTTGCTTGACGAGGTACAGAATCTGAAAGACTGGGACGTATGGGTGTCAAAGCTATACCGCCGTGGCAAGAATCTTGTCATTACGGGCAGCAATGCCAAGATGCTGAGCAGCGAAATGGCGACTGTGCTCACCGGACGTTATCTGCAAGTGGAAATGCTGCCATTCAGCCTTTCTGAAACAATGGAATGGAAGGGTGTTGTCGCCAAGGACAGCAACGACACGCTACATGCTGAGGCTACTGTGATAGCCGACGACTACTTGCGCAATGGAGGTTATCCCGAAACTATTGACATGCGCAGCATCACACGCAGCTATCTGTCTACATTGTTCGACTCAATAATATGGAAAGACGTGGCAAAACGCCATAATATACGCAACATTACCGACCTTAACAACCTCGCTCTTTATCTGTTGTCCAATTTCTGCAATCCGCTTTCAGCTAACGATATTGCCAAAGAACTCTCAATGACGAGCGTGACGACTACCCGTAAGTTTATGGACTATCTGCACGAACCGTATTTGTTCTATTATTTGCCTCGGTTCAATAACAAACTTAAGCTGATGAAAAAGGCTGCTACCAAGGTGTATGTCATAGACAATGGATTTGTAACGTCTAAGGCTTTCAATATAAGTGAGAACTTGGGACGCTTGTTGGAGAATGAGGTGTTCATAGAGCTGCTACGTCAGGGTTTCAAAGTAGAGATTTCGTTATTCTACTATCGTTCGCGCAACGACCGTGAAGTGGATTTCGTGACTCGTAATGGCGCACAAATCCACCAGTTGATTCAGGTGTGCTACGACATGACCTCGCCTAAAACAGAGAAACGCGAGATTACAAGTCTTATAGAATGTGCCGAAGAATTGAAATGCAACAATCTCTTGATCATCACGAATAATGACGAGAGGGAAATAAATAAAGACGGATACAACATCAAGGTTGTGCCGTTTGTTAAGTTTGCATCAGCTTATTGATAAACCTCCGCTACTTGTATGCTTGCTCAGGCTACGGCGAGGACGCCATAGCCTCCTATTGTTTGAGCGTTTCAGTATTTTTAGGTATTGCACATCAATTCATATTTTAGTTCCTTTGTAGGCTCATGTTAAGGATAATGTTTAATTATTGATATTGAAAAAATCCGACTGGCGAAGAAGAAGTAGCCAAGCCGTATGCTTTAGGCAGACGATATTGGCAGAAAGTTTTCGTTTGTTAATTTCATGTAATTACAGAAAAATTCTTTTGGGTATACAATGTAATGAGTTATTTTTGTATCTGTATAGGGAGTTTTTGGGATAATGCATAATTTCGACAATAGACGTATGAGGTTAGCATGGCTGCTGATGTTGGTGTATTTGCCAATCTTGTCACTCATGAAGCTTATTATTTACATCATCTTTTTTATAATAAAATGAAATCAAAGAATTATCAGTTGATGCTCCTTTCGGGCGCATTGACAGTCTCATTTGCGGCTCATGCAGCCGGAGTCAACAACAAGAGTATTGTGACGGACGACAACAGAGGCGTTGCTGCCTCTACCAGTAAAAGCGACGTTACGGACGAACCCGTAAAGAATACTGATGCCAACGTATACGGACACGTGAAGGATGCCAAGACGGGCGAACACCTGCCTTACGTAGTAATCCATATTAAGGGCACTACCATAGGCACGACAACCGACAAGACCGGCCACTTCTTCCTGAAGAACCTGCCTGAGGGCTCGTTTGTCATAGAGGCTAAATATATGGGGTATACCACCCAAAGCCAGAGCATAACCATCAAGCAAGACACCAGCAAGGAGCTGAACTTCACTCTTAGCCCGAGCGATTTTAGTCTCGACGAGGTGGTGGTTTCTGCCAATCGTAACGAGACCAAGCGCCGACTGGCTCCCAACTTGGTGAGCGTGATTGGTGGCAAGCTCTTCGACATCACACAGTCGACCTGCCTGGCGCAGGGACTCAACTTCCAGCCGGGCGTGCGCACCGAGGACGACTGCCAGAACTGCGGATTCACCCAGGTGCGCATCAACGGTCTTGACGGTCACTACTCGCAGATACTTGTTGATTCGCGCCCGGTATTCTCTTCTCTGAACGGTGTGTATGGTCTGGAGCAGATTCCTGCCAATATGATTGACCGTGTAGAGGTGGTTCGTGGCGGAGGCTCAGCCCTCTTCGGCGCGTCTGCCATAGGCGGCACCATCAACATCATCACCAAGGAGCCAACGCGCAATTCGGCTTCCTTAGGCCATACATTCATGTCGCAGGGTGGAGCAAATTCGTTCGACAATGTGACGACGGGCAATGTTTCGCTGGTGACCGACGACAACAAGGCTGGTGTATACGCTTACGGACAAACCCGCACCCGACAGGGTTATGACCATGATGGCGATGGCTACACGGAGTTGCCGGAACTGGACAACCAGACATTCGGTCTCAATTCCTATCTCCGCCTCAGTCCTTATTCTAAGCTTAGTCTCCAGTATCACGGCATTCACGAATTCCGCCGTGGTGGCAACAAACTCGACCAAATAGCCCATGTGGCTAATGTCGCCGAGCAGGTGGAGCACAACATCCAGGGTGGCGGACTCACCTACGACTTCTACTCTCCTGACGAGAAGAATCGTCTGTCGGCTTATTTCTCGTTCCAGACCACAGCCCGCAAGAGCTATTATGGCGGTATCGGAGAGGGAACAGAGGAGGATATTGAAGCAGCCGAGAAGGCATACGGCACTACCCACAACTTTACTTACGTGACTGGAACGCAGTATGTGCACTCGTTCGACAAGCTGCTCTTCATGCCGTCAGATCTCACCCTCGGGGCTGAGTACAACCACGATGGTCTGAAGGATGTAATCCTCGGCTACGACCGCCACTTCAAGCAGGATGTGAACATCGGAAGTTTCTTCTTCCAGAATGAGTGGAAGAACAAGCAGTGGAGTTTCCTTCTGGGTGGCCGACTGGACAAGCACAACTTGATGGATCACGTCATCTTCTCGCCGCGTGCCAATCTGCGCTTTAATCCGACAGAGAATGTGAACCTGCGACTCACCTATGCTGGCGGATTCCGTGCTCCTCAGGCATTCGATGAAGACCTGCATGTGGGCGTAGTAGGTGGCGAGCGACTGGTTACGGTATTGGCAGACAATCTGAAGGAGGAACGTTCAAACAGTTTCAGCCTTTCAGCCGACTTGTACCATAAGTTCGGCTCGGTGCAGACCAATCTTCTTATTGAAGGTTTCTACACCGACCTGAACAATGTGTTTGCACTTCGCCAGCTCAACCATCCCGACGCTCAAGGCAACACTGTGCAGGAACGCTACAATGCCTATGGTGCCAAGGTGTTCGGACTTAACCTGGAGGCTAAGGCGATGTTCACTCGCTGGTTTACGCTTCAGGCAGGACTCACTCTGCAGCAGAGCCATTACGATGAGGCGATTGCGTGGAACGACGAGGTGCCTGAGCAGAAGTACAGGAAGATGATGCGTACTCCTAACACCTATGGCTATTTCACGGCAAGCTTTACCCCAGTGAAGCGTTTCACGGCATCGGTTACGGGCAATTATACGGGCAGCATGCTCGTTGGCCATTCGGCTGGTTCGGGTGTAGAGGAGCCAGTGGCTGTGAATACTCCTAAGTTTATGGAGGTAAACATGAAACTGGCTTACGACTTCCCTATCTATAAGTATCTCACGCTTCAGGTGAACGGTGGTATCCAGAACATCACCAATGCTTATCAGAATGATTTCGACAAGGGTTGGAACCGTGATTCCGGCTACATATATGGTCCTTCGCTCCCAAGAAGTTATTATGTAGGAGTGAAGGTTAGCTACTAATGAATTGTAAATAAAAAAAGCGGGTGTTCCAAACATCATTTTGTTAGGAACACCCGCTAATTGTTTTGTTACTGTTCTGTCCAGTCAGGATTCTGCGCTATGCCGTGGTATTTGATTTCGCTCCATGGCAGAGGCAGGTAGTACTGTCGCTTGGTGAAGTATCTTACCTTCTCGGGCGACTTGTTCAAATTGCTGATGGTGTACTTAGTAGTTGTCGCATCGCCATTGGTAGTCACGTCGACGCGCATCGCCTTAAGCGGATTTGACGAACCGTTCATCTTTTCCTCTGCTATTCCCCAGCGGAACAGGTCCCAATATGTAGTCTCCTCGAAAGCCATCTCCACGCGGCGCTCGTTCATGATGCTCTCCATTGTGACGTTGTCGATGTCGGGCATGTGTACACGCTGACGAGTCTTGTTAAGATACTCCTTGGCAAGGGCGGTATTGCCCAGATTGTAGCACACCTCGGCGTAGTCGAGCAGAGCTTCGGCATAGCGCCAGATAATGAAGTTCTGCTTGCTGCCGTAGGTGTCGTTGTTGTCGATGACCTGACTCTTGTCTATAAACTTGCCCATGTAGTAGCCCGTCTTGCTGACACCAGCCGAGTAAGCCGAACCGTAGGCTGTGAGGTCTACGCCCGCCTTGTTGTTGGTGTAGTGGATGTCCATCACGTGGTTGCGGTAGGTGCATCCGTCGTACAGGATGTTGGCATAGAATCGGTAGTCGCGGTTGTCGTAGGGATGCTCGGCATCGTAGGTCTTGCCAGCCTGCATGCCGTACTCGTCCACATGGTTCTGTGTGGGAGTGTAGGCAGCCGTGTTGCCGGTGAAGAAGGGCGATGCAGCGTCGCGGTCGAGCTTATGTCCGAACTTGTTTGCGAAGTCGCCGTCGTCAGAGTGCTGCACCTCGAATATCGACTCCTGCGAGTTCTTGGTGAGGAAAATGTTGCGATACTCCTCACGTATGCCGTCTTGCGTAGTGGCGCTGATAGGGATGAGGCTGTACTGCTTCAGAGCGAACAGTTGCTCGTAGGTCTGCTTAGCCTTCTCGAGCATCTGGCGCGACTGGTCGTCGGCAAAGCCGAGATAGGTCTTGTCGGCATCCTTGTTCTGGAACACCTTGCTCGAAGCCCACATGTAGGTCTTTGCCTTGAGCATCAGTGCAGCGCCCAGTGTGGCACGTCCCGTCTCTGATGCGGCATGCACCTGCGGCAGATACTTGGCTGCCTCGTCAGCCTCGGCTACTATGAAGTCGACCATCTGCTGATAGCTGGCACGTGGGAATTTCTCCTCCTTGATGAGCGGGTTGTAGGTATGGTCGATGAGCGTCACGCCGCCGAACATTCGCCACAGCATATAATAGTAGTAGCCACGCATGAAGTGTGCCTCGCCAATGATGCGGTTCTTCTGTTCGCCGTTGCTCACCTCGCCCAGATTCTCAAACAGGGTGTTGATAGACTGTATCTGTGTGAAGTACTTGCTCCATTGAGTGGCAGCCCAGTTGGTTATCTGTGTCTCGTTGCCCTTCAGTATGTCGCCATATCCGGCGTTGAAGTAGGTGCTCTTGCCCACAGTAATCTGATCGCCAAACCACGGCATGAAATATCTCGAACGGCTCTTGGCAAACGATATGCTCGGCACGTATATGTCGAAGCCGTTGCTCATGTTGCGATACCATGAGTTCTCGTATTCGTCGAGAAGCTGTGGGTTTTTCCATATCGACTTCTCCGAAATCTGATTGATAGGAGCATCGTTGAAGAGGCTGTCGCAGCTGGTGGTGAGTGTAGTGGCAGCAGCCAGTGCAACGGCCGATAGTATTTTGTTGAAACGTATATTCATATTCTATATGTTATGTTAGATATAGTGTTAAGACCGTCTGACGGTTAGAAGCCCAAATTGAGCGACAAACCGTATGAGCGCTGGATAGGATAGCCGCGCAGCGACTCGGGGTCCATGCTCTTCAGACTGCTTATGGTGAACACGTTGCTTGCCTGCAAGGCTATGCTCAACGACTGGAGGCTCATCTTCTTGACGATGTTTCCGGGGAAAGTGTAGCCGAGGTTGACCAGCTTGAGGCGCACGAAGTTGCAGTCCTGAATCCAGAATGTCGACGACTTGAGGTTGTTGTCGTTTCGAGTGGCTACCTTCACACGCGGATAACGGGCGTTGGGATTGCTCTCGCTCCAGCTGTCGGTGAGGTGATACTTCTGGAACTTGGGCAGTGTGCCGTTCTCCAGAGTGTAGTTGTCGCTTATCGACTGCTTGTATCCCAGCTCGCCCTGGAACATTGCGTTGAGGAAGAATCCTTTGTATTGCATTCCCAGACGGAAGCTGATGTCCATTTCGGGGTAAGACGAGTTCTTTACGTAGACGTAGTCTTCCGAGTTGAGTTTGCCGTCGTGGTTCTGGTCGATATACTTGATGTCGCCAGGTGCCAGCGTAGAGTTGCCGCGTCCGTCTTGGTCAAGTTCCCAGTTGTCAATCTCCTCCTGGCTCTTGAAGAGGCCTGCCGACTCGTACATAGTCCATACCATGCTGCTCTTGCCTTTGCGTCGCAGGTTGGGTGTCTGGCTGCTCTCGTCGCCGTAGTCGAGATACTTGTCATCGCTTTTCGACAGATTGAGCGACATGTTGTATTTGAATTTGCCGATGGTGTTCTTATGAGTGATGGTGAAATCCCATCCCCATGCCTTCAGCTTACTGAAGTTCATCGAAGGATAGGCACCGTCTGTACCGGTAGAAGGCGGGAAGAGATAGCTCGGGGCAGATGTAATCTTGTTGGTCTGATAGCGTACGAAGTAGTCGAACGACATACCTATGCGTCCGTCCCAGAATCCCATGTCCACTCCGACGTTGTAGTCGTGGGTCTTGCCCCATGAAAGTTCGGTGTTGGGATAGGACATCATTGTGAAGCCCGGACGGAATATGCCTGTGCTTGAACCCTTGCTGCCGAAGCTGTAGCCGTAGCCCGGCGACTCGGTGTAGTTCTTCAGATAAGAGTAGGCACCTACAGTGCCGTCGTTGCCAAGCCATCCGGTAGAAGCTCTGAGCTTGAAGTTTGACAGCACCTTCTGGTTCCATGCCTTGAAGAATTCCTCGTTAGACACAACCCACGAACCTGATATTGAGGGGAAGAAACCCCAACGGTTGGACGGAGCGAAATTTGTTGAGCCGTCAACGCGGAAGCTGAACTCGGCAAAGTACTTGTTTGAGTATCCGTAGTTGAGACGTCCGATCATTGATGCGCGTTCGTTGATTGACTCGTCGCCCGATAGTGTAGAACTCTTGGCTGTGCCCATAGTCTCGGGCACCGAAGTCTTGTCGAGGTTCTTGCCACGCATATACTGGTTGTTCAGTCGCTGATAGTTCACCACGAATGTTGCGCCTACGTTGTGCTTTGCAGCAAAGGTGTTGTTGTAGTTGAGGCCTGCCTCGTACAGCTGACTGTTGTAGAAGCGGTCGGTCTGTTCAAGAGTTGTCTTTGCTTTGGGGTAGACTGTGTTCTTGTCGATGGCAAACTCCTCTGTTGTGGCGTTGTAGGTGTACAGCGTTACGGGTGTGTCATAACGCTTTTCGATGCGGTGGTTGTCGTCGAATGTGCCGCGCAGATAGGCGTTGAGGCCCTTTATCCATGGCAATTGCCAGTTAAGATTGACATTGATGGTACTGATCTTGGCGTTGTCCTTGATGTATCCGCCCAGTCCACGCAGGTTGATGAGCGGGTTTTTGCCGTCGAGACTCGCCAGTTCTCCGTTCGTATATTCAAACACCTGGAGCGGAGAATAGCTGTAGGCAGCATCGAGTGTGGTGTAGCTACTGTTCTTTGACTGTGAGCTTGAACCGCTATAGTCTACCGACAGTACAAGTCCCTTTGTCAATGTAGCGTCGAGTTTCATCGAATAGTTGAGTCGGTCGCGTCCAACGCCGCTATACAGACCCTTGGATGTGGCATAACCCAGCGACAGATAGTACTTTACAAACTGGTTGCCGCCACTTGCCGACACGGCGTGAGTGGTAGAATAGCCCGTCTTGTCGAGATAGTCGAGCAGGTCGGTGTCGCCATAAACGTTCGGATTGGAGTGTGTTCGTATTTGCTCAAGCTGCTCGGGGGTGTACGGAGTGAGTGTGCTTGAGGCAGTATTCTCAATAGCCTTGTTGCGCAACTGGGCAAACTCGTAGGCGTTGAGAAATTCTGGCAGCTTGGTAGCTTCCTGCAGATTGTATTGTCCGCGATAGTTGACGCGCAGCTTCTGGTTGGCGTCGGCACGTTTGGTCTGAACCAGGATTACGCCGTTGGCAGCACGCGAACCGTACACGGCAGCGGCAGCGGCATCCTTGAGCACGGTGATGCTCTCGATGTCGTCGGGGTTGAGGTCAGACAGTCGGGTCTCGCCGTCGGAGGTATTGGTGCCGAATCTTGGCACGCCATCGATTACGAGCAATGGGTTGGCGTTGATACCTCGGATGTGCATGTCCGATTCCTTAGCGGTGCTGGGGTCGCCCGTCGACGCCATCACCTGTAGTCCTGCCACCTGTCCGCTGAGCGCGTTGTCGAGGTTGGCGGTAGGCATCATGAGCAGGTCGGTTGATTTAATAGTTTCGATAGATCCGGTGATAGACGACTTCTTCTGAATGCCGTAGCCGACTACAACGAACTCGTCCAGCTTCTGGGCATCCTCGTCCATCTTTATCTCGAGCTTCTTTCCCTGCTGCACGTTCACCTCTTGGGTCTTGTAACCAAGAAACGAAACCACCAGCTTACCCTTATGCATTGGAATGCTGAAGTTACCGTTGACATCGGTTATAGCGGCAATCTTGGTGTCCAGCCATCTCACGTTGGCTCCCGTGATGGGTTCGCCTCCCTGGTCAATCACCTTGCCCTGCACCATAGTTTGGGCGGCTGCAAACTGACATATATATAAGAAAGCAAGCAAGAGAGCCATTTTCAGATGGCGGAATGTACTTTTGTTTTCTATCATGATACTATTTGGAAAATGTTGAATATAAAGAAAAACGGG
>NZ_JADYTS010000028.1 GCF_021531355.1 Leyella stercorea | reverse complement strand
TTGTTGATATCGACTTCTTCCTCTACAGACTATCAATGATCTTTGGGTAAACACAGGGTTTTACGGGTGAGCCCATATTTCTGCCAAGCCTTACTCCAAGAGCTTCATCTTTTCGGTCAACCTCTCACAGCGTCTGTCTCTCTTTGTTGAGACACCAGACGATATTCTCGACTTCTGTGCCATGCAGTTTGTGCGCTATCTCAAAGGCAGGACAAGAGCAAATGAGGTGGCGGAATCTTACAACCGGTATTATGCCTTGAAGTTGGACATGGCGAAGAAAGAAGGGAATGGCGGAATACCTGCACGACACGTGCTTAATGAGCAGACTGTCATATTCGACGGCCTGGCAGTATCGATGCTTCATGTCCTCGATGCACACAAACAATTGCCTGAAGAGTTATCTGACTCGGTCGAGCTCCTGTTCGGTAAAAACCATGTCTGGGACTGGCACAAAGTGATTGCTACACTTGGCATCATGGCTGCTGCACTACGCACCAACAGCAAGCCCAGTTATATGGCAGAAGTGACATCGGAGTATTCAAAGGGTGAGGTAATCCTCATGGACTGCATCTTCGAGCATTACAGCTCAGGTGTTGAATCCACCTATTACGATAACCCTCCATTTCCCTCAATTAGGGGACATAAGCTGCCACCGACCCAGACCCCTTCGGTCTCTTCTTCTGCTGAAAACAATGACTATTGAATCACCCTTTATAATAACCATCTCGCCAAAGCGTTTCAGACGCTCCGTACGCACTTCGCTGAATGGAGTTAAGCAACGATAGGCAGCGTGCTTGCACGTGCCACTTTTTTTCAGTCTCGGGAAGCCTAATACCCCGACCTCCTAACGTTGTCGGGAGGGCTGACCAGATAAACAGCAAGCTGGGTCAGAAATGTTCGTCTCTGAGACGATGTTTAACCGACTGAAAAAAAGCTTTGGAGATGGTATTAAAATAACATTTGAATATGAGTAAAGCTGGAAAACAAGTCATGGACATCAAGACCTCCAAGGGACTTGCACAGTCAAGCAACGAAGAGCTGAGGGCATGGACGGACAAGGGATGGGAGCAGGCTATGCGTGAGGGAAACTACGACAGAAGCCGCGAACATCTCAACTTCGAGATCCAGAGGGGTGGCATCGTGACCCCAATAGACAAGAGCCGTCCGTTGACAAGACGTATGGCAGAAAATCTTGCCTCACGTGGCATCAAAGACCCCAACGAGGGACTGGATGAACCACGCTACCGAACAGTGGTCAACTTCATATTCGGTGGCTCTACAGAACGTATGCGTGAGTTAGCCTTTGGCAACCAAGAGGTGGATTTCGAGAGTAAGAAGGGCAATGAGCACATCCGCAGAATGCCAGAGATAGAGGAATGGGCAAAGGACATTTATCGTTTCGTGGCTGACAAATATGGTGAAGAAAACATCATATCGTTCATTGTCCACTGTGACGAGAAAAACCCTCATGTGCATTGTGCGCTTCTTCCTATTGACGAGGAAAAGAAGTTCGCATTCAAGAAAATCTTCCATGGTCAGAACCGTGTTGATTTCAAGAACTACATGCTTGCGCTGCATGATGAGCTGGCTAAGGTGAACGAGAAATGGGGTCTTACAAGAGGGGTGTCGATAACAGAGACTGGTGCCAGGCACCGCTCGACGGAAGAGTACCGGCGATGGCTCGCCAACGAATGTGTGACACTCGAAGCTCAGATGGATAACACCCGAAGGGCTCTGAAAGACCTCAATGTCGAATTGGCTATTGCCCAGAAGAAACAGAAGTCGTTCACCTCAATGATAGAGAATCTGAAGGCAGAGAAGGAGAGGCTGGAGGATGAGCTCCGACCGTTACGTGAACTGCAAGCCAACAGCGATAGCATCAGTGCGGGGATTGCCCGTAAGATTCAGCATCTGGAGCAGCAGAAGGCTTTGGTTGAGACGAAACTGGCAGACAAAGAGAAGAAGCTCGATGAGACTAACCAGTTGCTTGACACTCTCCGCAAGGATAAGGCGGAGATAGAGCTGCAGGCAAGTGAACTGGAAGAGAAAGCCAACAGGTCTGAACTTTCATGGGCTCATAGCATGAGCTATCATCTGAATGGTGTCATCCTTGATACGATGGCACAGGAGTTTACTTCGCGTTTCCCCAAACTGCCAGATGATGTCAAACTCAACTTCGACGGTACACTGCTCATGCAGCTGGCAGAGGAAGGGAACCATGTAGTAAAGGTTGCGCTCAATCTGGTATGTGGCTTCATCGATGATGCTACAACCATCGCTCAGACTCATGGTGGCGGTGGAGGTGGTCCCAGTTCCGGCTGGGGACAACGTCCCGATGAAGATGACCGTGAGTGGGCACGCCGATGCCTGGCCATGGCTCGTAAGATGTGCAAGCCTTCTGTCAGCAGAAAAAAGAAGATGTGACATCAGCTCGTTTGTTTACACCTCGTATTAACAATTAAATCCATAACACAAAATGAGAAAGAAAATTCTTATCATGTCTATGTTCTGCCTTGCAGCAATGACGATAAAGGCAGAACCTGTCCACCAGTATGAGGACAGTATCATTCATCAGAGATCGTTCAGTCAGGAGCCTATGCTCTTGTCTGGCAATCCTACATATCTCAAGAATGTAAGCGAAGCAGCCAACTGGGGTAGAAATTGGTTCATCGAAGTAAAGGGCGGGGCTTCTGCTTTTCTTGGGTCGCCCATCGGTTGTGGGGATGTGTTCGACAGAGTGAAGCCTGCATTGCAGGTGGGACTCGGCAAGTGGTTCACACCCGCAATCGGTGGACGTATAGGATTCCAAGGACTGTCATTCAAGAATGCTGAGTTCAAAAGCATGAAATATCAGTTCATTCACGCTGACTTCATGTATAACCTGGCATCCGGCATACGCTGTAACGAGAATGGAATACCTCTTTGGGATGTGATACCATATCTTGGAGTTGGTATGATACACAACTCTGACTGGTCGGGCTCTTGTACTTGCAAAGGAGGTTCAAGTGGCAGCCATCCGTTCGCCTTCTCATACGGCATCGAGGCACGATACCGCCTCAGTGACCGTCTTCATCTCGTTGCTGGGATAAGCGGAATGACAACAGCCAAAAACTTTGATGACATCGGCACCTCAACAAAATTCGGAGACCACATGCTTACTGTCTCAGCAGGTCTGTCCTTTACCATTGGCAAGACAGGATGGAAGCGTGTCATTGACGCTGCTCCCTATATTGAGGAAAATGTATATCTGAGAGACTATATCGACCAGATGAAAATGGAGAATGCCCGTCTTCAAAAACGACTGGCTGGAGAAGATGATGTCAAAACCATCTATCCGAAAAACAGCTACAGCGGTCTCAACTCTCTCCGTGCCCGTCTCTCCATGTCTGGCTCTTCAAACTTACAGGATAGCAACATGGACTCTGAGGATTGGAAAGCGGATGGCAATAGCAAGAATGAGGGGTTGACAGATGAAGATGGTCACACTAACCAGATAAGAATAGGTTTGGGAACACCTGTGTATTTCTTCTTTCAAATCAACTCGGACAAACTCGTTGACGATTCTCAAATGGTCAATCTCGATGAGATTGCGCGTATCGCAAAGGATGAGAATCTGAAAGTGTCAATATCAGGTGCAGCAGACAGTGCTACAGGTACTCAGTCAGGAAACCAGGAACTCGGCCAACGACGTGCCAACTATATTGCCAAGTCTCTCGTGGAACGTGGTATAAAAGACTCCCAGATACAGATTAAGAACTATGGCGGTATAGACAAGTACGAAGCGAATGAAGCCAACCGATTCACTATCGTGATACTGTCCAAGTAGCCTATGCTTGAAGCAGGCGTTCAGTCGTGTGTTAATGAATACATGTACACACTTATACATGTGTACATATTCACTGACAATGCCTGTTCCATGAATATAGAACGCACTAATAACTTTTTTTCATCATAACAGGGTGCTTGCTCGTGATGAGTAGGCACTCTTTTTATATGGTGACAACGTGAGCATAAATCAAAGTCAAGTATTTCAGAAGATAATCAAAGGCGAAAAATCAATGCATAACAGCCTTGTTATTATGTATTGTGAAGAGAGAAATCTCGAAATATAGTGTTAAATGAATGGTTTTTGCTAACCTATACACTATTTTGGCATACCTTGCATTATACCTTTGCCAAAAAATTGAAAATCAGAAGATATTATGACACCAGAATATTTGGTTATCAATTGTCTGTTTTGGGATGGTACCAGCGATTACAATAATCGGATAATCAATCTAGCTAAAGATTATCTTGACAAAACCGATGAGCCCACGGTTACAGGGTTCAACAACTATATTATTCATAACAATTAAATTACAAGCATTATGCCTCAAATGATCAGTTATGGCGGAGAACTTATTCGTATCTCGCCTAAAGACAGCAAAAAGCTGGAGTATTCAAAGAACAACGGTCTTTCATGGAACGTACGTTGTGGTGGTAGCGGAAACTACGGCAAGTTCATTGATTTGATGGACAACGGTAAGGAGATTCTTGCTACAACAGAGAAAGGCCTGTTCTATTCGACAAACAAAGGGCTTTCGTGGAATGTTCGCAAACGCGGCTAACATGAAGAACCTGTTTTTCGAAAATCCAAATGATGCAGACATCGTGGAGATAGGAGAAATCTTCTATCTCCACGATGCCATCATTCCGATAGACTCATCTGATATAAAAGAGGTGTTGGAAGGTGCTGATAATGCAATTGTCCTTCATGGCAAAGCTACAGGACATAATCGTTGCGCAGATGCTATCGAGGATGCAGTACTACATACATGTGCTATTGCAAAAGATTATGACCTTTTTTCTGCTAGCAGCGTTGTTATTTACATTAGAAGCCCCAAACAGGAACCTATGCTGATGAGTGAGAATGAAGCCATCAACACATTTGTACAGATGTTCACACCTGCAACCCAATGGCGTTGGGGGCTTGAAGAGAGTAATGGAACTGCTGAAATGAGAGTAACAATAATAGCTTCAAACATAAAGAAGAAATAGAAATGACTATAAAAGAGACTTTGATTGACCTCTTTTTAAAGGTGAGGAGATCAAGAATAGCGAACTAAACCACAAAAGTTTTGGCGGTTTATGATTCGATTTGCAATAATCCAAGCATTATGTATCATCCTAATGATGGCATATATCGAAATAGGGCATGATAAAGGCTGGAAGCGAGCAGATGTTTGGTACACCTGCCTGCATACACACAATCATTTCCCTTGGCAAAATTAAATTCGATTACATGTTTTTAATAGGCATCTATTATGGTTGAAGAAATAAAAAAAGTTGAAAACGGATTCAGTATTACTACAGATAAGGGCGAGTTCTTCCTTGATTTCAGTAAGATGAATGAGATTATAGGCTTCAAAGATGACGTTGTTTTTGGGCATGGGGATGGAAATCTTGTGTCCTTGAACATTGTAACAGATGACTATGAACTATGGACACCATATAAAGATAAACCATATAAGTTATTCGAGATTGAGTTATGTACAAGCTTATGTTATTTTCAGTGTGAAACAGAGGATGAAGAAGAAGTATATGAGCCAGTATTTGAATACCTCAAGAAATGTCCAACATGTAACTATATACAGGAGCTGACAGCTCTTCTAATCAACGAGTACATAAAAACTCAGGATGAAGAAGAAGCTGGATATGGTCTCTCTGAGTTATTTCCGCCAGATTACATTTCACCTGAAGATTCTTCAAATCTGCACCATAAATATAATCCCGAGTTTGAATATGTGTTGCAGCTTGCAAGAATGATTGTAGAATTAGAGGATAAATAGCTGATTTGTATGACCGATAAAGATATTTACATATATGTCGAAGAAATCAGGAATGGGAAAGATCCTTTTTCTTGTTGGGCATATAATCATATACTTATTTCACTAAAGGAGTGGAAGGATGTGATGTATGACTTCTCTACATCAAGTTGTTACAACGATGATTTTTATCATGAAGTAGGTATTAACCTTGATTATTATTGGTTATTAGAATGTAAAAACAACCAAGAGATGACAATGTTATTACGCTCCTGGTATAACAAACAGATACACAACAATGCGTAAATCAACAAAATATCAATGTGCTTCAAGCAATGTTACTCCATTAGGTTCGGTTTACACACAAGATGTGCCTGACAAGAAGCAATTTGTGTCTTTTCAGTTATAAAAACGCTGATCTACACAATAAAATTAAAGATATGCCGTTTTATTTCATAGGTTATGTGTACCTTTGCAATATCATAATCAAGAACAAAAATATGATTGAAAAAATGAATCTTCAAACGAGAATATTTGATTGGGCAGAAAAAGCTGTGTCATCGTACCTTGAATTGGTTCACGATGGCTTTAATTATGGCTTCTATACCCAGTCAGATTTGAGAACGATTTCAGAATCTCCAGATTACTTCATTATACAGATTAATCCTGGTAGTGGAGGTTGTTACGAAGCTCAAATCAATAATTCTGGTTGGCATCTGGATGGTCATGATATGGACGCCCCTCATTTTATTCAAGGAAACTATTTTTGCGAATCAGGAAAAGAATCATCTTGGAAAAGAAGGTGCGAATGGAATAATTTTAATAAGCTCAGATCCTTATTTTCTTTGACACCGGGACATAATCCTTTAGACAATGAACAAAGATTTGTGCTGACCAACGCCTCTTGCTTTAACACGCCCACTGCACCAGAAGTATACAAAACACTTCCATACACCATACCTATTCTTATGAAATTGATAGAGGTTGTTAAACCAAAGCGAATTATCGTACTTGGATGCAAATTACCTCCATATCTCAAACAAACAGAAAAATCCGTTGTAATTAATGAATCTCCATATAAGAGGATAAAATATGGAGCAATAAAGGGTATTGAAACTCTATATATTGACCATCCAAGTGCAAGATTCTCAAAGAAAGATACAAAACAAATATTGTCGTTATGGGATAGTCTTTCTTTGAACGAGATTATGAATAAAGCCGTTAGTTTAGGAGTTACCCCTTCATCAACGAAAGTCACTCGCAAACTAAATAGACAAAACGTAGAGGAGTTGATTAACAAACATTATGGTTATTGCTCGAATGATTCACAACATCCATATTGGCATTTCCCATTAGGGGATGCGCATCGTCTCTGTGTTTACGGGAAAAAGAATCTGGTTTATGTGTTCTGTTCAAATAATGAAATAATAGAGCATCCAGAATTTCAGAACATCTGTAATGTTTGGCGAACTAAGTATTGTTTTGAACAGCACGATAGAAACAAACATTTTATTGGTATTCGCAAAATAAGTGATTACACAGAAATAGGCGAACAAGCAGCCGCAGATGCAATAATTGAGGCATTTGACGCTTTTATAGCGGAAGTTCGCTCTCTTGACTTTTATTAAAACATCCATATCCGTTTAATTGTAAAATATACTGATTATGCCAGCAAACCAATTCGGACGATACGTGTGGCTTGTAGATACACTACGTCACTACAAACATCTTTCCTACAAGGAAATCAATGATAAGTGGCAGAAGAGTGGATTGAGCTATGGAGATGGCGACGACCTTCCCCTGCGCACATTCCATAATCATCGTAAGGCTATACAGGACATATTCAATATCATCATAGAACTTGACCCTGATGTTAAGGGTTACAAGTATCACATAATGAACCCTCGCGAACTGGAGGGTGATCATTTTCGCAGTTGGCTGATTGACTCCTATGCTACACTTAATCAGATACAGGCAGATAGCAAGTTGAAAGACCGCGTAGAGTTTGAGGAAATACCTTCAGGCAACACATGGCTAACCCTGTTTATGCAAGCTATGCGTGAAAATAAAGTGATGGAGATAACCCATCAAGGCTTCGGAAAGGATTATGCGAATACGTTTGAGATTGAGCCTTATTGTCTTAAAGTGGTAAAACGACGCTGGTATATCATAGCAAACAATCCATATTACGTTTGCCTCAACAAGAAACACAAGGGAGAAGAAGGTTATTCTCCTCGTAAGGAGATACGTGTTTACGGATTAGACCGGATCTCAGAAGCCTCGATTCTTGACAAGAACTTCGTAATGAGAAAGAACTTCGACGTGAAGAAATTCTACAAAGGTTGTACAGGCATCATACCAAGTGATGACCCTATAGAACACGTGGTTCTAAGAGCATATTGGAACGCCCCTGACTATCTCAGGACATTGCCACTGCATGAGTCCCAGAAGGAACTTCAAAGTGATGAGGAATCAACAACGTTCTCTTATGACGTGAAGCTGACTTATGATTTTATGCAACTGATAATGCAACAAGGCGATCAGGTCGAAATCTTGGAGCCAAAGAAACTTCGTGACCAGATGCGCAACCTTGCTAAAACCTTGACATCATATTACAAGTAGCAATATGGAAATGAATGAAATGAACAAACAACTATTGGAACTATACTCTGACATTCATCCTATTCTTTCTGATGCAGTCGGACAATGGAACGATGATGCTTCCCATGGCATAAGAATCTCAAATCCGTGGCTTCTTCATGTTTCCGACAGATATGCCAATGCTGCCAAGCGTGTTATGTTGATTGGACAGGAACCATGGGGATGGAAGGGGCAATACTCTAATGAGAAATCTGCTGAATGGTTGATGGAAAAGTATCGTGTTTTCATTGAACATCAGACAACAAAAGGTAACTATCGCCCTTCTCCCATATGGAATCTTTACCGTAATATAATTGAGTGGGGAAGGGAATCAAACACCCATGTTATCTCAAATAACATTGGCAAACTGTGCTATGTGAAGAAGAATAAAGATGGCAAATGGGAAGCTGGCACACATGGTTTCCACGAGACGGTAAACAGGCTCATGATTCCAATATTCCGCAAGGAGATAGAAATATGCCAACCTGATATTATTATCTTTGTTTGTGGAAAAGATTACGAACACAAATACATTAGGGAATGGCTGGGTGATTATGAAGCCGTCGGTGTCGAGGGAATTTCAAAAGAGAAACTTGCTGAACTTAGGTTCAATGATTCGTCGCTTCATCTTCCAAAGGTGATAAGAACCTATCATCCAAGATACCTGCAAATGAATAAGAACAAAACAAATTGGGGTAAAGAGATTTACTCTATTTTGGAAAAAGCAATTCGTGATTTATGACTGATGGATTAGATTTCATAGCAATAGACTTTGAGACAGCTACAGGTAAAAGATCTTCAATATGTGAAGCCGGAATCAGTGTTGTTAAAGATGGTAAGGTCGTGGAAACCAAATCGTGGTTGGTACGTCCTGAAGATAATGCGTATTCCTACTGGAACATCCAAATTCATGGGATTCATCCAGAAGATACAGAAAATGCTCCAGAGTTTCCAGAGGTATGGGCTGAGATACTTGAATATCTTACTGACACACCAGTACTTGTTGCACACAATGCGGCATTTGACATTTCTTGTATTCGAAAATCTTTGGAGTTCTATAATCTTGATACTCCTGAAGTTGACTACTATTGCTCACTTCGTGCAGCTCGTCATAATTATGACTTTGGATGCAATTCCCTTGGTTATCTTTGCAAACAGTTTGATATACCGGAAGGTAAGCACCACCGTGCAGGCGATGATGCGGAAATGTGTGCCAGACTGTTTCTTAGAGAAATCAAAGATGCAGGATGGTGTGAGTTGAAAGAGATGGATTATTGTTACGGAAAATTGTAAGGCATTTGTAATATGGTAGAAGTTATAAGATTATCCAACAGACTATTTCAGTGTAAACTTGATGGATTACATGAATGTATCATGTTTTCCAACCAAGTATCTGATATAATGGTAAGGCATTTTGCACAGCGGCCATTCCATCTGAATGTCATTGAGGCGGCTTGCCGTGGACGCTTCAAAGAAACAGGTCATAGTCTTGTTCTTGCAGACATGCTAAAGCATCTATATATTCAGTCTTCTTTTCTGAGCACTTTCTTAGGACTTCAACACGAGTACATGAAGGTGACACGAGAGACTGATAGAGTGGATGTCTCTCTTAAAAGCGATGATATGTTCGTTATTATTGAAAACAAGGTCAATGCGGCAGAAGAACAAGAAAATCAAGTGTATCGGTATGTACACGAGATAGGTATGGAGAAGTATGGATATGATATGTCACAAATATATGTTGTATATCTTAATCCTACAAATCGCATACCTCCATCAGAATATTCCTTGTGCGATGACAACAATGAAAATAATGTTTTTGAGGACCTGGGGGAGGGCCATTATACAATACAATCCTATAAATACGATATTACGAGTTGGCTTCGAGAACTCTCTATTGACAACGAACCGCATATCTCCAGTGCATTGGATCAGTACATAGATTTTTTAGAAAATAAGTTTCACACATCACCATTAGACAAGAATATGAATAACGAAATCAAACAATTTCTTTTGAAAGAACTTCAGATTGAAGGCAAATCTTATAATGAGCAGATAGCAGCTCTTGATAACCAGCATGAAAAGGTTAGTGAATTATTGGATGCCATTGACAACCTCAAAATCGAACTAAAGAAAAAGCAATCACATACAATGATGAGGGAGTGGCAAGGTCAAATAGAAAAACAATTAGGAATCGTACTTGCCAAAGATGAACATTCGTTCGGCATCCAACTCAACAATAAGGTATGGTTGGGCGTTTGGGACGGATATGACTCTGAGAACTATCTGCCTTACTGGGGATTCCAGTTTAATGGTTATAAAAAGGATAGTATGCCAGAGTTGTCTGACCAAATCAAGCCTATCGTAAAAAATGCAGGTATAGAACGTTACAAGGAAGAAAAAGGCTGGGTTGCATGGTATTCAACTCAAAATGGTGTACAGAGATTTATGTCTCTGTATCAAGTTAGTAAACAATCTGGTCTTTTATGATTCTCAAAAAGCAACTATAATAAGCTATTAATATGAAGAAGTTTTTTTTATTTACGCTAATTGCGTTTGCAACAAGTGCATTTGCACAAGAACATCCCACTGTCACCTATGATGGAGGAGACCTGTATTTTGTACCTGCAAAACTCACATCAAAAGGTATAGCCTTTATGTACTCGTTGAGAAGTGATTGGGAAACAGGTAAAACTTGGGTAACCATTTTTGACGATCAAGTACAGGTAGTAAAACAAGTCGAAATTGAACCGGAAGTCCTGAATTATCAGGTACGAACCATAACCAGCCAGAGAAGGTTCTTTGTGAAAAGTGGTGTAACTCGTGCCGCTGGTGATACAGAGGAAGGGTATTTCCTTGATGATGACTGGACTGTTATTAGCGATGTGACAGAAAATAAAACGGAAGTCAACAGAGAGATAGAGGGTTTTGAAGTGTACGAGGACAATAACAACTACCATTCTCGCTATATGTATTTATCACAGACATTGTTTGACAACGATGAAGATTTTGAGTTTCTCCGTACTCACTATGAGATTATGCCCTTGTCATATTGCGCAGCGGACGATCCTACCTCTGGACTAATCTCCATGGAGCGTCCAAGCATTGGGGGTGAAGAATGTGATGAAATTACACGAGACTATGACTACGAATTGGGAGGGGAAGTATTCACTCTAAAGAGATATAAGGTATGTGGAGGTACTAAGATGACAGGTACAGATATTATATCCTTAGATGGCACAGTAAAGAAATCTCTAAATGCAATAACTTCTTTTGGTACTGTTGTTGCAATCAATGGCAATTATTATGTAACAGGTTATGACCATACAACCTCAAAATATGGATTGTATAAAATTGCTTCGGTTACTTCTTCGTTAGCCAAGGTCGCCGATATTAGTTCTGAGACTGGTGATAATTTCACATATAATCTGTCTGGATTTCGAGTAAAAGACGACACAAAAGGCATAGTCATAAGAAATGGCATTAAGCACTTGAATAGATAATCATTCAATAGAATATCAATAAACCTTTTGTTTGCTTTTCTTATCATTATTTTAGTAATAAACAAAGAGTATTAGATGTGATAATAGGGATAAATAAATATGATTGACAAATGGGAGATATAACTGCACCGTATGACTACGCTTTTTCTGCAATCATTGCAAGAGAACTATTGGCAAAGACGGAAGGTAACATCGTCTTCTCGCCCGTTGGCTTATGCCGTATGCTTGAAATGCTTCAGGAAGGAATGGATTATGACAGCCCTATCTATGAACGGGTTAATCAACTTATCCTTGGGTTTAATAGCAATCTGGAACCCAGCTATGATGAGAACTTTAGGCTGGAGCACGCATCAAGTATCTGGTATAACAAGTCAATGGGCATCATCCATGAGGATTATATTGACGTACTTGAACATGGTTACGAAGCAGAGGCTCATCATGCCAACTTTGCTCAGAAGGAGCATGTGAAACAGAACATAGACAAATGGGTATCTGACAACACCCACCAGATGATAAAGTCTCTCGACACGGAAATCAGTCAGGATGCCTTGATGCTTGTACTTGATGCCATCTACATGAATGGGAAATGGGAATCTCCGTTCGACCCTGACTATACTGAAACGGACACATTCTATAACGAAGATGGTTCAGAGACAGACGTGGAGATGATGTATCAGAACATTGAAGAGGCAGAATATGCTGAGACAGAAAAATATCAGGTCATTCGTCTGCCTTATCGGGATCATGCACATAGCATGGTCTTGGTGCTGCCAAAAGAGGGAATAAGCATTGAGAGCATTATGGAAACGGCTGATTGGGTGGACGATGAGACCGACATTTGCGAAGTTGATTTTTACATGCCACGCTTCCGATTCGACAACACGCTATCATTGGAAGATGTTCTGCGTGAGTTGGGACTTGGAGACATGTTTGACAAGGATGATTGCTTCCCAAAGATAACAGACGAACCTGCGCATATCAGTCAGATAAAGCAGCAGTGCGTCATCAATGTGGAGGAAGAAGGTACTGAAGCTGCCGCTCTGACCATAGCAGAATGCGAGGTGGGTTGTCCACCGCCAGACGAAATGCCTGAACCAGTGACCATGAAACTTGACAGACCATTTGCGTTTGCAATAACAGGCGAATATGATGAATTGCTCTTTATGGGTGTCGTAAGGAACATGGAATAACACAATCAGCCGCAAGACAACACATCTTGCGGCTGATAATCTTTCCTTGACATGAAAAACTTTACCGATGAAAGGCTGATTTAGCTACATGCTCTTCTTGCTGATATTCCTTCATGTCCTGGAGTTGTTCATGTACTCCCTGAATGTTCATGTCCATGGATTGGTCGTGGTCGTAGGGAAATGAATGCTTAACAGATAATCCGATATTTGTTACGGTTCCAACATCTATGCTGTCCTTCTCCTTGTTGTACTGAAGATAGAGGAGAGAATCATTAGGCATGTGTAAGATGGGGAGCTTACGTGTAGCCATTCCAGTAAATGCCTCATGGGTCATTTCCCGTGCAACCTCCTTCACATCCTCACTGGCACGACCGATGCCATAGCGTGTTATATGATTGCGGACATCCTGCTCTGAATACTTGGCAAATACTTCATAAGTACCTCCCACGCTACCATTATACACCACGGCGAAGTCCTTGTCCTCAATCAGCAGGTCATCGCCCCTGTTTTGACATGGTTTCTTATAGGTCTGCTCTTCATCCATGCCGTTTCCGTCATAGTAATTCTTGGCAAGTCTCAGCAGTCCATCATAGTCACCGCGCTCTTTCAGCTTGTCCAATTCCGAGGTGTCATCGGTCGATTGCAGGTAGGCAACGGACGCATAATAGACTTTCTCTTTCATTTCGGAAGGTTCCATCTGACTTTTGTATTGAGCAAAAGCCTCCTGAAAGTTTCGGTCAAGGTCTTTGGTGTGGTCATAGGGAAGGGTGAACTTTACCTCCAGTCCTTTATCCGTTGGGACAGCGACTTTCACAGAGTCCTCCTTCTCGTGATGCTGGATGTACACCGCGGAACCATTATAGGCTAAGACAGCATGGTCTCCGTCCTCTACAGACAGATAGCTTTTTCCATTTCCGTTATCCTGCCTGACGGATTCTTCCTTCTCAATCTCCAACGCCATCTTGTCAATGTGCTGTGTGAGCATCGAACTGGCTTTTTTCACGTCCATCAACGTGGTCTTTATGAACTGAGGAGACTCTTTCAGTGAGTCAAGCCAGGATTTCAGATAGGCAGCGGAATCACCCTTCAGATGCTTGGTCATACCGTATCGCTGTGCTGTCAATGCAGCAGTCAGTTCAGCCACCAGTTCCTCCCGGGCATACTCTTCAGAACCGAAAGATGTAGGTTTGATACGGTTCAACTGCCCCTCTGCACCTGTGGAATGGGTCATTTCGTGAAAGAGATTGGAGTAGAATGATTCCCCATCCTTGAACTGCTTCTTCTCTGGCACAACAATCTCATTCTTGCTGATGGAATAGTATGCCGAGTCGCCATAGATGGGCTTTATGGGACAAATCCACCCGTTCTCTTTAATCATCTTATCCACAGGTTGGAATGAGAAGTCTTCGCCCATTTCCATCGGTTTTGACTGCCTACATGATTCCTCGATTTTCTTGTACAGCTCGGGACGTGCTTCCTGAAGATTGGTCTGCGAAACATTGAAGACATTGTAAACCTGCAATTTTGGATATACATTATACTTCTGTCTCTGTTCCTCTGACATCAGTCTATAGTCGTCATACTTCACCCTCTCCTTGGTCTCTTTGTCCACAACAGTAAAGGTCGTGATAAAGACAGGGAAACTCTTCTCGCCTTTTAAAATGCTTACCTGTGGCAACGCTTCACCACCACTGCCTTTCGCCTGCTGTCTCTTGCCTTGCTTGTCCTTGGTGAAGTTGAGCCCGGCGACACGGTCAAAAGTACAGAAAATCGGGAGCTTGTACCCATTCTTCTCGCAGTGCATCATAAGCATCAAGGCGTTCATGCCGTTGTATTCACGTCCAGAAAGGTTCTTTGGCCATGACAGCGAGCCCTCGGTGAACCAGGGCTTCTTCCAACCATCTTTGCTGCTCAGCGACTTGATGCGTTCAATCATCATGTCGGCAAAGAGATCGAGAGCCCTGTCTTCACTGGTCTTTCCATCTGTATTGTATTTCTTTTGTCCTGTCATATCAGTTTCGTTTAGTTAGACTGATTGGTAGATTTCTCCCACTGTGTGAGTTCTGTCACACGGCAAGTCAGGTCTATGCGGTCATTGAAGACTCCTATTTGCAGGTCTCCCTTGGCATTGATGCCAGCTTTTGCCTGTACCCATTCTTCTTTTGCTGAACCGAACTGCATGAAACGCACCCATGTGTAAGCGTAAGCATCACCGTCTTTCTCACTGCTGTAAGCTGAGAACAGAGTATAGGGATTGCCCTTCTTGTCCGTCTTCACATCAACCTGTTTCCCGATGGTACCACGGAACTCCATGCTGCCAGTGATAGCGTCCTGACTACTGGCGTTGAAGTTGTTCACACCTGTAGCGGAGAGGTTGTAATAGACGATATCCCCTTTCTTGTGAAACTGGAGTACACCAGCCACCTCGATGCGTGAACCAACAGGATAATTGACGGCTTCGCCTTGGCTGTCCGTGTCTTTGGCAACACTGATTTCAATCGTCTTGTTGATGCCTGATTTGGCAGGGATAACGACTTTCACTCCGAACGAGATGAATTGTTTCCCTTCTTTGTGGGCACGAATCTGCGCCTGGCGTGATACGGTGCCACATACTGTTACGTTACATTTGATCATAATAGAATTGTTTTGTTGTACGAATTATCTGATTTGAACTGATTCTTGTCTGTCTGCCTGAGCACCCATGCCATTCTCATAATTCTGAGACATTTGGTGAGAGACAACAGCGGAGTTGATGATGGTGGCAATGGTTCTTCGTTTTTCTTCTTGACTTAACGCTGTGTTGCCAAGGGTCTGCTGTATCTTAACGATTTCTGCATTTGTAAGCTCACGGGAAAACTGCACGCTACCATTGTCCACTTGAAGGAATGGCTTGTTACCCTGTAGAGTGATGGAGCAAATTCTATAAGAGGGAAGAAGAGAGGTGAGGTCGATGGACTTGGTGATGGCAGCTTCCGTTGCCTTCTGCATCTTCTCCTCCTCACTTTTGTTGTCAATCTGCAATGCAAGAGCCATGAGGGAGGTGAACATAGTCATCATGAGTTCTATCACAGGGTCTCCAAGAGGCATGTTAACGCCACTGTCTTCGGAAGAAAGCAGCTTCTTCATCCAGTCCTCTGGATTGCTTGTAACCTCACTGACAGTGTTTCCATCTATAGGATTTTGTGCCTTATACTGGGCTGTAATATCCTTGCCGTTATACAGGGTCTGGAGAATAATTCCTCCTTTCTGAGAAATCTCCGCCAGATAGGCAGCTGGGTCTATATCCCTTTTTGTACCATCAGATGACACACTCTTGACGCTGAAATGAAGGTGCTCGCCTGTTGTCCTTGTGCCAGTATTCCCAGACATGCCAAGTTTTTGTCCCGCATTCACTTCATCGCCAACCTTGACATCAATGCGGCTAAGGTGCATATATGTGCATTGGTACTTGTTGCCATTCGGTCTGCTGTATTCCACAGTGACATAACGACCGGCACCACCATCAGTGTTGTTATTCACCTTGATGACTTTACCTTTGTCTTCTGTAGCAAAGATTTCGTCATGCTTCGCTTGGATGTCAATGCCCTTGTGCATCTGCTTTGCACCAGGATTCATTGGGTCATCCCTCATTCCGAACGGCGAGGTGACAAGCATAAACTCACTGCGCTTCAAGGGATAAGAGTAATGTTTGTTCTCTGAGTCCGTCTCTGCAGTTTGAACTGTCTGTCCTTCGTTGCTACGAGGATTTGTAGCAACACCGAAGGATTTGCCTTGTGCCTGCATCTCCTGCATCACCATGCGGTCATATTTCTGCAAGTCGTTAGCCTCAATGATGCTTTGAAGCGTGGAAGCATACTTGCCGCTGGAAGCATAGCCTGCCTTCTGCAGACCAGCAGTCCATCCCTTGTAGTCGTCTGGAGAGAGTTTGAAGAGGGCTGCATACCGCTTGTTCTCTTTCAGAAACTTGGAGTGGTGCTCATAGGAGTCTCCCACAGAGGCATACTGACAGAACTTCTCATTTGGACGGTCATCGGTATAAACAAGGTATTTGCCTCCGTTCTGAATCCAACTGGAAGTAGCCTTGATGCCGAAATGATTGTTGCCCTTACGAGACAGTTCGCTCTGTCCGCTTGCGCTCTCACAGATGCCTTGTGCCAAGGTAACAGAAGCAGGTATGCCATATCGGCGCATCTGCTCCATGGCATACTCTGCATATTTCTCTATGTATTCTTTGTTCTTTGACATGTCGGTCTAAACATTAGCGGTGTCTTCCAGATGATTTGCTTTCTTCTTGCCTGGCACTTTCAACCACTTGGTTTTCAGCGGATTCCTGATTTTTTTTAGGAGCCTCAAACTGGTCACAGATGGCTACACGCTCGCCCGCCCGAATCAACTTGGGGAGATAGGTGTCAAGGGCATGGTATGGAAAACCTGCCATGCTGAGCGGCTTGCCCTCAATGTCCTTGGTGCGATTACTCCTGGTGAGTGTGATGCCAAGTATTTTGGAAGCTTTTTCCGCATCATTGCAGTATGTCTCGTAGAAATCACCGCAGCGGAATAGCAAAATGGCATCCGGGTGCTTGGCTTTGAGGTCGTAGAATTGTTTAAGCATGGGAGAGAGGCTGGCAGCAGCCACCGCCTTGGTCTCTGCCTTTGTCGTTTCTTCCTTGGCTTCTTCTTTTTGCTTATCTTCCTTCTTGGAATCCTCCTCTGTTTTATCTTCTTGTTGAACAGGCTTCTGAGCGACATCCTCAGTCTGTGCCTCCTGCTCGGACTTGTCTGTACCTACAGCGACAGTATCTGTGCGACCCTTACGCAGAACATCTGCAAAGAGACTGGCAGCAAGATGCTTCTTGTAGTCCTGCATGTCATCCGCGAGCCAAAGGCGTTGCCATTGAGAGGGGGTGACCTCACGAGGTTTGAGCTTCTCTCCGTTTACCGTAGGCAAGCAGAGGATAACACTGGGTTGTGTCTCGGTAGCCTTGGTCTTGAAGATGTTGACTCTCTCAATCTGGTTGAGTTCTTCGGGAGTCGCATCGCTCTTGAAAATGTCAACCCTCTGTTCGGGCTTCTCTGTGGTGGCAAGGTAGTATTTCTGCGCCATATCCTGACGCATCGACTCTGTCACTTCCTCGTTACCTTGCTTCACGGTCGTGAAAAAGAGGTTGACATCTGTTTTGTCAGGATAGACACAGAAGCTCTTCTCGTTCTCTGGCTTCATGTAGAGTGCCCACTTGCCGTCATCGTCCCGCATCATGAGAATCCTCTCGAAGTCAACGGCACCAGAACGCTTGACGGCATCCGACACGTCGAGAAGGGTGATGGTGTCTAAGTTCCATTTGTTGAGCCGGGCAACGGAAACAGCCTTTCCGTCAAAGAAACTGTCGTCAGGACGATAGCCCATGGAGCCATCGGCATTGTAGAAGGTGACCGTGTCATAACCTTCTTTCTGCAAAGCATGTTCGATACGTCCTTTGTTCATTCCTGGAATATCATTGTCTGCACCCAACGACGCTCCTTCGGGAAGAACCACATCAGCCATCTTGCTGCTGGGGTCTTTGACGATGACAAACTCCTTGGTGTCCCTGTTAGGCAAGGTCTTGATTTCGTCTGCCACATAGAAATGCTTCGGAAGGATGCTGCGGATGGCGTTAATCTGTTTCTGTGCTGCCTGGCTGTTGAGCTCTACTTTCTCTCCTCTTTCAGCTTTGTGGAGCATATCAACGGCATTGTTGACATCCCTCTCGACGATGTCCACTAAACAGGGGTTTTCTCTGAGTTCCCTTGACCAATAATCGGTCATCTTCAAGCTTTCAGGAGAGAGTTTTGCCGAAATGCCCAATTCCTGCAACTTGACGGCAGTGGCAACCTCTACAATCAGGCGTTCCTGCTTCTCGGCATCTTCTGGTGAGGTCTTGCCGTTCTTAACCCCCATTCCTTCACGGGCAAGGCGTTGCTGATGACCTGTGGCAGAGACAAGGAGAGAAACGGCATCTCTTGCGTAGTCCTCATAGTGCTCGTAGGATGAGACTTCTGGCAAGAAGATGACATCCTTCGCGCTGTCGTAATGTGCCACTCCAGATGAGTCGGGACGGATTTCAACCATATACTGACCTGCACTTGCCAACAAATTCTCTACTCTATGTCGGATCTCTTCTGAGGCTGCTGCCACATCGGCACGGTCTTCCAACCGCCCGTAGTCCTGTACTACCTTCTCATAGGAAGTCTTGTCAACCATGGGTAATGTGGTCTGCTCTATATTGAACAGTGCACGAACCTCACGGGTTCGGATGCCTTTGTAGTCGGACTGTTGCTCTGCTGACAGGGTTTGGTAGTCGGCACGGCTAATCCTGTCATCAGGATTGCTCTTGCTGACATACTCGTTCCAGCTGTACCATAGGAATGGCACGCCTTTTTCCTTGGTCTGTACGGATTCCCCTCGTTTCTTGGCTTCAGAGAACAGGGTGTACTGGTTGGTCTTGTAGTTGTGCTGGTCTGCGTGCATGCCCAATATGATGGCATTGAAGGGTGATACCTGCAAATGCTTCTGGTAGAGTCCGGGAGCCTTACGGCCTTTGTTATCCAACCAAATGCCTCCATTATCCTTGGCTTTCTCAAAAGCATGGGTGAACAGTTCCACCTGACGTTCTGCGGCCATCTTCTCTTGTTGATTCTTTTCTGTCATAATTCAGCTGTCTTTGTTATCCTTTGTAGCCCAGCACTCCAAGTACCTTTGTTTCAGTGATGGACTTTACTTCCCAATCGGACAGGGTGTCCGACATGTGTTCCCTGAGCAGACGGTCTGCCTCTGTGGTATTTGAGGCATTGACATAGATGGTCTGCGGCGAGAACTTCTTTACCCCTGTCTCTGCATCTTCACTAACCAATGATACAACGGTCTTGTACCAGTGATTGTCTTCATTCTCCTCTTCGTGGAGGATTTCAGTGATGGGCTCACGTGAGATGGCCGTGATGTCGAAATCTCTTGTACCAATGAGGTCGGTAGCTGCCTTGGTGGCACGCTTCTCCGTCTCAGTGAAACTCTCTGCATCGACAAGATACTCTTCACTGACTTTCTTCTGCTTTCCCGTGTCGAGAACTTTGCCGTACTTGACACGGAACTTATACCAATATCTTTTCATATCTGATCTGTTATCTTTGAGCAAGTGGTCTTACAATGGTCTGTCGCTCGTTTGCCTCATAGTTCTCAGATGCCATCTGGCGCATCTGGTCATGCCTTGCCAATACGGCATTGGCAAGGGTGTTGAGCGGTAACGCTCCCTGTTCGTAGGCATCAACAACCCTGTCAGGAAGAGCAATGGTGCAGGGTACACGGTCTATCGTCGCAACAAGGCAGTTGGCACGTATCTCGGGATTGACGATACGCCCATTGAGGGGCTCGTTTGGATAGACACGGTAATGAGTCTGTGAGTGGCTTGTCTCTGGATGTTGCTGTTCCTTAAAGTTGTCCATCGCTTCATGCCCAGCCTTGTTGATGAGGTTCAACCCTCCCATGCCAATGAGTACCAACTTTAGGATGGGGTTTTTGACAAACATTCCTGCAACAATGGAGACGATAGGCATCATGTTGTCCTTCAAATTGATGGACTTCGTCTTGCCAGTAAACAATCCTACAAGCATATCAGGAAGCATGGCCAACACATAGCCAAGGTTATGGGTTATGTCTCCAATCCCATTCAGTCCAAAAGAGGTGAGCAATCCCTGCCAACCGTCCATATTGGTCTGTTCTGGAGTACCGGCAGCTTGCTCTGCTGGTGTCTGCTCAGGTGATGCGGGTGTTTCCGTCGGTGTTTCCTCTTCTGCGACTTCCTTGCTTTCTGCTGTGGAGCCTTGCTTCTCCTCCTTTTGCTCTTGCTGTTTGACCGCCTTCTGTGCTTTACGATATTCTTCTTCCATGCCAGGACGGATGACA
Organism: Leyella stercorea; assembly: GCF_021531355.1. GTDB lineage: Bacteria > Bacteroidota > Bacteroidia > Bacteroidales > Bacteroidaceae > Prevotella. The sequence continues at coordinate 16,539 of NZ_JADYTS010000028.1, read as the reverse complement.
AGGGGAACATCGGAACGGTCTTCATGCTTATCTGCAAAATGAGACAAGACAAGATCGCCGCCGACCCAGGTGGCAGCAGTCTTCCAGCCACCGCCAAAACCTCCCATACAGAGGAGGTCGGTGACAGAACCTATGGCACGTCCTGTATTCTTCTCCCATGCTGACGGGTTATAACGTCGCTCGGCTTCTGCATCCATGCTTTTTTCCAAAGGTGATTTTGCCACCTCTTGGGGAAGGTAGAAAAGGGTGCTTGTGGCTGCTTTCCTGATGATATATTCAATGGATGAGCGAGGAATCTTGTCCTTTATCATCTTGTCTATCATCTTCTTCTCCATGGCAGCATCAACCGTGACTCCTACGAACTTCAACTCTTTCTTGACCATCTCGATATAGTCCTCAGTGGTCTTGGAGTTCCACTTTCCTGTATATCGTAACCTGTCATTATAGGATTGGGTTGCTGCCATACCTCCGTCTGGACCAATGGCACCAGCCATCAAGCTGCCGAAAGAAAAGGAGTGTTCCCTAAACTCGTCCGCCTGATTTCTCAAAAGCCTGTCCCGAACGTTATCCATAATCGGGATTACCTTTGTTCTGAATATTTTGTCTTGTTCTGACTCTGCCATAACTGATACATTAGAGGTTTAATTGATTGAGGATTTGTTCTCGGGTCTGCTCGATGGCGTTGTGATAGACCTCCATCTGCTTCGGGAAATACTCTTCAAGCCATGCGTCTTTCTCAATATTGTCATTGATGAACTTGATGGCGAGCTCACGTTCTATCTCGATGGCGGATTCGCCTGCTTCGCTGTTGTTAAACCATGCTTTTGTCCACCATCTGATACCTGATTTGTCTGGATAGACACTGACAAGACGGGGAATATCGAAACTCTGTACGTCAATCTCCTATCCCGCCAGTGGATCCACCAGACCACTCGTCGCTATGGCTCTGTCTTGGGCTTTTTTTTTTCGACAGCACTCATGCTTGACAGGAATATCTGATGTCGCAAGGCAAGATAGTTGAGGAAATCGGCTATCAGCAGGTTCTGCACTCTTTCTGCAATGGGTATGCTCTTGGCTCCCATGCCCAGTGGGTTTGCCATGCTTGGAATGGTCTCGAAGAAGTAATGCTTCATGGCAGACATGGTGAAGATGTTGCGCAAGGCAAGCTCCGTATGCTCGGGTAAGACGTAAATGCCCTTACTCATGTCTGTCATGTAGTCTGGGAAAAACCGCATCATCAAGTTCTCAATCTCTTCCTGGTCTTTGTCGTATGCAGTGCGCACATCCATGTCCAAGGTGACGAACTGTGGCGCGGCACCAGGTCTGCCATGCTGCTCCATGACCTTCAGGTTGCTGTAGATCATCGTCAGAAACTCCAAAGGGTTGAGTTCCTCTCCTTTGTATTTCACCTCGATGTGCAGTGAGCTGCCACTGACGGCAATAACCTGACCTGCCTTGACCTCTTTCCCGTAGTTGGCAAAGATATTGCTCAGGTGGCTGTAGATGACTTCATAGTCCCCGTAGCGTGTGACTTGATAGATACCATGAACGGCATCATTGCCCAATCCTGTGACCTTGCCGGTAGCCACAGCGGAAAGGAGGTAGTTGTTAACCTTGAAATCTACTCCATGATTGAAGAAGGTTTCTCCTGTTTGCGGATGTTTCTGCTTGCCATATCCAAGGCTCATCTGCACATCTCCGTTTCTTTCCTCGAATGGCATGCAATAGCCACTGTCGGAGTGCAGCATCATTTCTTGTGTAAATTGCATTGTGTACTCTTTTATGTTGTTTTGTTTATCTGCGTCTTCCACCACCATTGGTATGCTCGACTTCTGGTTGCTTGCTCTCTGATGGGGTGTTATGTGATGCCCTGCTGCCTCCAAACACTTGATTCAGACTGGAATTATTGCCTATCATCATCATGCCGAGAACGGCTCCTGCTATCTTGCCAAGCCACCCGAAACGCCCGAACACAAGCAGAGCAGACACGATAAGCCCTACTATGCTCAGTCCTGAAACGTTGCCACGACCAATGTTGCTGAAGAAATTTCCCATCATGTCACCGCCATGACCAGAGAACATGGCACGGAGGAAACCTGACATGCCTTCCCATTTGCTGTCAATGCTTTCAACGGCTCCATTGACACCGTTGCTGAGACCATTGACAGAGTCTTTTATGTCACGGACACCTTCACTGATGTCTGAAATGGTATCGCCAATCTTGTCTGTAGTCTTTTCTCCGATGACAGCATCGCTTACAATGCCTACCACACTCTTGTCTGTGGTGAGCTTTTCCCAACCGATATAGCCGAGTGCTCCTCCGACTGTCGCAGACTTTACTGCCGTGCCCATTCCTCTCAACGTCTGTTGCGGATGTAGTGCGGCACTGCCCATCGTGGAGAATGTCGCCTTTGTTGCTCTACCGCCAAGACGGAGAGCAGTTTTCAATAATGATGCCCAACCCATGGTTCTATGATATAATTGATTGTTTGTTATTTTGTTATCCTGATATGTCTTATACTTTATCTAAACTTGGCATTTCTCTTCCAACGTTCTTTGCATTGCTGTACGATGGTGGGTTTGTCAGCCTCGCTCCTGGCATTGTAGTCAATCTCTGCCCAGACATCTGCCAGCGAAGTGTACTTTACTGCACGTATCAGCCTTTTGAGTTTCCTGTTCATGGTTTTTAGTTTGGGACGGATGCCAAACAATACCTCCAGACGTTCCTTCTCTGTCATCTTGGTCTCTGACAAACAGACCTGCCTTACGTCATTCACAATATCAACGCTGTTCATGATGAGTTCCCTATACAGCTTGTTTCTATTGGAGGAAAGGGCTACTGCAAGGGCATTGGTGGTGTGAGTGCCAAGTTGCTTGGAATATGTCCCAAGCTGGTCGATGAGTCGGTCTATCTCATGATAGAAGCCATATATCTGCGCAGCATAGGTGATGATGCTGTGGAACTTGTCGAGGTAGTCATTGAACTCTTTCTGCAGGTTAGAGGTGCCTTCCACCTCTTCCTTGATCCAGATATGTCCTGTGGATTCCAGAAGCATCATCTTCTCTTGTTGCTTCAGCTCCTTCTTGGCTTTGTCTGTGTACATGAGTATCATTCCTGCCAATACAGGGTCATTGCCCTGGGCAAGAAGACTCACGCCTTTCCCGAAGAACAGGATGGTGAGAACAACCATTCTTATGTATGAACAAATGCGAATACTCATGTTGTTATCCTGAAACAATCTTTTATTATGGTGTTACTACATTGGCACACCTGCGCCATCTTCCCAGTGCCTGGGCGGCAATCTCTGCGTTGCTTCTGTCTATCATGCCTGCGGTCACATTGTTCCATACATCTGCCATGGTGTAATAGCGGATGCTGAGACACAGGCGTGTGAGTTTCTTGTTAAACTGGGCAAGCCGGTCGTTCAACTCCCAAAGGGTTTTGCTTCTTTCTGCTCCTGTCAGCATGTTCTCGTTGCCTCCCTTGGCTATGGCTTCTTTGAGTGTGGTATATACAGTGACGAGTTCCGTGGCTGTCTCGATATAGAGGTTGTTCATACTCATCGTCGCTACAATGCCCTGGGGATTGGATGCGATAGCCTTTCGCAAAGAGCAAAGGTTGATGAAGAGTCTCACTCCGTCATCATATAATGAGGTGCATGCTTTCAGCGTGGAGGCATAACCCGATGCTGTTTTCAGATAGTTGTTGTACTTCTTCTCCCATTTGTGTATCTGAGTAAACTCTGCTGCGATGGTGTTTTGAAGAAGTGCAGTCTTTTGTTGGTCCTCAATCTGATGCTTGATTTGACCATTGATAAGGTCATTGCCCTCTGCCAAAGCAACATACTCCAGAGGATTGCTGGAAACAATTTGGGCATGTGCCCTTGTCCCAAACAGGAGCATGGCAAGGGCGATGGCAGAGACGATCATCCACCTGCCATCGTATTCCTTGGCTATTGTTCTGATACGCATAATGATGTTATCTGTTGGTGATTTCATAGATGCCCTTTCTTCGCTTGTTGTATTCCACTCTTGTACGTACAATGTTTACCACATCGATGTTCTCCCTGATGCCGTAGATGTCGAGCTTGGGATTGGTGCGGTCGCCGCTGAAAATCCATACGGTCTTCAAGCCGAACAGCTGTTCAAGTATATCACGGTTCTCACTGAAGTCAACGACTCTGTACAACTCAATGTAGTCGCTGGTTCTCGTCAAGACTCCACGCTGGATGATGAGCTGCTCCGAGGTGATGATGTATCTCAGCTTGTGGAGATACAGGCAACCATAGAGCATGAAGCATGTCATGATGGAACCGAGAACGACAAACGGCCACTTGTAGGTGATGCTGTCATGTCCTGCTACGAGAAAGAGGGCGCAGCTGATGATAAACGCCAAGCCCTGAGAGATGATGTATTGTGACCAGTGGGGGCGCAACGTGATAACCTTGAATCTGTGGATGATGTCTTCCATATTCCTTATCGCTTAAATCCGTGATGTTTAGTTTCTTCGTTCTCCTCCTGTCGCTCAACAGTCAGGTCTATGCCGTCATCGTCAAAGGCTGTTTCTATGACATCGGTGAGGGCATACTGCTTCTTGTCCAACAACTCGTCATTGAAATCCTTATAAGCTTCTGATGGAGCCTCCCGTATGGTCTTGACAGGTTGAAGACTCTGTCCCTCCTTCACATTCAGTTTCTCGAACAATGCATCCTTGAACTCTTTATATGCCAGATTCATCTTGTCCGCAGCATCCTGTTTGTCTTCCTGACATAAGAAAGGGGAATAGTGATACTCCAAGGCTTCTTCCCTTGCTGAGTCATATTTGAGATAGAGCTCTCGTAACGGCTTGGGAAGTTCATCGTATTGCTCGTCATCAATGGCAAGCAAATCCTTCGTTGTCTCCAATGGTTTTGGCAGGCTCTCTATAAAGGGTTTCATCTCAACTGCCACTTTGTCCGGGGCTACAGGACTCATAGCTCTCGCTATCTCCTCAAAGTTTACGGCAAACTGTTTACCTGCCATGTCATTGTCGAAAGCAAGGTGAAACGTGGCATTGGGGGCGTGGGTGATGAGACCATGAATCTGTCCGTAGCTTGGGTTTCCTCCTGTGGAGACAAAGACTGCCGATTTCAAATCACGCCGTCCCTGATAGTCCAATCCCGACTCCTGCTTCATGCGCAGCTGAAAGAAGGACATGGCATCATAGGCACTCTCGAAGATAAAGACATGCTTGGCATCTTTCAGGTCTGTTCCCTTGGGGCTGGCCATCCATACTCCTTCGCTTGCATTGCTGCCTGCCGCCATTCCTTTTCGGGCTGTGCCGTCCTTGCGTGGATAACCTCTTTCCTCGAATCCAACACATCTGTCTGGTTGCCCGGGAATGTGCATGGGAAAGGAGAGGTTCTTGTAGATGCTGCCATCTATGTCTGTCTTTGTAGCAAGTACAAAACTATCATGAAAGGCACAGCGTGTAGCAAAATCTATCCCTCTGGACTTGAAGAAGGCATAGAATGGCTTCTGAGAGTCAAAGTCATTGGGATGGAAATGCTGAACTTGATAGTCCTTCATATCGAAAGGCTTTCCATCACGCACGGGATCAAAGACTCTCTTTCTTGTTTGCTCTACAGGCATATTGAGAAGCCGCTGGCACACTTTATGGACAAGGGCAGACTCTTTGATACCTTGCTTGTATTCTGAGAAGAGGTCTGGATGCTCCCAAATGAAGGAGGTGACGGAGTAGAGCTTGATTGTGGGTGGCTGGAAACAGCAGTTGCGACCAGGGCTGACAATGTATTTGTCACCACTGATTCTGCGTCCGTCACTGTCCAAACGGACATATGCAGGATAGCGCAAGCCATCACGCTTGTAGAGCGTATAGCCTGCGTCTTCCAACACGTCCCGGATGTCAAGACGATTACGGTAGTTCCCAAATGTCTGTTCGTCTGTCATTGGCAGAAAATCTGTATTTTATGGTTTACCTTCCATGTCCCATGCCTACGCCATGTTCTCCTGCATTGAGCCCTGCATCGAAGGCTCTTGAAGCGAGGTCTTGGGGTGAGTCAACACTGCCTTTGAAATAGACGTGAGGACGTGGGTCGTGGTGATGTTCTACAAATACGGCAGGTGCGTATCGGTCTCTGCCTAATTCTCCCATGACAGCAATGCCGGCAAGGAGGGCTCCTCCTATCTTTGCACCGATGTTTGACTGCATACCTGGCACATTCTTCATATCGACTTCCTTGAAGATATGAGAAAAGAGCTTCATGCGATGATAATCATCGATGGCCATGAATTTGTCATACTGCTTTTGGGTAATCTCATGGCTGATACTTTCACCGTTGATGACGGCGGTCATGCGGAACAGGGCATTGCCTTTCTCGTCTTTCTGTATCTCGCCCTTCTCGTCACGGACAGGCTCCACCTTGATGTCATCGACCTGAACTTCTCGTCCGTGCTTGCCTTCGCGGAACCATCCTTTGCCTTCATTTATCTCGTAAAGACTGTTGCCATCGACATGGGCCACACTGCGGTCTTCTGGCTCGACTACGGCTTGATCGTCATAAACAAGTGGCTGTGATTGGTCGATAACAATCTGTTGCCGGCTGTTGAGTTCCGCTTCAACCTCGGGGGTGAGTTTCAGACCTATCTGCTCTTTTGAGTTGAGCATATCCATAGTCAGCTTGTCCTGAAAATCATTCTTGATGACATTGTTGATGAGGTCAATGCGATTCTGAACAGGCACTTCCTTGATGGAGTTACTGGTGAGCTTTCTCAACTCTTCGTCGGTAAGATCATAGACAAAGTCTTGTCGGGTCGCTGTGGACTGGATAGTCAGTGTTTTGCTTGTTGGGTCAATGACAATGCCATGAGAAGCAAGGCACTCCTGCCACTTCTCGTTACTGAAATAGACCTTGGAGGTAATCAGCTCGTTGTATGGCTTTGCGGGTTCTGTAGAACGAGGGCGCACCTCCACAGGGGGAATGACAGATTGCAAGTCTGACAATACGTCCTGTGAAGGTTGCTGCACCATGTTCTTTTGTCCACCTTTATAGTAAAAGCCGTAGCCGCCGCTCTGCATTTCGCCTGGTTTTATCCTGCCGTCAGGACGTTCTGGCACCAAAGGTGCTCCTTGCATAAACATGGCTCCACCGACACGACGCATGTGGAATCCTTCCTGGTTTCGTGGTGTCCATCCAAGGAAACGTCCGTGGTATGGATCCATCATCATGTGGGCGCATCGTCTGTCCCATGGCAGTCGGCCATATTCACCTACGCCTATACGGTAGCCGTGAAGTCCCATGGCCACACGTCCGTTGGCATTGCGGGCATGTACAAAATTGCGGGGCATATAGAAATCATTGCTCACGAGGGAGGCAAAGGTGTTGTAGGCTTTCTTGTTGGCTGAATTGGTGCCCCAGTCAACGAGGTCTCTCATCTGCTGCACTGTGATGGAGTATGTCAGCAGGGGAGAGTCATGTCCTTGGACTGCAAGCTGATAACCTTCTCCTTTTCGGATGATGTGGGCTTGCATTCCATTGCGTCGGAGTATCTCCTGAAGTTCTGGAGACAGGTCTCTTCCTACTGGTAATGAGTTTGATCTGATAGACATATTCTATAATGGTGTTACATTACTTATTCACCGGCTTCAATCTGCTCACCCTTCCAATCGACAAATTCCTCTGCCGATTCTTCATTCACGACGAGATTTCTCTCCATGCAGTAAGCGGTGTATTCCTTCTGCCATTCTGGTGAGTGATGGTTGATATAGTCGAGCCAGCCATATTCTCCGCTCTGGACTTTCTCCACGAGCACATCTTCTGGGTAGTATTTTACATTTGCCATATTGTTTTGTTTTTGAGGGTTGTTACTGTAGGCTTCCTTTTGTTTGGTATATGCCCTTATACTTTCTCTTTGTTGAAAGAGCATGTGGGTGCAACGATGGTGTGCTACTCAAAGCTTGATGGCTTTGGCTCTGCTCTTGTTGTTCAGTTCGTTCCACATCTCTTCTGTGTAGCTTTCCTCGGGTACATAGTCGAGGTTACCTGCTTCTTCCATTGCCCAGCAGCCAAAGATGCCAAAACTGTACTTGTCCCATTCACGCTTGCCTTCACGCTTCCAGACCATGTCGTTGCCTGCTGCGAAACGGATGCCAGTCTTTGCATTGAGGTCTATACCAATGGAATATTCTTCCTCGTCTTCAATGATGGTGAGGATGTCTCCGTTCTGCAATTTCTGCATCTCTGCGCCAGTGAGGTGATAGCGGTCGGCGATATACTGTATGTTTCGACCAATGACAGGGGTCGGAACGCTCATGACCTGCTTGCTTTCCGGATCAAGCTGGAAGAAAGACTTTCCACCAAGCTCCTTGCCGACCTCGTTGCTTTCTAAATGTCCAATGATCGGCTTTCCTGCAAGAAGGTTCTGACTTTGGGTCTCATTGAACAATTTGAGGTCATACTCGTCAAGTTGGGGATAGAAGAGTACATCGACACCACCTTCTTCCGTTCTAACAAGACAGAATCGGGTTCTTGCCTTTACTTCTTCACCATCGTCTGCCGTGATATGTACAGGCAAGACTGGTGACTTCCTGCCATTGTAGATGTTCTGGAGGACATCGGTAGGCAGGTCTTCTATCATGGTCTGCGTCAGACCGAAACGTTCGAGGATGTCAAAAGGCATCTCGTTCTCTTCAAAACTGTAATTCATTTGCTTTTTTTCAATTATACATTATTCTTTATTTGACTCGCTTCCATGTGCCGATACGTAAGGATTGACCGCTGTGTAGTCAGCCAATTCGAAAGCAAAGTTACGGTTGATATATTGAAGTAGATTTATGCGTCAGCTGTTATCGTGTTAGTTTTATATATCGTTATGATAGTTGTATGATTTTTGCTCAATAATCATACTATAAGCATAAATAAAGTTAGGGAGAAAAAGCCAGTGCATTAGGTTTTAGTTATATAAAATCCAGTCTGACTATCTTTGCAGAATGAAAACGAAAAGCATACTCATTTCTATACTCTTACTCTTTGTATCATGTTCTGTTACTCGTGCCCAGTTCAACACTATCGGACAGGTAAAGAGTAAGCGTATATACAAAAAGAAAAATCCACAGATAACAGTGCTGCCTGCTTCTGTGGATAGTGTTGCGTCAATAGATTCCGTGGAGGACTTGCCTGATGAAGAATACATGAATGGATCTGTTACAGGCAGTAGCAACCTCTCTGATGGTCTGTTGCCGTTCCTTCATGCTTCGTTGCCATTGAAACGCATTCATATAACTTCTCGGTTCGGTATGCGGCATCATCCTATCTTGCATAGGTACTGTATGCACAATGGGGTGGACTTGAAAGCTCACTATGAAAATGTGTTTTCCATGTTCCCAGGTAAGGTGGTGAGCATTGGACAAAACAAGCGTTCCGGCAAATATGTTATTATACAAACAGATAGTTATTCTATCAGCTATTGTCACCTGTCTTCCATTCTTGTTCGTGATGGGCAGTATGTCCATGCAGGAGAGGTCATTGCCGTCTCTGGGAATACCGGCCTGTCAACAGGCCCCCACCTTCACCTAACAACAAAAAAAGATGGTAAGGTCATTGACCCTGCCATCCTTTTGAACTATGTGAAAGGAATGATTACTCCTTCTTGCATTTAATCCATATAGCGTCACTACCCATTGACATCTTCAACTCAGAGGTAGTTGATGTTACAGAAATAATTTCATAAGAAGCGTACAACTCGCCACCAACATATGTGTTTACCGTGTTGCCCTTAATAGACCATGTGCCACTTCCTGTGCCAAAATAGCCAGAACCATAGTATGTACCATCGGACTTGAAGGAGGCATACGTTGTCTTGAATGGCCAGTCCATGTAGCTTCCAGACTGACTCGTTTTTACTTCGGTTACCTTCCATGTGCCAACAATGGCAGAGTTGTACTGATTGTCATCATCATCATCGCTGCATGAGACAAACGCAAGTGATGTTACCACAAGGGTAAGGAGTAAGAATAGATACTTTTTCATAATACATTTTTTTATTTTACAGTTGCTTTTATTATAGGCTTTCCAGCTGGATTCCTCTTATCCACTTCATATTGATTCGAATACTTTCCTGCGGGCAGGTCTGACAGTACGAATGCATTACATTTACGACCGGCAATGACTTTGTCAGTAGCAGCGGTATTAATAGCTGTGGCAATCAAACTTGCAAGTGCTCCAAAGCCGCCACCCCCAGAATTGACACTGGTGTCAACCGAGATTTCACCTTCCCTTTGATAAAGAGTTTGTCCAGTCTTTGTTGACCGAAGAATGTATTCGATATTGACTTTGAGTTTTCCACCTACATTGTTTCTGCGCCAATCCTTGATGATGGTGAACATGACGGCATCTGCGCCAAGCACATTCCTGAATGTCGTCAGATCGTTTTCAAGAAACATCTCGGCATCATAGGCACTCTCTTGCTGGAACATCTCCATGGTCAGATAGGGAGAATAGACGTAGTAACCTTTTTCACAGAGAGGCAGATACATGGTGGTATAGAAAAAATCCTTTGCCTCTGCATGGGTCGTCCTGTTGATGGGAGGCATTACTGCTATAGCCACTGGCTTCTCATCATACATAGCAGCATACTGTTCTCCCATCGTTTTTGGGGTAGAGCACGAAGCAAGCGTTATTGCTACAAGTGCAAACAATATAAGTTTTTTCATTTTTCAAGCTGTTTAATGATTCGTGAAATGTAAGTATCAGACTCAGGATAGAGTTCCACTTCCTTTTTCAGGAAAGCGAGACCCTCATCTTTCTTTCCGGTCTTGTAAAGGAGATAGCCATACTCAGCATACATTCCTGGTGGCACTACGCCCCTCACACCCCTTTGCTTCTCGGTGATTTTCTTGTACTGCTCAAGTACTTTGACCTGCAGTTCTTCTGTTGATCTCTTATGGTACTGATACGTCGCATCCTCATAGTCATACCAGGAGTACAACGTTTTGGTCGTTGTGCAGGAGCTGACTGCCAACATTGCAGCTATCACTGCTACGGGAAAAATAAGTTTCTTCATCGCTATGGTAATATTATTTGTTTGACTTCCTGTGTAGAGACGAATATCTTCTTCTGATACAACGTCTTTCCATCACATTTCACCACGAGGCTCTTGGTACCTGTACCGATGCCGTATTGCGTGCCTCTTCTGTTGGCTTTCTTCGATTTGACGACTTTTGCCGTAAACGGTTCGGCATTGTCGATGGTCACTTGAACCTCTTTGCCGCCATATTCTTTCTGTCCTACAAACAGGAGGTAAGCCATGTCCTCTTTACCTGTCTGCTGTGCTACGGGGAAGTTTGCCTTGCATCCTGTCAACAGTGATGCTGCCGCAAACATACAAAAGATTGCCTTTTTCATTTTGCTTGTTCAATAATGTAGTTCGACATGTTCGTAGAGTCAATCGTCTCGTCTGAGGTGACCTCTACAAAAGAATACTCTGTCTCTGGAGTGTCTCCTCCTGTCATGATGACTTTTACTGTTCCCACCGATTTGCCGGGCAGGGTAATCATCACACCTGTTTGTGGGTTCTTCACCTTCTTGCCCTTAGTCATGATATTGAATACCATGCCCTCTTTGACACCCTGGCTGTTGCCGCCAGCAATGAGCGTGGCATCACTGTCACAAGAAAGGAAGTAGGTCTTCCACGGACTGTTCGTGCATTTGTTGATGATGTTCTCCACCAGTTGGCCAATAGCCTCAGAGATAGCCTTGTCGCTAAGGGTTGCATCATAACCAGCTTTTCCACCCACACCCATTGTGGTCTTTGTCGTAAGCTCAGCAGAGCCCTTGGCTTCATCAGAATAGATGATCAGTCCAGTAGAAACGTCAACCAGTCTGATAGAGACTGCGGCTTCCACCGTCTGAGTCTTCTGTGAAGAGAACACACCACTCTTACCCGTGTCCTTACGGCCAAACTCCGTGATAGAGCCAATAATCATGTAGTCAGCACCAATAACAGAGGCGGAGGTGCCTCCCTTTTGACATTCTTCCAGCAATGTGGCGAGGTCACTTCTTTCCAATAGGAGGAACTTGCCAGACGAGGCCAATTTGGACGAGAAAATGTCGAGAGCCTGTTTGCCCATAGGGTCATTCTCTCTATCATAGAAGATACCCTTGGCATACTGCGTCTCATTCGTGAAACGACCAATAGCGACTTTGCGTTTCAATACCATGCCGTCATCCTGTGCCGCCTGGACGGTAGGTTCTACAACCTCAACTTTGCGTTGGGCCGACGCGCCAAGACAGATGGCGAACATCGAGAAAAATAAAATGACCTTTTTCATATGTTGCAATGTGTTAGAATTCAAAACCCAATTTCAATGTAATCGCCTCAGTATCAAGTTCCCTTGGACTTCGGGTGTAATTCATGCTTGTGTTGCTTGTAAACCTGTCAAAGGTCTCAAACTCCAGTTTCTCTGAAGCGTAACCAACAGCGAGGCTAACAGCCTGTTTCTCATTGATGGCAAACCGACAACCAGCTGACGCATTGACATACAGCCCTCCGTTATTTGTGACATATGTTCCACCCTTCACATCCACAAATGGAGACACCTTCTTCTTGCTGAAATTGCATCTGATATTAGCGAAGACAGGAATATCTACCTGACTGTCTCTTACATCGAGAGGAATATCCATATCCTTTGTTTCGTATGAAGACATGAAGTGCAGACCTGCTCCTGCGCCAAGGAAAAAGTATGGATTGAACTGATAGCCGTGAGATGTGTTTACCTCAAAACGATCAAACTCGTAATCACCGACACCGATGGAATAACCGGCATCAATAAAACCTCTGTAACACCCATTAGAACTCTGTGCATTGCAGTTGAGTGCGATTACCCAAATAATGGAAAGAACAAATGATATTTTTCTCATAAATATAAATGTATTAAAGTTTTGTTATTACTATCACGTAAATGCTACCTCTGAATATCGGGTACTACCAGTCACCATCATTTTCACAGTCATTGTCGTAGCCGCCACAATCGTAGGTGTCATGACAATCATAATCATCGTGATAACCGTGGTCGTAACAGCTATCATCGTAGCCTTCCTCATACCCATGGTCATAGTCGGAAACATGTCCATGCGTAGTAGGTTGCGAGCTGTTATACCTTGCCTTCTTAACGTTCTTAACGCTATTGATTACTGCGCCTGCAAATAAGAAATCTAATAGTCCCATACGTTTTACGATTTATGTTCAACTTATGGGTGCAAAGTAAAATACAACCTATGCAGTCTTTCTGCACAACAATGGAAAGTTTATGAAATAGCATAAAAAATCAGGAAGAAGTGACTCTTCCTGTTAAATATAATAGGTATTAGGACAATTTGAACGATTAGTCTCTTCAAATTATTCTTTATTCTTTGTTGGATAAACTCTATACACGGTGTTTTTCTCTTTTATCTCTTTTTTGAATGAAGCGATGTACCCAAGTCCTTTCAGATAATTAAGAAGTTCTAATTGGTAATGCTTACCTTCTAATGAAGGACGTTTACTCTTGTCTGTCAGGATCTCATATTTATGGCCTATAGCGCATAAAGCCTTTTCTATTTTATCAAAATTTCCGTTCGATAACTTCATATACCTAAGAGCTAATTGAACAGAGTTCCTCTCATCATTACAATGGCTGATAATGGCCATAGATACATCTTCGTCCTCATCTATGGCATCATCTCTCCTTAAATATATTGTAGCTAACTTATTTGCCAGTTTGGGCTGTATGCGGAAGGATTTGGGTATCGCATTCACTACTTCTAATGAAGAATCAGAAAAACCTATTTCCTTATTTATTACCAAAATTGCCAATTCTTCGGTCCAATTAAATGACCAAGTACAATGTGAGCGAAATTGTGGGTAAAAATGCTCTATGTAATGACAAAGAGCGGATGTGTCATTTATTACGCTCAGAACATCCTGATTAAAAGCCAATTTCTCCTTGTCAATTAGAATCCCCAAACGTTCATTCTCTAAAGTTTTTAGGGCTTTACATGAGTAGTCAAATACTGTGGTAAAGGTTGTTGCAAAGGACTTATAGGTAGAAATGGACAGAATATTCTTAGCCAGCAATTCCTCAAAGAGGTCGTTCGCTGGATCTTGTTCTCGTATTGTTATTGCAGCCAGTTCAGACACATAATGTTCCATGTAGTTGACTAACTCCTCTGTGACATTCTTACAGTGATTATAGTATGTCATTACATTATCCCAGGTCGGCGCAACAAGATAATCTTTAATAGCTAATGTGTATAACGAAGAGTCTATAATATCGTCAAAGTTTGCTATTTGATTATGCTGACCTTTAAGATATAGTTCCTTTGTCAGGGTCTCAATGTTGACGTTATTCAAAATGTAAAGAATGCTCTCTGTACTTTCATCCTTTTCCTTGTCATGAAGTAATTTGATGACCTCTCCAATATTTGAGTTGACGTTGTTTATTACTCTATTATTCTGCGTTGCTAAAATACGAGTATAATTAAGTGTATCAGTATTTAGGGTGCTGTCTGAGGGCATGAGGCGGTGGACAATAACAACTAAATTGTCAATAGAAAGCGTATAACTGTTGCTTTCAATGACACAGTCCAATATGTCATCATTATTAGCTTGAATACTTTCAAAAACACTTTCACATGCAATCTCCAGACATCTATCTAATCCAATGCTATCTACTCGATTTGTTAGGAATGTATAATTTGAATTCACCCACGCTTGCGTACAAGGCTCCAATTCACCACAGTACTTTAAGAAAGCTTCCGTGAGGGTCTCTTTCTTAATTGCAGGTGAGTTTACACACATTATTTCCCATGCTTTAGTTTTGTTCCATTTTACAATATGCTCAAAAACGGTTCGGTTACATTTCCCATAAGTGTAGTAATCCACCAAAAAGTCTAACTGTGGATTTTCGTTCTCCAAATGTTTCATAAAATGGTCAAAGTTCTCCTTTTGTTCATGTGTATTTGCAATATAATCAAGCAAGTCTATATTGAGAATTGACCTGTGTTCAAACATATATGGTTTCAGTTCTTTTACAAAATTCTCAATCTTATCAATATGATAGTCGTTGGGCTGGCATATTTGGCGTTTGATGTTCAAAAGCAGTTCTCTATCAGACTGTGATACCATTCCTTCATAGAAATATGATATGTAGTCATAGTATTCCTCGTCGATATAACCACGGCGAAGAAATACATCCTGCATGGGAGTGAGTTGTATGGACTGATACAACTCTGATTCAGACAGGTTATATTGGGATATAATGTCTTTAAGCCGTAAAGATTTCACTGCTTTTTGTTCATTCTTGGTTTTCTGATATTGTACTTGAAATTTACTCGGCTCTTTCTCCAATAGAGTGATTCTACCAAGGTAGTTCGTGTCTTTGTCTATTGTTTTCAAATCGATAGAACCAGACTTTGAGGATATTCTGTCATAATAATCATAATATTCGTATCGTATAGAAGATTGTGTGATTAGTTTATCAAACAATCCACTATCCTTTGCAATGTCTTCTAATACACAACATTTATCACCAAGGCATATTCTATACATTCTATTATTTGTTGCGTTCTTAATTCTATAGAGTAGCAATAGTCTTAGCTCTTCTATTTTGATATGCTTTTCATTAAAATAAGCCTCTTCCTCTTTTTGTATTTCCTCACTTCTCTTCTTAATGCCTTTGATGGCATCTTCTACAAATTGACGTTTTTTGCTTATACATGAATACACTTTCCCCTCTCTGCGATGTAGTTGTGCAAAGTCTTGGGGATAGTAGTTCTTGTACACTATCATTGCCAATAACTTTGTAAGGTTTAACTTTTGAGCTTGACCAGTACATAGTTTTTCCCTATATTGCTTATACTCATTTACGATATTGGTGAGTATGCGCATATCTTGGATAAAGAATGCCATTTCTGACAGATCTTCATCTGGTATTTCGTTCTCTTCAAAGCCCTTAGAAATGAGTAGTTCTTTTAATTTATCCTTTGAGTTCGAAGGGTTTATTACAGGTATGACTGTTGTGATATAGTCAAAGAACTTAGTGCGCTCTTCGTCCTTAAATACATCGTCCCTAATTGCATATACGAACGTAATGTGTCGGCCAACAATCTTAGATTCGTTGACCAATTGGTTAAGTTCCCTGAGTTTCAAGAATATGTTCGACGTTCCGAATCTATCTAGATCTTCTATGATGACAACATTGTATTTTGTTACTTGAAAGAAGTACAGAATCTCGTCAAGATGCTTGTTGAATATGGAATTATCCTCAACTAATTCGATTTCTCCGTCTTTAAGATTCAGTTTATTAAGCTTGGAGTTACCATACGACCTCAGTATATATCTGAATAGGTAAAATAAGGCATACAATAACCAAAGAACAGCAACACAATCAAAGGCTGTATTCCAGAGATTACCAAAATTGAACAGTTGATCCTAAAATCCGCAACTATCATCCAATACACGATTAAGGGTAGATTTATGAGTCGTTAGTAGCAGCTTTCAGTA
>NZ_JADYTS010000027.1 GCF_021531355.1 Leyella stercorea | reverse complement strand
GCCTTGTGAGGGGCAAGGGGGTGGGGCTTCCTACTTAATCTTCGCAATATCCGTAACAAGGATATCCTGATAATGTGCCCCGTTATACTCTCGTGTAGAGAAGCGCAGCGTCACAGCCACAAGGTCGCCCGGACTGAATCGGCATCCTGCCGTATTGCCGAGCATAGCTGCCACATACTGGTTCTCGTACTTGCCGCCAAGTTCCTGAAGCATGATGTTGCACTTCATAGTCTGGCCACTCTCCGTCTTCTGACTCTGTACAGCGAAAGCCTCGCCCTGCTGTACCACTCGCATAATTTTTGTTTCCATATTTTTGAATTTTGAGTTTTGAATTTTGAGTTTTGAATTATCGGCAAAGCCGATTTTGAATTGTTCAGTTTTGAGTTTTGAATTTTGAGTTCTGAATTGTCGCCGTTGGCGATTTTGAATTTTTGATTTAGGAATTCTCAATTCAACATTGAACAATTCCTAATGCGCGTAGCGCACAATTCAAAACTCAAAAATCAAAATTCAAAACTTCCTCAGCTTGCTGAGAAAATACTCCTGTCCCTTCCCCGTCACCTTCGTAGTCACTCTCTCCTCCGTGCCGTGGTGCGTCTTGATCACCGTCACCGACGTAGCGAACAGTCCCTGCTCCACCCATTTCTGAATAGGCTCCGTCGACCGCTTGAAGATATAGCCGTTCTCCCTCATCCAGCGAAACAGTCGTGTGCGTCCCGTAGGATAGCCGTTGCGCGTGAGCAGCTTAGCCAGCTCGCTCATCAGGATGCAGCCGTCGCCCGTAGTCACCGCATCGGCAAACTCCACCTTAGGACGTTGCGCCTCTATCAGCTCCTCCTTCTGCTCCAGCGTTCGATTGAGAATCCTCACCGCCTTGGCCAGAATCGTCTTGTCGTCGTCCTCATTATCAAGAGGAATGTAGCCACCAGTCTTGCGGATTTGCGGAAGCACCTCAGAGGTGACCCAACGCTTAAACTCTCGTGCCCTTGGCAACTTAGACTGGAGGATGAGCGAGTAGAGCCCCGACTCGTTGATGAGAACAGCATTTGATTTATAGTTAGAACCAGTGTCGCGAATTGCGACGGTGGTTTTGTCTTCCACATCAACGTGTTTTCGTAAAGCGTCACGCGAATTGCAGTATCCCAGCACATCCGCCACATCCTTACCGATGAACCAAGGCTCACCATTCTCATCATTCACCGTCCTTATCCTTCCGAACTCCGGACTCTCAAAAATCTTAATCTGATTTGTCATATCATATAAATATTTTTAATTGTTTATAAATAAAATTCCTCGCAACCCCACACAGACAACCGAAGCATGCCGTGAGGATTACGAGGGCAAAGATAGAGAGAAAAAAAGAGGGCAACCGTAATAATACGTGGTCAGTACGTTTGTACTATATCCCCAAAATATAGTTAGATAGGAAAGTTTTCGCAATACCATTTCGTTTTCTTCGTTTTATTTTATATCTTCGCATCCAAAATATAGTTATAAAATAATCCATCAACAAATTATGGCAAGAAAATCAAGTTATATTATAAATAGAAGAAACACAGAATTATGGAAAAAAGATACTATACAATCAATTTCACTTTACAATGACTGGTTTCTGAATTTTGCACCTGCTACATACACAAAAGAACGCAGGCGTGCAATGGAACAAGTAGGATTGGCAATCAACCAAACCAACAATTTTCATTTTACCACCACACACCTAAAAGAACATCCAGAACTTATCACTATTCTGAGAATGGCAACAACTCCCCCTATTGCACGCGAAAGGCTTATGGGATTTTCAGGTGTTAAGCCTTCTTTTATCAAGAATATGGAGAACGGACGTTTGCCACAAAAGCTGTCAGAAGAAGAAAAAGAGGAATGCTTGAACAGGCTTGCTAACGTACTTAACAAATTACTTGACGTAGAATTGTTCTCTTGGATTCAAAGAGGCGAAACACCTACTTTAGAAGAACTTAAAATAGCGGAATGTATTGTAGCAGACAGATTATGCGGAACATTATCTGACCCGATAATACGTAATGAACAAGAAAAAAGACAATTGAAGGTCATTAGCGATTATCTCGTTTCAGAAGGATATACTTTTGTTGACTCTAAAGACGTCGCTTTATTTTCAGATATGGAGCCAGGCACATTCACTTACCACCTTAATGTGCCCGTCAAGATGAGTCGCCTTGGTGTGAATATGCCAATAGATGTCGTTATAAAGCGAATGGGATGCAACGAAGGCTCGTTGCCACTTCTTGTGGAATGCAAATCGGCAGGAGATTTCACCAATACCAATAAACGTAGAAAAGAAGAGGCACAAAAGATAGAACAATTAAAAAACACATATGGGAACAATATTGACTTTGTTCTTTTCTTGTGTGGATATTTTGATAGTGGCTACCTCGGCTACGAAGCGGCCGAAGGTATTGACTGGATATGGGAACATAGGGTAACTGACTTTAAAAAGGCAGGCGTATGAACTTGGACATAGTTTCTTACAACAAAGAGCGTGACAGATTGCAAAAAGCGCTGGATGCACAAAAAACGTCAAAAGAGCGTAATATGAAGGGGCAATTTGCCACTCCATACCCTCTGGCATGCAGCATAATGAAAAAAGCGAAAACTTTCTGTCATAAAAACACAGTTAATTTTATTGAGCCTTCTATCGGGTTAGGAACATTTTATGCAGCTTTTCGCAGCGTGTTTAAAGACACAGCTGGTCATGGGTTAGGTTTTGAAATAGACGATCATTATTATAATCCTGCCCAAGAACTTTGGGCAAAAGAGGACTTAGAACTAAGGAAAGCCGATTTTTTGAAAGCAAGAACAAATGGAGAACAGTTCGATTTGCTTGTAGCCAATCCTCCATATGTAAGACATCATCACATCGAAGCCAATACTAAAAAAGATCTGCAAAAAGAAGTAATGCAAAATACTGGAATTAAGATTTCTGGATTGGCAGGGTTGTATTGCTATTTTCTTATACTCTCGGAGAGGTGGTTGGCAGAAGGAGCTTTGTCTTGTTGGCTGATACCGTCCGAATTTATGGATGTCAATTATGGAAAAGCCGTAAAACAATACTTGCTCGAATGCGTTGACCTCTTATGTGTTCACAAATTCAAGGCAGATGACGTACAATTTGATGACGCACTTGTCAGTTCTACAATAGTATTCTTCAGAAAGGGCAAACCATCAGAAAAAGACATAGAGTTCTCATGTGGAGAAGATGTGAATGTCCCGTCAAAGAAATTGATAATAGACAGAAAAAGCTTGACAGCGTCTGACAAATGGTCTAATATGTTTGTTGAGAATGCAACGAAATTTTCAAGTAATGACGATTGTAGATTAGGAAACTTTTTTACAGTAAAACGTGGAATAGCAACAGGAGACAACGACTTTTTTGTGGTGGACATGGATACCGTAGAGAAATACCATATACCAGAAAAGTTTCTCAAGCCTGTGCTTCCCAGTCCAAGATATTTAAAAGAAGACATCATATTATCTGACAACGAGGGGAATATAGCATTGGAACAAAAACAGTTTTTGTTCTCATGCAATTTGCCTGAGGATATTCTGAGAGAGAAATATCCGAGCGTATGGGAGTATATACAAGAAGGAATAAAACGCGGAATAAATAAAGGTTACATTTGCAGTCATCGCCCTCTTTGGTATTTCTGCGAAGACAGAAAACCTGCTCCTTTTGTCATCCCTTACATGGGACGTGGTGATTCTTCGAAGAAGATGTTTCGTTTCATACTAAACAAAACAAAAGCTATCACAACAAATGTGTATTTGCTACTGTACCCAAAAGAGAATTATTCAAAATGCCTGACAGATACAAATTTGTTGAATGAGGTATGGCAAACCTTGAATGAGGTTACCAGTGAACAATTTGCGATTAACGGTCGTGAATATGGAGGAGGATTGCACAAGTTGGAGCCCAAAGAACTCCTCAATATAAAGGTACCAACTCTTTCTTCCTTATTGATGCCAAGACAGAGCTTTTATGAACCTACTTTGTTTTGAGATATTTTTTAGTTCGCAAGGCGAGAATACGAATAATGTTTTAGTCGTTGAAATATATTGTTCAAGCTTAAAACATTATTCGTATTTATAAGTCCACACACTCTCCAATAAATTTGCTCCAAGGAAAAATCGTTAACGAAGCGATTCCATTATCTGCTTCTTCAAATCTCCGTTAACATTGCGTTCTATTCCGCTTGAATAAGAGTTCTGCAGTCCTGCCACACCCCACAGCGCCTCAAAAGGCACATAACCAGGTCGCGGAACGTTCAGCTTTTCTATCATCACATTGGCAAACACAGCCTTAGCAGCCTTTGTGTCCAAGCGGTTGGTAGGCTGGCGGTCCGTGTCCACCCATCCGGCTTCGATTGCTTTCTCCCATAATTGCTGAGCCTCGGGAGTGTCGAGCAGGGCGAGCGAGTCGGCATTGGCATTAGGCTTGCACGACGTATTTTTACCAGAACCGTGCACAATCTGAATGCCTATGCCTCCAGCCTCCACATTACCAATTTCATTCTCCACATGCTTCTCCATTACCAGGTCGCCCTGTACGGTTATTCCGCTCTTCAATATCTTTTCTAAAAGTTCCTTGTCCATAATAAGTTTGATAATTCAATTTTAATTACTAGCTCCTACGCTAACTCCCACGCCTCCCGAGGCAACTCCATTCACCTCATTAGCCACGTGCTTCTGCATTACCAAGTCGCCCGTTATATTATATATCTTCTTGCCGTCATCATTGTTCGCAGCAACATTAGCCAAAGCGTCGAGCAAATCGTCTATCTCCTGCGAGATAAGTGTCATGTCCTCCATGTAGTGCTGCATGAATTGGTGGCGTTCTTCTTCGTCTTCCCTATATGCACACTTGCCAAAACTAAGTGCCAATTCTACAAGCCCTTCTCCATGTCGCTCGGCTATTTGTTGCTCCAACAATCGTGCTGCCCATGTCCATTCTCCATGTCCGCTGTCAAGCATCCATTGCACGGCTGTGTGTAGCGTGACAGTCACGACCGTATGCAAATCTTCGTCTGATGCGCCAGTCTGCTTGTCGTGGCGCAGATAATTCATATTATCGTCGTAGCATCTATCTGCAAAGCGTCGGGCACGTTTGGGGTCGCTGCCTCTGATGGTGTCGATGATGTAAAATGCAAGATAAAGTAGCTCTGAGGCATGGAGTGCGAATGTGCGACAACTGACAAGACAGCGGCTACACACATCCTCTGCCATTTCATAGACGGGAGTGTCGCAGTATTTATCTTCTACCGCGTCGCGTTCTTTTGGGCTGAATAGGTTCATTCTTATAATTGTTGTTCTTCAGTTGACAGAATCGGTTGAGCCAATACACAAGGTCGTAGCTTTGCCCACCCGTCTCAAAGTCGAGAATCGGTTTGCCATCGGCGAAGTCTATAGCCACATTATCGTCCACGCTGAATTGCGCCACGAGGTCGGAACCATAGCGGTAGACACCAAAATTCTTGAACCTCACAGACAAATCATAATTTGACTGTTTCAGGCAGATGTCGGCAATATGCTGCACATCACGACGTATATTGTCCAAGCAAACGCCTTCGTCGGTATTAGCTTTTAGTTCGAAGAGAGCATCGCTTTTCGACTTTTGTGCAAGCATACATATAGCGGCGAGCAGGTCGTTAGCCCGTCGCGACTTTGCCTTTTTGCCATCGTCGGCATAATCGATGCTTATCCTTGTCACATGGTCGTCGAACGTTTTCTTTATTTCGTCCACTACATCCCAAAAGTCGGTTGTCTGTTTTGTCAGTCGTTTTATCTCGATGCTTCGTCTGTATTCACGCATCTTGTACGAAAGACCTATACGCAATATGTCTGCCACCTTGTCGGTGTTGGTTCCAAAAGACGAGTTGCGTTCTATGCCGATAAACTGTCGGTCGGGGCGATTGTCGATGATGACGAGGCAAAAGGGATGATGCTCATGCTCCACGTCCTTTAGATTGATGATGGTGTGCTTGCTGCGGTTGTTCTCCAACGCCATCAGCACCACGCCACCCTCATGACGCAGCACCTGACAACGGAAGATGTCCCAATCCGTGCCCTGTATGTCCTTTGGCACAGTCAGTTCGGTTTGTCTGCCTGTTGTGAACAGACTTCCAAATCGCTGTATGGGGTCGGTGGACTGAGATGGAGCACCGTCGTTAATATCAAACAACTGTGATGTGTTTTCAATAGGTGAGTTCTCGAAAGAATAAAATTTGAATATAGTCATTTTAATTTTTAGTTATTAAGTATCTTAACAGAACTTAGTCCTCTCGCAACATACAGTCGTCAGAGATACTTTTGTATGCATATTGACAAGATGGGTTGAACAGGTTGAGCTGTTGGGGTCTTTTAGGCTTGGCATATGCTGTATCCAAGCGTTTCGCGCCCGAATATCTGAATATTGCATCAGCCACATGTTATGCGAGCATAGCACACGGTCAAGTCACCACGGCCATTGTCCTTATTGCGTTTGCCCGCAGACGAAAAGTCCTGACATGGAGGACCTCCGATTATCATATCCGGTTTAAACTGGCAGATTTTCTCAACCGACTCCTCAACGTTCGACAAGTCGGTTCTTATAGCCGGGTGCGTGAAATTGCGTCTGTACACATCAAGCGCGTCCTGCCAATTGTCAAAGCCGGCAACCACATCCATTCCAGCCTTTTCAAAGCCAAGACTCAATCCGCCACAACCACAAAATAAATCAACTACTTTCATCTTTTCCTTATTCAAACAATTCGGGATGGCTTACGAGATAGGCGTCAAATCTTCTTTCTGGCCTAAGCAGTTTTTGCCCATCACCAAGTATGATATTCTTAATCTCGTTTTTACTGATTCGGGGTGTTTCAAGTTCTGGCGACTTCATGAATACTTCTGTCCGAACAAGCCGGGATCAACACCTTCCACCAGTTGGATTTTCTGTTTTACTTTCTTTGCCATATTATACGTTATATAAAATGCAAAAATAACATTTTTTCCACAAATTTTACCTCAATCAGCCCCACAATTTCATGGAATTTCTCAGCAATGCTGTTAAATCTTGTCATCTTGTCATTTTGTCATCTTGTCATTTTCATTTTCTGAGAGTTGGTTATTTTGGTCTATAGTATAATATAAAAATTTTATATTATACTATAGAGGTTTGACAACGACTTTTTCTTTTTCATTTTGACAAAATGACAAGATGACAAGATGACAATCTACGATGTCTAATGACTTCTCACGTCGTAAGGGACAACTTTGCATGTCGTAAGGGACAACTTTGCACGTCGTAAGGGACAACTATTGCATATACGGAGCAAAGAGCGTAACTTTGCATCATAATCAAATTGTTTAACTAAAATCCCTTTTCAACATGATTAACTACGCACTAAATCAGTCAAATCGCAAGGGCGAGACTAACGGCAAGTGGTACGCTCGCGCCGTGCACCTTGAGACTGTAGACCTCAGAGGTCTTGCCGACCACATGTGCTCTCACCACTGCTCGTACTCTAAGGGTCAAATCCTCGGCCTGCTCGACGACATGGTAATGTGTCTGCGCACATTGACTCTCGCGGGCTACGCTGTCAAGCTGCCCGACCTCGGTATCTTCAAACCCGCCATCCGCTCAAAGGGCGCACTCACCGCTAAGGAGTATAGCGTTAAAGACGACGTGATTGCTACCAGAATCGCCTTTCTCCCATCCGGCAAGATGTGTCTTGGAGAGGATATGTACAATCACAGACTGAAGTTCAAGCGTGTGACGAAGTTCGACAAGTCGCAGTTCGAACCTTCTGAACCGGGAACAGACCAGGGTTAGAATTAAAAACAACAACACAACAATATTAACAACACAAGAACTAAACTATGGCAATACCCGTTAGAATATATCAGAGCAACCGCAAGGGCGAGACCAACGGCAAGTACTACGCCCGAGCCTACTATCGCGAAATGTTCGACCTCCCAAAGCTTGCGCAGCACATGGCCGACCATAACACTAACTTCTCGCGCGGCCAGATACTTGCTATACTTACCGACATGGTGGGATGTATCAAGGAACTGTGCCTTGAGGGCAAGAAGGTGAAGCTCGATAATTTCGGATTCTTCTATCCGTCAATCCGGTCAAAGGGCGCAAACACCGAGAAAGAATTCAGCGCTTTCAGCGATATCATTGGTTGCCGTATCCGCTTCCTGGGTCAGGGCGAGTCGAAAAACGCTGTGTACAACCAGATGGCGAAAGTGTCCGAAGCGGATTGGTACGACGGCCCAAACAAACTCCCACAGCCCTAAACACCTCAACACCTCAACATTTTTAACTCCTTAAAAACCTAAATACCATGAAAAGCTCAAACAAAGAAACTCTCAAGACCGTGCTCCAGTTTATCGTGAGCGTAATCACCGCACTCCTCGCCTCCCTCGGCGTACAGAGCTGCTGTTAATGTTTAATGATTAATGTTTAATTCGTGAGAACGAAGCGGGCTGAACCAACGGCCACCGGCGCATGGCGGAAAGGCAAAGCCCAATAAAACTCATAGAAAAGCAAAACGCCCTGTAGAGGCAAAAGCATTGATAAATAACGCTTTTGCCCTTACAGGGCGCATTGTTTATTATTAGATTTTATCCCTTCTTAGCAAATGTAAGTTTGCATCGGCACACTTCCTTCATTTCGGGACAGTCGTCGGAAGTCTTCTGCACCAATATGTCGCACTCCTCGTCGGAGCGTCGCTCTACCGAGAAGTGGAGCGTGTCGCCGAAGTACGATTCAGCTACATAGGCTATGTCGAGGCGCTTCAGACGGTGGGTCTTGTACCATTCGACGGTCCACATGTCGAGGATGTGCTCTATATACTTCACGGAGTTGATGTGGCCGTTCACGTCTACGTCGCTGTAGTGTGTCTCCACGTGGTGTATGCAGTCGGCAGTCTTAGCCACCTTGACACGCTTGAACGGCTCGATGGGGCACTCCTTCGTGGTTTCGATATACTTCGTGATGAGTCCGTCGCGCTCCTGCAGAATGTCTACGGGCTGACGCGATTCGGTATCAATCATTGCCCAGATACTGCGTCCGTAGCCATACACCTTGCCCTCCTTGTTGCGGATGGCGTAATTGCGACTTGTGAAGAACTTCATGACATTCTCCACCCATGTGTCGATGGTGATGCGGTCGTAGGCTTCGGGCATCTCGTTCATTTCCATTACGAAGCGCGATAGCACCCATGTCTTGTGTACGGTGTTGAGATAGTCCATGCCGTAGCCTCGCTCGTTGGAGTGGAAGTCGGCGGCATTGAGCAGATGGTTGCCCAAGTGTCCGATAAAGATGTGATTGGAGAAATCACAGTGGAATGGTTCCACAAGGAAGTCGTAGCTTCCGATTTTGCTTAGTAGATTCATAAAGATAGATTGATAAAAGCCCCACGTACCGCTCCCCCTACGGGGGAGGGGCTGGAGGTAGGGCTTGTTGTTTTTACATATTCTTATTCTTATGCAGATACTCCGACACAGGCTCGTCCATGCTACGTGTCACGGCAATACGGCCCGAGCGTGAGTATTGCAGCAGACATCCGAAGGAGTTGAGAGCATTGAAGAGGTTCTGCACGTCATCAGTAAGTCCTGCTATCTGTACTGTGGCGTATGTGGGGTTGACCTCCATCATACGCGCACCGCTTCGACGTATCACGCGCGACACTTCCGGGTTCTCCATCATCACCGGTGTTGAAATCTTGTAGATGGCAATCTCATGGATGAAGAGCTCGTTGTCGAGATAGTAGTCGGCCTTGATAACGTCAATCTTGCGCTCTATCTGCTTGGTAATCTTAATTATCTGTTCCTCGTCGCTCCATGCCGTGATGGTGTACTTATGTATTCCCTCTATGCTCGAAGCCGAAACGTTCAGACTCTCTATGTTGACCTGCTGACGGGTGAACACAGCGGTAATCTGATTCAGAATACCAGCTATGTTTTCCGAGTAAACCAGCAATGTATATAGTTCCATTTTTCTCTAATTATTAACTAACACTAAATATTTATCTCAAGCAGCATTTCGTCAACGCTCTTTCCGGGAGGTGTCATCGGCAGCACGTTGTCCTCCTCCTTAATGGCACATTCGAGAATGTACGGACCGGGAGTGGCGAGCATCTTGTCGATGGCAGCATGAAGGTCACCACGGTCAATCACCACATCGTAGTTGAGATGATAGCCGCTGCATATCTGACGATAGTCGGGATTGAGCATCTTGGTGAACGACTGGCGATGGTTGAAGAACATGTCCTGCCACTGGCGCACGTTGCCCAGGTAGTTGTTGTTCATCAGTATCACCTTGACCGGTGCCTGCTGCTCCATAATGGTGCCAAGTTCCTGAATGCTCATCTGGAAGCCACCGTCGCCTGTGAAGAGGCAGATGGTACGGTCTGGAGCACCGAATGTAGCTCCTACAGCAGCCGGAAGTCCGAATCCCATTGTGCCGAGTCCGCCACTTGTCACTACACTCAGCTTGCGCTTGTACTTGAAATAACGGCAAGAGAACATCTGGTTCTGTCCGACATCATTAACCAGAACAGCCTCGCCATCGGTAGCCTCAGCCACGGCATTCACTACCTCGCCCATGAGCAGCGGTCCTTCCTTAGGATGAATGGCTGGCTCGATGACCTTCTCGGTCTCCTGCTGGAGATAAGGCTTGAAGCCTTCTATCCACTCGGTGTGCTCGTTCTTGTTGAGCAGTCGGGTGATGGCAGGCAACGACATCTTGCAGTCGCCTACTACCGACACGTCGGTCTTCACGTTCTTGTCAATCTCTACATTGTCGATGTCGAGATGTATTATCTTAGCCTGCTTGGCGTATGTGTCGAGACGACCAGTCACACGGTCGCTGAAACGCATACCTATGGCTATAATAACATCGGCCTGCTGGGTCATTACGTTAGGAGCATAGCTGCCGTGCATGCCAAGCATTCCGACGTTGAGCGGATGGTCGGACGGCAAAGCCGACAAGCCTAACAAGGTGCGTGCAGCCGGAATATCGGCTTTCTCAAGAAACTCTACGAGTTCGTTCTGCGCTCCACCCAATTCCACTCCATGACCTACAAGCGCCAACGGACGCTTGGCATTGTTGATAAGCTGGGCTGCTGCTGCCACATGGTCGTCCTGAATCTTAGGATACGGCTCGTAGCTGCGTACCGACGTAACCTTAGCCGGCTGCCACTCGCATGTGCTCACCTGTGCACTCTTGGGGAAGTCGATTACGACCGGTCCCGGACGACCTGTGCGTGCAATGTAGAATGCACGGCTTATAGCCCATGCTATATCCTCGGGACGACGTATCTGATAGCTCCATTTGCTGATAGGCTGAGCCAAACCTACGAGGTCGACCTCCTGAAAAGCGTCTGTGCCAAGTGCGCTCACGCCCACCTGTCCGGCAATGACGACAATAGGCGTAGAGTCAATCATGGCATCGGCAACACCTGTCAAAGTGTTGGTAACGCCCGGACCGCTCGTAACCAAGCACACTCCTACCTCACCACTAACGCGCGAGAAACCCTCAGCTGCATGTGCAGCCGCCTGTTCATGACGCACGAGTATATGGTCGAAAGCTTTCTTCTCTCCTCTCGTATAGTCGTAGAGAGCATCAAACACCGGCATTATAGCTCCGCCGGGATAGCCGAAGATGGTTTTAACGCCCTCGTTCTTGAGAGAGCGCATCAAGGCTTCTGCTCCTGTTATCTGTTCCATATATATAAAGCCCCACCCCCTGGAAGGTGTGTCAAAATAGGAGTTATAGGGAGTTTGGGCTTTGCCCGTAGTTAACAGAAGTTAGCGGACAATGGATTAACTTCCTCTTAAATTCCTATAAGTTCCATTTTGACCCCCTCCTCGAAAACTTCTACTTAGAGTTAAAGGGTATTGTCGGGGAATTTTTAATATTATACTTATTTTTTCTCACATTATATTATCAGCCAATCCTTGTCAGCTGCAAGCATACCACTCCCCTCCCTACGGGGGAGGGGCCGGGGGTAGGGCTTAGTTTTTTAGATTATTCTCACTCCACCCTTATCTGCCGAGCTTACACTCTGGGCGTATGCTCGCAATGCCTTGCTTACATGGCGGTCGCGTGTAAGCGGCTGCTGCGGACGGGCTGCAAGTTCCTCGTCGCTGAGCTTCACGTTGATTGAACGGTTGGGGATGTCAATCTCAATGATGTCGCCATCCTTTATCTTTCCGATGTTGCCACCAGCTGCAGCCTCAGGCGAGATGTGTCCGATGCTGAGTCCTGACGTACCGCCCGAGAAACGGCCGTCGGTGATGAGTGCGCACTCCTTGCCGAGGTGCATACTCTTGATATAAGATGTAGGATAGAGCATCTCCTGCATACCCGGACCGCCCTTCGGACCCTCGTGAGTGATGACAACGCAGTCGCCACTCTTGATTTTGCCACCGAGGATGCCCTCGCAAGCTGCCTCCTGTGAGTCGAACACCTTGGCAGGACCGCTGAACTTCCATATTGACGGGTCTACACCTGCTGTCTTAACCACGCATCCGTCCTGGGCAATGTTGCCGAAGAGCACAGCAAGTCCGCCATCCTTGGTGTAGGCGTGAGAGAGCGAGCGGATGCAACCGTTCTCACGGTCGGCATCGAGCGACTCCCACTGGGCATCCTGGCTACCCATCTGTGTAGAGAACTTTCTGCCCGGTGCGCTGTGATAAATACGATCGGCTTCGGCAGAAATGCTTTCGCCTGTAATGTCGTATTCAGCCATAGCCTCGGCAAGCGTCATTCCGTCTACTCGCTTCACGTCGCCGTGAATCAGTCCGCCACGGTTCAGCTCGTTCAATATTCCGAGAATGCCACCTGCACGGTTGCACTCCTGTACGCTATACTTCTGGGTGTTTGGCGAGAGCTTGCACAGGCAAGGCACGTGACGGCTCAAGCGGTCGATGTCAGCCATTGTGAATTCGGTCTCAGCCTCCTGAGCGATAGCGAGCAAGTGGAGCACGGTGTTGGTGCTGCCACCCATGGCAATGTCGAGAGTCATGGCATTGAGGAAAGCGTCGCGAGTGGCTATGCTGCGCGGCAACACGCTCTCGTCGCCGTCCTGATAGTAGGCGAAGGCGTTCTTCACAATCTGGCGTGCAGCAGCCTTGAAGAGTTCGATACGGTTCTTGTGAGTTGCGAGGATAGTGCCGTTGCCTGGCAGAGCCATACCGATAGCCTCGGTAAGAGAGTTCATCGAGTTGGCTGTGAACATGCCCGAGCAACATCCGCATCCCGGACACGAGCACTTCTCTATCTTCTCCAGTTCGTCGTCAGATACTGTCTTGTCGGCACCCTTGATCATAGCTGTGATAAGGTCGGCATTCTCGCCGTTCCATCGTCCAGCCTCCATAGGTCCGCCCGAACAGAACACGGTAGGGATATTTAGGCGCATCGACGCCATAAGCATACCCGGAGTAATCTTGTCGCAATTGGAAATGCAAATCATAGCATCAGCCTTGTGGGCGTTGACCATGTATTCCACCGAGTCGGCGATAATGTCGCGCGACGGCAAAGAATACAGCATACCGTCGTGTCCCATAGCGATACCGTCGTCAATGGCGATGGTGTTGAACTCGGCAGCATAGCAACCCATACTCTCAATTTCCTTCTTCACAATCTGTCCAATCTCATGCAGATGTGTGTGACCTGGCACAAACTGTGTGAACGAGTTGACAATAGCAATAATGGGTTTGCCAAACTGTTCATGTTTCATACCTGCGGCTACCCAAAGAGCGCGAGCTCCTGCCATACGGCGGCCTTCGGTACACACTGCGCTTCTTAACTGATGTTTCATTTGCATATTGTTTCTTATTTTATCTATTTCTTTTATTTTCTCGCATAAAGTGTCCCATATCTATCGCCTTGAATTCATCGTAGGGGCAGGTCGATTTTCTACAATAGCTATCCTTGAACACTATCTATTGCTGCAAAGGTAATCAGATTTTGCATAACTACCAACAATTTAGTTCTAAAAAATCGCATTAATATACGATTTGCAATAAAATCACACATAAACACTTTCGTTTTGTAAGCAATACACTTTACCACTTAAACCTTGCTACAAGGGGCAAATGGTCGCTAAAGCCATTCAGATACCGAGGTCCGAGATAATTGCGACGAGGCTTCACGCCTCCATATTTCTCGTCTCTTTCTATCAGAAATTCGGCATCGTTGACATAACACTCTGTTAAAATATCAGCCAAAGGTCTACTCACAAGTATGTGGTCAAGACTACCCCACAAGCCTTGATAGCGATAAGTTCCCTTGGCACCATTGCATCCCTTGGCTCCTTGCGACACTTCGGTCATACGCTTGCTGCACAACAGCTGTATACTCTCCGAATTGCTGTAGTCGTTGAAGTCGCCAGCAACGATTATCTTTGCTACTGCCGACACATTATTATATATTGAGTCTACCACTGCTGCCACCTGTCTGGCAGCAGCCATACGGAACGGGCGTGAATACTTCTCGCCACCACGACGGCTCGGCAAATGCGCCACTATGACATGCAGAGTGTCGCCCGAAACTGTCACACCCGAAGCATACAGAATGTCGCGAGTGGGGCGCATTCCCTTTATAGGTTTCACTCTTACGCTGTGACTATCTATCAATCTGAACGAATAGGGCGAATACATCAACGCCACATCGATGCCACGCTCGTCGGGCGAATTGGTCATAACATACTCGTAACAGGCATTGCGCAACAAGCTGCGCCGTGTCAAATCATGCAGCACGCTGTCGTTCTCCACCTCGCACAGAGCCACCATATCGGGCAACTGCCAAGACTTGCCATTATTCACTCCTCCCTCTTTCCGCTTTGAAGCTTTGCTTCTTGGCGATAGTTGGTTGGTCACTTGCTGTTCGCCACACGACAATATGGTCTGCCCTATCCTATCCAGCTTCTGCCAATAGCGGGTACGTGTCCAATGATAAGCTCCGCCAGGCAGAAACTCTATGTCGTTCTTCAACGAGTCGTGCTGGCAGTCGAAGAGGTTCTCGCAGTTGAGTTCTACAAATGTGAAGAGGGAGATTAATAGTAGGGACAGAGTCATAAGAAAGATTGATACGTATTTATCAGTTGATGTTAACTTGCACTTCAGTTGATGAACAAGTTAACATCAACTGATGAAAGCGTGTTCATCATATGATGAATACGCTTTCATAAATAAAAACGGACAAGCTTATTTATATATTCTCTATATCCTGCTTCACGTTGTTGCGAATCTTTGTAAGATAAGCCTTCATACGCTTGGCATCCTTATTGTCGATGATGTCAATCAGTTCGCCGAGTTCTTCGCGTATCTGTGCCACCTGTCCGCTGGTGTACGGGTTGAACAGAATTTCCTGAAGCAGATAGTCGTCCTCGTTGAGCACTCCTTTGGCTATGCGAAGATGGCGCTTGAATGTTGTGCCCGGCGCATCCTGATGCTTCATGACGGCAGAGAAGACGAAGGTGCTGACGAATGGTGTACTCAATGAGTATGCCACGGTCTTGTCGTGCTCCTCGAAGGTGTACTCGTAGATGTTGAGTCCCAATCGTGCGTAGAGGTCCTTAAAGAATATGCGACCCATATAGTCGCCCTCTGTAATGATGATGGCATTCTCCTCCGAGAGTTGTCCGAGGTTGGCGAATGTAGGACCGAACATCGGGTGAGTAGAGACGTATGGATGTCCCGACTGCTCGTAAAACTCCTTCAGATTGGTCTTGACAGACGATATGTCGCTGATGATGCAATCGTCGGGAAGCACTGGCATCACTTCCTTGAAGGCTGATATAGTGTATTTAAGTGTAACGGCATTGATGACGAGCTGCGGCTGAAACTCCTTTATCTCGTCGAGCGTGGTGAAACGCTGGCAGTTGTAAGTGAAGCGCATGCGCTTCGGATCTTTCTCGTATACAGCTGTCTCATGGTCGAAACTGAGAACGTCGAGAAAGAAGCTGCCCATCTTGCCGGCACCAAGAACAAGTATTTTCATTTTTGAGTTTTGAATTTTGAGTTTTGAATTTTGAATTGGTCGCCGTTGGCGATTTTGAGTTTTTGAATTCTGAGTTTTGAATTGCTCACCAATGACGACTTCTGAATTGAGAATTCATAACTCATAAATTCAAAATCGCAGGCGAAGCCGAGAATAATTCAAAATTCAAAACTCAAAATTCAAAATTCGCGAAGCGCTTTTTACTTTTGATTAATTATCTCCATCTGCTGTCTTACCGACTCCTCGTGTATGTGCTCGAAGATTTCCTTGACAAACTCCGAGTCCATACCACAGAGCGAGCCCTGTGCTCCACGCTTGTCGAGAATCTCGTTGTAGCGTACGGTCTGAAGAATAGTCATATTGTGCTCCTTCTTGTACTGGCCAATCTCGCGGCACACGCGCATACGCTTGGCAAGAAGTTCCATCAAGCTGTTGTCGAGTTCGTCAATCTGCTTACGCAATTCGTGAATGCCCTCAGTGGTGACAGTCTCCGAACGCACTACGAGCAGTCCGAGAATGTAGTCGAGCACATCGGGAGTAACCTGCTGCTTGGCGTCGCTCCATGCGTTGTCGGGCGAGCAATGGCTCTCTACCATAAGTCCGTCGAAGCCAAGGTCCATAGCCTGCTGGCAGAGCGGAGCAATCAGTTCACGTCGACCGCCAATATGGCTCGGGTCGCAGATGATAGGCAGGTCGGGAATGCGGCGGCGCAACTCGATTGGAATTTGCCACATAGGCAGGTTGCGGTAAATCTTCTTGTCGAAGCTTGAGAAACCACGATGGATGGCAGCCATACGCTTTACGCCAGCCTGATTGATACGCTCCATAGCACCAATCCACAGTTCAAGGTCGGGATTGACTGGGTTCTTCACGAACACCGGAACGTCAACACCCTTAAGGCTGTCGGCAAGTGCCTGCATGGCGAACGGGTTGGCAGATGTGCGCGCTCCTACCCACAATATGTCGATGCCATACTTCAGAGCCAGTTCCACGTGCTCAGGAGTTGCCACCTCAGTAGCTGTGAGCATGCCTGTCTCTTCCTTCACCTGCTTCATCCAAGGCAAAGCCATCTCGCCGTTGCCCTCGAAGCCACCCGGTTTGGTACGCGGTTTCCATATACCGGCACGGAACATCTTGCATCCAAGCTTCTTGAGCTGCTGTGCAGTTGTCATTACTTGCTCTTCGGTCTCAGCCGAACACGGTCCGGCAATTACGAATGGGCGTGGGTTGTCACTCGGTAAGTTTAATGGCTGTAATTCTAAATCCATAGTCGTAATCGTTTAGAAGCCCTACCCCCTTACCCCTCCCCCGTAGGGAGGGGAGTAGTATGTAAGGCTTATTTTGTTATTATTGTATTTCTTATTATCTTATTTCTTTATACTCTCTATTTTTTTATTAGCTGTGCACATCACTCCCCTCCCTACGGGGGAGGGGCTGGGGGTAGGGCTTTCTATTTCATTCCCTTCACTCTCTCCAGCGCCTCCTTGATTTTCTCGTCCTTGGCGCACAGACTGATTCGTATGTATCGCTGTCCGTTGCTTCCGAAGATAAATCCCGGAGTGATGAACACCCGTGCCTCGTGCAGCACACGCTCGGTAAGTTCCTCGCAATCCTTATACTTCTCTGGAATCTTTCCCCAAAGGAACATTCCCACCTGATTAGGATCGAACGTACATCCGAGTTCGGTCATTATCTGCTCGGCTATGTCGCGGCGGCGACGGTAGGTGGTGATGTTAGCCTCACGGTGCCATTCGGGCGAATTGGTGTTGTAAGCCTCGGCAGCTGCGAGCTGTATTCCACGGAATGTGCCCGAGTCGATGTTGCTCTTTATCTTCAATATCCATGATATGAAAGTGGGGTTTGATACGCACATTCCCACACGCCAACCCGGCATGTTATGGCTCTTCGACATCGAGTTGAACTCAATGCAGCAGTCCTTTGCACCTGGCACCTGCAGCAGCGACATCGGATTGTCGTTAAGGATGAACGAGTAGGGATTGTCATTGACCACCACGATGTTGTGCTTCTTGGCGAAGGCAACGAGCCGTTCGTAAGTTTCGCGACGAGCGTTGCCACCGGTAGGCATATTAGGATAGTTGGTCCACATCAGTCTGACACGCGAGAGGTCCATCTTCTCCAGTTCGTCAAAGTCGGGCTGCCATCCGTTGTCCTCACGCAGATTGTAGTTGACAATCTCGGCACCGAGAATCTTGCTCAACGACGTGTATGTAGGATAACCGGGATTGGGCACCAGCACCTGTTCGCCTGGATTGACAAAGGCCAGCGTCACATGCAGAATGCCTTCCTTCGAACCTATGAGCGGTTGCACCTCGGTCTTCGGGTCAACGTCGACACCATACCAGCGCTTGTAGAATCCCGCCATTGCCTCACGCAGCTCCGGCGTACCCATTGTGGGCTGATAGCCATGCGCCTCGGGCTTTGATGCCACCTCACATAGTTTGTCGATAGTCTGCTTCGACGGTGGCATGTCGGGCGATCCTATAGCGAGGGAGATGATGTCCTGTCCCTCAGCATTCAGTTTGGCAACCTCTTTGAGCTTGCGCGAGAAGTAATATTCTTGAACCAACGAAAGTCGGTCGGCGGGTTGTATTTTCATAATGTTGAGTGTTGAATGTTAAATGTTGAATTGGTTGCGGCAGAGCCGCAATGTGGAGTGTGGAGTGTGGAATGTGGAGTGTGGAATTTATTAATTCTTCATTGAATAATTCTTCATCGGCTTCGCCGACCATTCCTCATTCAACATTCCTCATTCATCATTCCTAATTGCGTGCTTAGCACGCTTCGTATTCTCCAAGTATCCTGAGCGATCGTGTCAGCGGAATTATTGCATCGATGCTCTGGCGATAGCGTGTCAGATTGTCGAACGTCAGGTCGACATAGAACAGATATTCCCATTCACAACCGATGACTGGCAACGACTGTATCTTCGTAAGGTTGATGCCATAGAACGAGAGAATTGTCAGCACCTTCGACAGCGAGCCTTCCTCGTGAGCCACATGAAATACGATGCTCGACTTGTTGGCCTTCTCAAGCGGTCGGAGGAAGTCGGCCTTGTTGGGATTGGCTACCACCAGAAACCTTGTGTAGTTATGCTTGTTGTCCTGTATCTGGTCTTGCAGCACCTTCAGTCCGTAGAGTTTTGCAGCCGAGGCGTTGCAGATAGCAGCCCATCCCTTGCACTTGTATTTGGCTATGTACTCTGCCGAACCCGCCGTGTCCTCTGCCTCAACCGCCTTTATGTCGGGATGATTGGCAAGGAAAGCGTTGCATTGTGCCAGCGCCACCGGATGAGAGTGCACCTCAGTAACCGTAGACCAGTCGTCGTCGGGCAGACAGCAGATGCAATGCTCGATGTGAAGCTTATGCTCGCCCACCACAGTAGCACCCGAATCGCGCAGCAACTGATAGTTGTGCAGCAAACTTCCTGCTATAGTATTCTCTATCGCCGTCATGCCTATCACGGTAGGGTCGCGTCGCATATTCTCGTACACCTGCTCGAAGGTGGCACAGCAAATCAGCTGTATCTGCTCGCCTTTGAAGTACTGATGGGCGGCGATGTCGTGAAAAGAGCCGTGGAAGCCCTGTATAGCTATTCTCTTCATTGTATTAAATTAAAAAACCCCGCTTTCACGTTTATGTGAAGCGGGGTTCGTATATTGTTTATTATTTATACACTCTAACCTAAGTCTAAATTTGCACACGACTTACCGCTTCACAATTTCTTGTAAAGTAAAAGTAAAATCGATAAATGTATGCAAATACGTTATTCATAACTTGGTTCTATTTTTGTTTTGTGCAAATGTAAAACAAATATTTGTTTCGTACAAATTTTTAGCGATAAAATGTCAATAAAAATGCTCTTTTCCTTACAAATCCACAAAAAGTGGAACATTATATAAGATTACACCTTATTATTATATAGTTGACAAGAGACAAGCAGCCAAGCATACCGCTCCCCTCCCTACGGGGGAGGGACCGGGGGTGGGGCTTTCTGGGGCTTTTGCTTTACTCGTTATTAAAAACCTTATACGGGTCCATTTGCTGCATTTTCTTCTTTATATTCTGCTCAATGCCTTCGTTAGGCTGCGGGGGCTCCTGCTGCATCTCATTGGCAGCAGCCTCGTCGGCATTGGCACCTTCATCGTCGCCCAACGCCTTGCGCACCTCGCTACGTTCTCTGTAAGCATCGATAGAGAACGGATTGGCGTCAATCACCTTGCCATACGCCTTTTCAGCCTCATCCATATGTCCCATGGCCTTCTCCACACGCGCCTTGAGCATCAGCACATCCTCATTGCCCTCAATGCGAGCACACAAGGCATCGGCATCCTCGGCAGCTTCTTCCACATCGCCACTCTCCAGAAGCAATTCACCACGCAGCAATCGTGCAGCATCAAAGTCAGCGTTCAGCAGCAACGCTTTGCTCAGCATAACCACGGCATTGGTCAAGTCGCCATGTCCGCAGCACGCTCTGGCATAGAAGAAATACACCTGTACGTTGTTGCCATCGAGCATCAAAGCCTTCTCGCACACATCAGCCATAGCCGTATAGTTCTCCATCATATACGCCACATCAGCCATGCGCAACAAAACTGCTATATTATCAGGACACTCTTCAGCCATCTTCTGCAACTGTTCGTAAGCCTGCGACAGATTGTCGGTGGCAATAAAAGCCTGCGACAGATAGTCGCGACACTCCAAATCAGCACCATTCATATCAATGGCCTTCAACAGACACTGGATGGCATAGTCGAACTGGCGTTCGCGCAAAGCTCGCACACCGTCATACTTCAGCACGTTGAAATCACGTGTCACGTCCTTCTTTACCTCTTCTGTCGGCTTACTCTTGCTGCCGAATAAAGCTTTGAATATATTCATTGTTGTTTAGCGTATGTTATAATTAGGTTTACGTTATGTGCCTTCAAAGGTAGCACTTATCACGGATAACTCTCAATAATATTAAGGAAAATATCGTTAAAGTGTATGAAAACACCAATATTTTACACGCTTTATACGTAAATTTGTGGCAAACAAAGAATAAAGCAACACTTAGCAATGACAATATCACGCACCATAAAAATCAACAGAGTGCTTGCCATCGTGGCGCTCTTCTTGGCTATGGCATCAACATCTGTAGCTCAGGAAGTCAACACGGGCAGCACTACCCCATCCGCCAAGTTTGACGACTCTGCCTTGCAGCGCATCATGCCCACACGCTATGGCGGACACTCGCGCCAATGGCGTGAAGCTGAGGCAGCCGAACAGTCAGCCCCTATCACCAACGATATTCATCAAGACTCGCTACACCTGCCGCGCATCAACCGCTACGGTCAGCCCGAAGCCATAGCACGCTATCCTATGTACTTCAGCGGATGGAATAGTTGGGCTCTTCATCGTGGACTCAACGTGCAGCTCGGAGCCTCAGTGTTTGCACAGTTTGGCAAAGGTGCCCATCACGGTGCCGGATTTCAGCAGGACATAGCATTGATGTACGCCATGCCTGTCAACGACAAGTTGTCGATAGCCGTGGGCGGTTATCTCAACAATGTCAACTTTGCTGGCGACAACTGGCGTGACGCAGGAGTGCAGGCCGTAATGGGCTATCGATTCAACGAGCATTGGGAGGCTTACGTCTACGGACAGAAAACAATAACCAACAACATTTCCAACCGTCTGCGTTTCAGTCCCTACGGCGGCTACTACGGATACGGTCCCGCAGGCTACGGAACATTAGGAGGCTTCAGCCGCAACTTCTACGGAATGCCTTCATATTCGCCTTACGACATCTGCAACTTCGGCGACCGCATCGGTGCAACCGTTCGCTACAACTTCAACAACAATATGAGCATTGAAGTGTCGGTTGAGAACCGTTGGATACCAAGCAGATAAACAACGGTTACTACTGTCTCATTCATTCTATTTCTTGTACTTCAACCTTAGACTATTCATCACAACACTTACGCTCGACATTGCCATAAGTGCACTTGCCCACATTGGCGTTATCTGGAAATCAACGCCGAAGACATGCGGCAATCCGGCAGCCAAGGGGATGCAGACAATGTTGTAGACGAACGCCCAAAACAGATTCTGTCGTATCATGCCTACCGTATGGTGCGACAACTGACAGGCATCGGCTATGCGACGCAGGTCGTCGCCCATAAGCGTCACTTGCGCAACGTCCATTGCCACATCGGTGCCACGGCCCATAGCAATGCTGACATCGGCAAGGGCAAGAGCCTGCGAGTCGTTGATGCCGTCGCCAACCATTGCCACACGACGACCTTCGTCTTGCAGACGACGCACAATGTTCTCCTTATCCTGCGGCAGACACTGGCTCTGCCAATGGGCTATTCCAGCCTTCTTAGCCCAATAAGCGGCAGCCTCCTCCTTGTCGCCACTCATCATCCATACCTCTATGCCACGTGCCTTAAGCATGGCTATTGCCTCGGCAGCATGGGGCTTCAGCTGCTCGCGATTCTCAAGAGGAATGTCGGCTGCCGAACGGAAATCGACATTGCTATTGGGAATTGTAAGCGTTCCGGTCTTGTCTATGACGAGTGCATCGACACGACAGAGCTGCTCAACGGCTGTAGCATCCTTAACCAAAATGCCCTTTTGAGCCGCCTTGCCTATGCCAACCATCAAGGCAGTAGGCGTAGCGAGTCCCATGGCACACGGACAGGCTATGACCAATACCGACACGGCAGACAGAACGGCTTGGGGCAGTACTGCCGCTCCGCCTATGGCAAGCCACAGCACGAAGGTAAGCATCGAAACGCCAAGCACACAAGGCACAAAGACAAGGGCTGCACGGTCGACAAAACGCTGCACGGGAGCCTTCGAGCCTTGCGCCTCCTGTACCATACGTATTATTCCTGCAAGCACCGTCTGCTGGCCTACCTGCTCGGCACGGAAACGCAGAGTGCCTTCGCTTACTATCGTGCCAGCCAAAAGACGACAGCCCGACTGCTTTAGCACGGGCACCGGTTCGCCCGTTATCATCGATTCGTCGACATAACCCTCACCTGTGCTTACTGTTCCGTCGACGGGTATCTTCTCTCCCGGTCGCACCTCGACAATGTCGCGTGTGGCAACAGTAGAAAGCGGCACATCGTGTACTTCGTCATCTACAACCACGTGTGCCAGCTTGGGCACGAGTCCCATGAGCAAACGTATGGCAGAAGCTGTTGACCGCTTGGCACGTTGTTCAAGACAGCGGCCTGTGAGCACGAAGGTGACAATCATCACCGACGCATCATAATAGGTGTGCCACGTTATGCCACGCGAGCCCCAAAACTGTTCGCCCCAAAAAGTATTAAATACGCTGAAGCCGAACGAGATGAGGGTAGACAGCGCCACAAGCGTGTCCATATTGGCCGAACGATATACGAACTGACGCCAAGCATTGGCGTAGAACTGGCGTCCGCAATACACCATATTTAATAAGGCAATGATGAGAAGCACCTGGTTGGCAGCATCGTTCGAGCCTACACTCACCCACCCCATCGACACCGACATGGTGAGCAGCGCCAACAGCCACGACAGTATCATACGTCGCTTCAGATGTCGGTAGGCATTGCGTTCCAGCGCGTCTACACGTGTATCATCGTCGATAATAAGCAGATAGCCGGCACCGTCAATGACGCGTTTCATATCTGCGGGCGTTACCACACGCTCGTCGTATTCTACCATTGCCGTGCGTCCCGGCAGCGACACCGACACACTCTTTATTCCGTCCATAGCCTTAAGCTTGCGCTCTACATTGGCGCTGCATCCGGCACATGCCATTCCCATTACGGGTAATATCTTCTTTTCCATAGGTGCAAAGTTACTGCTTTTTATTATATAAGGTGTTACAGATTTAAGGAGAAAGATTATAAGATTTGGAAAAACAGACTTATGGATTTTGACTTGTCTTAGGTTTGCACTACCTTTGCAAACGGAATGGAACATAACAACAATAACGAAAACATAGCATATACCGCCGACTGCGCCATGTCGTTTTACGACCAATTGGAGGACGTGTGCACAGCCGACTTCACCATACGCGAGAAATACGCCATACTGCGCGACATATTCAAACGCGTGGTAAACCAAGGCATTGCCCACAACAGCATCAACTTTATCGGCATGTTTGCCAAGCTCGACTATCTGACGAAGCAACACGACATACCTACCGAAACGGCCATGCTGATACACGACACGCGCAAGGAGCTGAACGCTATGCACAGCATGAGCAACGAAGAACTGGAGCAGTCGCTGGCATACAACATCAAGTCGACAGCCCTGCTGGTGAGCTATGTGTGTGGCGTTACGGCTATACCGCAGTCGCTCAACAGGCTGCTGCCCAAGAAGGACCGCAAGGGACGTTGGAGCAAATTCGACATAAACCTGCTGCGCTGCATCGTACGATCGTGGGACGACGACTACATTTACGCCACAGAAGAACAGAACGCTTCGGAACTTAAGATCTGCTATGGAAACCAAAACCGTTATCTGACGCTGGGAGGGAAGGGCGACTGGACTTATCTGAAACAAATTCTGTCGGTTGACACACAGCTCAACCTCGTGCGCATCCGCATGGAAGAGGATGTATGCATGCCCGAACTCATCATTTACGAACCCGACTATCTGATAGACATCACGACAATTGCGTCGTGCTTTGAAACATACGCCGAGTCGCCATACGTGAACATGGTGAACCGACTGAAACCGCAAGCCAACACGGTGCACATCCATCTCGGTAATCTTGCTGGACGTTTCCTGGACGACACGGTACACAACCGTAACGTACCGTTCGGCGAGGGCGTTATGGAATTCTTCAAGACCAACACCATAAGCCTGACATCGTGCGACGACATGAACGACCAGGCTACGGTGCAGAAGTTCTACCAGGACGCACGCCAACAGAAACAGAACATACAGAAACTCATAGGCAACGACCTGCCCAAGGAGGTGGACGAGTACGACCCGAAGGCGGTGGTACTGGAGCCTACCTTCTTCAGCGACGTACTCGGCATTCAGGGCCGTCTCGACTTGCTTCACCAAAAGGACGGTCGCACGACGATAATAGAGCAGAAGTCGGGCAAGGGCGAATTTGTGCCTTATACATCTCCCGAATACAACCCCAACCGACCTGTACCACAAGAGAAGCATCTTGTACAGTTGTCGCTCTACCGTGCGCTGTTCAACTACGAGTTCAAGAAACACTCCGACCAGCTGCGCCACTTTATGCTGCTCTATTCAAAATATGCCGAGGGACTGGTGTCGATTGCCAATCTTCCGGAACTGACGCTGCGCGCAATACGTATGCGCAATCTGCTCACGTGGACAGATCTGACACCAGGCAATATGGGCATAAGCATACTGCGCAATCTGACAGCCGACAAACTCAACCGCAAGGGAGTGACCGGACGGCTGTGGGATGAATGGACACGACCCGAACTGGAAAACATACTGCGCCCAATACATGAGGCTACAGAACTGGAACGGACATACTACTTCCGATTCCTAAAATTCGTGGAACGCGAACATCTGCTTGCCAAGGTGGGCAACAAGACCAAGGACGACAGCGGATTTGCAGCCATCTGGCTCGACACTCTTGAGGACAAGCGGGCGGCAGGCAATATATATGAGGAAATGACGATTGAGGAGTTCGGACTCTCTGCCGACGGTATGGTGGAGAGTCTGAAGCTGAAGTTTGACATGGAACAGACTGCCGACACGTCCAACTTCCGCAAGGGCGACATCGTAATAGTCTATCCATACCGAGAGGGCAACGTACCCAACGCCTGCGCCCAAATGGTGAACCGCGCTTCGATAAAGGAGATTACGACAAAGGGCGTTGAGGTGGTGCTGCGCAATTCGCAGACCGACAAGCAGGTGTTTGATGCGCCCGAAGACACTCGTTGGGCTATAGAGCACGACATGTTCGAATCGTCGGCACGCGCTCTGTACAGCGGTCTGCACAGTTTTCTGTCGACAAACAAGGAGCGCCGCGACTTGATACTGAGCCAACGCACGCCTACCGTAGACGAACACACACACATGCGTGGCGAATACGGAAGGTTTAACACTCTGGTGGAAAGAGCCAAGCAGTCGCGCGACATATTCCTGGTTATCGGTCCTCCGGGAACTGGAAAGACTTCGTTCGGACTACTCAACATACTGAAGGAGGAACTCACCGACGAGCATTCGAACATAGTGTTGCTGTCGTACACCAACCGCGCGGTGGACGAGATGTGCTCGAAACTGGTGGAGAGCAACATCGACTTCATACGCATCGGTTCGGAGCTGAACTGCGACGAGGCTTTCCACGACCACCTGCTCAGCCACAGAGTGGAGCTATGCCGAACGGGCAAAGAGGTGAAGGAGGTGGTAGACGGAATGAGGGTGTTCTGTGCTACAACGGCAGCATTGAACGCCAACATCCACCTTTTTAAGATAAAGCACTTCGACCTGGCTATTATCGACGAGTCGTCGCAGATTTTGGAGCCACATCTGATTGGTCTGCTCAGCGCCAAGTCGGGAGGCAGAAACGCCATAGAACGCTTCGTGCTGATAGGCGACCACAAGCAGTTGCCTGCCGTTGTGCAACAGACGCAAGAGGAGTCAAAGGTTGACGAACCCTTGCTGCACGACATCAATCTCACAGATTGCCGACGGTCGCTATTCGAACGGTTGCTGACGCAATTCAAGACCGATGAGGGATACGACCCTCGCTACGTCTACATGCTCACACGCCAGGGACGTATGCACCAGACTATAGCCGAGTTTGCCAACTATGC
This sequence comes from Leyella stercorea, assembly GCF_021531355.1. Lineage (GTDB taxonomy): Bacteria > Bacteroidota > Bacteroidia > Bacteroidales > Bacteroidaceae > Prevotella. The sequence continues at coordinate 10,790 of NZ_JADYTS010000027.1, read as the reverse complement.
CTTCTACGGCAACCGCCTTGAAGTGGTGCCGCTGCAACATCAGACGTTACCATATAGTCCGTCGAATTCTACCAACGGAATAGCACAACTGCTGAGTATGCGACGTGTGGCGTTTGTATCGGCTCCAAAGCCAAGGACTTCGGCTTCGGTGAAGACCAATCAGGTGGAAGCGGAAATGATTGCTGCCACGGTAGTCGAGATTTACAGACAGACCAAGGAATGGTTTGACGAGAACCAGACCGTAGGAGTAATCGTGCCCTACCGCAACCAGATTGCTACTGTGCGCAGCGCCATCGACCAGCATGGCATCGACGTACTGCACAACATAACTATCGACACGGTGGAGAGATACCAGGGCAGTCAGCGCGACTACATAATCTACGGATTCACTGTGCAGCAATACAATCAGCTCAACTTCCTCACCAATAACGTGTTCGTGGAAGACGGAATGGTGATTGACCGCAAACTGAATGTAGCCATGACACGTGCCCGACTGCAACTGCTCATGGTGGGCAATACCGACATTCTGATGGAGAACTTCACATTCTACAAACTGTTGATGTATCTGAAGGAGAAGGACTGCTTCTTCGACATTCCACCTACCGAGTATTGCAAAGGCGAATTCAAGGTAGAAGAGCTTAAGGAAACAACGGCAAGCAACGGACTGCTGCAACTGGGCGAGGATTTCGAAAAGACAATCATCAACTACGGCAGACTGGAGTTTGACACTCCTCAGACTGCATACAACCGACAGGCAGACAAGGCTGTAATAGTTTCTGCCAAAGACCAAGTACGTATGTATTGCCAATACTACATGCCACAATACTTGAAGGAAGCCGAGTGCGTGTGGCGCAAAAAGCATCAGAGCATAATGAAGATGGCTGAGAGTTGTGGCAAGCAAGTCGTAATGATAGACATAGGTTGCGGTCCGGCTACTTACGGCATTGCCTTCGCCCAGCGCTTTGCAGCAGAAATGAATAAGATAGAATATGTAGGTGTGGACACGTCGGAAGAAATGCTACGTATGGGCGAACGGCTGTTTGACGAGCGTAGGCTTTGCGAGCATGAGCATAACGAAAAGTATTGGGCTAACGTTGAGCAACGATTTACGAGCAGCCTCGACGAGGCTGTAGAAAGTCTGATGCTCGATGATGAAGCAGACAAGAAAAGTCCGCCGTCGCGGCTCGTTGTGTTCAATATTGCCCATCTGTTTGCCTGCATCGACGGAAACATGGCTGAAACGCTGGCAATGAAAATCAACGGCATCATACAACGCTATCCGCAGAACAAGTACACTGTGATAGTTACAGAAAACGAATTCGACCGCCGGATGAGGTCTTACAGGGTGTTTGCAAGATGCGTTAAGAATTAGGAAAAAAATCCCCAAAGAGGGCGAGTGCTTGCGGGGTGTGGATTACTCGTTCTCTTTGGGAAATGTTCTAAAGATGATTTGTACATAGTCAATCAATCATTGCGACTTGATTAATTATACCAAATGGATGAATCTATACGATCCACACGAAACTGACGATCGTCTTCTTCGTTGTAGATATTGTCGAGTTCAAATGATTCAAAATCATACACTCTCTTTGTTGTTCTCATAATGCCATCCTCCCATTCTGGCCTATGTCTCATTGTCGGCCATTTTAGATTAATACTGGAGATGTGAGACTTCACCCTTTTTTAGTTTTTAAGATATTGCAAATATAGCGATTATTTTTGACATTTGCAAGTTTTCCAATCTGAATACTTACGATTTTAAACTTATTTTACCATAATTGCAACGTTATTCAATTTTTATGTCATCTCACGAAATGCACTACGCACTATTGGAATAGCAATGATAAACGTGACAACATCGCACACCGCCTGACACATGGCAATGCCCATAAGTCCGAAGAGATGGGGCAGAATAAGGATAAAGGGAATAAATACAAGACCTCTGCGAGCCGACGAAAGCACATTGGCACGTAGGGGACGACGCGTGGTCTGAAGCATCATGTTGCCTGCCATAATGTAAGCGTTGAGCGGATAGACAGCAAGATGCCAACGCAGAGCCGTACTGCCAACAGCTATTACGATAGCGTCGTCACGAAAAACAGCTATGGTCTGTTCGGCAAAGCAAAAAAATACTGCCGAAAAGAACAACAGAAAGATGAAGCCCACACGCACAGTAAACCAAAAGCCATGGCGCAAACGGTTGTATAGGGCAGCTCCATAACAATAACCACAGAATGGTTGGAATCCCTGTCCGAGACCTACAATGACTGCCATGACAAACATTGTGACACGACTTACAATAGACATGGCAGCAACAGCAGCATCGCCATAACCGGCTGCTGCAACATTAAGAAGAACAACGGAAATGCTTGCCAATCCCTGTCGCGACAACGAAGGCGAACCGCCATATACTATCTCACGCACATAATGCCAATGCAGAGAGAAGAATCGTGGACGAAGACGCACTCCGGCAGTAGCACGAAAATGGCACATTGCAAGCAATACAGCAACACTAACTATCTGTCCGATGACGGTGGCAATAGCAGCGCCACGCAGCTGAAGACCACAGCCGAATATCAAGATGGGGTCGAGAACCACATTGAGCAAGGCTCCGCTGATAATGCCCCACATTGCATAACGGGCATTGCCCTGCATGCGCAACTGGCTGTTGAGTGTGAATGAGGCTATCTGAAAAGGAGCGCCAAGCAATATGATAGCCATATATTGCTCGGTGAAAGGAAGACTGGTAGGGGTGCTGCCAAGCACCAATGAAAGGGGACGCAGAAACAACAGCGCGACAACGGCAATCACAATGCCTGTCAGCAAAGCATAAACCAATCCAGTAGTGGCCATCGACGAGGCATTGTCGGTGCGACGTGCTCCAAGTTCGCGCGACATATAGGCACCACTGCCATGTCCGAAGAAAGATCCTATGGCTTGAATAAGCGACATCAAAGGAAAGACGATACCTACTGCGGCAGTCGACTGTGTGTTGAGCTGACCGACGAAGTAGGTATCGACTATGACATAAAAACATGTCACAAGCATAGAGACAATTGTAGGCACTGCCATCGTGAGGATGACACGTGATACGGGTGCCTGGGTGAGAAATTCGTAATTGTCTCTATGTCGTGGTTGCATACTAATCCTTCAACGAATAGACTATTGTAGTTACTACTCTTACTTTCTTGATATATGGAGTGTTCTGGTCGCGGTCCTCAATAGAAAACTGTCCCTGGTCGGCCGATACAATCTTGTTGAGATTGCTCTTAGAGTTCTTGGCAAACTGCTCGGCTGTCTTCTCAGCATTAGCTATTGCCTCCTCCATCATCTTAGGCTTCATGTCGCGGAACGAGACAAACTCGTACTTGACGGGATTGTCCCAACCGCCGTCAACAATTGCCACACCCTCCTTAAGCAATTCGCCCTGACGTGCAATAATAGAACGCACAAGCTTCACATTGCGCGATGTAACGGTGATGACCGACGTAATATTGTAACGATAGGTGCGACGGTTGTCGCTGTATTGGTCGGCAGTCTGGTCGATAACCTTCGGGGCGTTAACGCTTATTTCCTCAGCCTTGATGCCGTTGGCAATAAGGAAATGCTTGATTTTCGACTGGGTGTTGCCAAGACGCGTATAAAGCTCGGGCAACTCATTACCTATCTCCTTCGACACAATAGGCCACGTCACCTTATCGGCGTCAACCTCCTTCTCAGCCAATCCCTTCACAGCAACTTTGCGGTCTTTATTGGCAAAATTGTCAATACCGCCCTTGATACAGAAACCAAGGACTACAATGCTCAATGCTATCAACGCAGAGCATAAAATGGATCTGTTGTTGTTCATAAGCAAATATTTTAAAAAGCATACTCAAATCATACCACTCCCCTCCCTACGGGGGAGGGGCTGGGGGTAGGGCTTGTGCCTTCTACTCCACCAACGTCTGCACGATTCGCTCAGCCGAACGTCCGTCCCATCGTTCTGGAATGCCGCAATGCTTCCATTCTCCATTTACCATACGAGTCATTTCCTCGCCAAGCAGTACAGGGTCTTCGCCTACAAGCACATTAGAGCCTGTCTTTACTGTCTCTATATGCTCGGTGTAGCTATTGAGCGTGATGCAAGGCACGGTATTGAACGTTGCCTCTTCAGCCACGTTGCCCGAATCGGTAACAATGCCGAGAGCATTGGCTGTGAGATAGCCGAACTCCAGATAGCCGAGCGGATTAACGATGTGCAGTCCGTTAAAGAGCAGAGGATTTTCATTGACAATCTTCTGTACAGCTTCGGCAGCCAACTTGCGTAGCGGTGCCACAACCGGAATGTCGCCAGCATGCGACATCATGCTTAGCAATAGCGAGCGCAACTCATCGGTTTGGACAATAAGAGCCTTACGGTTTAGGGTGAAAACGATATAGTTGTTCTCGGTCAACTGCAATTCGTCCATAACGGCAGGACGAACAAAGCGTTGATGATTAAAGCGCAATGTGTCCATCAGTATGTTGCCCACCTGATAGATCTTAGATGATTCTGCTCCCTCACGAGTAGCGGCGCTGCTGCCACCTATACCTGCTGTAAATAGAAGGTCAGACAGTCCATCTATCACGAGTCGGTTTATCTCCTTAGGCATGTTGATATCGAACGAGCGTGTGCCAGCCACAAGATGAGCCAAACGTATGCCCTGCTTCTTGGTTACAATAGCCGCAGCCATTGTAGACGCAAGGTCGTCTACTACAATTACAGTATCTGTCTTATTCTCTTGCAAATAGCGCTCGAATGCCGACATCACCTGTCCTGTAAGCTCATTAAGATTCTCGCAGTCTACGCCAAGATAGACATCAGGGCGCGACATCTGCAAATCGTCAAACAATGATGCCTCAAGTGTAGGATCGTCTTCACGTCCTGCATACACAAGGCTGTGGTCTACTCCAGCTGCATCCATTGCACGAAGAATGGGAGCCACCTTTATAAAGTTGGGACGTGCACCAACAAAAATACAAATGTTCATAATAGTATAAAAATTATTTTTTGCCATTTCAGATTTTTCACTTATCTTAGTGTTGCAAAACAAACAAGAGAATCTGACGATAGACATAGCAAAGATAGAAATAAAACTTGAGAAACACACTCCTTTTGGAGAAATATTTTCGGGTTATGGAGCAATTTGACGCCACATTGTCATCTGTAATCGACTCAACCCTCGGTCTAAGGTGTAGATTTAACTTTATTTTGGAATAAAAAAAGGCTCTAAAGTTTGTGTAACTCGCAGAAAATGAGTATATTTACATTCATCAAAGAATAAAGACATCATTTAATTTTCTAAATTTTCGGAGGAACGATTATGACTAAGACAAGAGAAATCTACCGTTGCACGGTTTGTGGCAACGTGGTAGAGGTAGTGAATCCTGGAGCCATGCTCAGTTGCTGCGGTCAGCCCATGAAACTGATGAAGGAGAACACCACGGATGCGGCAAAGGAGAAGCATGTGCCCGTTATAGAACCTATCGAGGGCGGCTATCGTGTAAAGGTGGGAAGCATAGAGCATCCGATGCTCCCAGAGCATTATATCCAATGGATAGAGTTGCTCACTCCTACCGATGTACTTCGCCATGAGCTAAAGCCAGGCGAGAAGCCAGAGGTAATCTTCCTAACAGATGCCAAAGAGGTATCGGCTCGCGAGTATTGCAACCTGCATGGGTTGTGGAAAGGAGATGCCAACACATAAGCTTTGAATAAGGCATAAATGGCTTAGACAAGACTACAAATATCATCAAAAGGAGTGCACCACAAAATGGGTACACTCCTTTATAAACTCACTTTACTATTTACATGATTGGGTTATCGGTTAGCCGATTGCCACTGATAAGTTTTATCACAATGGATATCGGCACTCTGGTCGGCAATCATCAGTTTGAAATCGCCTTCCTCCAATACCCACTTGCCATCATAACCTACGAAAGCAAGATCATCGGCATTCAAATTGAAGGTTACAGTCTTTGTTTCGCCCGGCTGAAGCTCTATTTTATCGAAAGCACGGAGGCGTCGGCCATCAGGAACCATGCTGGCAATAAGGTCGCTGCTGAACAGAAGAACGCTCTCTTTGCCCGCAACCTTGCCCGTATTCTTCACATCCACGCTCACCTTGATGATGTCGCCGTGGCGGAAGTCAGACTGAGAAACCTTCAGGTTGCTATATTGATAAGAGGTGTAACTCAAACCATGTCCGAAGCCCCACTGCTGAGTAATCTTCGCATTGTAGTCATAAGCACCCTCCATTGTACCAACTTCCTCGCTCTTCTTGAAATCGTAGTTAGCAAGAGAATTGATTTCCTTCGGATAAGTATAAGGCATCTTGCCGCTGAAGTTTGATTTGCCGGAAACCAGATTAGCCAAAGCATCGCCACCCATGTTGCCAGGGATAAGGATGTCGATGATGCCCTGTGCCAATGGTTCGATGTCGGCGATGAGACGAGGGCGACCTTCATTCAATACCAAGATGACAGGCTTGCCGGTCTTGGCGAGTTCCTTCACAAGATTGCGCTGGTTCTCAGAAAGCCAGAGGTCGGTCAGGTTGCCCGGAGTCTCTGTGTAAGAGTTCTCACCGATGCAGGCAACGATGACATCAACATTCTTTGCTGCATCAACTGCGCCCTGAATCTGAGGTTCGTTCTCTTCCCAGTATTTTCCAGTCTCATTATAGGTAACGCCCTGATTAAGAATCACATTCTCCTTGCCATACTGATTGCAGAAAGCCTCATAGATGGTGTTGTACTTGCCGGCAAACTCATCGGTACGATGGCCCTGCCAAGTATAGCTCCATCCACCGTCCAGGCAGCGCATCTGATTGGCATTAGGACCCGTGAGGAGAATCTTCTTGCCATGCTGCAAAGGAAGGATACTATCCTCGTTCTTCAGGAGCACCATACTCTCGGTAGCTCCCTCTAATACGAGCTTTGCAAGCTCCTCGCCACCAAACTTAGGATAATTCTTCAGTTTCTGGGTTGGGTTCTTGAAAAGGTCGAGACGGTACTTCATGCGAAGCACACGACGGCAGGCATCATCGATGCGACTCATCGGAATTTTGCCTTCTTTCACCAATTCGATAAGGTAGCCACAAGCATCGCAAGAATAAGGTTCCATAATCATGTCGATACCGGCATTGATGGCAATACGTAGTGCATCTTTCTTATCCTTAGCTATCATCTCGCGAGTATAGAGATTGTTGATGTCTGCCCAGTCGGTTACCAACACACCATCCCATCCAGTCTCTTCCTTCAGCCATCCTGTCAGGATTTCCTTGTTGGCATGCATCGGCAAACCGTTGACGGAAGCGGAATTCACCATCACGGTCAAGGCTCCAGCCTGCAGACCCGCCAGGAAAGGAGCGAAGTGCTTCTCTCGCAAGTCGGCAGGAGAGATATAGGCTGGCGTACGGTCTTTGCCAGTCCAAGGCACGCCATAGCCCATGAAGTGCTTCATTGAAGTGGCGATGTGATACTGGTCGATGTTGTTCGGGTCCTCGCCCTGGAAACCATAGACCATCGCCTTGCCCATCTCTGAACTGAGATAACAATCCTCACCAAAGTTTTCCCAAATACGAGGCCAACGGGCATCACGACCGAGGTCAACGGTAGGACTGTAAGTCCAAGGCACGCTCACGGCACGAGTCTCATAAGCAGTAGCCTCAGCCGAACGGCGAGCAATCTCACGATTGAAGGTGGCAGCCACATTGATGTTCTGCGGGAAGAGGGTTCCGTCTTGTGTATAAGTAGAACCGTGGTTCTGATCAAGACCGAAGACACAAGGGATGCCGATGCGCTTCATCGAAATCTTCTGAATCTGAGAGATATACTTCTCCCACTGCTTGGCGGTTGGCGCACAAGTGTTAGGAGCGTTGAGGATAGAGCCAATCTTATAGCGAGAAAGGATAGAATCGGTCTTGTGCTCGTCGATATAGAACACACCGTTCTTGTCGTTGGCACCAAAGAGGTCGGTCACCAATTCCATCATCTGACCTATCTTTTCCTCCAAGGTGAGTTTCTTCAGGGTTTGTTCTACCTGAGCCTCTATCTTAGGGTCGCTCTTGATGACCGGAACATTAGCACTGGCTGTATAAGCCAATGCCAACATTGAAATAGATAATAATAATTTCTTCATAAATTCTAATATTTTATTCGATCGTTACTTTCTTTACGGTATAACCATCACCCACGAGGAGGAAACCATTCTGCTCTGTCAAGAGTTGGATAGACAAGTCGGTCAGTTCAAACTCCCATTTAGCAGGTCCATCCACCATGATGTCGCCACGGTCCGGTTCGCCCTTACCGGTAAGGATGTTGTTCCACCAAGAAGTGGCAGCAGTACCCTGGCCCTTTCCATCTACATAGACACGGAGGATGGTGCCAGCCTTCACCTTTGAGAGGAAGGTGTCCTTCAAGGCATCGAATGGTGTACCCCATGTCACGGCAAACTCACCTTCCCAGAGGGTATTCTCCATAGATGGACGAGCCTCGGTGGTTACCTTGATGGTACCGCAAGGGAACTGGTTGCCCTCACCATCTACCAAAGTGATATCATAGTCACCATTCTCCAAACCTGTAGGAGCTGTGAGCTTCAAGGCTGTGCCCTCTTCGAGAACCTCGAAGGCTACTTCCTTGCCACCTACCATTACTTTAGCAACTGTACCGAGATTCTTGCAATTATGGATAGTGGTCTCAGCACCTGGAGCTACCCAAAGTTCTAAAGCATTGGTACCCAAGGCTGGGTCATCAGCGGCAGGAGTCACGGTAACGTTCAAGGTGCGGGATGTGCTCTTGCCCTTGGTGGTGGTTGCCACAATCTTCAGTTCATGATTACCTATAGGCAAAGTCTGGTCGATGGTGGTACCTTCGGCAATCTGAGTGCCGTCGAGCAACCATGTCACTGTGGTGTAGTGAACCGGAGTGACTTTAATTTCCAAGTTCAATTTGGTCTTGCGATCCAACTTCTGGTCAGCCAAGTCGGTGTTCAAGATACGAGGATTGTCATCTTCTGATACGGTGAAGAAAGGATCGTCGTCAGAGGAACAAGAAGACAGTGTAGCAGAGCCTGCGAGCGCAAAGCTCATAGCGAAAAGCATCATCATTGCCTTCAAGACATTACCTTTATATTGGTTCATTATCTTTTTCATCTTGATAATTATTAATAGTTATGGCGTTAGCCAATTCTTAATTGTTCATTCTAAATTCTTAATTACTTAATGTATCCTTTACCATTAGCTGGAGCGAATTCTGGCTGAAGGTTGACGTTAGCCTTATCCCACCAAAGCTTCTTGTGCCAATCATCAGTACCACCCATACGCTCGATGGCAGCCTTATAGTTGACGCTGTTATACTGACCTTCCAACTCTGGATAACGCAAGCGAGTAGGCATAGCCATGTTAGAATCGGTATAAGTGAAACCATTGGTAAAGATGCCTAATCGGCTTCTGTCCAGGATAGCAGGATAGTCGGAGCGACGCAAGTTAGCCCAACCCTCTGATGGGTTCATCATGTGGAGAATCCATGCCTGGGTGTTGATGGTCGCCTTAGGATTGTCACCCAATTTGTTGTTGGCAATGAACTCATTGATCTCATCCTCAGAAATCTTGTTGGACGTGAGATAATAGTTGTTAAGCATCTCCATAGAAGCACGAACACCTTCCTCATAGAGAGTCTCAGCGTCACCACTTACATTCCAACCCTTGGTCTTAGCCTCGGCCATGAGGAATTTCACCTCGGCAGAGGTAATAAGAATACCAGGGCAAGAAGGCATCTCAAAGTCGATGTTCAAGCATGGACGCATCGTACGTGCAAGACAATCTGAGTTGTCATAATTGTTAGCATCCTGCTCAGCCAACTTAGCGAGAGTAGGAAATTCTGATACCTTAGGCACGTTCATCCAGTCGCTATACCAAGCAGCACCAGGATTACAAGGCTCCTCACCAATACCTTGACGCTGGAAGTAAGCCAACACCTCATCGGTCAAGTCGATGTTCTGCTCCTTGTCTGGCTTCACCTGACTACGCTTGATGTTGTAATAGTGGCGACAGATGCGATAGAGACGAGGGTCGTCAGTATTCTGCATCTGATAGAACAAGGTAGAGCATACGAATGTAGGAGATATAGCATCCTGACCATAGAGTATCTCTCCCAAGGCATTGGTACGGAAATCATAGTCGTTGGCTCCATCATAATAGGTAAATGGAGAATCAGCATACTTGATATAAGCATCATCGGCTGCACTGGCGATAGCACCAGCAGCCACAGCCTTCTCAAACTCCTCCTTTGCCTTCTGTGGATTAACATCGGAAATGCGCATGGCATAGCGCATACGGAGAGAGTTGGCATACTTCTTCCATTTAGCCACATCGCCACCAAGACTGGTTACATCGCCAGAAATGCGGTCGGTACCTGTGCCAAGCTGCTTCTCGCAAGCGTCAAGTTCCTCAAAGAACCAGCTGTAGAGTTCCTCTACGGTATCATATTTAGGGGTGGAGATACCTGAGATATAACCCAGACCAGCCTCCGAACAAGGCACGTCACCGTAGATATCTGCCAAGACTGCCGTGAGATAGACACGATGGATGCGAAGAGCGGCATTCAGATTAGCCTTGTCCTCAGAATTGTGGATGGCATCCACAAGGTTCTTGATGGAAATCTCATAATAACGGTCCCAAATAAGACGGGCAATATCGGCTCACCCGTAAAACCCTGTGTTTACCCAAAGATCATTGATAGTCTGTAGAGGAAGAAGTCGATATCAACAA
>NZ_JADYTS010000026.1 GCF_021531355.1 Leyella stercorea | reverse complement strand
CCCTTGCCCCTCCCCCGTAGGGAGGGGCAAGGGGGTGGGGCTTCCTTATATATAATTATGAATCACTTGGATTACACCACATGCGGCACTTGCAGCCGCCTTATCAGCATCGACGTTGACGCCGACGGCATCATACGCAACCTCGCATTCGAGGGCGGATGCAACGGCAACCTCAAAGGCATATGCGCACTGTGCATCGGCAAGAAAGCTACCGACGTGAAGCAGACACTCAAGGGCATCACATGCGGCGGCAAAATGACAAGCTGTCCCGACCAGCTCGCTACAGCACTTGGCGAAATGGGATACTAAATAATTTTTCTTCTATTTTTCCGTTTTTTTGCACTAAGTTGTAAAAAATATATGTACCTTTGCTTACATAAATATACTAATGAACTCAAAAGTCTTGCATATACATATATATTATATAATGTAATGTAGCTTAGCAAGTTCTTAACTAACCAAACATTATGCTAAAACAAATTATCAACGGCCGCATTCTCACACCAGAAGGCTGGCTCGAAGGCGGTTCAGTTATCATCGACGGCAACAAGATTAAAGCCGTATCAAACAGTGATCTCCACATCGTAGATGCAGAAATCATAGATGCCAAGGGTTGCTATGTAGTTCCTGGCGGCATTGAGATGCACGTGCATGGCGGTGGCGGACGCGACTTCATGGAGGGCTCGGAAGAGGCTTTCCGCGTTGCCATAAAGGCACACATGAAGCATGGTACAACAGCCATCTTCCCCACTCTGTCTTCATCTACAGTGCCAATGATTGAGGCTGCATGCGAAACATGCGAAAAACTCATGGCAGAGGAGAACAGTCCTGTACTCGGACTCCACCTCGAAGGTCCTTACTTCAACCCCAAGCAGGCAGGCGCACAGATTCCTGAATGGATCAAACCGCCAGTAGCCGAGGAATACGAACCGCTGCTCGACAAGTATCCTTGCATCAAGCGCTGGGACGAAGCTCCCGAACTTCCGGGCTCAGCAGAGTTCATCAAGTCGTGCCGCAAGCATGGCGTTGTGGCAGCAATAGGTCACACACGCGCCACATACGAAGACGTTGTGGCTGGCCATGATGCCGGTATGTCGCACGCCACACACTTCTACAACGCTATGCCTGTAGTATATAAGGAGCACGAATTCAAGGTGCCCGGCACCGTTGAGAGTATCTATGCACTCTCAGACATGTCAGTAGAGGTCATCGCCGACGGCATCCACGTGCCACCGGTAATGCTTCGCGTTGTATATCAGATTAAGGGCGTTGAGAAGACAGCCCTCATCACCGACTCTTTGGCATGCGCAGCAAGCGACGAGGGCGTAGCATTCGACCCGCGCGTAATCCTTGAGGACGGTGTATGCAAGCTCGCCGACCACTCAGCACTTGCAGGCTCTATCGCCACTATGGACCGCCTCATCCGCACATGCGTGCAGCAGGCCAACATCCCAATGGAAGACGCATGCCGCATGGCAAGCGAAACTCCTGCCAAGATTATGGGTGTATTCGACCGCAAGGGATCACTTGAGGACGGCAAGGACGCCGATATCATGATGTTCGACAACGACCTTAAGCTCACATACGTTATGCAGATGGGCAACGAGGTAACCAACGAACTCTAAAACAGTAAAGCTATGCTAAAACAATTTGTCAACGGTCGCATCCTCACACCGAAAGGATGGCTTGATGGCGGCTCCATCGTTACCGACGGCAACAGAATCAGATGTGTCTCAAACATCGACCTGCACGTTGTGGGAGCTGAAATCATCGACGTTAACGGGGGCTATCTTGTCCCCGGCGGTGTAGACATGCATACACACGGCGGTGGCGGACGCGACTTTATCGAAGGCTGCGAAGACGCTTTCCGCGAAGCGGTCAACGCACACTTGAAGCATGGCACTACCTCAATATACCCGACACTGTCGTCATCGACTATCCCTACTATTGAGGCAGCATGCAATGTATGCGAGAAACTCATGGCTGAGGAGAACAGCCCAGTGCTCGGTTTGCACATCGAAGGTTCGTATATCAACCCCAAAGAGGCTGGTGCACAGAACCCCGTGCTGATCAAGGCACCGGTAATATACGAATACGAAACGCTGCTCAGCAAGTACAAGTGCCTAAAGCGTTGGGACGAAGCTCCCGAACTGCCAGGTTCTGTACGCTTCATCAAGACATGTAATATGCACGGCGTACTTACTGCACTCACCTGCACACGTGCCACTTACAAGGACGTGGTGGAAGCTCACAAGGCTGGCATGACGCACGCTGCACACTTCTACAACGCCATGCCTGTAGTATATAAGGAGCACGAGTTTAAGGTGCCTGGCACCGTAGAGAGCGTATATGCAATGCAGGACATGACCGTAGAGGTCATCGCTGACGGCTTGCACGTACCGCCAGTAATGCTTAAGGTTGTACACAAGATCAAGGGCGTTGAACGTATGGCACTCATCACCGACTCTTTGGCATATGCCGCAAGCGAAGGCGATGTTTCAGCCGAGCCACGCGTCATCATGGAAGACGGCGTATGTAAGCTGGCAGACCGTTCGGCTCTTGCAGGCTCAATCGCCACTATGGACACCCTCATACGCACCTGCATACAGAAAGCCAACATTCCTATGGAAGACGCTTTCCGCATGGCGAGCGAAACACCAGCCAAAATCATGGGCGTGTTCGACCGCAAGGGTTCTATCGAAGAAGGCAAGGATGCAGACATCATCGTATTTGACAAGGACATCAACCTCACCTATGTAATGCAGATGGGCAATGAAGTGGTGAACTATCTCTAAAAATAAAAAAACGACAAAAGACAACAAGTACAACGTTGGTATACCTTAATACAGAGTATATGATGTTGTACTTGTTGTCTTTTGTCGTTTATTGTATTTATCAGCGTTTGATTTCTACAAACATCTTCTACTTGTTGTAATCCTTCGGTGTATACCTACGATCGAAATACACCTTCTTCTTGTCTTTATCCGAACGCAGAGTCCACTGAAACGCGAAGCCCTCCTTCATATACGGGCGGAACGATGTACTCTCGCGTATATTAGTCAACAGAATCTCGGCAATCTTCTCACGGTGAATATCAAAAACCTTGACATTGTCCAGGTCGCCTACAGCCGAACAATAATAATGATAGGTCTTGGTATCCATTTCAAACGCCACACTGTCGGTACGGAAATTGTTCTGAACCGGCGTCGGGCAATACTTCTTGGTAAACTCACGTGCCTCACGCTGGGCACGTTGCTCCATACTCTCATGACAGCCGCAAAGCATGACAGAACACAAAGCGGCACAAATAGCAAAATATCTCATTTCGTATACGTTATGTTATATTTCTAATAATTAAATCAATAAGAAATGTGAAAGTTTAGATTCACAACCCTTTAAGACATAAATTCTTATGCAAAGTTACCCATTTGTCGGAAAAAACGAGTATCTTTGCACATAAAACTGATATATATCAATGGACAATATAAGGAATTTCTGTATTATTGCCCACATCGACCACGGCAAGTCGACACTTGCCGACCGACTGTTGGAGCGTACGCAAACAATCAAGATAACTGAAGGCCAGATGCTTGACAACATGGACTTGGAGCGCGAGCGTGGTATCACAATCAAGAGCCATGCCATCCAGATGGAGTATAAGCATAACGGCCAGACATATATTCTCAATCTTATTGATACCCCGGGACACGTCGACTTCTCATACGAAGTGTCGCGAAGCATTGCTGCCTGCGAGGGTGCGTTGCTCGTTGTAGACGCCACACAGGGCGTTCAGGCGCAGACCATCTCAAACCTCTATATGGCTATAGAACACGACCTTGAAATAATACCCGTGCTGAACAAGATCGACATGCCAAGCGCAATGCCCGACGAGGTAGAGGATGAGATTATAGATCTTATCGGTTGTAAGCGTGAGGACATTCTGCGTGCCTCGGGCAAGACAGGCGAAGGCGTTGACGATGTGCTCAAAGCCATAGTAGAGCGTGTACCACATCCCGTAGGCGATACAAAGGGTCCGCTTCAGGCGCTCATTTTCGACTCGGTATTCAACTCATTCCGCGGTATCATTGCCTACTTCAAGATTGAGAACGGCGAGATACGCAAGGGCGACAAGGTGAAGTTCTTCAACACCGGAATGGAGTATGTGGCAGATGAAGTAGGCGTACTGAAGATGGACATGGTGCCACGTCAGGTGCTCGGCACTGGCGAGGTAGGCTACATCATATCGGGCATCAAGGATGCCACTGAGGTTAAGGTGGGCGATACCATCACCCACGTCAACCGTCCATGCGATAAAGCAATCTCCGGATTCCAGGAAGTAAAGCCTATGGTGTTTGCCGGTGTATACCCCATCGACCCAAGCGAATACGAGAATCTGCGCGCTTCGCTCGAGAAGTTGCAACTCAACGACGCTTCACTGACATTCTCGCCAGAGTCGTCGGTAGCACTCGGATTCGGATTCCGCTGCGGATTCCTCGGACTGCTGCACATGGAGATTGTACAGGAACGACTCGACCGCGAGTTCAATATGGACGTTATCACCACCGTGCCCAACGTTTCGTATATGGTATACGACAAGCAGGGAGGCGTGAAGGAGGTACACAATCCGTCGGGATTGCCCGAGCAGACACTCATCGACCATATCGAAGAACCATACATTCGTGCATCAATCATCACCACGACAAACTTCATTGGTCCTATCATGACACTCTGCCTCGACAAGCGCGGCGAGCTCATCAACCAGGAATACGTCAGCGGCAACCGCGTGGAACTGCACTTTATGCTGCCACTTGGCGAGATTGTGATCGACTTCTACGACAAACTCAAGTCGATAAGCAAGGGCTACGCCTCGTTCGACTATCATATCGACGGCTTCCGCCCATCACGTCTGGCCAAGCTCGACATCCTGCTCAACGGCGAACCTGTCGACGCCCTCTCAGCACTGACCCATCAGGACAATGCCGTAAGCATGGGACGCAAGATGTGCGAGAAGCTGAAGGACCTCATCCCACGCCAGCAGTTTGACATTGCCATACAGGCTGCCATCGGTGCCAAGATTGTTGCACGCGAGACTATCAAGTGCGTACGCAAGGACGTGACAGCAAAGTGTTATGGTGGCGACGTAAGCCGTAAGCGCAAATTGCTCGAAAAGCAGAAGAAGGGAAAGAAGCGTATGAAGCAGATTGGCAATGTCGAGGTTCCGCAGAAAGCATTCCTCGCCGTGCTGAAGCTCGACTAAAAAAGGGTCGATAGAGTTAAATATATATTCAACCAAACAAAAATCAATAAGTCAACTAAACAAATATAGAAAGGAAGGTAACTTATGAAAGAGTTGGTCGGCACAAACACGCGCGACATCGCACGTGAATTGGCAAGACGTTACAGTACAATGACGCACGATGAGCTCGACGTGCTTGAGAGCATACTTGTACCTATCAAGTACACCAAAGGCGAAATTGCACTCAGCGAAGGTGAAATATGCAAGAACTTCTTGTATATCGACAAGGGACTCATGCGCCAATTCTACTTTAAGCACGGCAAGGAAGTGACCGAACATCTGGCACAAGACCATACCATCGTAATGTGCATCGAAAGCCTCTTCAAGGAGGAACCAACCAAGCTGCAGATTGAGGCCATCGAGCCTACTGTAGTATACGCTCTGCCTAAGGCCGAGCTTGAAAGAGTGGCTATGCACAACGTCAACATACAGATACTCTACCGCAAGATATTGGAGGAAAGCCTCATCATGTCGCAGATACATGCCGACCTTGTGCGCTTTGAGACAGCACAAGACCGCTACAAGAGACTGTGCAAACTGATGCCGCAGGTGGTGTTGCGTGCACCGTTGGTGTACATAGCAAGCTATCTGCAGATGACCCCCGAGACATTGTCGCGTGTACGTGCATCTACTCTTCTCGACTAAGAGAGAACGTCACGCTATACAAATGACTTTTAACATTATCACAAAATGAAAAAAATATTGTTGTTAGGTTCGGGCGAATTGGGCAAAGAGTTTGTCATCGCCGCAAAGCGTGCAGGACAATATGTCATTGCATGCGACAGATACGAAGGCGCACCGGCAATGCAGGTTGCCGACGAGCACGAAGTGTTCAACATGCTTGATGGCGATGCCTTGACTGCTGTTGTTGAGCGTCATCACCCCGACATCATCGTGCCCGAAATAGAGGCTATACGCACTGAGCGCCTTTTCGACTTCGAGAAGGAAGGCATTCAGGTGGTGCCGAGCGCCCGCGCCGTAAACTATACAATGAACCGCAAGGCCATACGCGACCTCGCTGCTAAGGAATTAGGACTGCGTACAGCCAAATACTTCTACGCCACCACTCTCGAACAGCTCCGCGAGCACTCTAAGGAGATTGGTTTTCCATGCGTAATCAAACCCCTTATGTCGTCATCGGGTCACGGACAGAGCATTGTTCGCGGACCGGAACAGCTTGAGAAGGCATTCAACGACGCTATGGAAGGAAGCCGTGGCGACGTGAAGGAGATAATTATCGAGGAATTCATCCACTTCGACTCTGAGTTCACTCTGCTCACAGTAACACAGAAGAACGGCCCCACACTGTTCTGTCCGCCTATCGGACACGTACAGAAAGGTGGCGACTATCGCGAGAGCTGGCAGCCGTTCCAGTTGCCTGAGGACGAATTGCGCAAGGCAGAAGACATGGCAGAGAAGGTGACAAAGGCACTTACCGGTGCCGGAATCTGGGGCGTTGAATTCTTCCTTACAAAGGAGGGTGAAGTGATATTCAGCGAACTTTCACCGCGTCCGCACGACACTGGAATGGTTACACTGGGCCATACAACAAACCTCTCAGAGTTTGAACTCCACTTCCGCGCAGTAATGGGACTGCCCATAGCAGGCATTCATCTTGAGCATGCAGGAGCAAGTGCCGTAGTTCTTTCACCCACAGAGACAAATGACCCATTGCCCTACAACTTCATGGATGCACTCAAAGAAGATTACACACGAGTACGTATCTTCGGTAAGGGGGAGGCACACGTAGGTCGTCGCATGGGCGTAGTGCTCTGCTATGGCGAACCGACAGCCGACACCACACAGCTTCGTGAAAAGGCAAAGCGACTCGCAGCAACAGTGCTTGGTACCGACCCATATATGGATAAGTAACAAGACAAAGCTATATACATAAGTTTCGCAAGTCGTCGACTTGCGAAACTTTTTTTATTAATCATTATGAACAAGATCATTTCATCCAAATCATCAAGCCACCATATTGCAACATTGCAATCTATGCGTTTCGTATTCTGCATGCAGATTTTCATCTGCCACTATTTTAGCAATCTTGGTTTTCACGGTTTTGATTATGGAGGCGATGCAGGTGTATCATTCTTCTTCATACTAAGTGGATTTGTATTGAGCATTGGATGCGGTACAAGAGTAGAAGAAGGAACATTCCGGTACGTTCAATTCCTACGCAAACGCCTTGCAAAAATATATCCACTTCATTTGGTTACATTCATCATAGCTTTATGTATGAGCTTTGTAGCTGGAGTGAAATTCAATATCATAAAGACATTACTTCATGTTTTTATGCTTCAAGAGTTTACTCTATCCGAAGACATGCTGAAATATGGTACAGGACTTTCATGGTTTCTTGGAGCATTGTTCTTTTGCTATTTTTTGTTTCCTTTTCTCTACAGACAATTGATAATATCGCGCAACAAAGTGTTCGGTGCACTATTAACGATATATATATACTATTAGCACTTGCCATAGAGTCATGTTGCAACAACTCTGCAATAGACGATTTCGTCTATGCTTTTCCACCGTTACGTGTCATTGATTTTGCAGTAGGAATAATAGCATATCGTCTGTATACCGCCCCCTTCTCCATACGCTTAAAGCAATGGATTTCCAGACAGTCAACCAGCATATTGTCGACACTCGAAATAATAATAGTTGCAATGTCTGTATTGACATATATCCCATACTGTTCGTTACCTTTATGGATACGTTTCGCTCCATTGTTTTGGCTACCATTCAGCCTGTTAATATATTGGTTTGCCATTTCAAACGACAACAAAGGCATAATTTCAAAATTATTAAGCCAACGAGCCCTTGTCTTCTTGGGCAACATCAGTTTCGAAATATACATGTTGCATGGTATAGTGATTACAGCATTTGTATTCGTGTGGGGACGTCTCTTTGGATATGACACAGTATGCAATCCAATACTTTTTGCAATATGCCTTGTCTTGTCGGTAGTTGCAGCATACATATTTGCAATAATTATGAGAATCGGGCGTTATAAGAATAAAAAAGAATTTCAATGAAAAGAAATAATTATTCGCTCTTAGAATTTCCTAAGATAATCGACCCTCGAGGCAATCTAACCGTTGCAGAAAGTATGCAGCACGTGCCTTTTGACGTGCGACGTGTATATTGGACTTACGATGTTCCGGCAGGCGAAAGCCGTGGCGGACATGCTCATAAGCAATGCCGCGAAGTGATTATCGCTGTAAGCGGGTCGTTTACTGTGACACTCGACAATGGCAGTGAAAAGAAATCATTTCATCTCAATCACCCTTGGCAAGGACTGCTTGTAGAAACAGGCATATGGCGCACGCTCGACGACTTCTCATCGGGTGCCGTATGTCTTGTCATCGCTTCCGAACTTTACGACGAAGATGACTATATATACGACTACGACGAATTCTTAAAATATAAGCAATGCTCTATGTAAGACGATACACCAATGCCGACGCTACAGAATGGAACACATTCGTGAGTAAGGCCAAGAACGCAACGTTTCTACTTAAACGTGGATATATGGACTACCACAGCGACCGCTTCACCGACTGCTCGCTGATGGTATATACACAGAAGGACAACGGCAAAGCACCGTTGCTCATAGCTCTCCTTCCGGCTACCATTCACGGCGACGAACTGCGCTCACATGGCGGACTGACATACGGTGGACTCATCATGTGTGGCGATATGACTGCCGAACTGTGTCTTGACGTGTTTGCTGTCATCAACAGTTTCTTGCATGACGAGTGTGGCGTAAAGCGTATTGTGTACAAACCTATACCTTGGATTTATCACTCGATGCCTGCCGAAGAAGACCTGTATGCCATCTTTAGAGTATGCAATGCGCATATTGCTGCACGCGACATATCATCTACAATTTGTCTCGACAGAAGGCCGAAATTCAGCAAACTGCGCCATCGCTGCGTCAATAAGGCACGACGCAACGGAATAACAGTAGCTGAAACAAATGACATCTCTGATTTCTGGCAAATCCTTAACGACAACCTTGAGGCGAAATATGGAGTACACCCAGTTCATACCATCGACGAACTGCAACTCCTACACTCACGCTTTCCTGATAACATAAGGTTGTTTATGGCGTACGAAGGCAATACGCCACTGGGTGGAACAATGGTGTTTGAATGTGGCGAAACGGTGCACACTCAATATATATCGGCTTCGAAACGTGGCAAGGAGATTGGGGCGCTCGACCTCGTATTCGACTATCTAATCAACGAACGATATGCCGACCGACGATATTTCGACTTCGGAAAATCGACCGAACAATTGGGACACTATCTCAATTGCAACCTTATACACCAGAAAGAAGGGTTCGGCGGTCGCGGCGTGTGCTACGACACCTACGAATGGGAGGTAGGAGTTAGGAATTAGGAGTTAGGAATTTGGAATTATTAATATGGCAATGATAAAATATCTTGACCTAAAGGCTATGACGGCGATGCATGCCGATGAAATCAATGCTGCCGTACAGCGTGTTGTGGATAGCGGATGGTATCTGCAAGGCAACGAGAACAAGGCGTTCACCGAGGAATATGCCCGTTATATCGGCACACGTTATTGTGTAGGTTGCGGCAACGGACTCGACGCTCTTACGCTCATCTTGCGGGCTTATAAGGAGATGGGCAGACTGCACGACGGCGACGAAGTGATTGTTCCAGCCAACACCTATATAGCTACCATACTTGCCATAACCGAAAACAATCTGACGCCAGTGCTCGTCGAACCGCGCATCGATACATTCCAGATTGACGACCGGCTGATTGAACGCGCCATAACCAACCGCACACGTGCCGTAATGATTGTCCATCTCTACGGACAATATGCATACACCGAACGTATTCACGCAATATGCCATAACCACAACCTGCTGCTTATCGAGGACAATGCCCAGGCTCACGGATGCCGATACAACGACCGTCTTACCGGCTCATTGGGCAATGCCGCTGCCCATAGCTTCTATCCAGGTAAAAACCTTGGGGCATTGGGCGATGGCGGTGCCGTCACTACCGACGATGAAGAGCTGGCAACGATGATTGGCACATTAGGCAATTACGGGTCGCAACGCAAGTATGTATTCGACTATAAGGGTCGCAACAGTCGCCTTGACGAGATTCAAGCTGCCGTATTGCGGGTGAAACTGAAGTATCTCGATGCCGACAATGCGCTGCGCCGCAACATTGCCATGCAATACATTGAGCATATAGACAATCCCTTGCTTACTCTTCCTTCTGCCCACTATTGCCAGCACAGCGTACACCACATCTTCCCTGTGCTATGCAACGAGCGCGAACGCTTGCAGCAACACATGCTCGACCAAGACATACAGACAATGATACACTACCCCATTCCACCCCATCGCCAGCAATGCTATGCCGACATAGGCTTGCTGTCGTTGCCCATTACCGAGCGCATACACAGCGAAGAGCTAAGCCTTCCGCTTAACCCTACGCTGCAACAAGAGGAAATAGAACGAATCATCGAAGCTGCCAACAGCTTCAAGTAGAGTTCTTGACAACAGCTTCTGGACATGTTGCGTGTCTTGAAACAACCGTATCATGGCATGATACGAAGTTATTTTATGGCCGATTGCTTATGAACAATACAAACTATAGGAGGCTATGGCATTCCCGCCATAGCCTCCTACTGTTTGGTTTACTGCAAAATCAATATCTTGCACTGAATGTGCTTACGCTATATACATGGATAATGCCAATCGTGCATCGGACGGGAGTCCGCCGTTCCTTTATCAAACTGTATATACTGTTGTCCTATTCCGTTATCACAACCGTAACACCACGTGCAGCCTGCGCTCCCATGACAAGAGCCTGCTCGATGTCGGCTGTCTTCGACGGACCAGAAATGAACGTTCCGAGTCCTGTAGCAGGCATTTCAATGCGTGCGTAAGCCTCGTGCATATTATTGACGATGCCGCTCTTGGGCAGCACAATGACGAGATACTCGCATATGAAGCACACCGCCTTCTGCTTCATCGACTGCGGAATCCACACACATCCATTCTCTGCCACACCTATCTGACCGCTCACCACACCCACATCGGTGCCGTTAAGAGCCTGAGCGTCTGCCACGGTATCGGGATTTAGCGTTGCCATCTTTACCTCCGGAAGAT
Organism: Leyella stercorea; assembly: GCF_021531355.1. Lineage (GTDB taxonomy): Bacteria > Bacteroidota > Bacteroidia > Bacteroidales > Bacteroidaceae > Prevotella. Next base: position 26,924 of record NZ_JADYTS010000026.1, on the reverse strand, counting down.
TGGAAGCCACAACCTTGGCATCGGGATAAGCCTTACGTATGATGTCGTCGAGACTGTCGCCCGTTGCTGCCTCCACCACATTGGCACCCACAGCCTGGCTCATCTCTATGAACTGCGCTACCGTGTCGGCATAGGTTATGCCCTTCACTTCGTCGGCAGGCATATCGTATTGCTCGCGCGTATTGCTGCGGAGCTTCTGCAAAAGTTCTTCTTTATAATTACCCATCAATAATCAAACATTAAACATTTAACACTTAACATTCAACACTAAACCTTCCCCTTCTTCCACATTTCCTGAAATGACTCCTTGGCAAACTCCGGCTTAGTATGTCCAACACTCCAAGGATTCACTCCACGCACACGTGTGAGTTTGTCGGGTACGATATTGGCCAACGGAGCCAGACGCAGGGCGGCAGCATACAGATGCGGATGCTCAAACAATGCCTCCATACCAATTGACATGAACTTCTTCATAGGGTCGGCACGGTGGAGCGAATCGAGTTTCTGACGCCACAGATATATCTGCGAGCCAGGACCGACCTTCGACGGACACACATTGTCGCACGACAGACACAGCGTGCAAGCCGACACATTGTCGCTATAACGGCGTGCATCGTGCAGCATACCGAGGTTCACTCCGATAGGTCCGGGTATAAAGTATGTATATGAATAGCCACCCGAACGGCGATAGACAGGACAAGTGTTCATGCACGATCCACAGCGTATGCACTTCAGAGTCTCCCAATGGTCGCTGTCAGCGAGAATGTCGCTTCGACCGTTGTCTACAAGTATGACATGCATCTCAGCCCCAGGACGCGCCTGACGGAAGTGCGACGTGTATGCAGTAGTAGGCTGTCCTGTAGCCGAACGGCACAGCAGACGCTGGAAAACAGCAAGCGATTTGTAGTCGGGCACTATCTTCTCTATGCCCATAGCCACAAGATGCAGCTTAGGCATTGACGTAGACATGTCGGCATTGCCCTCATTGGTGCACACTACGATGTCGCCCGACTCAGCCACACCGAAGTTGCAGCCTGTCATACCAGCCCCTGCCTCCATGAATTGGTTGCGCAGGTGCATACGTGCGCAGCGTGTCAGATATGTAGGGTCGTAATTGCCAATCTGCTTGCTGATACCTTTCTCCTCAAACATACGGCCTACCTCTTCACGCTTCAAGTGTATTGCCGGCATCACTATATGACTCGGCTTCTGATGAAGCAGTTGCAGAATACGCTCGCCGAGATCGGTCTCCACCACATCTATGCCGTTCTGTTCGAGATAAGGATTCATGCCACACTCCTCAGTAAGCATCGACTTCGACTTCACCATCTTCTTCACGCCGTGCTTCTGAAGAATTTCGAGCACCGTCTTGTTGAAGTCGTCTGCCGTACGTGCCCAGTGCACAATCACGCCACGGCTCTCCAGCTGACCGGCAAACTGCTCCAGATAGTCAGCCAGATGTGTTATGGTGTGACGTTTGATTTGGCTGGCATGTTCGCGTAGCTGTTCCCACTCGTCCAGTCCCTTAGCCATCTGGTCGCGCTTCTGTCGGAGCGTCCAAAACGTAGCGTCGTGCCACGTTGTCTTCTCTCTGTTTTCGTTGAAGCGGCGTGCCGCTTTGCTGTGTAGTGTACTCATAGTCCTGCTGCCAATATCTGTACTACATGTATGAACTTGATAGGCTTGTTCTCCTTGCGTGCTATGCCCTGCATGTGCATCAGGCACGACGAGTCGGGACCAGTGATGTATTCGGCTCCCGTAGCCATGTGTCGTGCTATCTTGTCCTCGCCCATTCGTGTCGACACGTCGGGTTCTTCCACCGAGAACATGCCTCCGAATCCGCAGCATTCGTCCTTGCGTTCGGGCTCACGTATTGTGATGCCGTCTACCATACGCAGAAGGTCGATAATCTTGTTGAACTGCGGCACGTTGCGTTCAGACGGCGACGAGAGTCCCAATTCGCGCACTCCATGACATGAATTGTGCACACTCACCACATGAGGAAAGCTCGCCTTCAAGCTGGTGGGCTTCACTACGTCGTGAATGAACTCCACTACGTCCATAATCTTCTTCGATGTGATGCACTCATGATTTCCTTTTGCCAATCGTGGATGATACAATTTGACGAAAGCAGTACACGATGCCGACGGAGCTACAACATAATCAAATTCGGCGAACTTCTCGTCGAAACTGTCGGCTATCTTGCCTGCCATCTTCTCAAATCCTGCATTGGCCATAGGCTGTCCACAACAAGTCTGGTCAAGGGGGTAGGCTACGTCAAGTCCAAGACTCTTAAGGAGCTTGTATGTGGCGACACCTACCTCGGGATAGAGTGCGTCTACGTAGCAGGGAATAAACAATCCTATTTTCATAATGTTAAAAAAGTCATCCGTTTCTTTAGAATACTGTCAATTAAAACGGTACAAAAGTAATAAAAATCACATAAAATCGAAATGTCATATTTAAGCATTTTTTTAGATTTAAATTATTTAACGTTGCACATTTATATGTTTTTTCTCGATTTTTCATGCAATATAATCAACATCATTGCATTATAAGTATAGAGAACAGACAATAAACACATGAATTTGATGTATCATAAACTGAATATAACAATATTGTTGACAGCCATACTTACTGCCATATCGCTGACTTCGTGCGGTGTCGACGACTCTTCACCCGATCAATTCGACGTGGGCTTCAACGCACAGTCGGGCACTACATACAACGGCAAATGGGACTTCAACGGCAAGACTATCGACAAAGTGCAAATGAGTGCTCAGAGCAAAACCTTTGTGTTCGGCACCATACCCGCCATACAGATTGCAGAGACGATATTCGCCGGACATAGTATTGACGGCGTATCGATGGGTATACAAAACGTAATGTATGAAGCTGTGCACCAATCTGACGGCACCAACGTCTACTCCATCAAGCCATCGGTGTGGCAGTTTGAAGCTTTGGTTGACGGCAAACGACACAACATACAACTAATGTTGGGAAAGACCAGCGCCTCAACCGACAGTCAGTCGTGGGGCAAATACGCACCCAAAAGCCGCGTGCTGACCGTATTTCTGCACTTTACAGCCTACACCATTGACAATGGCGACCCACAACCCCTGCAAATGAAATTGACTTACACCGGCACCCCCATAACCGACTGTTGATACTTTGAAACCAGAAGAGCGCCTTGTGCGCGACATAAAAAACGGTGACCGTGCTGCTATGCGACGGCTCTACGACCTGTATTCGGGATATGTCATGGCTGTTGTCATGCGATATGTTCCGGACAGGGACGACGTGCCCGACGTTGTGCAGGATGCCTTCATCAGGATATTCACGTCGATAGGGCAATACGAATATCGTGGCGAAGGAACACTCAAGATGTGGCTGTCGAGGGTTACAGCCAATGAGGCTCTCGGTTTTCTGCGTCGCAAGGGCAACATAACATTCACCGACAACATTCCCGACGAACCCATCGACGACGAACCGGACATCAGCCAAATCTCCAACGAGGCTCTGACCGAAATGATCGCATCACTGCCCGAGGGCTATCGAGTGGTGCTCAACCTATATGTTTTCGGACAGATGAGCCATAAAGAGATTGCCGACGAACTGGGCATCACACCCAGCACATCGGCATCGCAATATTATCACGCCAAAAAGATGTTGGCAAACAAGATTAAAGAATACAACAAAAGAAACGCAATATGAAACAAAACGATTGGACCAGCAAGCTGCACGAACGTCTCGCCGACCAGGAGGCTACTGTGCCCGACGGATTGTGGGACAAGATAGCTACACGACTTGACGATACCAACGCCGCCGCACCTGCACCTAACTTCAACACAACTGCACGCCCAAAGACCGCACGTATCATAGCACTGGCATTGTCGGCTGCGGCATCAGTGGCTGTAATAGTGATGGTGGCACTGCGACTTAATGACAACACCATAAATAATGTGGCACAAATATACGACCGCCCTGCTGCATCATTGCGCAATGGCACTCCGTCGACTATCATCAACAATGCCCAGCCGCTCTTGGCTCGCCTCACATCTGCTTCACCCACAAAGGTGACAGCTCATATATCGGATGAGATGGTCATCACGACAGAAGCAGCACCATTAGCCGAAGACACAGCATATCGCAGCGTATGCGAGACTCCACCTAACGATTTGCAGACAAGAACAGCCACTGACGAGAGCAAGTCTATGACAAGCAAAAGTCAAGAAAGTGCCAATACAAGAAAACGCTCCAACCACACTTCGACAACACAATACACCCAGACATGGCAGACGGGACGCACTGCGCAGCGAAGCAAATGGAACATCGGCATGCACGCCGAGGGCATTACTACCAACAGCCGTTACACCCAACGCCCTATGCTTATGGCTACACGCGAGGCAGACTTTCTGACATCGGGAAATCCCAACAAAGCACAGTCGGTGCTGGCAAACCATCCATTGCAACTTACCGACTACTCGCAGACCAAACACCACTACCATCCCATGTCGTTCGGACTGTCTGTAGGCTACAATCTAACGCCTCGCCTCACCATGACTACGGGTATGGTCTATACCTACGCATCGTCCGACTTCACCAGTTCGGCAGCCGGCGATGACATTGTTGAGACTCAGCACCTGCACTACATCGGCATTCCACTCAACGTGAAATACAAGGTTTGGGGCAACAGTGCTGTACAGACTTACGCCACAGCTGGTGGACAAGCCGACATTAATGTATCGGCTAAGATACAGACAGGCGACATCACCAAGGACACTGACAAAGACCACATACAGTTCTCTGTAGGCGGTGCTGTAGGCGTGCAATACAACGTCATCCCCCATTTGGGCCTGTACGCCGAACCTGGCGTGCGCTACTATATCGACAACAAGAGTGACACAGAGACTATTTTCAAGGAAAAGAAACTCAACTTCAACCTACAATTAGGCATAAGAGTTGAGCTGTGAGGATGTTGGAAGTTGAGAATTGAGAGTTGAGAATTGAGAGTTATGATATGTTTTGTAGCAATAATGATTCGATTAAAAGTTTTATAATAGATAATCATAACTTTAAATTCTCAATTCTCAACTTTCAACTTTATTTTAAATCTTAACTGTATTTCAAATCTCAATTGTATTTCGAATCAAAACTACCAATAATTATCAGCAGAATTTGTTAATAATTACAAACCCGTAAAAAAAAAACGACTTTTTGTTTTATTTCGTCAATATTTAATGTAAATTTGAAACAGATTACTTCATTTTAATCAACAACTAAAAATAATTAATCTGTATATATCAACCTGGAGCAATCCATAACAAATAACATCAAGTATGGGTATAAGAATTCGAATTGCTGCATTGGTTTTATTTGCATCATCTAACCTAATGGCACAAGTCCAAGAAAAGGACACGGTAAATGAAAAAGTCATTCAATTGAATGAGGTGATAGTGAAAGGAGTGAAATACATTCCGAAAGGCGATCACACGTTGTTGTTCCTGTCGAAAAAGAACCGTAACTTCGGTACGAACGCATTGGATGCAGTGTCATCGTTAGGACTCTTCCGAACCACACTTAATGAAACAGAACTCACATCGTTCGACCACAAGCAGGTATTCGTCTTAATCAATGGTATTCCTTCCACAGCGTTAGACCTTCGCACCTTCAAGGCCGACGAGGTGAAGAATGTGGAATATTATCCTATACCTCCAGCCCAATACATGGCATTGACAAGTGGGCCGGTGGCAAACATTGTGATGAAGAAAAAGCACAACAAGCTTTATACTGCCTATATAAATACAAGCAATGCCGTTACTACCGGATTCGGAACCAATCAGGCTAATTTCACCTATGCCGATTCGCTCAATCAAGTTAAGGTTAACTATTTCACCGACTATCGCAACGTCGGCGACATCAGCCTTGACTCATACTATGATTACGGCAAAGGCAACATGACTCTCTATCGTGGCGATGATAACCGATATAAAGGAAACTATCAATACGTGCAGACTACCTACCAACGGTTTCAGTCAAGACATCTGTTCAATGCCAACCTCAAATATATATGGAATCCACGCAAGCAGTCGTTTGCATCAGAAATCGAAATGCCCGAAATACAGCAGAAAGGAACAAATGCAGACAAGTTGGAAAGCCATTCACGCACCCTCGTGGCAGATTTGTTCTACAATTACTCGTTGGGAAAACGACGCTCACTGGCAGTGAATGTTGTAAATACGTTTTCGAAATCAAGTTCCGACCATTTTCTGCAGCAGGAATTCCCTGAGGACATTTCTGGTATGAACTCACATATTGACGAAAATATAAAGAACCGCACCTACTCATTCCTCACAAACGTTGCTTATTCCGCCCCTCTCTTAGGCGGTTCGTTTAGTGCGGGAGCCAAATACGAGTATCTGCATCTGCGACAGCAATACCTTACTGATACCTATCTGACCACATCCCACACCGGTACACTCTACACCGGTGTATACTGGAAGGTAAGAGGAATAACACTTTATCCTACATTAGGTCTGTATCAAAACAAACAAATCACAGAATCAGACACCTATAATTCTACACTTCCTTACTTCCGCCTCTACTCCGACTGGTGGGGCAAGAAAGCATGGAAAGGATTCAGTGTGCAACTAACTACCCAAATCAAGATGCAGCGACCTACATCCGGACAGCTCACGACATCTGCAACTCATATCGACCGTAACTTTATAGCTATGGGTAATCCTAATCTGAAACCATATTGGGAATGGAACAACAACCTGCTGCTTGCCTATTTCTCACCCAATAACGACAATCAGATTGTACTACAGTACACGCCAAAATACAGATACCACCCATTCGTCCCCACACTTTCTGTCGACAACAATATTGTCTATTCGCGTCCACAAAAGATATCCCACTCCTTTGACAATGTGCTTAATCTGTTCGGCTTATGGTATCCAGTGTCATGGTTGGAGTTTTCTCCTTATGTAGAATATTATTATTCCACACTCGACACCCCATCACAAGATGTAAGGCTGTCATATTTCCGTACGGGTTGCACCATAACCATTTCGCGCAACAGTTGGGCATTGACGCTGGCAGCCAACTCTCCTACCAAAGAAGTTTCTGGTGATTTGACAATGAGAGGAAGCGCCCAATTTGCCACCACATTCCAATACAAATACAAGGATTGGGCTTTCGGTGCCAAATGGAACTACTCGGCACACAACGACTACGTTGAGGGAAAATGCGAAGGCTTCTCGTATAAAGAAAACAAAGACTGGAAACCATTACACTCCATGGTGCGCCTTACCGCGACTTGGTCATTCTCGAAGGGAAAAGCACGCAGACATCAACGCAAGTCGCTTAACAATGAATATACAGACGATGGTCTGACCAACGACAATACTCCCAAAATGGCTAATTAAGAAATGAGCATATCTACAAGAAAAAAGGACAACGCTTTATTCGTTGTCCTTTTTCTTGTCTTTACGCATATATCGCAAATTCAATGCTCCCATAAGCATGCCGAAGAGTACACTCTCCACAATGAGGCTGACGATGCTTTGGTCGCGTCCCCATCCGAAGAGCAGACTTGCCACGATACATATCACAAAGTAAATCACGGTGAAGCCGACCGCCAAAGCCAGCCATTCAATCATCTTGTCTTTTGTTATCTTCATACATTCAACACTTAACATTCAACACTCCACACTCCACATTCATCACTCCCCCAGCGTCACCACCTCGCAATCCTTCATCTCTGCGCCGTCGATGGTGAGCCTGACGATTGTGCGCTCCTTCTGCCAACCCTGACGTCCGGCAGCACCGGGATTGATATGGAGCAGACGCAGGGTGCGGTCGTAGTTGATGCGGAGTATGTGCGAATGGCCGCTGATAAACAGCTGTGGCGGACGCTCCATAAGTTCGCGGCGTATGCTGGGGTCGTATCTGCCCGGATAACCGCCTATGTGCTTCATCAACACCTCCACGTCCTCACACTTGAAGCGCAACACCTCGGGAAACATACGCCTCAGTTCGGCACCGTCGCCATTGCCATACACAGCACGCAACGGGCGTATGGCAGCCAGCTGCTCTGCCATTTCGGTAGAGCAGAAGTCGCCACAATGCCATATCTCGTCGCAGGGTTCGAGATATTTACGATAGCGTTCGTCCCAATACGAGTGGGTGTCGCTGATTATTCCTATACGTTTCATCTGCTTGCTTTGCCCGAAGCCTGTACCTTTCTTACGAAATCGGCTATAAACTCCTTGGTACCCTCAAGTCCGAGCACCGACGAATTGATACACAAATCGTACGACGAGCTGTCGCCCCAACGCTTGCCAGTATAGTAGTTGTAGTAAGACGAGCGTGTGTCCTCACGGCTCTCTATCAACTTGCGCGCCTCATCGGGCGAGCAATTAAGGCGGTGGCAGACGTTCTTGATGCGCTCGTCGATGTCGGCTGTGACAAAAACCGTAACCATGTTCCGATGCTCGCGCAGCACATAGTCGGCACAACGGCCCACAAATACGCACGGCGACTCAGTGGCAGCCTTGCGTATGGCGTCGCTCTGCAGACGGAACAGATTCTCCTGCGAGAGTCCGTTGTCGTAGAACGACGAGTCGCTGATGAACGGCACGTGCATGTGGAATATCTGGTCGAGAAATCCCTTGCGCTCGTCGTTCTTCTCAAAAAACTCCTCACTGAATCCACTCTCCTTTGCCGCAAGGTTGAGCACTTCGCGGTCGTAGAACTTGCAGCCGAACTCGTCGGCAAGCATCTTGGCTATGGTTCGGCCACCGCTACCCAGCTGTCGGCCCACGCTTATTATAAGATTGTCGTTATTATTCATAGATATATATCGTTTTGTGTTATTACGTTCAGACTGTTGCAGGTGCCGACTTCTTCAGTCGCTTAATATAAGCAGTCAGCATTATCACTGCCACAACAGCCGAAATGAAGTCGCTAATGGGCTGCGCATACCACACACCATCGGTCTGATAGAAGTTGGGCAGGATTATAAGCAGCGGCAGGAGAAACAGCAGCTGGCGCGAGAGCGACAGAAACATGCTCACCTTTGCCTTGCCTATACTCTGGAAGAATCCCGTACACACCATCTGCACACCCACTACGGGGAACACAAGCATGATGACACGTATGGCATGTTCGGAGATACGTATCAGCGTCTCGTCGGTGGTAAAGAGTCGGGCGCACTCATAAGGTATGGTTTGGGCAATGATGAAGCCCGTGGTGGCTATGCACACGGCAACACACATGGTGTACTTCAGCGCCAGCAGCAGACGATCGTAGTGACGCGCACCGTAGTTGTAGCCGGCAATGGGGAACATGCCCTGGTTCATACCCATATTAATCATCACGAAGATGAAAGCTATCTTATTGCAGATGCCGAAGGCTCCTACTGCCATATCGCCACCATGGCGCATCAGAGCGTTGTTGATGAAGATGATGACGATACACGAGCAGACGTTCATGGCAAAAGGCGATACGCCTATTGCCAAAATGTTCTTCATTATATGCGACACGGGGCGGAAGATGCCACGACGGAAGTGGACTATGCATTGCGGATTGCTGAATATGCGCAGCTGCCATGCCAGCACTGTGGCTTGGGCAATAATAGTAGCAAGCGCTGCTCCGCCTATGCCCATGTGGAGCGGCCAGATGAATATAGGCGACAGTATGGCATTGAGAATTACGGTCATGATGGATGCCATCATAGCCGAACGGGGTTTGGAAGCTGCTCGCAATATGGCGTTCATGCCGAAGAACATGTGCGATATGGCGTTGCCTGCCAGTGTAATGACCATATACTCGCGGGCATAAGGCAGCGTGGCTTCGCTGGCGCCGAAGAACAATAGTATGGGGTTGAGAAACAAAAGTGTAATTATACTGAACGCTACGCCAATAATGATGTTCAGCGTCACGGCATTGCCGAATACTCGCTCGGCTGTGTCATAGTCTTTCTGTCCGAGCTTTACTGATATGCATGTCGATGCTCCTATGCCTACGCCGGCTCCGAATGCCGCACCGAGATTCTGCAGGGGGAATGTGATAGCCAATCCGCTGATGGCCAATGGTCCGCAACCCTGTCCGATAAAGATGCTGTCGGTCATATTGTAGAGCGATGCCGCTGTCATGGCGGCTATAGCCGGCAGGGCATACTGCATGAGCAGACTGCCTACAGGCTTGGTGCCGAGTTCAAGGGTTGCTTGCTTGCTGTTATCCATAAATTATATTTTAAGTAAAAAGAGTTTTTAAGTCACGAATTACCATGAATTATCCATGAATTTCAGCCACGAATTGTCATGAATTAATTCGTGAGATTCGCGTGATTCGTGGTAAAAGATTCAACACGAATTACACTAATCACACGAATATGGGGAGGCTTGATTAATGTTAAATGTTAAATGTTAAGTGTTATCAAGCCTCCTAACACTTAACACTTAACATTTAACACTTACCAATTACCCCTTACTCTCCGTAAATTTCCTTCAGCTTGGCACCGAGCTTATCGCCACGTAGGTCGGCAGCGATGATTGTGCCGTTGGGGTCGACGAGGAAGCTTGCAGGAATTGAATTCACACCATACACCTGGCCGGCTACAGTCTGCCATCCCTTGAGGTCAGACAGATGAATCCATGGCATCTGCATGTCTTCGATGGCCTTCTTCCAGCTGTCGAGCTTGTTGTCGAACGAGAGAGCCACGATGTTGAAGCCTTTGCCCTTATACTTCTCGTAAGCAGCCTTAACGTTAGGCATCTCGCCACGACATGGTCCGCACCATGAAGCCCAGAAGTCGAGCAGCACATAGTTGCCCTTGCCAAGATATTCCGAGAGCTTATGCGGCTGGCCGTTTACGTCGTTCTCCTCAAGGTCGGTAAACTTCTGTCCGATGAAGGCTGCCTTCTTTGCCAGCATCTTCACCGTCTGGTTGGCACGTGCCAATGCCGGATGATTTACATAAGCATACTTGGCATCGAAGAGGTCCTTAATCTGTTCGAACTCCAGCTGGTAAACCAGATTGCCAAGGAAAGCGGCAGGAATCAGATTGTTCTGATTGGCCTTTACAATCTCCAATGTGCGGTTTGCAATGCGCTCCTGCACTGGAGCCATCTTGGCCTCAAGCTCCTTAGTCAACTTCTGCAACTGCTCCTGCGTAGCACCCGACTGGCGAGCCTTGTTATACTCATCGAAGAAAGGCTTCAACTCATCGTTCATTGCGTCAAGCTCATTGTCGTAAGCCACGAGCTTGTTGTTCTGCTCAGAAGCGCTGATTGTCTTCTTCACCATGTCGGCCTGAATAGGAGTGCCGTCGTTGAAGAAAGGCATAGCATAAGGAGTCTGCTTGATAAAGATGCGCAGCAGAGCGTCTTTCTGTGCAGTGCCCTTCAGGGCAAACTTGCCGGCTGTCACTGCAGCGCTGTCGCATAAAGCCTGATTGCCACGCGCCAACGGATTGACGATATATACCTTTTTTACATCAGCGGCACATGTACCCTTGATGTTGTACTCAGCTGTCTGCTGGGCAAATGCAGCCATTGCTACAAAAGCAAGAGCTACTGTTGAAAAAATACTCTTCATCATTCTTTCAATTTGTTGAATTTGATTTTCTTGTATGTTGAATCCTAAATTTTTTTATGCTACAAAAGTACTGATTATAATCAATACAACCAAAAATATCGTTTCTTTATTATGTTTTTTCAACATACCAACAAAAATGCGGCACAACTCTCATCGAGCAGTGCCGCATCTTTATGTTTAACTTAAAATGTTTTCGTATTAATGAAGATCCTCACGGACTCTCATTTTTACCTGTTAAACAATCGATAAAAAATTTACCTTAAACCTAATAACTAAAAACCTAAATCTATTACTACTAACCTAAACAATCTATTAACCTTTTGACGATGCAAAGGTACAAACATTTTTTTGTGCACGCAAACAAACAGCCGTTTTTTTAGCTTCTTTTAGTGGTTTTGTTGATTTAAAGCAACTGATTGTGTACGAACACAACAGTTTTTTACATTCATTAAAAAAGCGTATCCCGACAATCACTGCCAGGATACGCCCGAAAAAAATTTACAATCTTATCTAACTATAAACCTGTGTCATAGTCTTTATACAAAATTTACCATCTATTATCCTTTTAATTGATTGCAACAGGAGAGTCAAGTGTCACATAGCGCAACTCGCTTGTATTGTCACCATAAGCATTTGACAGACCGTTCATGCCATGATTAGATGCATCACGAGTATACCACTTGCCATCTTCGCCCTTGAACTGGTCGGTACCATTGAGCTTGTAGTAGAACATCAAGCCCTCTGATGCAGGATCTACATTGAGCATGTTCTGCTTAATCTGATTGGCTGTACGTGCTACTGTCCACATACGTACCTCACTCATCTTGCCGTAGAACGGACGCTCACCCCACATAAAGCCAGCAACCTTGCCAATGAAGAAGTCGCTCAAGTCAAACTGCGGAGTATCCCATACTGATTCAGCAGCCTTCTCGCCATCAATGTAGAGAACAGCGCGACCTGTTGGCTGATCGTAAGTAAAGGCTACATGATACCACTTGCCAGTAGTAAGACGCTGCTGTGTATAGAAGTGCTTAGAACCTGCAATCTGGAGCAAATCTCTATCAATACCGCCACCGGTATCACCGATACGCAGGATGAGGGTACCCTCACGACCCATAATAGTCATATTGCCATTCCAGCCCCACTGATCGATATAGATGAGAGCCTCGTATGTAAGCGACTTAACCGGCTGTGATGTAACAGGCACCTTGATATGTGTACTGTAAATCTTGCCAACAGTCAAAATACGTACCGGCTTATTCAGCACGATATATACAATGTCTGTACCTTCGATAACGGGCTGTGAAGACTGTACACGTACCGGCAGCAAGAATGTCTTGCCTTCCTCGATAGCACCAAGGTTGGTCAGATGCAATTTGATTTTGCCTGCATATACCTTACCCTTTTCGATAGTGGCGCTTGTAGTGCTAAGCGATGCATTGTTAGCATCGAAAGCCTCATAGTTTGTACCATTCTTCTTGTTGTACTCATCTACATATTTCGAGTCAAGGATTGAGTATGAAACATCGACATCGGCATCGCTCCTGTTTGACAGACGTGCGCTGAGGTCATAGTCCATCGACTCCTGGTCTTCAACAACAAGTTTGCTCTCCTTGCTGTCGAAATATACCTTAGGCTCAAGCAGGTCGCTCTCGCTGTCGTTGCACGCAGTGAAAGACAAAGCGGCGAGACAAACTGCTACATATTTCAATATATGTTTGTTCATAATAGTTGTCAATTAATTAAATGAAAAACTGAAGTTTTAAGGTTATTTGCCCTCAGCAGAGCCGTTCTGCGACGCCTTCCACTCGTTGAACACCTGCTGATTGATCTGTATAGCCTGACGCATCCAACGGTAGTCGGGAGTGTTGTCGTAGTCGTTATCGAAACGATAAGCACCTACACCACCCTTGCAGCCATTCTCTGGCATCCAACTGGCCTGACGAAGCAACTGTCCACCTGAAGCGAAGTTGCTCTCGAAGTTCTCAGCGATGATGAGCTTCTTGGTATCGCCAGGACCATAGTAATGAGGACGCGAACTGCCATACGACTGAGTAATCCAGTAGTCTACATAATCGTCACACTCACGATCGAAGTAATTAATCAGACCGTCAATTACAAGCAACTTGTGACCCTTACCCTCAGGATCGCTCATCGGACCAATGTACTTGCCCATCTCCTTGACGAGGAACTTGATAGTAGTGCCGTTGAGTGTACCGTCCGAATCGTTGAATCCGCTGCCCGGCTCCCAGTCGATATCGAAACCGTCCCACTCGCTTACAACAAGCGAGTCGCACAAAGCCTTTGCAAATTTGGCCAAAGCCTGATTCAGGTTCTCTGTATTGTTGAGGTCGTGAGATGTAAAGCCCCAGAAATCCCAGCGGGCAAACTTCTTTTCTTGCTCAATCTTGTTCTGGCTCCATCCTTCGGCAGCAGCCTTCTTGTCAATCTCCTCGTAAATATACGCCGGAGTACGTCCCTTGCCAAGGTGTGAGAGAAGACTTACCTCAAGGAGCTTGATGCCCTTCACCTTCTGGGCAAACTCCTTGTCCTTCTTCTGTGCCTCGGTAATCTCGTAGCGTCCCGGAGCACCGCTCCACATAGAGATGATGTCCATACTGTCGGGCACTGACGAAAGATAGCCCTTACGCATAACACCTGAAGGAGCCCAGTTAGAGAACCAGCCGAAGGCTACCGGACGACCATAGTTGTTGGCCTGAGCCTTATACTCGCGCAAGTTGACATAATAGGGGTCGTTGATCGGATCAGAACCCGTCTGGTGTCCTCCTACGTGGTCGATCTCCACGTTTTCCACATCGGTACAAGCGGTCATTGTGAATGCAAGCGCTGCAGCCGGTATGATATATAATAATTTCTTAAAAACGTTCATTGTATATTATCTTTAAAGAGTATAATAATGTATTTGTTTCGGTTGGCAAGGCTTACTTGCAATCCCACCACAGATGGGTATCTGATCTGTCTTGACCACCATTACCGTTATTGAACAGCTTGAGGGCGTTGTCGTAGATTTCCTTACCGTCCTGAGTCTGATAGAAGCTGACTGGATAAATCATACGACGTATGCCACCCTCTACAGTAGCTCCCTGGCTTGAACCACGGTTGGTAGCTACCTTATGAAGTACCGGATAGCCTGTGCGGCGCCACTCTGTCCATGCCTCCTGTCCGTTAGGATAGAGAGCAATCCACTTCTGAATCATAATCTTCTCGAGCTTATCCTCCTGTGAGCCTTCAAACTCTACAGTTGTTTCGCAAGGAGCGGGATTGTTAAAACCATATCTCCAATGGCTTACAACATCGGCTATAGGAGTCTTGCCTGAGTACATGTATGAGTCAACCGACGACTTGATACCATTCTCGTCGAACGACATCTGGATGCCCTGCTCATAAAGCGACTCTGCATCGCCAAACTCACCACCCCATACAAGGGCAGCCTCTGCACGAAGGAAGTAAACCTCTGACGCACGCAACCAATAAGTAGGAGTAGAAGCCGTGATATTAGGTTTAGAGAAATTCTCGTATGTAGAGTTCTGTCCCTTCGTATGACCGAGAGGCACACCCTGATACTTCTCACCGTCGAATGCCTCAATGCCATAAGTGCATGACTCATCTACCGGCAGGAAATAAGCGCTCAAACGAGGGTCTTCATAACCTACAAGATAAGAAACCATTGATGTACCCATACGAGTCTCGTTGTACTGATCGGCAAGCCACTGGATATTGTTACGGAACACCAGACCTGCACCTGTACCCATCTTAGCCTCATCCTTCTGGTCGGTCATCACACCGTAGGTCTGATTGAGAGCCTGAGTGGCATACTTCTGAGCCATCTCGTTGTCGGCAAAGCGTACACGCATTGCAAGACGCAGCATGAGTGAGTTGGCATAACGCACCCACTTGGCAGCATCGCCAGCATATACAGCATCATAATTCTTCATTATGCTTACACCGTTCTCAGCCTTTTCGGTCAATACCTCAATAGCTTTGGTAAGATCCTTGAACATAGCTGTGTATACATCCTTCTCGCTGTCGAACGGAATCTTCATTGAAGCGTCGGCTGCATGTGTGTAAGGAATCGGACCAAATGACTCAAGAGCTTTGTGCCATGCCGAAATCTTCAGCACCTGAGCCAGAGCGAACACCTCCGGGGTATTGTTGTCCTCTGACGCCTTCTTCAGTTTCTTCCATGCGTTGAGAGCGTTGGTGTATGTACACTTGTATGTTTCAGCAACCCAACCGTCTACGAGGAAGTATGATGTATTGTTGTTACCACCACTCCAACTGTTGTTCTGTCCGAAATAGCCGCTCCAAGAGTCGGCTGAAAGGTTGAAGGCAATCTGATACTGGTTGATTACGCCAGTATCGTCGGCCTGTGTACCCACGGGGATGACAGTCTTTTCGAGAGCTGTGATGAGTCCGCCCACAGCGAAGTCGTCGCGTGTACCTTCCTCCTCAGTCATCTCGAACTGGTTGGTGTTGACTTCCTCAAAGTCGCATGAAGAAGTCGTGAGTGCCATGGCGCAGATGGCCATGAGCGTATATCGATTTACTGTTTTCATATAGAAGAGGTTCAATATTAGAATTTAAATTTAACACCGAAGCCGAAGCTACGAACGCTTGGCTGCATGAAGTAGTCGTTGCCCTGTCCGTAAGTGCTTGTCGACGGAGTGAGTTCGGGGTCGAACGGAGCCTTGCAGTATATCATCCATGGATTGTTGGCGATGAACGAAACTGTTACGTCCTTCAGCACACCACCAAACCAACGGTTAGGCATAGTGTATGAGCAGGTGAGTTCCTGGAGGCGGATGTTTGTTGCCTTGTAAACATAGTAGCCTGATGTCTCATAGTTGCCGGTACCAATCATCTGGAAGTAAGTCTTGGCATCTACCGGACCCTGTCCAGGAATCATATATCCACCAGCGTCGCGAGCCTCAGCCGAGCGTTTTGATACACCGAAGCGGTCGAGCAATGCCTCTGTTGATGATGTTACGACACCACCGAAGCGGCCATTGATGAGGAAGCTGAGTCCGAAGCCCTTGTATGAGAATGAGTTGTTCCATCCAAGGTTGAAGTCAGGAGCAGTCTTGCCAAGATAAACAGGTTCGCCGCGTTCTACACCGAACGAGCCGTCGGTCTTCACCTCAACGAATCCAAGGTGGTCCTTCTTGAGGAATGTGTTGGCATAGATGTCGTGAATGCTGCCACCCTTCTTCAGGATTGTACGTCCCTTGTCCTTGAGCACTTCAGGAATATTGATTGCCTCATCCATAAGCGGAGTGTGATAGTCGTTCACCATCTCCTTTATCTCATTGACGTTGCGTGAGAATGATACTGTAGAAGAAATCTGCAATCCGCACTTCAGACGGTCGCTATAGTTGAGCGAAGCCTCCCAACCGCGGTTCTCTACATCACCTGCTTGCAGATAAATCTGCTTGTAACCGGTAAACTCAGGCAACTCACCGAGGAATGTCTGGTTCTTGGTGTTAGAGTGATAGTATGTAACCTCAGCTGACAACTTGTTCCACAGACGGAAGCTCAAACCAAACTCGTATGAACGTGTACGCTCTGCCTTGAAGTCGGTGAACGGATAGATTGAACGAGGATTGAGTGTACCACCTACGATAGGCTCAGTAACTGTGCCAGGAGTCAAACCAGAACGCGAGATAGGCGCACCAACCTCAGTGTACGAACCGCGTACCTTAAGATAAGAGATGAACTCAGGCAACTTCACCATCTCAGAGATGATACCCGAAAGACCTACTGAAGGATAGAAGAACGACTCCTCGTCGGTGTTTACAAGACGTGAGTTCCAGTCGTTACGACCGGTCATTGTGAGGTAAACCATTGAGCGCCATCCCAACTCTACGTTGGCAAAAGCAGCATGGTTGCGTACATGGCTGTCACCACCCGATTCAGAAACACGTCCGTTTGACGGGTCTATATTTGATGCACTGAACTTGTTGGTCACACCAAGCAATGTTCCCTTATATCCACGATCCTCATTCCAATAGTTAGAGTAGCTCCAACCGATGTTGGCAGAGAGGCTGAAATCAGCAAAGTTCTTGTTGATATTAGCCATCACATCAGCATAGTCCTGATGGTCGTTGTAGTTAGAGTAGCCATAGTGTCCCTTCGGGCCCTCAGCAAACTTCTGGTCAGAAGTAGCGTAAATCTTGCGCTGGAACTTAACGAAGCTGTCGTCGAGACGATAACGTGCTGCAACGTTAATCCAAGGAGCAATCTTGTATGTCAAACCGAAATTGAACATATAGCGACGCTTGTCGTTGGTGGCAACGTTGCGGTATGCTGTCCAGTACGGGTTCTGCGATGCATATGTAGGCTCGCTTACCGGCCAGTACTGCACTGGAATACGACGTGACTCGTCCCAACGCTCAAACACCTTCATCTCGTTGAAGTTCTCGCCACGCGGGAAGAGGTAAGCAGCCATAACTGGGTTCCAGTACTGTCCCTGCGAAACCATGTTCTTGTCGTCCTGCTTAACAAACGAAGCACCGAGGTCGAGCTGCAACTTGTCGTTGAGGAATGATGAAGAGTTGCGGATTGTTATGTTCAGACGGTTGTACTCGTTGTTAGGAACGATGCCGGCAGAATTTGTCGATGAAATAGAAGCAAATGTCTGGTTGGTCTTGTTGCCTGTAGTAAGAGTAACCGAGTTGATGAAGTTTGTACCCGTATTGAAGAAGTCCTTCTTCGGGTCGTAGCTTGACGGAACGTCGAGCTTGTCGCCCCAGCTCTCATATACGTCACGCTTGTTGCCGTATGTGTTCTGGAACTCAGGTGTCATGTATGCCTTGCTGAACTCTGAAGAAGAAGAGAATGTAACCTGAAGCTTGCCTTCCTTACCCTTCTTGGTGTTGATAAGAATCACACCATTGGCAGCGCTACTACCATAC
The DNA here is from genome assembly GCF_021531355.1 of Leyella stercorea. Taxonomy (GTDB): domain Bacteria; phylum Bacteroidota; class Bacteroidia; order Bacteroidales; family Bacteroidaceae; genus Prevotella. Next base: position 8,388 of record NZ_JADYTS010000026.1, on the reverse strand, counting down.
AATGCAGCTGCCGACGGACCGCTGAGCACCGAGATTGACTCGATATCCTCGGGGTTGAAGTCGGCGATACCTTCCGTACCTGCCTTGCCCTCGCCCATGATACCACTGTCTGAGCCCATGCTGTTGTTGAACAATGGAATACCGTCTACTACATACAAAGCGTTGTTGTTGCCCTCAAGCGACTTGGCACCACGCATCACAACGCGTGTAGAACCACCCACGCCACTACCACTCTTATTGATAGTAACACCGGCAATCTTACCATTAAGCGAGTTTACGAAGTTGGCATCCTTAACACGTGTCAACTCGTCGCTCTTCACCTGCTGTACGTTGTACGACAGGGCCTTCTCTGCACGCTTGATACCGAGAGCGGTAACTACCACCTCGTTGAGCTCGCGCGAAGCAGGCTTCATAGCCAGTTTATAGTTGTCGCTTTCGCCAACACGTACGCTCTTCGGCTCGTAGCCGATGTAAGTAACCTCAAGGTCGGCACCCTCAGTGGCGTCAAGAGTGAAGTTGCCGTCAATGTCTGTAACGGTAGCGTTCTGTGTGCCACGCTGGCGCACAGCTGCTCCAATAACAGGCATACCAGCCTCGTCTACGATAGTTCCGTTGACACGCTTCTTCTGCTTGCCGTTCTGCTGTCCGTTGCTCTTGTTCTGAGCCTTGACACCCTTAGACACTACGATGTTCTTACCCTTGATTTGATATGAGACATTCTGTCCATCAAGGATCTGACCGATAGCCTGCTTCAGGTCTTTAGCATTGACGTTTACCACCTTCTGGGTGTTGACGTCGGATGCGGCAAACACGAAAGAGTATCCACTCTTTTCTCTCAATTCTGTCATAGCACGTTCTACGCTCACGCCCTTAAGATTAAGCTTAATGCTTTGGGCGAATGTAGATAGATTCATGCACAACAGAAGCGCGCCCACTGTGAGGCCTTTTCTTTTGATGTTCATTGCACTATAGGTTAAAAGTAAATATAAATTGTTGTTTTGATTTAGCTTTAGTTACTGTTTTTTTAGGCAGACAATGCCCTGTGCACGGTTTTAGCCGCACATTATTATAGTTAGAGGTGTATTGTTCCGCCAAGCGGAAAAGGGTTGTTGGTCTGTGGCTGACAGTTATATATTTGGATTGTTGTTGTCGGTTATGTTTATACGTTTCAGTAGCGTTTGTTTTAAGTTTTTTAAATTGTTTATAGTTTTAGGTTTCTATACTTTTGGTTTTACTTGTATATTCTGACCACATTGCCACTTATGACATAGCGAATATGTCCTGTAGCGGCCAATGTGCCGAGTACATGATCCAGATTCTGGTCCTTGCGGTGGAACACGCCATAGAATCGTGTCTGGGCAAGCGTACGGTTCTCGATGCATATCTTGACACCGTAGCTGCGTTCAAGGTCAATACATATGTCAGCCAGTCTACGACCATTTAGCATTATGGTGCCATCAGTCCACAGGCGGTCGGTTGTCGTGCGGTTCTCGATGCGCAGGTTGCCACTCTGCTTCTCAAGAACGGCACGCTGGTCGGGCGAGAGACGATACTGATAGTCGCCGTCATGGCTCGATCGCAATCCTACCGCTACGCTGCCTTCGTCAAGACTCACCATTGCCGAATGGTCGGAGGGATAGTCGCGGAAGTCGAACTTGGTGCCAAGCACCTGTACGTTAAGGCTTGAAGAGTTCACGATGAAAGGCATCGCTGTGTTGTGATGCACCTCGAAGTAGCCTTCGCCCGAGAGCTTTACTCTACGGTCGCGCACACCGAAACCCTGCGAATACTCCATACGGCTGCCGGCATTGAGCCAAACCTCCGTGCCGTCGGGCAGTGTCATCTTGGTTGTAGACCCTTGCGGTGCCTCCACCTTTATCATGGCGAATGCCTGCTCCATATTGCGCTGTCCAATATTATAGAATAGGTATGAACAAGCACACACTAATACTGCCACCACTGCTGCATAACGCATAAAACTAATAACGTAGCGACGCTTGCCTGTCGGCTTCGCTTTTGGCTGTTCTACAGCTGGCTCACTGACAGTTGGCTTTTCGCCAGATGTCTGGATACGATTCACGAACAGTGCAAAAGCTTTCTTGCTATCATACTGCGAAAGCTCGCTTACATCGGGTGTCGATTGCCAAACCTTTACAAGACGGTTGTATTCCTCGCGGTTGGCTTCACTGGCTTCAATCCACTCATTCAGACGACGGCTTTCGTCGGCTGTAAGTGTGTCGCTGAGCTGTGTTGCTACCAGTTCGTATATCTCGTCTTGCTGCATCAGTTGTTCGTTGGTTTTATTGGGTTTCATTTAGGTGACGAAATTTTAAGAAAAAGGGTTAGTCAAAAATCAAAGTTTTTTTCAAAAAAGTAAAAAAAGTAGTTTTTGTGTCGAAAAAGACCTTTTATCACATTGTCATACCACTGACAAAGAACACGAATACGATGTAGCTTCCAAGTTCTTTGGCAAGCAATTGCAATGCGTTGCGCAAATGATATTTTACCGTACTTACACTGATATTGAGTTCGGACGCTATCTCAGCGTGACGTTTACCCATGAAGCGGCTCAATTCGAACACCCGTCGGCACTCTGCGGGCAGATGCTCTATAGCCATGTCTACACGGTCGGCAAGTTCGTTGCCTACGAGTTGGTCGAGCGGCTGCTCGCCATCGGCAAAATCAGCAATACAGTCACCCTCGGCAAGTTGCGAGGCAGCCACCTCATAGCGTTGGTGTTTGGAGCGCAGATAGTCAATACATCCGTTGCGCACTGCCTGCTGTAGGTAGCTGCGCAACGAAGTGTTGACATTGAGCGTGTCACGGTGTTCCCACATGCGATATATCATATCGCCCACGATTGTCTCTGCCACAAAGCTGTCACGCACATAGCGATTGGCTGTATAGCAGAGCACCTGGTAGTGGGTGTCGAATATATATTGGTAGGCTTCAGTGTCGCCTTCCTTCAACCCCTTGACAACGAGTTTCTCAGAATAGTCCATTAAGCGTATTGCTTTTTTTCAGTCCATCACATTATGAGGGTGTGCAAAATAGGAGTTAGAGGAAGTTAAGAAGAAGTTAATCCCTCTACGATGGATGGAAGTTAACAGACAAATGCTTTATTTTCAGCAATTTATACATATGTCCGCTAACTTCTGTTAACTTCGGGCTAAGCCCAAACTTCTTTTAACTTCTATTTTGACTTTACCCACATATATATTAATGTATGGTAGTTTTCACGATTTTGGTAGGAGCCTGCTCCTTGTTGCGACGGTTCACCACCGTCACTACTGCCTGTGCGAGATTGAGGAATGCCAGTCCGGTAATCGACGAGTTGTCGAGTGCGGCAGGTGTTCCGTTGTCGCCGTTCTCGCAGATGCTCTGTACGAGCGGAATCTGTGCGAGCAATGGCACATTCATCTCTTTTGCGAGATTCTTGCAGCCTTCCTTGCCGAAGATGTAGTATTTGTTTTCGGGCAGCTCGGCAGGTGTAAACCATGCCATATTCTCCACGAGTCCGAGGATAGGCACATTCACCTTGTCGTTGCTGTACATGTCGATGCCCTTGCGTGCGTCGGCAAGCGCCACATTCTGCGGTGTCGATACTATGACGGCACCCGTGATGGCGAGAGTCTGCAGGAGTGTGAGATGTATGTCGCTTGTTCCGGGAGGAGTGTCGAGTATGAAGTAGTCGAGCTCGCCCCAGTCGGCATCGGCAATGAGCTGCTTCAATGCGTTCGACGCCATTCCGCCGCGCCAGAGTGTGGCAGTGTCGGGATTGACGAAGAATCCGATAGAGAGCACCTTGATGCCATATTTCTCAACCGGCTCAATGAGGTCGCGTCCGTCTTTCTTAACAGCGTATGGACGTGCGTCCTCTACTTGGAACATCTTAGGAACCGAAGGACCGAAGATGTCGCAGTCGAGCAGTCCAACCTTGTAGCCCAGTCGTGCCAGTGCAATGGCGAGGTTGGCTGCCACGGTACTCTTGCCTACTCCACCCTTGCCCGAGCTTACTGCTATCACATTCTTTACGTTGGGCAGCAGCTTGCCCACTTCGGGACGTGGCTTTGAGAGATATTCGGTAGAGATTGTCACCTCCACTTCTTTCGATACATGATAGTGAATCGCAGCCTCAGCTGCCTTTACTGTCGACTTGAGGAAGGGGTCGGTGTCGCGCGGGAATATGAGCGAGAACGAAACCTTCATGCCGTCGATGCGCAGATTGTCAGCCACCATGTCGGCCTCCACAAGGTTCTTCTTGTTGCCGGGATAGATAACGGTAGCAAGCGCATCCATTATCAGTTTAGGATATAATGTCATTGTTTTTGAATTTTGAGTTTTGAATTTTGAATTTGGAGTTATTCTCGACTTCGTCTGCGATTGTGAATTTTTGAGTTTTGAATTCAAAATTGAATAATTCCTAATCGGCGTAGCCGACCAATTCAACATTCAAAATTCAAAACTCAAAAATCGAATTTACTTCGCAGAAGTCTTCGGGCTACGCTTGTCGCGGTGATAGCTGCGATACTCGTCGAGCGGTATCTCCACTTCGGGCTCTGTCAGTTCGCCCTGTTTGGGCAATGCAAACTTCATGTACTTGATGTTGAGTCCACGCTCTATCCACATACTCTCGTAGTAGGTCTGAATGCCCAGTATCTCCTGTGTCTGCGCGTCGAGACCATCGGTATGATAAAGGTCTTCGGTGCGGAAGAGCAGCGGCAGATTGTTGTGCTGCTGCATGTATGTGGTATAGGTGAAGAGGAAGTTGGAGTCGGTCTTCAGATGCACCGTTCCACCGTCTACGAGGAAGTGGCGATAGCGCTCAAGGAAGAATGTCGAGGTGAGACGCTTGCGCGGGTTCTTCATCTGCGGGTCGCTGAATGTGAGCCATATCTCCTGCACCTCATCCTCGCCGAAGAAGCGGTCGATAATCTCGATGTTGGTGCGCAGGAATGCCACGTTCTTCAGTCCGTCGGCTATAGCCTGTGTGGCTCCTGTCCACATACGTGCTCCCTTGATGTCAACTCCAACGAAGTTGATGTTGGGGAACATCTTTGCCAGCCCTACTGTATATTCGCCCTTGCCGCATCCCAGCTCGAGCACAATGGGGTTGTCGTTCTTGAAGTACATCTCGCGCCATCGGCCTTTCATCTCAAACGGCACATTGTCGGCTACCGAGAACGGATACTGAAACACGTTCTCGTATCTTTCCATGTCGGCGAACTTCGCCAGTTTTCCTTTGCCCATATATGGTTTTAATAAATTAATCTTTAGTATATTATCAGTATATTCGAAATACTCAACTTGCAAAGTTAACCATTTAAATCGACACTTCAATGGTGAGAAACAAAAATCTTAAAAAAAGACCTGCACCAGAGCAATGTTGATTGCTCCGATGCAGGTCTTTGCCTTATTTAGTTATTTCTTTTTATTCAATCACTACTGTTGTCCAGCCGTGCTTGTCCTCAACGGTGCCATACTGTATGCCACGCAGAGTTTCGTAAAGCTTGGTTGACCATGGGCCCGGCTTCTCACCGAAGTTGTAAACCTTGCCTGTGTCCATATCGTCGAGGTGTGAGATTGGCGAGATAACGGCTGCTGTACCGCATGCTCCTGCCTCCTCGAATGTCTCAAGCTCCTCTTCAGGCACCGGACGACGCTCCACCTTCATACCCAGATCCTCTGCAATCTGCATAAGGCTGCGGTTGGTGATTGACGGGAGGATTGATGTAGACTTAGGAGTGACGTAGGTGTTGTTCTTGATGCCGAAGAAGTTGGCAGCGCCACACTCGTCGACATACTTCTTCTCCTTAGAGTCGAGATAGAACTCGCTGGCGTAGCCCTTGGCGTGTGCAATAGAGTTGGCCTTAAGACTTGCAGCATAGTTGCCACCCACCTTATATATACCTGTGCCGAGCGGAGCAGCACGGTCATAGTCGCGGATGATGACGTACGGATTGCTGGAGAAGCCACCCTTGAAGTAAGGCCCAACCGGAGTAACGAAGATGAGGAACATGTACTCTGAAGCCGGATGTACTCCTACCTGAGCCGATGTGCCGATGAGCAACGGACGGATGTAGAGCGTGGCTCCACTCTCGTATGTAGGGATATACTCCTGATTGAGGCGCACTACCTTCTTCACCATCTCAACGAACAGTTCTGTAGGCAACTCGGGCATCATGATGCCACGGCATGTCGACTGCAAGCGTGCAGCGTTGTCCTCTACACGGAACACACGCACCTTGCCGTCGGGGCAGCGATAAGCCTTCAATCCCTCAAAAGCCTCCTGACCATAATGCAGACAGGTGGCTGCCATGTGCAGTTTCAAATACTCGTCGGAGCAAACTTCAATTTCACCCCACTTACCGTCGCGATAGCAGCAACGTACATTGTAATCGGTCGGCATATAACCGAACGAAAGTTCTGACCATGCTATATCCTTCATAATATTATTATGGTTTTGTTATCTTTCAAGACAAAAGTACGAATAAAAAGGGTTACGTGCAACTATTTCAGACGAAATTTTCTATTTTGCCGTTTTTCCGTCTGTTATGATAGCTTTCTCGATATCGTCCTTATAGTTCAAGTTCATCTTGCGATAGATGTCGTGCATGTGGAGCAGGCGGTCGGCGAAGCTGCCAAACTCGCGCTGGTCCTGATTGGTCCACTGCACCTCGGCGAGGGCAGCAAGTCGTGGCAGCAGTTCCCATTCTAGCTTCTTGGTGTCGGGCACCCACTCTGTCCATATACATCCCTCGGCACCTATCACGTTGGCCTTTTCGCTGTCCGACAAATCGGCAAAAGCCGGATTCACGTCATACACGCGCTTGATGCTCGGTATGCCGGTTATCTGATTGATGCGTGGATTAGAGAAGTAGAAGTTGGTGATTGGAGCCACTACTGTCTTGTGTCCTTCCTTTGCTGAGCGTATAGAGGCTTTCTGGCTTGTCCATGCTATTACGGTGATGTCCTTCGATGGTGTTCCGTCGAGTATCTCGTCCCATCCAAGCATCTTACGGCCACGGGCTTTTATCTCCTTTGCTACCTCGCCCATAAACCACGACTGCAACTGCTCCTCCTTAGAGTGACCCTCGATGTCCTTCAGTCCGAGAGCGGCAATCTTGGCCTGACAACGCTCGCATTCCTTCCAGCGCTCCTTAGGACACTCGTCGCCACCTATATGTATATAAGGTGAGGGGAAGATGTCCATAATCTCGTTGATGACATCCTTGGCAAGTTGCAGGGCGAAGGGCTGACCGGCACACATCACCTCGCGAATCACGCCGAAGTGGCAGCATACGTCGTACGGACCTCCGGTGCATCCCAACTGCGGATAAGCTGCCAGTGCCGACTGGATGTGTCCGGGCATGTCCACCTCAGGAATTACAGTGATGTGGCGTTCGGCTGCATAGCGCACGATGTCGCGTGCCTCGTCCTGTGTGTAATATCCTGACACGGGCTTGCCGTCGTATTCCTTACCGCCAGGCAACACCGTCTGCTTGCGCTTCGAACCAATCTCGGTGAGCAGCGGATACTTCTTAATCTCGATGCGCCAGCCCTGGTCTTCAGTCAGATGCCAGTGGAAATAGTTGATGTTGTGCATTGCGAGCACATCGATAAACTTCTTGATGTAGTCGACCGAGAAATAATGACGACCGCAGTCGAGCATGAATCCACGATAGGCAAAGCGTGGCGCGTCGTGAATCTTGGCAGCCGGCAATGCCACCTCTTTAGCTTCGCTCACCATAGGCAGCGCCTTGGCAAAGGTCTGCAGTCCACGGAACACGGCAGCGTGTGTAGAACCGTTGAGAATGATGAGCTTCTTCGTGACGTTGATGTCGTAAGCCTCGTCGCCACCGGCTACGCTTGCCACGCCCAGACGTATCTGGTTGGAAGCCGAGCGGTCGGTTGCGGTGATGCCGATACCGGTCATAGCCTTGACATACGAAACAAGGAATTCGGCGTTGCGCTTCTGCACAGCGTCGCCTGTAGGATAATAAACTGTGGTGTGGGCATTGATGACGAATGCCGGCTTGGCAACGACTTCTACCGACTGTGGCAATGGTATGACATTCCAGTTACCAGTCTTCACATCCTTTGCCGATACAGCGATGCTGCACAACAGGAGCAACAACGCAAAGAGTTTTTTGGACATAATAGATAGTTTTAAGTATACACAATAAAAATAATGAATACAAAAGTACACAAAAAACTAATATAATGAAAGGAATAATATAGAAAAAACCTCTCCCCAGCCCCCTCCCCCGTAGGGAGGGGAGCAGTATATACAGAAAGCTTGAGTTTTTTAAGCTGTAACAAGCAAACAACTTGAGCATCATCAGCATATTACTCCCCTCCCTACGGGGGAGGGGCCGGGGGTGGGGC
>NZ_JADYTS010000260.1 GCF_021531355.1 Leyella stercorea | reverse complement strand
ATGGTAAGCCATCAGAAAATAGCTAAACTCTTTGACGAAGGATTTTGGGTGACGCAATGACGAAGTCAGGAGACTCTTGTTACACCTGAAGAACTTATACAGGCTGTAAAAGCTTAAGTATATAAACAAAGTACGAACAATGATGAAGCAAAGATTCGAATAACTAAAATTCGTTGTACATTCTCCTAATGTGGATGTACAACGA
>NZ_JADYTS010000025.1 GCF_021531355.1 Leyella stercorea | reverse complement strand
CATATACAAAGCTGTTTTTCTAATGGCGGTCATTAGAAAAAGCTTCTTGTCATTTTCTAATGACCGATTTGGGATAAAACAAAAACTCGTTATACATCCAGATTGGGAGAATGTACAACGAGTTTTTAGTTATTTATAACCAAAGTATTAGAAAGTTTTAGCTTTATCTTTACATTTTCATACAAGCCAATATTTTCTATCAATATATCCTTTATAAATATTGCCTCAATGCAGCCAACAATTCATTATTCTCCTTCTTAGACCCTACAGTTATGCGCAGACAGTTATGGCAGAGCTGCACATTGTTGCGATTGCGCACAACTATGCCTTTGTCGATGAGGTAGTTGTAGATATGGGGAGCATCGCTCACCTTGGCGAGGAAAAAATTGGCATCGGTGGGATAAACCTTCTCACAAATGGGTAGCTGACCGAAAGCCACTACCATTCGTTCACGCTCCACAACAATGGTACGCACCCACTTCTCCACCTCAAACGCATCCGAAAGGCGCTGAACGGCAAAATTCTGGGTAAGCTCGTTGACATTATAAGGATACTTCACCTTGCTAAACAGATCGATTATATCCTTGCTTGCAAACGCCATACCAAGACGAATGGCAGCACATCCCCAAGCCTTGCTCATAGTGTTGAGTACAATTAGATTGGGAAACTCAGCCAATCGCGTACGCCATGCACGAGCCTTGTTGAAGTCAGAATAAGCCTCGTCAACTACAACAATACCACCAAACGTAGTGAGTATCTTCTCTATCTCGACAGCATTCAGGAGATTGCCCGTAGGATTGTTGGGAGAACATATCCATATTATCTTCGAGCGGTCGTCGCAAGCGGAGAGCATAGCATCGGCTGAAATCTGAAAGTTATCGTCAAGCAGTACCTTGCGATACTCCACGTCGTTGACATCGGCACAAACCTTATACATACCGTATGTAGGCTCCATGGCCACCACGTTGTCGATGCCTGGACGACAGAAACATCTGTAAGCAAGGTCGATGGTCTCGTCACTACCGTTGCCCAGACACATATTCTCGGACGCAACACCCTTTACACGCGCCAGCTTCTCCTTCACCTTCATCTGCAGAGGGTCGGGATAACGATTGAATGGCGAGTTGTAAGGACTCTCGTTGGCATCGAGAAACACATGGGCATCTCTACCCTTGAATTCGTCACGAGCGCAGCTATATGGTGCCAGACCCAGAATGTTGGGTCTGACAAGTTCACTAAGATTTTTCATATTGCTAATGAGTAGAGTTCAGTTTGGCCATGCGCACACTCATGGCATTGCGATGAGCGTCAAGATGTTCGGCAGCAGCCATCACCTCCACAGTGCGACCTATAGAGCGGATGCCCTCGGCGCTTAAGTGCTGGAACGTCACCTTACGCATGAAGCTGTCAATATTCACACCATTGTAAGCCGTAGCATATCCGTGTGTGGGCAATGTGTGGTTGGTTCCGCTGGCATAGTCGCCTGCACTCTCGCAGGCATACTCGCCAAGGAATACGCTACCGGCATTCACCACCCTTTCAGCCAGACGCTCATAGTCGGCTGTGGCTATAATGAGGTGTTCGGGAGCGTATGCGTTGCTCAGGTCTATTGCCTCATCGGTATTCTGCACAAGCACAGCCTTACTGTTTTCTAGCGTCTTCATTGCTATCTCTCGACGCGGCAACTTGGCAAGCTGCAGCTCTATCTGCTGCTGTACAGAGTCAATCTTCTCCTCCGATGTACTGATAAGCAGCACCTGCGAATCGATGCCATGTTCAGCTTGCGAAAGAAGATCGGCTGCCACAAACTCTGCATTGCTCTCAGCATCGGCTATTACGCAGACCTCCGACGGACCTGCCGGCATATCTATTGCCACCTCATGAAGCGACACATGCTGTTTGGCAGCCATAACATACTGGTTGCCTGGGCCGAATATCTTGTACACCTTGGGCACAGACTGCGTACCGTATGCCATTGCACCGATAGCCTGCACACCACCTATCTTGAACACCTTTTCTACGCCCACCACATCTGCGGCAGCCAGGATTGCAGGGTTCACCTTGCCATCGGCCATAGGAGGTGTGCAGAGCACTATCTCGCTACAACCAGCTATCTTGGCTGGAGTGGCAAGCATCAGAACTGTGGAGAAAAGCGGAGCCGTGCCGCCCGGTATATACAATCCCACACGCTCTATGGGCAGTTGCTTCTGCCAACACACCACGCCTGGTGCAGTCTCAACTTTGCAGACCGACATGAGTTGGGCCTTATGAAACTTATAGATATTGTCATGGGCAAGCTTTATGGCTTCAAGTAGTTCGCAGTCAATACTAGCCATTGCCTCAGCCTTCTCCTCTTCGCTTACCATCAGTTCGCCAAGTACAGCATGGTCGAACTTGGCCTCATACTCCTTTACAGCTTCGTCGCCTCTAAGTCGCACATCGTCGAGAATGCCCGACACAGCGCTATTGAGACTCGAAACGTCAAGATGCGGACGCAGACAAATGTCCGCCCATTCCGAACTATCGGGATTATTATATACCTTCATATTCTATATACGTCTAATTCAATATAAGTATAAAAACATCAAAATCTTCTACAGAAAATCTTCTACAGAATCATTTTCTCAATAGGCGTAACAAGTATGCCCTGAGCACCCAAATCCTTAAGTTTGGCAATAATCGACCAGAAACGCTTCTCGTCGAGCACGGTATGTACAGAACACCATCCATCTTCGGCAAGAGGAATTACCGTAGGGCTCTTTATGCCAGGCAACACCTTTATTATTTCGGGCACACTCGCTTTAGGAGCGTTCATCATCACATACTTCTTGTCCTGAGCAGAGCGTACTGCCGAGAAGCGGAACAGCATTTCGTTGAGTATCTGATGCTTCTCGTCGTCGAGATTCCAGTTGCCTACAAGCAATGCCTCACTATGAGTGACGATTTCCACCTCTCGCAGATTATTGCTCACAAGCGTACTGCCCGAGCTTACGATGTCGAAGATTCCATCAGCAAGACCGATACCCGGGCTAATCTCCACACTACCAGTAATTACGTGAATATCAGCACTTATGCCATTTTGACGCAAGTATTTGCTTAAGATGTTAGGATAAGAAGTGGCAATACGCTTGCCGTTGAACCATTGAGGTCCGGTATAGTTAACCTCCTTAGAAATGGCGAGCGACAGACGACACTTGCTGAATCCAAGACGAGACAATATCTGAACATTCTCACCACGCTCCTGATACTCGTTCTCGCCTACTATACCTATGTCGGCAACGCCAGAAGCCACACTCTGCGGAATGTCATCGTCGCGCAGGAAAAGAACCTCAAGCGGAAAGTTGGACGCCTGTACTAAAAGTGTGCGCTTGCTCGAACTCACCTTGATGTCGGCTTCAGCAAGCAGATTCATGGTATCGTCATACAGACGACCCTTCGATTGGACTGCAATTCTTAACATACTCTGAAAAAATTATATTTCTTACCTTAAAGTGTCGCAAAAGTAACTTATTTTTAGGTATTATGCAAAAATTATTGTACTTTTGTAAGCAAAATAGACGTATATTCTATGCAATTACAATATTTATACATTATTTTAGTCGCAATATGCATTTGCGGATGCAGCGAGAAAAAAAACAAGGAGATGACTCCATGGGGCGAACCTATCGATGACGACACCACAGCCATCAGTTCCAATCTTTCAATGGACGACATGATGCAGAACGGCGAACTGATTATGCTTACCATGACCGGTCCAGACACTTATTTCGACTATCATGGACGTGGCATGGGCACACAGTTTCTGCTATGCGAGAAGTTTGCCCAACACATAGGCGTATCGCTCAGAGTAGAGGTATGCAAGAGCGTAGAAGAAATGCTCAGACGACTTAAGGACGGCGAGGCCGACATCATTGCCTATCAGATGCCGAAAGCCACAAAAGGAACCATACCATGCGGATATGCCGTAGACTCGCTCAAGACATCGTGGCTGACCAGCAAGGACTCCAAAGAACTTGCCGACTCAATAAATAACTGGTACACACCGAAACTTATTGCACAAATACAGAACGAGGAGCGTCTCAGATACTCTACGCAGAGCATCCACCGACACACTTATGCTCCAATGCTCAACGCCAAGTCGGGCATTATTTCGCAATACGACCATCTTTTCATAAAGTATTCGCCCATAGCACGATGGGACTGGCGACTGCTTGCCGCCCAATGCTATCAGGAATCTTGCTTCGACCCCAAGGCATACTCATGGGCAGGAGCTTGCGGATTGATGCAGATAATGCCGTCTACAGCAGCCCAACTCGGACTGCCAATGTCTAAGATTTACGACCCCGAAGAAAACATTTATGCTTCAGCACGTTACATTAATAAGCTAAACTCTTCCTTTCAAGATGTAAGAGACCCATTAGAGCGCCAGTCGTTCGTACTCGGTAGCTACAACGGAGGCTCGCTACACATACGCGATGCTATGGCATTGGCAAGAAAATACGGCAAAAACCAATACAAATGGGCTGACGTGGCAGAGTTTGTGTTGAAACTAAGCACGCCACAATACTACAACGACCCTGTAGTGAAGTACGGATATATGCGCGGACACGAAACCGTGACATACGTGGCGCGCATTCACGACCGATGGCGCCAGTATCGCGGAGCAGCTCGTGGTAGCGGCGCTACACAATTTCTACCTGACATAACACCCGGCGGCGACACTCCGCACAAGGCATCAAGAAAACATAGGTTTAAATTATAGTATTTGCTAGAAAAATAGGGTCTACCCACTTTAATATGGGATAAACCTTTGCCCGATTAATAAAAAAGATGTAATTTTGTACATCGTTTAAAACAAATTATACATAAAAGCGCCACAAGCCAAGCTGTGGCAACATAGTGAAACAAACAAAAATAACATGTCTGGATATTTAAGCACAAGCAAGAAGAAGATTACAGCCCCCCTGTTTTTTGAGATGAAACGCAACGGCGAGAAGATAAGTTGGCTAACCGCTTACGACTACACTTCAGCATCGATAATTGACGCTGGCGGAGTGGACGCAATTCTTGTAGGCGACTCGGCTTCTAACGTAATGGATGGCAATATGACAACCCTGCCCATAACCGTCGACGAAATGATTTACCACGCACGCTCGGTAGCACGCGCCGTAAACCATGCTCTCGTAATATGTGACATGCCATTCGGCAGCTACCAAGTGTCGGAAGAGGACGGACTGCGCAACGCAATACGCATAATGAAGGAAACGGGCGTTGACGCCGTGAAGATAGAAGGCGGAGCTGAGATTGCACCGATGATAAATCGAATGGTAGACGCAGGAATCCCAGTTAGCGGACATTTAGGACTGACACCTCAAAGTGTACATAAATTCGGAGGCTACGGACTGCGAGCCAAAGACGATGCCGAAGCTGAGAAGCTCATATCCGATGCCAAGGCACTCGATGAAGCCGGATGCTTCTGTATTGTGCTTGAGAAAGTTCCAGCTGCACTCGCACAGAAGGTGACTGAAAGCGTAAGCTGTGCCACTATAGGCATTGGCGCAGGAAACTGTTGCGACGGACAGGTGCTTGTTTATGCTGACATGCTCGGCATGAATCCAAGCTTCAGGCCAAAGTTTGTAAGAAAATACGCTGATCTGTACAACGTCATGACTTCTGCCATAGCACAGTATGTCAACGACGTCAAGTCGACTGACTTCCCTAACGAAACTGAATCATATTAATGGACAATACGTGCACGCCGACATACCACAGAATGTGGAACCGCGATTTCACACTACTCATAATAGCCGAGTTGCTGCTGTGTGTAGCCTGTTACATGACAATACCATTCTTGCCATGCAGACTATACTGGAATAACTATGTAGATGCCGAATGGGCATGTCTGACAATGGGAGCCTTCGTTGCAGGTATAGGTATATCTGGATTTTTCGGCAGCTGGCTCATACAACGCTACCGCCGCAACAAGGTATTTTTGATATCCACATTCTGCCTAAGCGCTACAATCCTCGCCATGACAACATTCGACGTATCGGCCAACAAACACATCGACACCACTCAGAAAACGTGGCTAATGGCGGCGTGCATATGGGGAGGATTTGTGTTTGGTCATGCCAAGCGCGTTCTCTCATGTACATTACTTATTGATAAGACTGAGTCTTGCCACCGAACAGAAGCTAACTATGCCGCAATATGGATATCGCGACTTGCTGTAACTGCAGGGCCAATAGCATACATACTAATACGACAGGAACTGCAAAGCACTGTCTATTACGCTATCGGAGCGACAATGGCTCTTGTCGCAGCAATATTAGTAATGATGGTAAAATTCCCATTCCGGGCACCCGAAGAAGGCACTCACGTACTTTCAATCGACCGTTTCTTCCTACCACAAGGATGGAACGTAGCTATCGTTATCACACTAATGAGCACTGCACTGGGAATTGTAATGGCCACACACATGAGCATCGAGTTCCTTTCAGCAATAGCCATAGGATTTGTCATAGCCATAATCCTGCTGAGATACAAGGCTGTACGTACAGGTAAGTTCACATCGGCCATAGGCAATGTCTGTATTCTTGTGGCAATAGCAGCAATGGCTATGCACAATGGAATACTCGACGATACGCTCAAACCTATGATAATGGGCTTGGGTTACGGCATGACTTGCTCTGAACAGTTCTACAAACTGCTCGACCACAGCAGCCATTGCCAGCGAAGCACTGTAGAAAGCACATATTTCATGGCAAGCGACGGAGGCCTATTTATAGGCATAGCCATAGGATGGGCAGGCGAATACGGACTGGGAAGCCAGGCTGCATATGGTGCACATTTGGCACTCATTCTGTTTACCGTTGCCACATTGACGTGCTCTGCCAACGCCATCATAAAGAAAGGCCATAAGGACTATCATGCATAACACTAGTGTGTCACACTACTGTCGGCATACAAAAATACATAATAAAAGGAGGAAATATCATGATTATCAATTTCAAGGAGATTGAAGCCAAACACGTCGATGGCTTCAAGGGTGGCGAAGGTAACTTCATAACCAAACTCGCTGACGATGGAAAGGTGAAGATTATGCTCAACATGCTACCGTCAGGAAGTTCAATAGGCACTCATACACACATAGGCAACTGCGAGGTGATGTACATATTAAAAGGTGAAATAACATTTGTGTACGACGGAAAGGAAGAGACAGCACACGCTGGCGACATACACTACTGTCCGTGCGACCACACCCACAGAGCCGAGAACCGCAGTAGTGAGGATGCTGAGTTCTTTGCTATTGTACCTGAGACGAAATAGAGACTCATATTTTGCATAAATATGGATAAATTGCAAAAGATGGCTAAATCCAATGAAATAGACATGCTTCACGGACCGCTGTTCATGAAGATACTGATGTTCTCGCTACCACTTGCAGCAAGCAGCGTCCTGCAGCAGATTTTTAACTCGGTTGACGTGGCTGTTGTCGGACACTTTGCTAGCAAGCAGGCTTTAGCTGCAGTAGGAAGCAACGGTCCGGTAATAAGCCTGCTCATCAATCTATTTATTGGCGTGTCTATGGGAGCCAATGTGATAATATCCAACCACATCGGTCAAAACGATGCCGACGGCATACGAGAGTCAATCAGGACTATCGAGATGGTGTCGGTGTTGAGCGGAATCATTTTGATGGTCATTGGAATTGCAACAGCTAGACCCATACTCACACTAATGGGCACTCCTGACGACGTGCTTCCAATGGCCATCAGCTATCTACAGATCTATTTCCTAAGCATCCCTTTCTTTCTAATTTTTAATTTCGGAGCAGCAATCCTGCGCAGCATGGGTGATACCAGACGCCCCTTGTACATTCTTGTAGTAGCAGGAGTAGCCAATGCCATGCTAAATCTTTTCTTTGTAATAGTTTTGAAAATGGGCGTGGAAGGTGTAGCCATAGCTACGGGCATTGCAAATGCAATAAGCGCCCTGCTAATCATACTTCTGCTGCAAAAGGAGAACGAGCCATACAGAATACACATTAAAGAAGCTAAATTACACTGGACCGAACTGAGAAGAATGCTGATAATAGGCATTCCTGCCGGACTGCAAGGTATGGTGTTCTCCATATCAAACGTGTTGCTACAATCTGCAATAAACAGCCATGGTGCCGATGCCATTGCAGGGTCAGCAGCAGCATTAAATTTCGAATACTATTGCTATTTCGTGATATGTGCATTCAATGGAGCCGCAATAACATTCATCGGACAGAACTTTGGAGCAGGAAACAAAGAGCGCGTGAAACGCATATTCTGGATATGCATGGGAATGAGCTTGTTGTGCTGTGGCGCCCTAAATGGAATATTTACCTGGCAGCACAAATTCTTCCTGTCATTCTTCAGTAATGATGCCAACGTGCAGGTTTACGGAAAAATCCGCATGGAGATAGTATTGGCTTGCCAATTTATAGCCAGTAGCTATGAAATATCAGCCTCTGCTTTGCGTGGTATGGGCAAGTCGATGCAACCGACAATACTAACTGTGTTTGGAACCTGTCTGCTTCGCATCATATGGGTATACGCAGTATGCCCTGTATGGACTAGCTTCAACACGATAATGCTTGTTTATCCCGTATCATGGGTAGCTACAGGCACAATGGTGAGCCTAGCGTTTTATCTCACGGCAAGAAAACAGCTGTCTTCAAGCGCTATATAAAACCTATAACCACTACCTTATTTGGTTAATGACATGAAAACAAATGAGTTCTGACAATGAATATAGCGTTCGATGGCAAAAAAGTAGGCAATAAATTTTCATATCACACGAAAAACTCGTATCTTTGCACGTCCTTAGAGTAAAAGGGCTTGATTATAAGTAGAATAAATATATATACATTCAAATGACTAAAGCAGATATCATTAACAAAATTGCTGAAAGCACGGGATTACAAAAGAAAGACGTCTCAGTTGTCGTAGAAAGTTTCATGGAGAACATTAAGGACAGCTTGTTGTCAAACAAGGAGAATGTTTACCTGCGTGGATTTGGAAGTTTTATCGTTAAGCATCGTGCTGCAAAAACAGCTCGCAATATATTGAAGAAGACAACTATGAAAATTGGCGCACATGACCAGCCAAGCTTCAAACCAGCCAAGTGCTTTATTGAGGAGATGAAGAAAGCAACAATGGAATAAGAATAAACATTATTCAAAATAATATATTAACAATAAAAATTTAAAGCTATGCCAAACGGAAAGAAAAAAAAGGGACACAAGATGGCTACTCACAAACGTAAAAAAAGATTACGTAAGAACAGACATAAGAGCAAGTAAACAAGCCTGCCCATAAAGGGTCAGTTCCAGAAAATGGGGGCGCGTCAATCACAATGCATACGCAGTGGCTTTGGCGCGCCCCCCAAGTTTTATAGTATTGTTACCTAAATTATAAACAAAAAGAGAAATGACTAGCGAAGTTGTAATTGACGTCCAACAGAAAGAGATATCTATAGCACTGCTTGAAGACAAGCGACTTGTGGAATATCAGACAGAACCACGCTCTGCCTCTTTCTCTGTTGGTAACATTTATATTGCAAAAGTTAAGAAACTAATGCCCGGACTGAATGCCAGTTTCGTGGACGTAGGTTACGAACGTGACGCTTTTCTCCATTATCTTGATTTAGGCAATCAATTCAATTCTTACGAGAAATATCTCAAGCAAGTACAGAGCGACCGAAAAAAACTCTATCCTTTTGCCAAAGCCACACGACTTCCAGATCTTAAAAAAGAAGGAAGTGTACAAAACACATTAAATGTTGGTGAAGAGGTTTTGGTCCAAATCGTTAAAGAACCGATATCCACCAAAGGACCACGTTTGACTGGTGAACTCAGTTTCGCAGGTCGTTATCTTGTACTTATGCCATTCGGCGACAAGGTTTCTGTATCATCAAAAATTAAAAGCGGTGAAGAGCGCGCACGTCTAAAACAACTCATCAACAGCATAAAACCAAAAAATTGCGGAGTAATTGTACGCACAGTTGCTGAAGGAAAGCGTGTTGCTGAACTTGACGCAGAATTAAAAATACTCACCAAGCGGTGGGAGGACGCACTCATAAAGGTGCAGAAAACACAGAAGCGACCACAACTGATATTCGAAGAGACCGGACGCGCCGTAGCAATGCTACGCGACTTATTCAACCCCACATACGAAAACATTTACGTCAATGACGAGGATGTTTTTCATGAAGTAAAACACTATGTATCACTCATCGCCCCTGAGAAAGCCAACATAGTGAAATTATATACAGGCACAGTTCCTATCTTCGATAATTTTAATGTTACTAAACAGATTAAGTCAAGCTTTGGTAAGACAGTTAACTATAAACATGGCGCTTATTTGATTATAGAACATACAGAAGCCCTGCACGTTGTCGATGTAAATAGTGGCAACCGATCACACTCTGACAACGGTCAAGAAGCCAATGCTCTTGATGTGAACCTTGGTGCTGCCGACGAATTGGCAAGACAGTTGCGATTGCGTGACATGGGAGGCATTATCGTTGTCGACTTCATCGACATGAATCTGGCTGAAGACCGTCAACTTCTCTACGAACGCATGTGCAAGAATATGCAGAAAGACAGAGCTCGCCACAACATTTTGCCATTAAGCAAATTCGGCTTGATGCAGATTACACGCCAGCGTGTACGTCCAGCAATGGATGTAAATGTAGAGGAGGTCTGCCCCACATGTTTCGGAAAAGGAAAGATTAAGTCGAGCATTATTTTTACAGATCAGCTTGAGAGTAAGATTGACAGACTTGTCAAGAAGATTGGAGTTAAGACATTCTATCTGCACGTTCATCCCTATGTAGCGGCATACATCAACAAGGGAATATGGTCGCTAAAAAGAAAATGGCAGCTAAGATATGGTCTTGGTGTTCACATTGTTCCTTCACAGAAACTCGCTTTCCTGCAGTATGAATTCTACGACAGCAAGCGACAGTTTATTGATATGAAGGAAGAGATTGAAACCAAATAGTTCCATCATCAATACTACAGAATATAATAAAGCCCTGGATTTAAATCATCCAGGGCTTTATTGTTTGTATATGAGCTGCAAGCCGAAAACCTTCGTATCATGCCATGATACGACCATTTCAAGACACGCAACATGTCTTTATATCACTATCCTGACATCGTTATTTCGCCTCCTTTGTCCTACTATTGCGCTTTCTCCAGAAGAACAAGTCAGAGATACGCTTGAAGTCCTTCTTCATTATTATACCCAAGCCTTGAGTATTAAGGCTGTTGCGCGTGAAGTAGCGGTCATTTGTCTTGTTGTAGACATTAATGGCAAGGTTGCCATTGGGGAAGAGCAGATACTTGATGTCGAAGTCGCCAATGAAACTGGTTGTGGCATTATCGTTGTCACGATAGCCGAACTGACCGTTTATGAGCAGACGGTTGTTAAGCAGACGACCCGAAAGCAATCCTTCGTATTCAGCATTATTGAAGCCCTCAGTTCCAGTAGAAATATTGGCACCGAAATTCCAGTTGTTGTTATTAATCACATTGCTCAATACGGTATTTATCTGCTGACTTATAGTACCGCTAAGGAAACTCTGCATTGCAAGCGAAGTCTGGCTGTACTGCGGCGTACTGCCATCAGCATTGTTGTTGTTCTGAGCATAGAAGCGTCCTACGGCAAGCAGATACAACACCTGTTGCTTCTTCTCCTCCTCAGCATTGAGCAGACTATACACCATCTGCTTCACATCATTGCTAAGCGACGGCATGTCAAGATCAAAGTCCACCTTAGGTGCATATGGATTGCCCGTTATGTTCATCACACAGTTGACACGAACATTATTGTTAGTGAACGACCTGCCTATATTAAGGTCGGCAAGGCTCACGCTGTTCAACACATACTGTGCCTTAAGGTCGAGCACAGCGTTGTACGGATCACCGCCAAACGCTATGGTGCCTCCCTTGACAAAGTCGAAGTCTTTCTTCAGAATATTCTGAATTGTCAGCTTATACACGCCATGGTCGACAGTATAGTTGCCAAACATCTGGAATGCGCCCTTATTGAAATACGAGGCTCTGAGCATTCCGTCACCATTGAGTGTAATGTAGTCGCCGGTCTGCTGGTCCATCAGCAACTTCAAGGTTACGTCAGGATTGCAGTTGATAAGGAAGTTCAGACGAATGTTGGTAGAGATATCATCCGTTTCCGTCTTCTTCTCATCATTTGCTACATAAGAGGAGTCGGAAACAACATTGTTCTTCTTGCTCCATTTGACAAAATCATTAGACCCGATAGACCCTTGATCGCTAACATTGTACACCAATATACTGTTCTTCTCAGGCGTGCCTTCTACATCTATTACCACTTCACCGCTCCTGCCCTTAATGCTACAGTCGCCAGTAATATAAGCTGTACCATAGAAGGTATTGTCGCCGAATGTCTTAGTATCATAAGCCAGAAGATTCCGCGCTTTTATATTAAGGTCATACGACAGGTTGGTAAGGTGCTGATGGTGAAGGCTTCCGGTAAGTATGCCGGTGTTGCCGTTATGGTCGTATATTATATTGCCATTGAATATTATCTCATCAGGAATGAAAGTCACAGAGTCGCCACGTAGCCAGTATGTGGTATTGAGGGCTGTCATACGCATAGAACCGTTCACAGCAGCCTTTCCTACAAGGTTGATGTTACTCAGAGGTCCTACAACGTTCACCTTGCCATTTATGTCGGCATCAACGTTGTCCATAAACGAGCCGCAGAAACTTTCCATAAATTCAGCACGTGTGCGATGTGCGTCAATGCCAAGGTCGATGTAGTTGTGCTTGGGCGATACATAGCCGTTTATGTCTGTATGACGGCCGTCTTCGTCCTGTGCCACAGCATCTATATTGATGCGCCCCTCGTCAAAGTCGTAGTCTACATTGGCAAACAGCGTACCCATACGTCCTGATTCAAACTTAAACTCTTTGACCTTAAGGTTGGCAGCCAACTGAGGTTTGCCGCTGAACACTCCTGCCACACGGGCATTACCCGAAGCCATACCGAAGAAGTCGACCGAATGAAAGTTGACAAGATTAAGTACATAGCTCACATCTATGTCATTGAGCGTTACAAGCAATGAATCTTCATAGCTCTTCGTCGCTGCTCCATCAATCGCTAGTTTCTGATTGTCATGGCTTATAGAGAAGCCGTTCACCTCCAAATGGTTCTTGCTATACACTATAGTAGACGGAGCTACATGCCACGTTGTGTCGCCAATAGTGGCACGCGAATGCAGAACATCTACATAAGCAGTCGACACACCATCATCGTTCTTGGCGAATACTGTACTGGCATTTATAACTCCCTTAAGCGGGTGACGTTCGTTGTTGCCGAAACTGAGCGACGTATTCAAATGGTTGTCTGAAGCACCTGCACTAAGATGCAGAGACATGTATTTGCCTTTGTCGGCAAGTTTCATAATACGTATATCCGCCTTTAGGGTGTCACTCGGCGACTCGATGTTAATAAAAGCATCGCTGAAACGATGGCCGTCGTATGCAAACGATGGCACGTCACACCACAGGTCAATCTTCTCTTGCTTGTCGTTCAGCTCACCGCTGATGTTAAGCGGACGATTGATTTCAAGCGGAATGCCGAGCAGATGCTTCATCCAATCAGTATTTGATATGGAAGCATTTATTGTAAAATCATTATATTCCTTCTGTGGCTGGCGTGTCAGTCCGGGGATTGTAGGCAACTTGGCAGCCACCATATTCAATACGCTGCGGGCAATAGTGTTGTAATTGAAATGTCCGTTAATATTCACCTGTCCAAAGTCGCTGTCAAGGTTGAGATAGTGGTTCTCGCCCTCAAATCCAGTCTTTACAGTTACATTACGCAACCCATACTCGCTTTGCGACGACAGCATAGAGAAGTCACTTATCTCCACGGTTCCGTCTGCATCATTAACGTTGCTGCCCTTTATGTCGCAGACAATATTGGCAGCAAATGCTGTCGACTGCCACTTCGGTGTGAGATGCAACGCATTAGGAGCAAAACGGCCTACTGCCACATTAGCCTTCAGCAGCGGAGTCTTTCCTGCAATGTTCAGCAATCCTGAAGCCGATATTTGCGCATTAGGATCGTCAATGTCTATTTTTCCGTCTACTACCTTATGGCGATAGGAAGCATCAATATTGATGTCATGATATTTATATCCGTTATAGTCAAAGTTATAGACACAACCAGTAGCAGCCATATTGTCTTCCGACTGTCCATGTAGGTTGAGATTGGCAGAGAGATGACCGAGCTTGTTGTCATCAGCCAGTTTGCCAACATTAAAATCTACTGTCTCTACATGCCCGATGATATTGTTCTTGCGTTTGTCTACAGCAAGTCTTATACTGCCGAGCGAAGTAGAGACACGAACATTGGCAGCCAACTTGTTGCTACCGCCTCCTACATAACCTGTCATACTGACATCACCTGTACGTGTAAGTATAGCAGGTACTTCCTTACCAGTCGCAGTTGACACAAAAGAAGCTATGGCAGCATGATTGGCAGAAAATTGGTTTACATTGGCATACCAAGCAGCATCAGCAGGATAGTTCTTTATTCCACCGTCAACCAACAGATGCAAATCGCCATTGTCTGTACCAAGTTCCAATCGTGTCACATTTAATGAAGAGCCCGTACCATAGAAATCAGCTGCGAGCATCATACGTTGTTTAATACCAGAAAGTTTCGGCACAAAGCCAGCAAAATCTGCAAGACTGATTTTTGGGGCATTTATGCTGCCTTTGAATTGTATAGTAGGAATTTCTATCTTGCCGTTCTTCTTGCTGTAAGAACATGTAATATTTTCCGATTGCACAAGTGTAGATGGTAACTCAATCATGAAATTGCTGATGCTTGCTCCATTAGGACCATATACGGCATGCAACGAAAGCGACTTCAATCTGAATCCGCATCGCTCGTCAAATGCTATACGCTTCACCTTCACATTGAGCGAGTCGTCAGTTATACGGTTCACAATAATATGAGCGCTGATATTACTGACATCAATATTGTCGGACGAGAACTTATGCGAATTTGTTGCACGCGAAAGCACACGATAGCGCACAGCACCATTGCGAATTATAAGCGAGTTGATTTGCAAGTCGAGCGGAGTCTTCTGCCTGGTAGTGTCCTTTGATGCAAGCGAATCCACTACAAATTGGAAATTAGGCTTTGATTCTACCGTTGCCTTATAAAGATTTGCCTGCAGACCGAAGAACTGTGCTGACGTAACGTCAATCTGACCCTTGGTAAGTGCCAGAAGATTTATCTTAACCGATATTCGCGATACACGAAGCATCTGCTTACCTTGCTGGTCCTGCATCTCGGAATCGTCAATGATAAGTCGGTTGGCAAAACCCAGGTCTACCCTACCTACACTCACACGAGTGCCGAATTTGTCGCATAGGGCATCAGCTACACATTTTCCAATGTACGTCTGTACGAAGGGTATGTGCAGCATGACAATTACAGAAGCGTAGAGACCTATCAAGGTCCATATCGTTATATTTATTATGCGTTTGAACACGTGAAAATCCTATAGTTTGTTCTTAGTCAAATATATTTACAAAATTACAGAAAATCATTGAATTTGGCAAATAAAAGATTTGAAAACAAACAATATAAAAATCCCCCTATTTGCCCAAAAGACAAACAGAGGGATAAATATGGTTTAGCCATTGAGGCCGTTCGACCTCTTAGACCAATTAGCAAACCTTGTGTGAACCGTCGCTGATAACAACGTCAATCACCTTAGGCACCTTGCCATACTTGGCAGAATACTTAGCCTTGGCGTCAGCAATGAACTGATCGTAAAGTTCCTCCTTAACGAGATTGATAGTGCAGCCACCGAAGCCACCGCCCATGATACGGCTACCAGTTACACCGTTTTCCTTGGCAATATCGTTGAGGAAGTCGAGTTCCTCGCAAGAAACCTCATACTCCTTGCTCAGACCCTCATGAGTCTCATACATCTTCTTGCCTACAGTCTCATAATCGCCAGCGTTGAGTGCATCGCATACTGCAAGTACACGGTCCTTCTCACCGAGTACGAAGTGAGCACGCTTGTAATCTTCTTCGCCTACTTCTGCCTTTACATCCTCAAGCTGCTCCCATGTGCAGTCACGCAGAGTATCGAACTTAGACTCAGGATGCTTTGCAGCTATGTGCTTAACAACATTCTCGCAAGAGTTGCGGCGGTCGTTATAAGGCGAACCTGCAAGTTCGTGCTTAACACAAGAGTTGAGCAATACGAGCTTATAGCCTACCGGACGGAACGGGAAGTATTCAAACTCACGGCTGTTGCAGTCGAGACGCATGAGGCAACCCTCTTTACCGAATACACTTGCAAACTGGTCCATGATACCGCAGTTAACACCACAGTAGTTGTGCTCTGTAGCCTGACCTGCAAGAACCATATCCCATTTGCTCACCTTGTTATCACCAAACAAGTCGTTCAATGCAAAGGCGAAGCAGCTCTCAAGAGCAGCCGATGAAGACATACCGGCACCCAGAGGCACATCACCTGCAAATGCTGTGTTGAAGCCCTTAACGTCAACACCAAGCTTGCGCATTTCCTGCACTACACCATAGATGTAGCGAGCCCAGCTTGCACGCGGTCCCTTAGGATCGTCAACCTTAAACTCTACACGGTCCTTAAGGTCGATAGAGTAACACATAATTGTGTTAGTACCATTAGGACGAAGCTCAGCCATGATACCCTTATCTACTGCACCAGGAAATACAAAACCACCATTATAGTCGGTGTGCTCACCAATGAGGTTTATACGACCTGGTGACTGATAAATATTTCCAGTCTTACCGTCAAAATGCTTGATAAAGCGGCTTCTTACAAATTCAATATCCATAATCAATAGTGTTTTTAGTTAATATTTAGATTAAAAAAAGGCCTGCCATCAAGACGAATGCCTCGAAACGCAAGCCCATTTTATATTTATTCTACAGGAATGTCTGTATTTACGTTCTTTGAGCCCCAAAGTGCGAAATAGAAGATATATGCTGCACTAAGCAATACAACGATGAAGCTGGTGATATAGCTGTGAGTAAAGTCAACAACCTTAGCCTGAATACCGATCATTACAGCAAAACCTACAACCATCATCATGAATGCGCCAGAAGCCTTTGCTGTGTACTTGCCAAGACCCTCTGTTGCAAGGTTGAAGATGCCACCCCACATTACTGAAGCACACAAACCGATGAGAAGGAAAGCGAAGATACCTGCCGGAACCTCACCCCATACAAAGCTCATAGTTGTATAGTCAATACCAGGACATCTAACTGTCATAGATGTAGGAAGAACCATACCCACAGCAACAAGAACCATAGCTACAAAGCTTACAGTTGCAATCATTGCCTTAGGCGATACCTTACCACCAATTACGCCACCAACGAAACGGCCGATGAGCATAAAGATAAAGTAAACAGCAGCAAGAGTACCGCAATAACCTGCATCCATACCCATACCTGGGTTAACAGCATCCTTTGCAGAAGTAAGATATCCAAGTATATAAGTAGGAGGGCCTACCTCTACTGCACCATAAACAGCAATAGCAAGCATTCCCAACTTGAAGTGACGGAATGAATAGCAGCTATACTTGTCGTTCACATCCTTTACAGTATTGCTTGAAACATGCTGAGGCTCCTGAATCTTGGTGAAGAAGATTACAACAAGAGCAAAGATGAAGATGGCAAGAGCGATGAAAAGTGCAGGAGCAGCATCGGCAACCTTAGCCTTCGATGCGTCGCCGATAAGGCTACCCATAAGCATGTATACACATACAGCAGCTGCTGAGTTGAATACACCACCAATCTGGATAAGCTGGTTACCTGTACTACCACCACCACCGAGAAGGTTAAGCATCGGGTTTACTACTGTATTAAGCATACACATGCAAAGACCCGAGATGAAAGCACCGATAAGGTAAACAACGAAGCCCATTGAACCGCTGACCCACTGGATAAGCAGACCGATAACACCTACTACGAGAGCAGCAAGGGCTGTCTTCTTATAACCAATCTTGTCGATAAGCAGACCGGCAGGAACACCCATAAGAAGGTAAGCGCCAAAGTTGCCATAGTTGCCAACCTGTGCCAAACTCTCAGGCACCTGGAAAGCATTTTTCAATATGATAGCCATTGGCGAACAGAGGTTTGTCACAAAGGCAATCATTGCAAAGAGAAATATCATTGCAAAAATAGCAATAATACTGCCTTGTTTTTTTGTGGAATTTTCCATTGTTTTGTTTGTTGTTTTAGTTATGTTACGATTTATTTAGATTAATGTTATAAAGAAACTCCAAACTTATAGATTGTCTTCTGTGTGTACTCCTCACCAGGATTAAGTACTACAGACGGGAAGTAAGGACGATTTGGGCTGTCGGGGAAATGCTGTGCCTCGAAGCAGATAGCGCTGCGACGCGGGAATGTCGCTCCATTCTGTCCCTTGTATCCATCGGCCCAGTTGTCTGTATAAACCTGCACTCCAGGTTCGGTTGTATAAACTTCCATTGTTCGGCCACTCACTGGCTCCTTGATTTTTGCAGCAAAGCTAAGCTCACCTTCTTCTGCCTTGTTAAGTACAAAGCAATGGTCGTAGCCTGCACCGTTCTTTATCTGCTCGTCGTCTGCATCGATGTCCTGTCCTACTGGTTTCGGTGAACGGAAATCAAACGGAGTTCCCTTTACCATGCGGATTTCGCCTGTAGGTATTGATGTATCGTCAATAGGCAGATAGAAGTCGGCATTGATCTCGCACTCGAGGTTGTCAATGGCAGGTGTCGGGTTGGCAATGCCTGCAAGTGAGAAGAATCCATGGCTTGTAAGGTTAATCACGGTCTTCTTGTTTGTCTTTGCCATATACTCAATTACAAGCTCGTTGTCGTCTGTAAAAGAATATTCTACAGTCACCTTCACCTCTCCCGAGAAGCCTTCTTCGCCATAAGGGCTTGTATATTTCAGCACCAATGTCTGTGCGTTCATCTGCAATGCTTCCCAAACCTTGGCATTGTAGCCTTTCTTGCCGCCATGCAGGCAGTTAGGACCATTGTTGATGGGGAGATGATATACTTTGCCATTGAGCTGGAACTGTCCTTTGCATATTCTGTTGCCGTAGCGTCCAACAAGTGTTGAAAGATAAGGCTCGGGCGAATTGATGACATCCTGAATGTTGTCATGGCCCTGAATGACGTTGGCATGTTTTCCATTCTTGTCCGGCACCATTATGGCAACTATTGCTCCACCATAGTTAGTTATAGCAACTTCATTGCCCTGACTGTTCTTGAGTATATAAAGATCAGTTTGCTTACCGCCGATAGTAGTCTGAAAGTCACTTCTTTTCAGACCACAGATGTTTTCTGTCTCTGTAGTGTTATTCATAATTCATGTTTTTAGTTTGTTAACGTTGATGCAAAGTAACCAAAAAAAAACGTATTGCCCAAGGGAAAGAGACAAAAAAGTCAGCGAACGTTCGTTAAAAACAATTAATTGCTAATCTTCTTAATGATTAAATGACAGAAGTGTAAAAATGTCAATATATTTAAAGTAATAAATTTAATTATAAATTTCCTCGTTCCTTATTCGTTCCTCCTTCGCTACATCTTCGTTATGCCTTCGCTATACGTTCGTTATGTTTTCGCTCCGCTAACGAATGTAGATCGAGTTCACAACGGAGGGAACGAAGGCATAACGAAGGCATAATGGAGATGTAGCGAAGAAACCTATCTACAGAATCATAAAACGAAGCAAGACCCCTTGCCCTACTTGTTTTGCTACAAGTGCTCTAGAAAGTCAGCAACAACATAGCTGCTGCCTCCTACGAAGATGAAATCCTGCGGGTCTGCATCCGACAAGGCCGCCTCGTACGCTTCGGCAACGCTGCCATAACAGTTGCCATGCAGATTATGCTGTTTGCCGTACTCCAGCACCTTAGTCTCAGGTATTGCCCTATGCGTCGTAGCTCTGGTGAAGTAGTAGACGGCATTCTTAGGCAGATGGTTCATCACATGATCTATATCCTTGTCGTCTACCATTCCGAAGACAATACGACGTGTCTTGCATTCAGGCTGAAGTATCTGCTTGCCCAAATACTGCCATCCTCCTTCGTTATGTCCTGTGTCACATACTACCAATGGTTGGCGGCGCACAGTCTGCCATCGTCCCATAAGTCCGGTAAGAGCGCACACCTCAGCGAATCCCTTCTGAACGCAGGCTGTGGGAATGCTCATATTACTACTGCGAAGCAAATCTACAACGTGCAAAATGGTATTGGCATTCTTTACTTGATAAAAGCCTCCCAATGCGCCTTTGAAAGTACCATAACAAGTTGTAGTATAATCAATTCCGTTTAATCCGTCAACCTTTGCTGAAACAATACCTGAAGAGTCTTCTGCAAATACTATTGGGGCATTGTGTTCACGGGCAATGCGTTCAAATACGGGACGAGTTTCGTCGATTGCCTCACCTATAACGACCGGCACGTTCTGCTTGATAATTCCTGCTTTCTCCGTGGCAATCTTAGCCAACGTATCGCCCAAGAACATGGTATGATCCAGACTTATATTGGTAATGACCGACACTAAAGGAGTAATGATATTAGTGCAATCGAGTCGTCCACCCAAGCCTACTTCTATAATGGCAATATCAACCTTCTGTTCGGCAAAATACTTGAAAGCCAAAGCCGTTGTAAGTTCAAAGAATGAAGGATGCAGAGGTTCGAAGAAATGGCGCTCGTTCTCTACGAAATCTATAACATATTGCTCGTCTATGCAGACTCCATTGACACGTATGCGCTCACGAAAATCGACAAGATGAGGCGATGTGTATAGTCCCACCTTGTATCCTGCCGACTGCAGAATGGCAGCAATCGTATGCGAGCACGAGCCCTTGCCGTTGGTACCAGCTATATGAATTGACTTGAAATGTGTGTGCGGATGTCCAAAATGTTCATCCAAAGCCAAAGTGTTGGACAGTCCTTCCTTGTAAGCCGAAGCTCCCACCTTCTCGAATACAGGAGTTGAGTTGAAAAGATATTCAACTGTCTGCTTGTAATCCATAGTAATTCAGTATTTATAGAAACAAAAAAGGATGTGCCTAAAGTTGACTGGAACATAGTCCAAGTGCATTTGGCACATCCATTTTTATAATGATTTAGTTAAAGTAATTCTTGAAACGGTCAAAAATAGACTTCTTTGTTTCCTTGTCGCCCTTGAAGTTATCGCTGTCACGGAACGATTCAATGGCCTTCTTCTCGCTCGACGAAAGTTCCTTAGGAATGTACACGCTGATATTGACAACCAAGTCGCCAGTACCATTGCCGTAACCCTGTACCGAAGGCAGACCCTTACCACGCAAACGCAATGTCTTGCCTGGCTGTGTTCCTGCTTCAATCTTTATCTTCACCTTACCGCCATCTATTGTCGGCACTTCTACAGTTCCGCCAAGTACAGCCGTCGGGAAGTCAAGAAGGAGATTGTAAATCACGTCATTGCCGTCACGAACAAAGGTATCGTTAGGCTCTTCTGTAATATACACCTGAATATTACCGTTTACACCATTATGCTGACCGGCATTTCCCTTGCCCGGTACATTCACTACCATACCCTCAGCAACGCCAGCAGGAATCTTTATCTCGACAACTTCCTCACCCTTTACGATGCCGCTGCCGCCACATTCCTTACATTTGTTCTTGATAATAGTGCCTTCACCATTACAAGTAGGACATTCCGATTGGGTCTGCATCATACCAAGCATTGTCCTGACAGTACGTGTCACAACGCCGCTACCATGACATGTAGAACAAGTCTCGCTGCCGCTACCGCCTTCAGCTCCAGTACCATGACAATGCTGGCATTGTACATATTTCTTGACTTTGAATTTCTTAGTAACGCCTGTTGCGATTTCCTGAAGCGTGAGATTGACCTTTATGCGCAGATCGGCTCCACGATATTGGGGTTTCTGTCTTTGTCCGCCTCCACCGAAGCCTTCAAATCCGCCAAAACCTCCTCCATGTCCGCCAAATACATCACCGAACATAGAGAAGATGTCATCCATAGAGAAGCTGCCACCTCCGCCGAAGCCTCCAAAGCCGCTACCACCACCGGGAGCGTCAAAGCCGAACTGGTCATACTGCTGACGCTTGTTCGCATCATGCAACACATCATAAGCCTCAGCAGCCTCCTTGAATTTCTCCTCAGCCTCTTTGTCGCCGGGATTCTTGTCAGGGTGATACTTTATGGCTATTTTGCGGTAAGCCTTCTTTATCTCGTCATCTGTGGCAGTCTTGCTAACGCCAAGTACTTCGTAATAGTCTCTTTTTGCCATTGCATTAATATTGAGGATTGTTAACTACTTACTGTCCAACAGCTACCTTGGCGTGTCGTATCACTTTATCGTTAAGCTTATAGCCTGTCTGCAGACAGTCTATAACCTTGCCCTTATTGTCGTCGCCCATACCAGGAACCATAGCTACTGCCTCATGATAGTCAACGTTGAAGTCTTGTCCATCAGTCTCTATCTTCTTTACGCCGATTGATTCAAGCACCTTCTTGAACTTGTTGTATATCAGCTTCATGCCATCTTTTACGGCCTGAGCATCGTCGGTTTCGGTAGCAAGTGCACGCTCGAAATCGTCCAATACGGGAAGAACAGCACAAACAGTCTTCTCGCTACCATTGAGCAGCAACTCAGCCTTTTCCTTAAGCGTACGCTTCTTGTAGTTGTCAAACTCGGCTGCTGTACGCAAATAGCGGTCGCGCAATTGCTCTATCTCTTTTTGGGCAGCTTCAAGCTTTGCGTTCACGTCATTGCCGTCTTCTGTCGTTTCTTCGTTACAATCAGTTGTTTCTGCCTCTTTAGCTTCTTCGGCTGCAGCGGCTTCTACATTTCCGTCCTTAACTTCAATGTCTTTCTCTTCTGTTTTATCGTTATTTTTCATCTTGCTTTTGTTCTTAGTAAAATACGTTTTTCTAAAGTACACTACAAAATCCTTGCCAAATTGAAACATATGCACAGAAAAACATACGAGTAGACAAAAATGCAGACTTTTCGATTGATGGCTGTCCGCATAAAGTTGCCTACTCGTATTATATTTTACAGGTTAGCACGTCTACGACACGCTATTACTATACATTATTTATTATACATCTGCGCTTTCAACGCCTTGATGTCTTCGCTGTAGATATAATCGTCATAATCCATAAGCTTGTCGATTGTACCATTCGGTGTAAGCTCGATTATGCGATTGGCAACAGTCTGGATGAATTCGTGGTCGTGGCTTGAGAAGAGGATATTTCCCTTGAATGCCACAAGGTTGTTGTTGAAAGCCTGAATACTCTCCAAGTCCAAGTGGTTGGTAGGAGTGTCGAGTATAAGACAGTTGGCATTCTTCAGCTGCATACGTGCAATCATACATCTCATGCGCTCGCCTCCCGAAAGCACGTTCACCTTCTTCAGCACATCCTCACCCGAGAAGAGCATACGTCCAAGGAAACCCTTCATCACAACTTCATTGCCCGGACCATACTGCGAAAGCCAGTCTACGAGGTTCTTGTCACTCTTGAAGAACTCGGTATTGTCAAGTGGCAAGTATGCTGTAGTGATAGTAACACCCCACTTGAAAGTACCTGCTGCAGCCTCACGATTGCCATTGATAATCTCGAAGAGGGCTGTCATAGCCTTAGGATTATGGCTGAGGAACACCACCTTCTCACCCTTCTCTATGTTGAAGTTAACGTTGTCGAACAATACTGTTCCGTCATCGTCAACAGCCTTAAGTCCTTCAACCTCAAGAATCTGGTTGCCCGGCTCGCGCTCCATCTGGAAGATGATGCCAGGATATTTACGGCTTGACGGACGAATCTCCTCAACATTGAGCTTCTCAAGCATCTTCTTACGCGAAGTGGTCTGCTTACTCTTTGCCACATTGGCAGAGAATCGGCGAATGAACTCCTCAAGCTCCTTACGCTTTTCCTCAGCCTTCTGGCGCTGGTTCTGCTGCTGACGCAATGCCAACTGCGAACTCTCATACCAGAACGAATAGTTACCGGCAAATACAGTAACCTTACCGAAGTCGATATCAACAGTCTGAGTACTTACTGCATCAAGGAAGTGACGGTCGTGACTAACTACAAGCACGGTCTGCTCCACATTGCTGAGATACTCCTCAAGCCACTGTACGGTGTCGAGGTCAAGGTCGTTGGTAGGCTCATCAAGCAAGAGGTTGTCAGGATCACCAAAGAGAGCCTTTGCAAGCATGACACGTACCTTCTCGTTGTTGGAGAGTTCGCTCATCTGCTTCTCGTGCAATGCCTCCGGGATACCAAGATTGGAAAGCATCTGTGCAGCGTTGCTCTCAGCCTCCCAACCATCCATTTCGGCAAACTTAAGCTCAAGATCAGCCGCACGGTTGCCGTCCTCTTCAGTCATTTCCAATTTAGAATAAAGAGCCTCACGCTCCTTCATATTGTTCCAAAGAGGTTCATGACCCATAAGAACAGTATCGAGAACACGATATTCGTCAAATTTGAAGTGGTCCTGCTCAAGCACCGAAAGGCGCTCTCCCGGGCCGAGTTCAACAGAACCCTTGTTTGGCTCCAGGTCGCCGCTTATTGCGCGCAGAAGTGTAGACTTGCCGGCACCATTGGCACCAATAACACCATAAATATTACCTGCTGTAAATTTCAGATTAACATCCTTGTATAATACTCTCTTTCCGAACTGTATCGCGAGATTGCTAACTGTTATCATTGACTATTATTTGTAATTAATTGAATTTTAATAAATAACCAAGTATTTGCGTGCAAAGTTACTCAATTTTTTCCGTACAGACAAATCGAATTTATATATTGTAAAGCCACCATGCTCAGAAAGCCGACTTTAATTAACAGATTTTCGCATATGAAGTTTTGTTCTTAATGGCAAGTTGCCAACAAAAATATGTACCTTTGCAAAATATAATTCAAATAATACTATGGCATCAAAAAACTTCAACACACGAAATAGCTCAAATGTACAAAGAAACAACTCCGACTGTACTTTGTACACATTCAACGGCACTCAGCCGGCTCCACTACTTGAGTATCTGCTCAATACCATTGGCGAAAGCCGCTCCAAGACCAAGGCGATACTGCAAGGACATGGCATAAGAATCAACGGCAAGGTCGTAACACAATTCGACACGCCTCTTAAGGCTGGCGACACCATTAGCGTGAGCCGCCACAAACGTAAGTGCGATTTCAAGAATAAGTTTGTCAAGATTGTCTACGAAGACCGCTGGATTGTCGTAGTAGAAAAGAATATAGGCATTCTGTCGATGGCTGCCGGACACTCTTCCTTGAACGTGAAGTCGGTACTCGACGACTATTTTGCCAAGTCGCATCAGAAGTGTCGTGCCCACGTAGTGCATCGTCTCGACCGCGACACATCCGGACTGATGATTTACGCCAAGGACATTGACACCGAGCAGATTCTCGAGCACAACTGGCACCAGATAGTCTACGACCGACGTTACGTAGCTGTGACAAGTGGCGAGATGAAGGACGACAACGGCACTATAGCCAATTGGCTGAAGGACAACAAGGCTTACATCACCTACTCGTCACCAGTAGACAACGGAGGCAAATATGCGGTGACCCACTACCATGTGCTCAACCGCACTACCGAGCACACGCTTGTGGAATACAAGCTTGAAACCGGACGCAAGAACCAGATACGTGTACATTCTGCCGACATGGGTCATCCTGTCTGCGGCGACATTAAATACGGCAATGGCGACGACCCGCTGCATCGCCTCTGTCTGCATGCCTATATGCTGTGCTTCACCCATCCAGTGACGGGCGAACGAATGGACTTCTCAACGCCTATACCTACAGTCTTCCGCAGCCTGTTCAAATAACAGCCGCAACGTCAGCTCGTGGCATGGATTTTGCATTGGGGTATATAAAAGAAAGGAGAAATTAATTATGGCATTTATTGACTACTATAAGATTCTTGGAGTTGACCG
The DNA here is from genome assembly GCF_021531355.1 of Leyella stercorea. GTDB lineage: Bacteria > Bacteroidota > Bacteroidia > Bacteroidales > Bacteroidaceae > Prevotella. The sequence goes on along the minus strand of NZ_JADYTS010000025.1, from coordinate 12,568 downwards.
CAACATACCTCAAGACCAAGTGCGTGAAGCCTATCGCAAACGTGCCAAACTGTTTCATCCGGACTTGCATCCGAACGACCCTAAAGCCAAGGCTAAGTTCCAAGCCCTGAATGAAGCCTACGATGTCATATCCGACCCTGAGAAGCGTAAGAAATACGATCAGTATGGCGAGAAATGGCGTGAGGCTGACGCATTTGCCCAAAATGGAGGTGCTGCCGGAGGCGGCAACGGTAGCTACTACTGGAGTTCCGACGGCAATGCAAGCGGAGGCTCTCCGTTTGAAGGTTTCGACTTCTCGGGCTTCGGATCTGAAGGTGGAGGCTTTTCGAGCTTCTTCCAGGATCTGTTCGGAGCTAAAGCAGGCAGAAGCCGCAGCTCACGTATGCGCAGCACAATGCGGCAAAACACGGGCGAGATGAACGCCAACGTCAACATCGACCTCTATACTGCCCTACTCGGCGGCGAGGTGATAATACAGTTGGGCAACGGTTCGAAAATCAAGCTTAAGGTTAAACCCGAGACACAGAACGGAACAAAAGTACGCTTGCGTGGCAAAGGCTACGACAGGGGGGACGGCACAATGGGCGACCTCATCATAACCTACAACGTAAAGCTGCCTACCAACTTGTCTGACAAACAGAAACAATGTCTCATGCAAATGCGCAATTCTATATAAACGGCAGCATTTTTAATAAGGCATTAAGGCAATAATAGTTTTACAAGGACGTTTATTAAGTATGAAAAATAAGAAATTTCTATTCATACTTATAAACGTCCTTGTTTTTTTTGTGCCTACAGTTCTGAAGGCACAATCATTCACCCTACACGGACGCGTCATTGACGAGAGCAATAATCCTATAGAATTTGCCACGGTGTCTTGTGCCAAACAAGGCAAAATGACTATGACATCGTTAAAGGGCGAATACACCCTGCAACTGCACTCAGCCGACTCAGTAGAAATACGCTTCTCGATGATTGGCTATCGCACCAAAACAAGAATACTCAGAAAACCACGCGACAAGCAGGCTCTGCAGACTGTACTATATAGTAATGTTGGAGAGATAGAAGGAGTGACCGTGATCGGTACAAAAATCCAGACCGGACAGATGCAACAGCTCAAGAAAGACGACATCAAAAATATGCCTTCAGTTACTGGCAATTCCGTTGAAGAAATGCTGCAAGGTCAGGCTGGCGTATCTACCCACAACGAATTGTCTTCGAAGTATAATGTACGAGGCGGTTCGTTCGACGAGAACAGCGTATATATAAATAATGTCGAAATATACCGCCCGTTTCTGGTTAGAAGCGGACAACAAGAAGGCATATCTATCATCAATTCCGATATGGTCGAAAAGATAGAGTTTTCAACCGGTGGCTACGAGGCGCGCTATGGCGACAAAATGTCATCGGCTCTAAACATCACCTACCGCCAACCCTCAAGGTTTGAGGCTTCAGCCTATGCAAGTCTGTTGGGCGACGGCATTTATGTGGGCTATGGCAACAAAAAGTTCGCATGGAGCAATAGCGTGAGATACAAGACGACACGCAATCTACTCGGATCACTCGACACCAAAGGCGAGTACCGCCCCACTTTCGTCGACTATCAAACATACCTTACGCTCAAGCCCAACAAGCGTTGGGAGATAAACATACTGGGCAACATCTCTAACAACAACTACAACTTCTTTCCCGAAGACCGCGAGACAAGATTCGGAACAAGCGAAGACGTAAAGTCCTTTCGCGTATATTTTGACGGACAGGAGAAGGATGTCTTCCGCACCTATTTCGGTTCGGCAGGACTGACATACAAGACAGGCGATGCCACAAAGCTGTCGCTTATTGCTTCTGCATTCAAGACCCACGAGCAGGAACGCTACGACATTCAGGGACAATACTGGCTTACACAGACCGAGACCAGCGAAAATCTTGGTGTCGGCACTTTCTTCCAGCACGCCCGCAATTATCTCGACGCTCATGTCGAAAGTCTTAAGATGATGTTCAACACTAAGGCGAAGAAGCACGACATTGAGGCTGCATTCACCTTTAAGAACGAGCACGTTACGGAGAACTCGGCTGAATACGAGATGCGCGACTCAAGCAATTACAACATTCCGCATACTGGCAACGACCTTAAGATGATTTACAGCATGCGCGCCAAGAATTCGCTCAGCGCCAGACGCATGGAGGCTTACATCCAGGACACATATCGCTTTACCAGTCCAAGCAAGAAGACGCTCTACACACTCAATTACGGCGTGCGCATATCCCATTGGAGCTACAATAAGGAGACAATATTCAGCCCACGCCTTTCGCTCGGCATAATACCTGCATTCAACGAGAATGTCACCATGCGACTGGCTGCCGGACTGTACTATCAGTCACCTTTCTTCAAGGAAATACGCGATACATCTACCGTCAACGGCGTGACGTATGCCACACTCAACCGTAAGGCAAAGAGCCAACGCTCAGTTCACATCATTGCCGGATACGACTATCGTTTCAAGATGAACAACCGGCAGTTCCGCTTCTCGGCAGAGGCTTACTACAAGATTCTCGGCAACCTTATCCCCTATAGCGTCAACAACGTCAAGGTGGTGTACTATGGTGGCAACGAATGCAACGGACACGCTGCCGGACTTGACATGAAACTCTACGGAGAATTTGTGCCAGGAGCCGACTCGTGGCTGTCGTTCTCGTTGATGAACACAAGGATGAAGCTCAACAACAAGTCAATACCTCTCCCTACCGACCAGCGGTTTGCCATAAGCCTCTTCTTTACCGACTACTTCCCCGGAACCCAGCGCTGGAAGATGTCATTAAAGCTGGCTTATGCCGACGGACTGCCTTTCTCGGCTCCACATCAGGAACTGGAGACCAACTCGTTCCGTGCTCCAGCCTACAAGCGTGTGGATATGGGACTCAGCTACCGCCTCGTTGACAACACCAGTCATAGCAGCAAGCACAGCACATTGCGCAATGTATGGCTGGGCGTAGAGTGTCTCAATCTGCTGGGCATAAGCAATGTCAACTCCTACTACTGGGTTACTGACGTCACCGCCCAACAATATGCTGTGCCGAATTATCTGACTGGCCGTCAGTTGAACTTCAAGGTTTCTGTAGATTTATAATCCGATTTATTGTTTGACAGATATGTTGCTACACCTCCCCATAAAAATATTTTTGGCAGGGGCAGCCTCGTGCATTGGCATGGCAGCCTCAGCCCAAAGGGATGTCGTATTGTGCAATAACATCGCTTCGTTGCAGGTGACAGCCGGCAACAACTGGCTTTCTATGCCAATCATCAACATTAGCGACGACACTCCTATAAACATCTGTTTCGACGACCTTACCCACGACTACCACCGATATTCCTATAGATTGCAGCATTGCGAGGCAGACTGGTCTCCTTCTGAGGGAATATTCGACACCGACTATTGCGACGGATTTGCCGATGGCGACATTATAGACAGCTACGCCAAGTCGGTCAACACAAACACCATTTACACCCATTACAGTCTGTCAATACCCAACGACCGATGCCGACTGAAGATGAGCGGCAACTATAGGCTTGCTATTTATGACGACAATGACAAGGATACCATTCTATATGCTCATTTTATGGTGGTGAATCCTACTGTGAAAGTTGAAGCCAGAGTGTCATCGAATACCGACATTGACGCAAACACCAAACACCAGCAGGTGTCTGGCAGCGTGGATTTCTCCGGATTGATTATATCCGACCCCAAAAAAGAAGTAACGACGATAGTCATGCAAAACGGCGTATGGAGCACGGCACGCTACAACCCTATTCCACAAACAAGGCTCACAAAAAAAATAATTTTCAACCATAATCGCGAACTGATATTCGAGGGAGGCAACGAATACCGCAAGTTTGAGATTCTTGATGTCGAACGACCCTCTATGGGTGTAGAGTCAATATATTGGGATGGAGTTAAATATTGTGCTGACCTATGGACCGACGAACCCCGACGCAATTATATATACGATGAAGATGCCAACGGACATTTCTACATTCGCAATAGCGACAACGTCGAAAACGACATTGCTTCAGACTATGTCAACGTCAAGTTTACATTAAGCATACCTCGGCAAACGACTCCTGTTTACATTAATGGAGTATGGACAAACATTATGGGAGAACATGGCATTAAGATGGAATACAATAATGAAGCCAAACAATATGAAGCGTGTGCAATATTGAAACAAGGCTATTACTCTTACCGGTATGTAACTACTAGCCTAGACGAAGCAAGAACCATACCATTGCCATGCGAAGGCAATTTCTACCAAACAGAAAACGAATACCAGATACTTGTATATTTCCGACAGTTCGGCCAAAGAACTGACCAACTTGTAGGCTATAAGAATATCAAAACAAGATAATACAGTTATAATTATTATGTAACTCTACATGGAAAAACAAAAGAATATCATATTACTCCGAAAAACAATATGATATTCTTTTTTCTATATTATATTTACCTATTCTACTTCTTTATTCTAAAGAAAATTTTACCATTATAAGTGACAACATTTTCTACATAATAACTTATAGAAGTTTCAGGAATAGCAAGAACTGCAAAGAAATGCATACCTTCATTATCCGCCTTATCAAATGTCATATCACTGAACACTGCCTGACGCAAGAACTGATTTGGCACTTCATTTTTGAAGATTTCTTTACGCATGTCACTTGAATAAACTTTGCCTGCTCCTTTATATACATTCAAATTAACAATATTATCATAGTAGACATTATCCACTTGTACCCCATCTTCATTACATGAACTTTTAGCCACCTTATACGTGGTAGGATTCACCTGAATATAGCAATGATATTTATCGCCATTATTATAGAACACTGTATCACGCTTGACAATCTTATTTTGGTTTATTGTCAACACAGTCTTGGCAGCAAACATATCTAAATAAGATTTATCATTCGTCTTACAAAGCTTTATCTTCTCGCCATTCTGATTTATGAAAACAAACAAATGTGGCGTTTGCTTTATTATATGGTAGCTAATGGTGTTGCCACCTACTATTATAAATGAATCCTTCTCAATGCGGAAATACGCAGGCATACTAGTAGAATCGGGGAAATAAACAGTATCTCCCTTGATTCGAAAGACAACATCATCGTCATCGTCATCAAGCCAAATGCCTTGTAAATTCTGTTTAGCCACAAAATCTTCACCAACTTCAGATGATTTGTTGCTACGTGAGTTACATCCTAAAATCAAGAAGAACCCTAGGATGAAACCAATTATTTTTACACTTTTATTTGTAACCATGCTAATTGCCTCTTTAGTTTCTCACACTTAACCAGTATGAAAGTTTCTCACATATAATTAGTAAGAATGAAGATGGAATTTTATAATTTGCACACAAAGGTAATGTTTTAGCTCAAATTGACAAAACATTAGGCTTTATTTTATTACTAAACTATATTCTTTTTAAGAATTATCTTGCACAAAATCATTCCGTTTCGTATCTTTGTGCAAAATATACTATACCTTAAGCCATACTACTATGATAAAATCAGACAGACGAGGTTTGCTGTTTCTCATAAGTCTATTAGTTGTCATTTCAGCTTTAATCGGTTTTTTAGCTGATACAGAGTACAGCAGTGACAATATCAACTATCCGACAGACAGCACTCTACACTTGAACCTATCACGACATGATGAAGATGTTGCCGACGCATATGCTTTGCCATCACGCAAGGTAGAAACTTTCTGCTTCGACCCAAATACAGCCGACAGCACACAACTTCTACGTCTTGGACTTCAGCCATGGCAAGTTCGTAACATTTACAAATATAGAGCCCACGGTGGCGTCTACCAATGCAAGGAAGACTTTGCCTACGTATATGGTCTGACCGCCAAAGACTACAAGCGTCTTGCACCATACATACGCATATCAAGCGATTACCTTCCTGCCTCATCTTTGCCAGAAGTAAGAAAGGGCAAGCAGCATTCTAATTACACTATAACTACAAACGATTATCATTCTACCGAACAGGATATAAAAGACAAAGCCTACTCGCCCAAAATAAAGCCAGGCGAGACCTTAAAGATAAACAGCTCAGACACAACCGAATTGAAGAAGATACCAGGAATAGGCAGCTACTATGCCCGACGCATAGTGGATTACCGCACGCGCCTCGGCGGATATGTTTCGAAAGAACAACTGCTTGAGATTGATGACTTTCCTGCCAAGGCCATTGCCTATATCAATATCGACAGCGACAACATCAAGAAAATAAACTTAAACAAGAGTTCGCTTGCACAAATCAAGCGCCATCCATACATTAATTATTATCAGGCAAGTGCGATAGTCAACTACCGACGGCTGCACGGCATAATCAAATCCATAAGCGAATTGCGCCTGTTGAAGGAATTCTCGCCCGAAGACCTTAAAAGAATAGAGCCTTACGTGACGTACTAAGTTCCCAATTGTCCTTACTCGACATCGGAAGCGTCGAGCAGAGCAATGCCTTCAGCCGTACACAAGCCACGCAAGAAGAGGAAGAGAATGTTGTGCAGCAAATCCTTCATTCCATATTTTTCATACATCTTTGTCTTCATGGCATGCTCCATGGAAGCAGCACCTATCTGCGACACTATGTCAAAGTCGACATCCTTACGGAAATAGCCCTCACTCACGCCATGTGCAAAAAACGCCTTGGCATTGGCATTACGCTTGATGCGCTTCTTGTTGAGAAAATCCACCACATGTCCATACTTGGAGAGTTCCTCATAGAAAGCCGGCGACACGTCACTTACGTTTTGCATCTGAAACCTGTAAAACTCAAGTATAATGTCAATAGAATTGTGACTGCTGTCGCTGCCGAATTCAGTCATATGGCTGTCGAAAGCCTCCTCTTGCATACGGACACATTCCAAAAGCAATTCTTCCTTATTTGAGAATATTTCATATAATGTACGCTTCGATATGCTCAGCCTACTTGCTATATCGTCCATCTTGACAGCCTTGACGCCACAACGTCTGAACTCACGCATTGCTACTTGCATTATCTTGGCAGGCAACTCCATACGGTAGTTGGTCTGTAAATTGTCTTTATGCATCTGTATGATTTATCAGTATATATTTAATGTGTATGTTTTAAGCGCTGCAAAGTTACAAAAACTTTTGGCCGAGTCAAAGTTTTCCAAATAAAAACGCAAATAAAGTTGTAGGTTTTCTTGTTTTTAGTTACTTTTGTATCGTATTATAAGATAACGTTAGTATTTTGTAAATAAATGAACATAAAATAACTAAAACAGAATAAAAATGGTAAAAATTACAAAAGAAAGCGCTTTGGAATACCACCAAAGCGGTCGTCCTGGCAAAATTGAAGTCAAGCCGACAAAACCTTACCACACCCAAACCGACCTTAGTCTTGCATATTCTCCAGGAGTAGCTTTCCCATGCTTGGAAATCCAGAGCAATCCTGACGATGTGTATAAGTACACAGATAAGGGCAACCTCGTTGCTGTAATTTCTAACGGTACTGCAGTACTTGGCCTTGGCGACATTGGTGCCATGAGCGGCAAGCCAGTAATGGAAGGCAAGGGACTTCTGTTTAAGATATACGGAGGCATCGATGTGTTCGACATTGAGGTAGCCGAGAAAGACCCTGAGAAGTTCTGCGAGGCTGTAGAGAAGATTGCCCCGACATTCGGCGGCATCAACCTTGAGGACATCAAGGCTCCTGAATGCTTCTACATTGAGGAGCGTCTGAAGAAGACTCTCGACATTCCTGTAATGCACGACGACCAGCACGGTACTGCCATCATCTCGGCTGCCGGACTGAAGAACGCTCTCGAAGTGGCAGGCAAGGATATTGCCAATGTGCGCATCGTTGTAAATGGTGCCGGAGCGGCTGCCATCAGCTGCACAAAGCTTTATGTGGCATTGGGAGCAAAGGTAGAGAACATCGTAATGCTCGACTCTAAGGGCGTAATCACAGCCGACCGTCCTAACCTTACACCACAGAAGCAGATGTTTGCCACCAACCGAACCGACATTCACACTCTTGAGGAGGCTATCAAAGGTGCCGACGTATTCGTAGGTCTGTCAAAGGGTAATGTGCTTTCGCAGGATATGATTCGCTCAATGGCTGATTCGCCTATCGTATTTGCTCTTGCCAACCCCGTGCCTGAAATCAGCTACGAGGATGCAATGGCAAGCCGTCCTGACGTGCTCATGTCTACCGGACGTAGCGACTATCCCAACCAGATTAACAATGTAATCGGTTTCCCATACATTTTCCGTGGCGCTCTTGACGTTCATGCCAAGGCTATCAATGAGGAGATGAAGATGGCTGCCGTACATGCTATTGCCGACTTGGCTAAGCAGCCGGTTCCCGATATTGTTAATGAGGTTTACCATGTCAACGACCTCAGCTTCGGTCCTAAGTACTTCATACCGAAACCCGTTGATCCGCGTCTTATCACAGAGGTTAGTGCTGCCGTGGCTAAGGCTGCTATCGAAAGCGGAGTGGCAAGAAAGACCATTACCGACTGGGATTCGTACAAGAAGAACCTTATGGAGCTGCTCGGCCAGGAAACCAAGCTGACACGCAACCTTCACGATACTGCACGCATGCACCCGCAGCGCGTTGTGTTTGCCGAAGGTGCTCACCCATCTATGATGAAGGCTGCCGTACAGGCCAAGACCGAAGGCTTCTGCTACCCTATCCTTCTGGGCAACCCCGACCGTTTGCGTCGTGTGGCTGAACGCTTGAAGCTTAATCTCGACGGTATTGAACTGATTGACATGCGTGCCGATCAGGAACAGGGCAGACGTGCCACTTACGCCAAGCACCTTGCCAAGAAGCGTGCCCGTCAGGGTTACACCTTTGAGGAAGCTTACGACAAGATGTACGAGCGCAACTACTTCGGTATGATGATGGTGGAGACAGGCGATGCTGACGCATTCATCACCGGATTGTACACCAAATACTCCAACACTATCAAGGTGGCTAAGGAGGTTATCGGCATTCGTCCGGAGTTCAGCACTTTCGCCACAATGCACATCCTCAACACCAAGAAGGGCGTGTTCTTCCTCTCGGATACACTCATCAACCGTCATCCCGACGAGAACGTACTTATCGACATCGCCCGTCTTTCTGCCAACACGGTACAGTTCTTCAACGAGAAGCCGCACATTGCCATGATCAGCTACTCTAACTTCGGTACTGACGAGATTGGCAGCCCGGTAAAGGTTCACAATGCTGTGGAGACTCTGCAGGAGCGTTATCCCGACATGATTATCGATGGCGAGATGCAGGTCAACTTTGCTCTCAACAAGCAGCTTCGTGACGACAAGTATCCGTTCACACGCTTGAAGGGACTGGATGTCAACACTCTCGTATTCCCCAATATGAGCAGCGCCCAGGGCAGCTACAAGTTGCTGCAGGCTTTAGATCCTGATGCCGAGATCATCGGCCCGATCCAGATGGGTCTTAACAAGCCTATCCACTTCACCGACTTCGAGAGCTCGGTACGCGACATCGTCAACATCACAGCCGTGGCTGTTATCGATGCTTACGTTGACAAGATAAAGAGAGAGAAATAATATATTTACTGAAAACCTGAGGGGATATGCTTCATGCAATGGATGTGTGGGCACATCCCCTCTTGCATTCACCCCTAACTACACCTTATATTATATGATAGATTTTCCTTGCGCTAAAATAAATCTCGGACTTAATATCGTCGAGAAGCGAAACGACGGCTACCACAATCTGCAGACAGTATTCCTGCCCGTGCAGCTTTGTGATGCTTTGGAGATAAAGACCATGAGCGAGCAATTCCCTTCTGACACGAATTGCAACCTCAAGGTAAGCGGTGACGGAATATGCTGCAACGAGGCTGACAATCTTGTGGTGAAAGCCTACAACTTGCTGGCTGCCGATTATGAAATTCCGCGCATTCACGCACATCTGTACAAGCGTATTCCGAGCCAGGCAGGACTTGGTGGCGGTTCGAGCGATGCTGCTTTCATGCTGAAGCTGCTCGACCAGCGTTTTCGCATCAATGCAGGCAATGCCGAACTGGAGAAGTATGCTGCACGTCTTGGTGCCGACTGCCCGTTCTTCATAAATGCCGAACCTGCCTATGCTGAGGGTATTGGAGATATTCTGTCGCCTGTAGAAATCACAGACAACACATTGAGCGGTTACACTCTCGTCATTGTGAAGCCACAGGTGTCCGTATCGACCAAGGAGGCCTTTGCCGGTATTACTCCACGCATGCCCGAGGTGTCGTGCCGCGAGATAGTTGCCATGCCTATAGAACAATGGAAGGGATTGCTTACCAACGACTTCGAGGAGAGCGTCTTCGCACAATATCCCGAATTGCAGGACATCAAGGACAAGCTGTACGAAGCAGGAGCAGCCTACGCACAGATGAGCGGCAGCGGCAGTTCCATCTTCGGAATATTCAAGACCACACCCGACAACGACTCTATCCAGAACTCCTTCAGCGGCAGCAAAATCTACACCATCAGCCTGTAATTAGTATTAAAGCTGGATGAAGAAGCTGTAATGCTGAATGAAGAAGCCGTAACACTAAAATGACAAAAAAGATTGAACCCAAAATATGAAAAAGGACAATAAGAACGAGTGTTTCCAGCTCGTCGACGAAAGCGGAAACGTTATAGGCCGCATTTCAAGGGGCGAAGCACACAATGGTTCGAAGCAGCTTCACCCCGTAGTTCATCTGCATGTATTCAACCGGCAGAAAGGACTTTATCTGCAGAAGCGTCCTGAATGGAAAGACATTCAACCGGGCAAATGGGACACGGCATGTGGCGGACACGTCGACTATGGCGAGACTATTGCTGAGGCTCTGCATCGTGAAGTGTCCGAAGAACTGGGCATCAGCCGCTTCAGCCCTGTCTTCATAAAGTCGTACGTATTTGAGAGCCGTGTAGAGAAAGAGCTTGTCAATGTGTTTTGCACTCTTTACAACGAGCCGATACATCCGAGTACAGACGAACTGGACGGCGGACGCTACTGGACTCTCGACGAGATAAAGGAGAACATCGGCAAATCGGTATTCACTCCCAACTTCGAGAACGAGTTTGACAAGGTATTGCAAAAGGGACTTGTATTTGACAATCTCGACATCAAGTGAACATCCAGACAACAGAGCTGTAGAGTTCTGCTGCCAACAAATACACAATAACTAATGGTGCTGTCGTGGCTACACCCGTTGCGGCAGCGCCAAAAGCATCTACAAACGTCGGGTAGCGTCCCGTCACCATGCCGTAGGTAAGCGACATTATGCTCACCCCTACCATTGCCATTATCACGAAGCTGTCAATATAGGAATCGGGCGTAATCGTACCGAGCGCGCTCAGCAACACGGCATGCGGAACGAAGGCAAGCAGGAAAAGCACAATTGCCATTGCCACCAATTCCCACGCCACAACCATCAGAGCCATCCGTTCGTAATCGGTAGTTTGACGGTAGGAAGTTATGGCCCTGAGCAGTCCGCCTCCTACAAACAGTTCGACCATAGCGCCCGACAGCAGAAGCCACACCAATAGCGTGGACGACATATTGTCAGCCAGACTGCTCCAAAACCACCTTACGCTTTCGCCTACAAACATAGAGCGTATTGCAAGTTCGGGAAATAGCACCGAAGCCACCCACGAACCCAACACCAACGCTATCTGAATGACGAAGAGCGCCAGGCATGTGTAAGCCGATATTATGGTGACAAGCCTTCTACTCATCGGCATAAAGGTTCTGCACGTCAAGTATCTGAAGCTCGAAAGCCTTCACCACAAGACGTGTGGCGTTGATGCCCATTCCCTGATTGCCGTTAGGGAAGAGTTTCTGAACAAGTTCGTTCTGACGCTTCTCCAGACTCTTCACTCCGAAAGGCATTGTACGCAGGTTGGAGATTTGCTCCTTAGTGTAGCCAAGGGCAAGATGGCGCAGGAAGCGCTCGTCATACTCGTCAATCTCGTAGCGTATCATGGCGTCATTGTGCTGCATGACGTTGCGTACCGACTCGCAGAAGCGTTCCACCACCTTTTCTAATATAGGCTGGTTGAATACATATTTCTTTCCTTCCAACACCCGCATTATGTCGCTACGGGTAAGCATTTCGCCACTCTTGAGTATTATGCCGTTGCATCCAGCATCAATAGCGTCAACCCAAAGGCGTTCGTTCAGTATTTCGCCCGTGAAGATAAGCACCTTCATTTCCGGGTGCTCGCCTTTCAGCTTGCGGCAAATCTCCACTCCCACCGTCGTGCTGCCTCCAAGACCCAAGTCGAGAAGCACGAGGTCGGGCTTGTTTTGTCTGAATTCTCTCCAGAATGCATCTTCCGAATCGGCTGTAGCTATGACGTCGGCTTCGGGCATTTCATTATGCAGAATTCCTTCGGTGCCTTTGAGTTCCAAGGGCACGTCTTCCACTATGATTACTTTAAATTTTTCCATTGTTAATATAGGGAGTGTCGTTAAATATTAAGATTATTTACAACTATCTAATCCTCAATGTGATAGAAATTTTGTACCTTT
>NZ_JADYTS010000259.1 GCF_021531355.1 Leyella stercorea | reverse complement strand
AACAATGCAAATATAGCGGAACTTGAGGCGCACGGCTACAAGTATATAATAGGTGCGAAGATAAAGAATGAAAATCAGGAAGTCAAGAACTGGATACTGGAACAGCCCAAGCGCGACTGCCAGATGGTTGAATATGACAAAGGAGGCGGACGCCGTCTTCTGGTCGGCTATACGGATGACCGTGCAAAGAAAGATGCCTATAACC
>NZ_JADYTS010000258.1 GCF_021531355.1 Leyella stercorea | reverse complement strand
GGGATATGGTGTAATGGTAACACTACAGATTCTGGTCCTGTCATTCTTGGTTCGAGTCCGAGTATCCCAACAACACAAACTTCCTCTTTGAAGAAGAGGTGCTAAACAGCGTTTGTTTCTTATGCGATTTTAAAAATTGGGATATGGTGTAATGGTAACACTACAGATTCTGGTCCTGTCATTCTTGGTTCGAGTCCGAGTATCCCAA
>NZ_JADYTS010000257.1 GCF_021531355.1 Leyella stercorea | reverse complement strand
GAAAATCGGTGGCAAGATGAAGGAACTTGCCACAATTGGTGTTGCATATAGTGAAGATGAGGTCGAAAATCTTGTCAATGAAGCAAAAGAATGGATTTCAAAAGAAGAATCCCGGCGTCATCCACAACTCGATCTGTATGGTGAGGAGCGTGAGGCGTGTGACCGTGAGCGTGAAGAAGTCCGCCGCGTTCTGTCCAACGTCAGCAACA
>NZ_JADYTS010000256.1 GCF_021531355.1 Leyella stercorea | reverse complement strand
ACTCGAACTCCCACGACACAATTGTCACTACCCCCTCAAAGTAGCGCGTCTACCAATTCCGCCACCTCTCCATAAAGATTTAAAAATATCAAACAAAATAATAACAATATATTATTTTGTCTTTCTCTCATAAAGAGAGAAGAGCGGCAAACGAGACTTGAACTCGCGACCCCAACCTTGGCAAGGTTGTGCTCTACCAACTGAGCTATT
>NZ_JADYTS010000255.1 GCF_021531355.1 Leyella stercorea | reverse complement strand
TGCGGAGACGGAGCAGTGAAACTTCCGCGAACCGACGGAATGGTTCGTTAAAGAGTGTAGGTGTTGATTCTGGTAGGCAAATCCGCCAGGAGAGCCGAACTTGAAAGTACAGGGTCCTCTTCGGAGGAACTTGACAGTGAGGGTAAGCATACTCCCGAGAAAATCCGCTAAGCAATGTCCATGGTACCCGTACCGTAAACGGACACACGTA
>NZ_JADYTS010000254.1 GCF_021531355.1 Leyella stercorea | reverse complement strand
AACTGTTCGGTGGAAATATCGGTGTGCTATTCTATGATGTCACCACACTTTACTTTGAAGCGGATTATGAGGATGAATTACGCAAGACTGGTTTCTCGAAAGAGGGACGTCACAGCAATCCTCAGATCATACTCGGCCTGCTTGTAAGTTTGGGCGGCTATCCGCTTGCCTATTGCATCCATGAGGGCAACAAATATGAAGGTCACACGATG
>NZ_JADYTS010000253.1 GCF_021531355.1 Leyella stercorea | reverse complement strand
TGCGTTAGTTCAGTTGGTTAGAATACATGCCTGTCACGCATGGGGTCACGAGTTCGAGTCTCGTACGCACCGCCAACTTGAGTCAACAAAGCGGACAACAGACGAATGCCGAACATATTATTTCAGCACACAAAAGTGTTTGAGGTGCGTTAGTTCAGTTGGTTAGAATACATGCCTGTCACGCATGGGGTCACGAGTTCGAGTCTCGTACGCACC
>NZ_JADYTS010000252.1 GCF_021531355.1 Leyella stercorea | reverse complement strand
AAAGTTAAAACAAAAATAATCAATGGCTCTCCAGCCCCTGTTTATAAGGGGTTGGAAGCAATTGAGTGCTTACCTTGGATCTTTACTTCTTGCATAATGATTATATTAAGTTGAGGGCTTATGCCCTATACTACAATATAATATTAAGTAAGTGATCTAAATTATTTTTATATATAAGTACTAACATGGCTCATTTTTCGTTTTATAGAAAAAGTA
>NZ_JADYTS010000251.1 GCF_021531355.1 Leyella stercorea | reverse complement strand
ATCGCTCAAGAATAAAAGCTTGAGCGATATTTTTTTTGATAGTGTATCTACTAGCATCGCGGATACGCTTACGCATGTTCATAATGCAAAGATACAAAATACTATGAAACTAAAAAACCTCCCCAGTATTTTTCCACTGAGCCAAAATCAGTTATGCGTACAGCATCCATAAACCCTTTGGATTCATACTCCTCAGATTTTTGGAGATAAGCATTC
>NZ_JADYTS010000250.1 GCF_021531355.1 Leyella stercorea | reverse complement strand
CATTGGCAAAGACAATCACGACAATACAAATTAAGCTACCTCTGAACAAGGAGGTTTACACCCAAACAATGTTAATGGCAAGACATCAGAAAATAGCTAAACTCTTTGACGAAGATTTTTGGGTGACACGATGACGAAGTCAGGATGTACTATAGTCCTTGTTGAGCTGACGCGACAGATAATCGGACAGCTTAGTACGCTCCTCATTCTTTCTTAC